>NZ_JAHUWF010000003.1:0-507429 GCF_019219205.1 Pseudomonas sp. PDM27 | reverse complement strand
TCTGGGAAGTGTATTTGTGCAGTTACCTTTTAGGGCGTTTGAAAAGCGGTGAAAACCGCCTTTCAAACCCACAAAAACGTAAAGGATGTCCCCGGTTTCGTTTGTAAAGGATGTATCCGTTTCTACATCGCGAAGAACGATAACGCGGTATTACCTGGAAACACTGAATACTGGCCTTTCATCCAATTGTCATATTTCAGCCATAGAGTGTTCACACGGCCTGCTGATACTTGGCCCCGACTTAACACACCCTATCTGCTAGGAGTAAGGCATGAAACTGAAGCGTTTGATGGCGGCAATGACTTTTGTCGCTGCTGGCGTTGCGACTGCCAACGCGGTTGCCGCTGTTGACCCTGCTATCCCGAGCTACACCAAGACCACTGGTGTGTCGGGCAACCTGTCCAGCGTCGGCTCCGATACCCTGGCCAACCTCATGACCCTCTGGGCTGAGAACTACAAAAAAGAATACCCGAACGTAAACATCCAGATTCAGGCCGCTGGCTCCGCCACTGCGCCACCTGCGCTGACTGAAGGCACCTCCAACCTGGGCCCGATGAGCCGCAAGATGAAGGACACCGAACTGGCTGCCTTCGAACAGAAGTACGGCTACAAGCCAACCGCAATCCCGGTTGCCGTGGACGCCTTGGCGGTATTCGTACACAAGGACAACCCGATCCAGCACCTGACCATGGAACAGGTCGACGCGATCTTCTCGTCCACTCGTCTGTGCGGCGCTAAAACCGACGTGAAAACCTGGGGCGACCTGGGCGTGACCGGCGACCTGGCCAACAAGCCGGTTCAGCTGTTCGGTCGTAACTCGGTATCCGGCACCTACGGCTACTTCAAGGAAGAAGCCCTGTGCAAAGGCGACTTCAAGCCAAACGTGAACGAACAGCCAGGTTCGGCTTCGGTCGTGCAGTCGATCAGCTCCTCGCTGAACGGCATCGGTTACTCGGGCATCGGCTACAAGACCGCTAGCGTGAAGACTGTGGCCCTGGCCAAGAAAGGCAGCCAGGACTTCATCGAAGACACCGAAGAAAACGCCCTGAACGGCAAGTACCCGCTGTCCCGCTTCCTGTACGTATACGTCAACAAAGCCCCGAACAAGCCTCTGGCCCCGCTGGAAGCCGAGTTCGTGAAACTGGTTCTGTCGAAACAGGGCCAGGAAGTTGTAGTGAAAGACGGTTACATCCCACTGCCGGCCAAAGTAGCTGCCAAAGCTCTGGCTGACCTGGGTCTGCAGGAAGGCGGCGCTGAAGTCGCAAAAAAGTAAAACCCTGAATCCGGGGTAATCCCGGATTCCTGTGCAGGAGCTGTCGAGCGGAGCGAGGCTGCGATCTTTTGATCTGGCTTTTCTCAACTGCAAGATCAAAAGATCGCAGCCTCGGTTCCCTCGACAGCTCCTACACAACCCCCAAATTCCCGATCCACTGCTGGCTACCACCAGCGGCGGATTTGTTGCGTCACTGCACTGTCATCTTTCTGTCATACAGGATCGCTAGGGTGTGCGAATGAATGATCTGGCCAATTCCACAATGACTACTAATCCCCCCAAGCGAATTGACTTCAATACGCCTGAGCTACAACGCAAGCGTCGCATCCGCGCGCTCAAGGATCGCTTCACTCGCTGGTACGTCCTCATCGGCGGCCTGGCGGTGCTGGCAGCCATCACGCTGATCTTCTTCTTCCTCGCCTACGTGGTTGCGCCGTTGTTCCAGGGTGCCAGCCTGACTGCGAAAGATGCGATCGTTCCAGCCTGGATGCAGGATTCCGGCAAGCCGCTGATGATCTCCCTGGAAGAGCAGAATCAGGTGGCGATGCGGGTTTCCGACAAGGGCCAGGCATTGTTCTTCGACATCGACAGTGGCGCCGAACTCAAGCGCGTCGATTTGCCTGTTCCGGCCGGCACCACCGTGACCTCCATCGGTGAAGACCAGCCAGGCCACCCGCTGGTGGCTGTTGGTCTGTCCAACGGTCAGGCCCTGGTGTTCCGCCACACCTATAAGGTCGGCTACCCGGAAGGCAAGAAAACCATCACCCCGGCCGTCGAGTACCCGTATGGCGAAGCGCCAATCGCGGTGAACGAGGCGGGTGGTGCGCTGGAGCACGTCAGCCTCAACGCCAACGATTCGACCCTGATGCTGGTTGGCTCCACCGGTTCGCAACTCAATGTTCTGTCGCTGACCAGCGAAGAGAACATGATGACCGGCGAAGTCACCAACGAGCAGAAGCGCATCGACCTGCCGCAGATGACCGAGCCGGTGAAGAACATCTTCGTCGACCCGCGCCAGCAGTGGCTGTACGTGATCAACGGGCGTGCCCAGGCCGACGTGTTCAGCCTGCGCGACAAGAGCCTCAACGGTCGCTACAAACTGCTTGAAGACGGTGAAGCGCAAGTCACCGCCAGCACCCAGCTGGTGGGCGGCATCTCGCTGATCATCGGCGACTCCAAGGGTGGCCTGGCCCAGTGGTTCATGGCCCGCGACCCGGATGGCGAGCAACGCCTGAAGCAGATCCGCACCTTCCAGATGGGCACCACGCCTATCGTTGAAATCACTGCCGAAGAACGCCGCAAGGGCTTCATTGCCCTTGACGCTTCCGGCAAGCTCGGCGTGTTCCACAGCACTGCCCACCGCACTTTGCTGGTTGAGTCGGTTGCCGAAGGCCAGGGCATTTTCGGTCTGTCGCCGCGTGCCAACCGCGTGATCGTGGAAGCGGGCGGCAAGTTGCACCCGCTGCTGCTCGACAACCCGCACCCGGAAGTCTCGTGGAGCGCGCTGTGGAGCAAGGTCTGGTACGAGAACTACGACGAGCCTAAATACGTCTGGCAATCGACCGCCGCCAACACCGACTTCGAACCCAAGCTGAGCCTGTCGCCGCTGACTTTCGGTACCCTGAAAGCCGCGTTCTACGCCATGCTGCTGGCCGCTCCACTGGCCGTTGCCGCTGCGATCTACACCGCGTACTTCATGGCACCGGGCATGCGCCGCAAGGTCAAGCCGGTGATCGAATTGATGGAAGCGATGCCGACGGTGATCCTCGGCTTCTTCGCCGGTCTGTTCCTCGCACCTTATGTTGAAGGACACTTGCCGGGCATCTTCAGCCTGCTGATGCTGTTGCCGATCGGCATCCTGGTCGCCGGTTTCACCTTCAGCCGCCTGCCTGAGTCGATCCGCCTGAAAGTCCCGGATGGCTGGGAAAGTGCGCTGCTGATTCCGGTGATCCTGTTTGTGGGCTGGCTGTCGCTGTACATGAGCCCGTTCATGGAGAACTGGTTCTTCGGCGGCGATATGCGCATGTGGATCTCCCACGACCTGGGCATCACCTACGACCAGCGCAACGCATTGGTAGTGGGTCTGGCCATGGGCTTCGCGGTCATCCCGAACATCTACTCCATCGCCGAAGACGCCGTGTTCAGCGTGCCGCGTGGCCTGACCCTGGGCTCCCTGGCCCTCGGTGCCACGCCGTGGCAGACCATGACCCGCGTGGTGATCCTCACCGCGAGCCCGGGCATCTTCTCGGCGCTGATGATCGGCATGGGCCGTGCGGTCGGTGAAACCATGATCGTGCTGATGGCCACCGGTAACACCCCGGTCATGGAAATGAACCTGTTCGAAGGTCTGCGCACCCTGGCGGCCAACGTTGCGGTGGAAATGCCCGAGTCGGAAGTCGGCGGCAGCCACTACCGCGTGCTGTTCCTCTCGGCGCTGGTGCTGCTGTTGTTCACCTTCGTCATGAACACCCTCGCAGAACTGATTCGTCAGCGTCTGCGCAAGAAATACTCGTCGCTTTAAGAAAGGTAGAAGTCTGTGAAACAGAACTCCCTGAAAGGATGGTTCAAGAGCGGCGCCCCCGGCGTCTGGATCAGCGGTGGCGCGGTGTCCATCGCGGTCATCATGACCATTGGCCTGCTGGCAGTGATTGCCGTGCGCGGCCTGGGTCACTTCTGGCCGGCTGACCTGGTACATGCCAGTTACGACGTACCGGGCCAGGCCAATCACCTGGTGATCGGCGAAATCGTACAGAAGGAAGAAGTGCCACGTGCCCGTCTGAAGAGCGCCGGCCTGCCGGTGCCTGACGACGGCCCGGAGTTCATGACCCGCGAGCTGATCAAGGTCGGCAACCGTGACCTGAACGGCAACGACTTCACCTGGGTCGTCGGCGAGTGGCTGACCAACCAGACGACGCCGCCTGAGCTGATGGCGATCGAGCGGCGTGAGTGGGGCAACTTCTACGGTTACCTGGTCAACGTTAAACAGGACGGCAAGGTTGTCGCTGAAGGCGAGGCCGCTTGGCCTGAGTTGCAAGCCCGTGTCGACCGCGTCAACAAGCTGGCCGCACAGCTCAAGAACCTGGAAAAAACCGACATCGGCGCGATCAACGCCGGTCTCGAGCGCGTGCGCTTGCACGGTCGCAAGCTGGAACTGGATGGCAAGCTCGACGCCACCGCACAAGCGGACATGGAATCGGAGCGCGCCGAACTCAATGCCCGCTATCAGGATGTTGAAGCGCGCCTGAACGATCTGCATGCGCAGTTCAACCGCGACAGCCTGACCGCCCGCGACGCGAACGGTAAGGAAATCGAAATCGGCATCGGCAAAGTGGTTCACGCCTACCAGCCGAACGCCATGAGCACGACCACCAAGATCGGTTTCTACTTCAGCAAGGTCTGGGAGTTCCTGAGCGACGACCCGCGTGAAGCGAACACCGAGGGCGGTATCTTCCCGGCCATTTTCGGCACCGTGATGATGACCCTGATCATGGCGATGATCGTGACCCCGTTCGGCGTGCTGGCGGCGGTGTACCTGCGTGAATACGCCAAGCAGAACGCGCTGACCCGGGTGATCCGCATCGCGGTGAACAACCTGGCAGGTGTTCCGGCCATCGTTTACGGGGTGTTCGGCCTGGGCTTCTTCGTCTATGTGCTGGGCGGCTCGCTCGACCGTCTGTTCTTCCCGGAAGCCTTGCCGGCGCCGACCTTCGGCACGCCGGGTCTGCTCTGGGCTTCGCTGACCCTGGCGCTGCTGGCAGTGCCGGTGGTGATCGTGGCCACCGAAGAAGGCCTGGCACGGATTCCTCGCACCGTGCGTGAAGGCTCGTTGGCCCTCGGCGCGACCAAGGCTGAAACCTTGTGGAAGATCGTTTTGCCGATGGCCAGCCCGGCGATGATGACCGGCATGATCCTCGCCGTGGCTCGTGCCGCGGGTGAAGTGGCGCCGTTGATGCTGGTGGGTGTGGTGAAACTGGCGCCGTCGTTGCCTGTGGACGGTAACTACCCGTACCTGCACCTGGACCAGAAGATCATGCACCTGGGCTTCCACATCTATGACGTCGGCTTCCAGAGCCCGAACGTCGAAGCCGCACGACCGCTGGTGTACGCCACGGCGCTGCTGCTGGTGCTGGTGATCGCGACGCTGAACCTGTCGGCGGT
The DNA here is from genome assembly GCF_019219205.1 of Pseudomonas sp. PDM27. Classification (NCBI taxonomy): domain Bacteria; kingdom Pseudomonadati; phylum Pseudomonadota; class Gammaproteobacteria; order Pseudomonadales; family Pseudomonadaceae; genus Pseudomonas; species Pseudomonas sp. PDM27. Next base: position 501,998 of record NZ_JAHUWF010000003.1, on the reverse strand, counting down.
GTACATCCGTAACCACCTGCGCGAGAAGTACAAAGCCTTGGACAGCTGATTTCCAATGTGGGAGCGGGCTTGCTCGCGAAAGCGGTGGGTCAGGCAACATTGATGTTGAATGTGCCGGCCTCTTCGCGAGCAAGCCCGCTCCCACACTGGACCGCGTCCACCAGAATATTGATGGGAACTGCAACAAGCAGCGTTCCGAACCGAATTTGTTAGCACAGGGAGCCTCCCATGCAGCACGAAGCACATACCCACGGCATCAACATGTCGGCACTGGGTCGCGACAAACAGAGCCTGAACCTCGAGCAGGAAACCGTAGCCATCGAAGTGCCGGGCCTGAGCCTGTTCTACGGCGAAAAACAAGCGCTATACGACGTCAGCATGAACATCCCGAAGCAGCGCGTGACCGCCTTCATCGGCCCGTCTGGCTGTGGCAAGTCGACGCTGCTGCGCACCTTCAACCGCATGAACGACCTGGTGGATGGCTGCCGCGTCGAAGGCGAGATCAACCTGTACGGCAACAACATCTACCGCAAGGGCGAAGACGTGGCCGAGCTGCGTCGTCGCGTCGGCATGGTGTTCCAGAAGCCCAACCCGTTCCCGAAAACCATCTACGAAAACGTGGTTTACGGCCTGCGCATCCAAGGCATCAACAAGAAGCGCGTGCTCGACGAAGCCGTTGAGTGGGCGTTGAAAGGTGCGGCACTGTGGGATGAGGTCAAGGACCGTCTGCACGAGTCGGCACTGGGCCTGTCCGGTGGTCAGCAGCAGCGTCTGGTGATCGCCCGCACCATCGCCGTTGAGCCGGAAGTATTGCTGCTCGACGAACCCTGCTCGGCACTCGACCCGATTTCCACGCTGAAAGTCGAAGAGTTGATCTACGAACTGAAATCCAAGTTCACCATCGTCATCGTGACCCACAACATGCAGCAGGCGGCGCGGGTTTCGGACTACACCGCGTTCATGTACATGGGCAAACTGGTGGAATTTGGCGATACCGACACCCTGTTCACCAATCCGGCGAAGAAGCAGACCGAAGACTACATCACGGGCCGGTATGGCTAGGAACAGCTGCAAGCCGCAAGCTTCAAGCGGCAAGTAAGAGCGGTCCGAGTACGACACAACACAGCTTGCAGCTTGTAGCTTGCAGCTCACAGCTATCGCGGAGCAAAAGATGATTTCGAAGGAAGGCTTAACCCACCACATCTCTGCCCAGTTCAACGCCGAACTGGAGGAAGTGCGCAGCCACCTCCTGGCCATGGGCGGGCTGGTCGAGAAGCAGGTCAACGACGCGGTCACCGCGCTGATCGAGGCCGACTCCGGCCTGGCCCAGCAGGTGCGCGAGATCGACGACCAGATCAACCAGATGGAACGCAACATCGACGAAGAATGCCTGCGCATTCTGGCCCGTCGTCAGCCGGCAGCGTCCGACCTGCGACTGATCATCAGTATTTCCAAATCGGTGATCGATCTGGAGCGCATCGGTGACGAAGCGACCAAGATCGCCCGTCGCGCCATTCAGCTGTGCGAAGAAGGCGAGGCGCCGCGCGGTTACGTCGAAGTGCGCCACATCGGTGACCAGGTGCGCAACATGGTCCGTGATGCACTGGACGCCTTTGCCCGTTTCGATGCCGAACTGGCCTTGTCGGTGGCGCAGTACGACAAGATCATCGACCGCGAATACAAGACCGCCCTGCGTGAGTTGGCGACCTACATGATGGAAGATCCGCGTTCGATCTCGCGGGTTCTGAGCATTATCTGGGTACTGCGTTCGCTGGAGCGTATCGGCGACCACGCGCGCAATATCTCGGAACTGGTGATTTACCTGGTACGTGGCACCGACGTGCGACACCTGGGTCTCAAGCGCATGAAGGAAGAAGTCGAAGGAACAACCGGCGAAACCGCTAATGTTCCGGGCAAAACTGACGATAAGTAAGGTTGCCCAAGTAAAGCGCCCGGCCTGTTGGCCGGGCGTTTTTGTTTGTGGCCTACGCATTCGAAAAGCAGCACCCGTGAACGAAAAGTCCGGCGTGACTGAAGGTTTTTTGGCAATGTGCCATCAGCAAGGCGGTATGCTGGCCGGGATTTTTTAAAGGGGTGGTGGATGAGTAAGGTCAGTGTGTTGGTCGTGGACGACGCGTCGTTCATTCGTGACTTGGTGAAAAAGTGCCTGCGCAATTATTTTCCGGGCATGCGGATCGAAGACGCGATCAACGGCAGAAAGGCCCAGGCCATGCTGGCCAAGGAAGCATTCGATCTGGTCCTGTGCGACTGGGAAATGCCGGAAATGTCCGGCCTGGAACTGCTGACCTGGTGTCGTGAGCAAGACAGCCTCAAAGCCATGCCCTTCGTGATGGTGACCAGCCGTGGCGACAAGGAAAACGTCGTCCAGGCGATCCAGGCTGGAGTATCCGGTTATGTCAGCAAGCCGTTCACCAACGAACAGCTGATCACCAAGGTCAAGCAGGCGCTGCACAAGGTCGGCAAACTCGATGCCTTGATCAGCGTAGCCGCGACCAAAACCAGCCCTGCATTCGCCAACGACTCCCTCTCAGCCCTGACCGCTGGCAAGGCGTCTGTCACCACGCCAACAGCCGCGCCCGCACCGTCCAAAGGCTTGCTCAACAGCCCGCCGGTCAAGGCGCCTGCGGCCTCTTCGGCACCTGCCAGCGGCCGTGGCCAGGGTCAGCTGCGTTTGCCGAACGGCATCCAGCAGTGCGTGATCAAGGCCCTGAGCCTCAAGGAGGCCCTGTTGGTGGTCAAGCGCACCGAGACCCTGCCGCAGATCCTCGACAGCGCCGTGCTGGACCTGGAGCAGGGCGACAATGCCGAAATCGCCCGCCTCAACGGCTATCTGCATGCCGTCGTGGCCCACGAACCGAAGCCTGACAGCGACTGGCTGCAACTGACCTTCCGCTTTGTCGATCAGGATGCGCAGAAGCTCGATTACATCTCGCGCCTGATTGCGCGGGGGACGGCGCAGAAGCACTTCATTCCTGGCGCTTGATCTTCGTCGCCTGTCAGTCCGCTTTCGCGAGCAAGCCCGCTCCCACATTTGGAATGCATTTCAAATGTGGGAGCGGGCTTGCTCGCGAAGGGGCCTTTGGCTTTGTCAAAAATCTTCTGAAAGGCCCATTTTGAAACATCTGCCGACTAGCCGGGTCCATAGCAGCTGCTAGGCTCCATCTCAGTTCCCACTCGACAGAATTCTTGCCCATGCTCATGCGCCTGCTGTTTTTCTGTGGCCTGTTCATGGTCGCCACCTCGGCTGTGGCCATGACCATCTACAAGTCCAAAGACGCCAATGGCGTGGTTTCCTACAGCGACCGCCCGAGCAAAGGCGCCCATGTGCTCGTTTTCCGCGATGGCATGGTCGAGCACCTTGAGCGTCAGGTGCGCCTCATCATCACCAAGAAGAACGGCGTGCACAGCGTGTATGTACGCAATGACCTGTATGCGCCGGTAGAGGTCGAATTGAGTTTTGCCGGGGTGAAGAACGCCAGCGGTGTGCCGGGCAGGACGATTCGGCGCGTGATACCGATGCGCAGCAGCGTTCGCCTGGCGCAGCTCACGGCGGCCAAAGGTGGAAGGCCGCTGGCGTACGTCCCGAAGTTCAAGTATTCCCTGGGCGACCCCTCAGGACCCACGGTGGGCTATCGGTACCCGTTGCCCTGGCGTGGTGGCCCGTTCCGGATCAGTCAGGGTGCCAATGGGCCCTACAGCCACTTCGGCCCCAAGAGCCGTTACGCCATGGACATTGCGATGCCCGAGGGCACGCCGATCATTGCCGCGCGAGGCGGGGTGGTGGTGAAGACCGAGAACAGACAAAGCGGGCGCGGCACCGATGCCTCCGGCAATTTCGTGCGGGTGCTGCACGATGACGGGACCATGGGTGTCTATCTGCACCTGAAGAAGGGCTCGGTCCGCGTTCGGGAAGGTCAGCGGGTAACGGTAGGCAGTCCTTTGGCGCTGTCCGGCAACACCGGCAACAGCACCGGGCCGCATTTGCACTTCGTGGTGCAGCGCAATACCGGGCTGGGGCTGGTGTCGATTCCGTATCAGTTCAACCAGCCGGTGGGTGCTTTGCCCAACTTTGCGTTGGGCAAGCAATAAAAGATCGCGGTGTTCACATAGCCCTGTAGGAGCTGCCGAAGGCTGCGATCTTTCAGGTCAATACGTTTAATCGAGCATCAACACCTTGGCCAGGACAATCTTCGGCCCCTTCATCTTCTTGATGATGATCCGCAGGCCTTCGACTTCCAGCACTTCTTCCTCTTCCGGAACGCGCTTGAGGCTCTCATAGACCAGCCCTGCAAGGGTTTCGGCTTCGACGTGGTCGAGATCGATGCCCAGCAGTCGTTCAACCTTGAACAGCGGCGTATCGCCCCGCACCAGCAACTTGCCCGGCTGATACGCGAGGATCCCGCGTTCGGCTTTGCGGTGTTCGTCCTGGATGTCGCCCACCAGCACTTCCAGCACGTCTTCCATGGTCAGGTAGCCGATGATGTTGCCGTCGGCCTCTTCGACCACGGCGAAGTGCGAACCGCCCTTGCGGAACTGCTCCAGCAACTGCGACAGCGGCATGTGCCGCGACACGCGCTCCAGCGGACGGGTCAGTTCGGCGAGGTTGAACGACTCGGGAATGTGGTCCAGCGCCGCGAGTTCCAGCAGCAGATCCTTGATGTGCAGCAGGCCGACGAACTCCTGGCGTTCGCTGTCGTACACCGGATAGCGGCTGAACTTGTGGCGACGGAACATCGCCAGGATCTGCTTGAGCGGTGCGTTGAACTCCAGGGTCACCAGGTCTTCGCGGGAGTTGGCCCAGTCGACCACCTCCAGTTCGCCCATTTCCACCGCCGAGGCCAGCACGCGCATGCCTTGGTCGCTCGGGTCCTGGCCACGGCTGGAGTGCAGGATCAGTTTCAGCTCTTCACGGCTGTAGTGATGCTCGTGATGCGGGCCGGGTTCACCTTGCCCTGCAATGCGCAGGATGGTGTTGGCGCTGGCGTTGAGCAGGTAGATGGCTGGGTACATGGCCCAATAGAACAGGTACAGCGGCACGGCGGTCCACAGCGACAGCAATTCGGGTTTGCGGATCGCCCAGGATTTCGGGGCGAGCTCACCGACCACGATGTGCAGGTACGAAATGATGAAGAACGCGGTGAAGAACGAGATGCCTTTGACCACTTCGGCCGATTCAACGCCGACCGCGCTCAACACCGGCTCAAGAATGTGGGCAAACGCGGGCTCACCGACCCAACCCAGGCCCAGGGAGGCGAGGGTGATACCCAATTGGCAGGCTGACAGGTACGCATCGAGCTGACTGTGCACGGTGCGCAGGATGTGCCCGCGCCAGCCGTTTTTATCAGCGATGGCCTCGACCCGGGTCGAGCGCAGCTTGACCATGGCAAATTCCGCCGCAACGAAAAAACCGTTGAGCAAAACCAGGATCAGAGCAAAAAGAATCATGCCGAAGTCGGCGAAAATTGTAGCGAGGGTCAAGCCAGGGGAAGGGTCCATGATGGAGTTTTGCGGGTTCCGTGTATTCGAGAGGGAAGAAAAATCCGCGCCTGAAGGGCAGGCGCAAGTCAGCCAATGTAGCGGCTGACCGGCCAGTTGCCTAGTGGCGCGTGCTGGCCGGTATCAGTCGGCGGTGCTGATAACCCGTGATTGGGTGACCTGAGCCGGCGCAAAGTGGCAGGTAAAGGTACTGCCGTGGCCTGGTACGCTGCTGATTTCCATCCGTGCCCGATGACGTAACAAAACGTGTTTGACGATCGCCAGCCCCAGGCCGGTGCCACCGGTATTGGAGTTGCGGCTGGAGTCGACGCGATAGAACCGTTCGGTCAGGCGTGGCAGGTGTTTGGCATCGATGCCGATCCCGGAATCCTGCACGCTCAGGTGCGCCCCCTGGTCATCGCCCCACCAGCGAATGCGGATGTTGCCTTCGGCCGGGGTGTATTTCACCGCGTTGAACACCAGGTTGGAAAACGCGCTGCGCAACTCCGCCTCGCTGCCCTTGAGCAGAATCGTCGGGTCGGCTTCCAGGGTGATTTTCTGGTTTTTCTGGCCGGACAACTGCTGCGCGTCGCTCTTGATCGATTGCAGCAAGCCGTCGATCGGCACTGGCTGGTTGTCCGATGGATAATCGGTGGCTTCCAGCTTGGCCAGCAACAACAGGTCGTTGAGCAGGGTTTGCATGCGTCCGCCTTGTTGCTGCATCTGCTGCAAGGCACGGCCCCAGCGCGGGTTCACCTCGTCGACGTTATCGAGCAGGGTTTCCAGGTAGCCGCAGATCACCGTCAACGGCGTGCGCAGTTCATGGGACACGTTGGCGATGAAGTCTTTGCGCATTTGCTCGAGCTGATGGATGCGCGTCACATCACGCACCAGCATCAAGTGCTCGTTGTTGCCGTAACGGGTGATGTACAGCTGAATGCGCACGCGGTCGTTGGTCGGCGAAGGAATTTCCAGCGGCTCGGCGTAGCTGTCTTGCTCGAAGTATTCCTTGAAGCGCGGATGGCGCACCAGGTTGGTCACCGGTTGGCCGCTGTCCTGCGGGGTCTTGAGGCCCAGCAGGGTTTCGGCGGCACGGTTCCACCATTCCAGGTTACCGTCGGTGTCGAGCATGATCACCGCGTCTTTCAGCGCGGCGGTGGATTCCTGAACCCGGTCGATCACCGCTTGCAGGCGTCCGCGTACCCGTTGGTCGCGGCGTTGCAGGTGGTAGATGCTGTCGAACACCTCGCCCCACAGGCCGTAGCCGTCGGGCGGCGCTTCATCGGGTTTGTGCAGGCGCAGCCACTCGTGCAGACGCAGCAATTGCTTGAGGGTCCAGGCCAGGTAAAGACCCAGGCCTGCGGCGAGGCTCCAGCCGTAATAGCCGGTGATCAGGCCGATCACCAAGCAGGCGGTGACCAGTAGCAGCATGTGGCGAATCAGGGTGCCATGCCAGTTTTGGTTCACGTGACGCGCGTCCTTGTCAGCTTGTCGGGCGGTAAGGGTCCGGGTCAGGCTTTGGTGGAAAAGCGGTAACCGGTGCCGCGCACGGTTTGTACCAGATTTTCGTAAGCATCGCCGAGGGCTTTGCGCAGGCGTCGAATGTGCACGTCGACGGTACGCTCTTCGACATAGACGTTGCCGCCCCAGACCTGATCCAGCAACTGGCCACGGGTGTAGGCGCGCTCCTGGTGAGTCATGAAGAATTGCAGCAGGCGGTATTCGGTCGGGCCCATCTCGGCGGGACGACCGTCGATGGTCACGCGGTGGCTGATCGGGTCCAGCAGCAGGCCGCCGACTTCGATGGGCGCCTCGCCATCGGTCGGGCCGGCACGGCGCAGCACGGCTTTCAGGCGCGCCACCAGCTCACGGGGGGAAAACGGTTTGGTGATGTAGTCGTCGGCGCCGACTTCCAGGCCCTGGATCTTGTTGTCCTCTTCACCCTTGGCGGTGAGCATGATGATCGGGATGTCCCCGGTCAGCTCATCACGCTTGAGGCGACGGGCCAGCTCGATGCCGGACGTGCCGGGCAGCATCCAGTCGAGCAGGATCAGGTCCGGTTTGCGGTCGACGATAATGGCGTGGGCCTGCTGGGAGTTTTCAGCCTCCAGGCAGTCATAGCCGGCCATTTCCAATGCAACGGCGATCATTTCGCGAATAGGCGCTTCGTCGTCGACGATCAGAATGCTCCTGCCAACCATGCCCTTAATCCTCTTGTCATTTAACTGTCTTGCGCCGCATTAGATAACGGAATTATTGCAGTCGTGTGACAGTATTTTAGTCGGCCGGCGATTGGCTGGATCCTGGGCTAAGCTCTAAGTCCGGATCCTGACAACCACAAGAGGAAGGTTTTCATGAACTACATTGCTCAATCCTGGAAGGCGTTGCTGGTCACTGCGGCGTTAACGCTGCCGACACTGGCCTTTGCCGCCGACCCGGCGATGATGAAAGACGGCATGATGGTCGACCATAAGGGCATGACCTTGTACACGTTCGACAAGGACACTGGCGGCAAGTCGGTGTGCACTGGCGACTGCGCCAAATACTGGCCACCGTTCAAGGCAGAGGCGGGTGCCAAGGCTGAAGGTAAATGGACCGTTATCAAGCGTGACGACGGGACCATGCAATGGGCCTTTGACGGCAAGCCGCTGTACTACTACGAGGACGACAAAAAGCCCGGAGACATGACGGGTGACAAGAAAAAAGAAGTCTGGCACGTCGTTCGCGAGCATATGTAACACCGCAAAAGGATTGCAGCCTTCGGGTAGGAGCTGCCGAAGGCTGCGATCTTTTCAACGGTCAACGCAACGCGTAATCCAGCACAATCCCGACGAAAATCGCCAAGCCCGCCCAGTGATTGTGCAAAAACGCCTTGAAGCAACGCATCCGGTCCTTGTCGCGGGTGTACCAGAATTCCCACGCAAAGCAGCCCGCCGCCACCAGCAGTCCGAGGTGGAACCAGCCACCCAGGTCGAACTTCGAACCCGCCAGCAACAGGCAACCCAGCGCCAGTCCCTGCAGGGTCAGGATGATCGCCCGGTCCGCATCGCCGAACAGGATTGCCGTGGATTTCACGCCGATCTTCAGGTCGTCATCGCGGTCGGTCATCGCGTAATACGTGTCGTAACCCACGGTCCACATCAGGTTGGCGATCCACAGCAGCCATGCGGCGGCCGGCAATTCACCGGTTTCTGCGGTGAACGCCATCGGCATCCCCCACGAAAATGCGGCGCCCAGCACCACTTGCGGGTAATAGGTGTAGCGCTTCATGAAGGGGTAACTGAACGCCAGCGCCAGGCCGCCCAGCGACAGCCACACGGTCGCGGCGTTGGTGCACAGCACCAGCAGGAAACTGACGCCCATCAGCAAGGCGAAGAACACCAGCGCCTCTTTCGAGCTGATCTTGCCGCTCACCAGCGGGCGCTGCTCGGTGCGTTTCACATGACCATCGACCTTGCGGTCCGCCCAGTCGTTGATCACGCAGCCACCGGCGCGGGTCAGCACTACGCCCAGGACAAAAATCACAATGTTGGCCAGGGACGGCGAGCCCTTGCCGGCAATCCACAGCGCCCACAGTGTCGGCCAAAGCAGCAGGTAAATGCCGATCGGCTTGTCCATCCGCGTCAGCTGAATGAAGTCCCAGGCCCGAGGGTTCAAGCGGTTCAAGGACTTGAGCAGGCTTTGGTACATCAGAGGTTCTCCGATCGGGCGCGTGCGGCGTCCCACAGGGAAGGCAGGAAGATTTCGGCCACCAGTACACTCAACGCGCCGCGGTCAAAACGTGAGCGGCGGCCCCATAGATCCGGCGCCCGCACCTCGCCCGGCAGCCATTCTTGAGGATAATGACAAACCTCGATGGCCCGACGCTGAAAGGCCTGGTCGCAGAACAGCAATTCACCCAGGGAGCGGCTGCCCAATTCGTCCATGTGCAAGCCGTCGCCTTGCAATGCACTGCGTGCCGCGACGCTGCGGGCGAACACCCAGGCTTCACCATGACCGCGCAGATACACCTCGCGCACCCAACCTTCACTGCCGTCGGCCAGGTCCAGCGCTGCGCATTCGTCGGCGCGCAGGGTTTGCCAGCCTTCGAACATCGGCGAGACGCTGAAGGCATCATTCGACAGATGAATCAGGCGCCGGGTGAGCGAGCCTTCGTCGAACAGCCAGTCCAGGATGGAAGCATCGGGGAGGGGCGCCAGTTCGCTGCGCGAGAGCCAGAGGGGAGCTGGAGAGGGGGATTCTGTGTGTTGCACAATGAGTCATTATTGGCAGCAAATGAGGCGGCGAGCTTAACATGTCAGCCGCCGATATCGATTGAATTGGCCTGCCGTTGCGCCAAACAGGCTTGCATCCGGCAGCACCGATCAGTACAAAACGCGCTGAGTTGGACGGCAGTGCTACAACCATCGACCGTCCGGCCGGCAAAACGCCTGAACCCTGAGGAAGTACCTGATGAAAAAGTGGCAATGTATCGTCTGCGGCCTGATCTACAACGAAGCCGACGGTTGGCCGGATGACGGCATTGCGCCGGGCACCCGTTGGGAAGACGTGCCGGAAGACTGGCTGTGCCCGGACTGCGGTGTGGGCAAAATGGATTTTGAAATGATCGAAATCGCTGCCTGAATAATTGAGGAGTAAGGAATGAACGCACCTGTCGTCATCATTGGCACCGGTCTGGCTGGCTACAACGTCGCCCGCGAGTTTCGCAAGCTCGACAGCGAAACCCCGCTGCTTTTGATTACCGCCGATGACGGGCGCTCCTACTCCAAGCCGATGCTCTCCACCGGTTTCGGCAAAAACAAGGATGCCGACGGCCTGAGCATGGCCGAACCCGGCGCCATGGCCGAACAACTCAAGGCCGAAATACGTACCCACACGCGCATCAGCGGCATTGACCCGGGCCACAAGCGCCTGTGGATCGGTGAAGAAGCGGTGATGTACCGCGACCTGATCCTGGCCTGGGGCGCCGAAACCGTGCGTGTGCCCATTGAAGGTGACGCGGCGGACTGCGTATTCCCGATCAACGACCTGGAAGACTACGCACGCTTCCGTGCGGCAGCCGCTGGCAAGCGCCGCGTGCTGCTGCTCGGCGCCGGCCTGATCGGCTGCGAGTTCGCCAACGACCTGACCCTGGGTGGCTACGAAGTGCAACTGGTTGCGCCGTGCGAGCAAGTCATGCCGACCCTGTTGCACCCGGCGGCCGCGGCAGCGGTGCAGGCTGGCCTGGAAAGCCTCGGTGCACGTTTCCACCTCGGGCCGGTGCTCAACCGTCTGCAACGCGTGGCGGATGGCCTGGAAGCGCACCTGTCCGATGGCCAGGTGATCCCGTGCGACGTGGTGGTCTCGGCCATTGGCCTGCGCCCGCGTGTCGACCTGGCGGCAGCGGCCGGTTTGCAGGTCAACCGCGGCATCATGGTCGACCGGCACCTGAAGACCTCCCACGCGAACATCTACGCCCTGGGCGATTGTGCCGAGGTCGATGGGCTGAATCTGCTGTACGTGATGCCCTTGATGAGCTGTGCGCGAGCGCTGGCGCAAACCCTGGCCGGCAACCCGACCGCCGTCACCTATGGCCCGATGCCGATCACCGTCAAAACGCCGGTGTGCCCGCTGGTGGTGTCCCCGCCGCCACGGGGCGCAGAAGGCATCTGGACCGTCGAAGGGCAGGGCGCCGACATCAAGGTTTTATGCCGCGATGCCGCAGGCAAACTGCTCGGTTATGCCCTCACAGGCGCCGCCGTGATGGAAAAACTGGCCCTGAACAAAGAGCTTCCAGCCCTGTTGGCATAAATACCGGTCGTTCTGTCGGAATCACCCCCCTTTTGCCCTAACAATGGCCGCGCCGATACTGGCGCGGGGCCTCACTGCGTGCCATCCTCACTCCCGTCTGCCGCAGAGTAGAGCACCTGCGGCGCTTTTGGCGCTGCTCCGCAGAGAGCAGCACGGACATAACAACAACAAACCGTCAAAGGGGCTTCACTCACATGCGTAAACCAGACCTCGCTGCAGCCATTGCTGAAAAAGCAGACCTCACCAAAGAACAAGCCAACCGCGTTCTAAACGCCGTTCTTGAAGAAATCACCGGTGCCCTGCACCGCAAAGACAGCGTGACGCTGGTGGGCTTCGGCACCTTCCTGCAACGCCATCGCGGTGCCCGCACCGGCAAAAACCCGCAAACCGGTGAGCCCGTCAAAATCAAGGCCAGCAACACCGTTGCGTTCAAGCCAGGCAAGTCGTTGAAAGACAGCGTCAATCCGTAAGCCGTTTTCGCCTCTCGCGTAGCGGGGGGTGGAATAAAAAATGGGCACGCCAACCAGGGTTGGGTGCCCATTTTTTGTGGGGTTAACAGAGCTTGTTGAAATCCGTCCCCTGAAATCTGGTTTATAGGTCTGAAAAACTGTAGGGCTGAAGCTCGGTGATCTGAGACAGCAGGATCAGATGCTCCACTGCCTTCACCTTCTCTAGATGATCGAGGGTGTCGGGGCCGCCGAACATCAGCGCTGGAACAAAGCCGTACATTTCGTCGTGACGCAGTGTGCCGAGCTTTTTCTTTGCGGGTTGGAACAGGTCGCCGAAATCGTTGTATTCCACTTCTGTAGATAAAAGAAAATTTTGAAGTTCTCTATCCAAATCATCGTTTGTGATTTCGAAGTCATCGACATCACATCGAGAAAGCACACTAGTTATTTTAAGAGAGACTCCCGTTTTTTCACCCCATAGGTACAAGTCACCGAAGGCGCTACGAGCAATAAGGTGGTAAGCATCTCGCTCTTCAAATTTCGTCCCTCCAATCCAGGATGCCACTACCCCCTCGTACTCTTGTGGATTAACGATCCAAAAAATCCCCTCACCGTAACCGCACCAACCGTGCTCAGCCCAGTATTCCAGTAGCTGATTGGGTAGCTTGCCTCTATAGCGTTCGATACTAGACGCTGGTACTTCCTGTCGATCAATGGGGCCGCCAAACGTATCCAGAAAAATTGAAAATACTTCATCCATTACGTTTCTCCTTAACATTTATGAAGTTTGACATTGAGATATGTGTCACTGCGTAAAGTCGCTGGTACTGTCTCAGCGGCCTTTTTCAAATTAGTTATTTTTGGTCCCCATTGAGGGCCAATGCTGGAGTTGACTTGTCGATCCCCGAAATCCGCGATGATATCTTTACCGCCTGCACTCAAATCCGGATTATGCAGTCCTGCAAGGTTGGACATCGTTTCCTTGGCTTTTTTCAGGCTCTCTGCTTTCGCAATTCCGGGGCTCATCGTTTTCGAATACTCCCTTTGAAATCGCGTTTGTAATTTGGCTTGTAGTTTCTTTCGGGCCTGCCTAGCCGCCGTCCGACTACGCTTCACCGGATTGGCAACATTCTCCAGAAACTCATCAACCGTCAGCCGATTCAGCCCGTCCTCTTGCCCCTTCAACTGCCGCTCGAACTCTCCGATTTTAGACGCCGGCATCTTGTCCGCTTTGAAGCATTCGACTTTATGAAGCGGCATGGCGTTCGGTTTGTCACGGGGCGAGTCCTTGTCTTTTCCGGGTGGGCGATTTGCTGGCGGCGCAGGCTCCTGCGGGCTGAGTGCACCTCTGCGCGGCCCTGCGGGTTGCAGGTCTGGTCGTTTTTTCAGTGCATCTTCATGCTTGAGCATCCATTCGCCAAGCCGTGCCCCTTTGGGGCTTGCTCGCATTTCCTGGGCGAGGACATTTGCATTGCCTCGACCACGCGTAATGTAAGCGACGATGGCTCCCAGCAGCAGGACGACAACTTCCACATGACCCAGTGCAATGTGATGGGCAGCCCTGTTTTCGGCAAAAGGATCGTCCTGGCTGAACGGGCTCAACCCCCTCTCGCCGCGTGGGCCGTCCCACGCGATGGCGATGCCTTGCAGGTAATACTCGCCAATGCGCGGCAAACCCTCGGCGAAAAACTCAGTGATGGACGACAGGCCGAGCACCCCCAGTATCCAGGTGCTGACTTGCATCCCCATCGCAGCGCCCGCAGCACCCAAGGGAATGGCACCGGCGCCTCCAACAAAAGCGCCGATACCTGCTCCGATCGCCCCGCCGGTCAAGGTACTGCCCGCGACGATCATTGTCATTTGAGTAACGACACCGATCAGCTCGTTGAGGATGCTGGCGATATCGAGGTCAGTGAAGCGTTGCCTCAGTAAGCAACCTGCTTCCCATTCGGCGCGGTTGAATGCAGACCTGACACTGTTGATACGACGGATATTGAGAGAGAGGGAGGGGGCACGCTCATTGAACTGCGTGTGATAACTGGTTCCTCCCTGGTAACCCATTTCATGGGTTATACGGCTTTCGATTTCTTGCCACGTGGGCACCATGTGCCATACAAACATTCGAGTGTGTCTCCCTGACAGTTCGCCCGTTCGTGGACTAGTAACTCCGGTGTCCATGACCGAAATACGCTAACAAGAAGTTGGAGGAGGTGATGTAGGAAGACTCTCCTTCAGCGATCAGAAACTTCCTATATTTCAGAATGTTGCGTATCTCAAAGCGGAACGACCCAAGCTGGCACCTGGATTTTTGCCTGGAGCCGTGGCGTGGGTGATTTGATGTCGAACAACGTGATGCGCAGTCAGAGAAGCCCCCGAATGTGCGTTGCGAAGGAAATGTCCGAGAAGTCTGCTGGGTGCAAGATCAAAAGATCGCAGCCTGCGGCAGCTCCTACAGGAATGTGTTTCTGCAGGTGTTGTTGCTTGGCGATCATTGCCGGCATTTCCGGTTCGCTGAAATGGTCGCGGCGTTCTTTCTCACGATGGCTTTTCGAAAAATGATCGTTTTCGAGAGCGTTAGTCCGTGCCAATGGTTTAGCGTGATTTAATTCCGCTTTCTAAGGCGACTTCAGGTTTTGCTAGTGCATTTTACGGTGCGCCGCATACCGCTCCCTCCGTCAACCGGCTCAGGATTATTCTAAATGGGTCTTACCAACTGTCAGTTATGACAGTTAAACGGGGGCGGACGATGTTTTATAAAAGAGTCTCCTTAAACACTGGCAAGGTGACCGACATGACCTCGAACACGGCAACTGCAAAGGCTTTTACCCCTGTGAAAATCCCGGCGCCGATCAAGACTCTCTTTGACGACATTTCATTTGCGCGCGTGGCGGCCGCGCATATTTCAAAAGCCACGGGCATGCCGGTGACGATCGAAGACACGGTGACGCAGGACATGCTGGATAAAGTGACGGCGTTGAGAGTGTTGAGCGGGGAGCCGTTAAAAATCACCAGCTTGCGAGGCATTGGGCATCTGCGCAACTTGGAGGATGTGATGATAGAGCGCCAATTTATCACCCGTCTGCCTGAAGACTTCGGGACGTTGGCAAAGTTGAAGTCGGCGTACTTCATCAACTGCTCACTCAAGTCAATTCCAGACTGGATCGGCAAACTCGAAAGCCTGATCAGCCTGAACCTGAGTACTCAATTGCCGCTGGGCATTATGAGAGGCGGTATTCCGGAATCGATTGGCAACCTGATAAAACTGGAACGCTTCGACGTGGGTAATAACAATAACCTGTGCGGAAAACTCCCGGATTCCTTTGCCAGGCTGACCGCCCTCAAAGACCTGTTAGTTCAGAGCAACGGGTTTGAAGACCTGACCGTCCTGAATAAGCTGCCTTCGACCACCTCCATTAATGCCCGCAATCAAGCCTTGGGCATTCTTGAGTTGGGCAATGTGGCGCAAAACAGTTTGTTGCCCATCAGAATGCCTGAAATATTTGTGCAGGCCCGGACGAAGGGTGACGTCCTGTATGAGCCGGGCGGTGTCCAAATCGTGGGCAGTCCAGGTGCGTATCTGGATGGTAAAGACCTGCGCTATTTGCATTTGCCGACACTCACACCTGGCACGTTCGAGGTGATGCTGGCTATTCATGGGCGGCTGACCAATGTGAGTTATCGCTATACGGTGACCGCGCAACGGCCAACCATCAGATGAAGTGACCTGACATGAGCCGTGCGCAGGAGCGAAAGCGTTCTCCGCGCACGGCTCATTGACCAAGAAGAGGTGACGGCGGGCAGGTGTGTGGGCACGCCCAATTCGATTTTTGTCATTGCGACTGACATCCACAACGAAACGCTATTTTGGGTCAGAGTGACTCGGGTTCTGGATAATATCGGGTTCCTGATAATGCGTAATCGAGTGGAAAAACACCGCCTGCCGAAGTCACTTGTGCGGAAGATTCGTCAATGACTTGGTAGTCATCTGCGTCAAAAATGGCAGCATCTTCTCCAAAATCAAGCGGATGGTGGCGTTCTATGTTTTAGCCGTTACACTGCCCTCGCCGTTCATTTTCCTTCTGAGGCTGTGCGCATGAAATTTCGTTTTCTGCTGTGGATGCTGGGTTTGTTGATGGGTAAGGCCAGCCGGACCAATCCGGCGTTTCAGCAGCAGTTGGGTGACAAGGACCTGGTGTTCCAGCTGCAGACCCTGGACGGGAAAGTGGCGCGGCAATTCCGTGTGAAGGATCAGCGCATCACCAGCCAATCGGGTGTGCATGCCGAGCCGGCGTTTGCGATTGCCTTTAAAGATGCCGCGTATGGCTTTGCCACGATGCAGGCGAAGAACAAGCAATTGGCGTTCATGACCGGGATTCAGGACAAGTCGATCCAGATCAAGGGCAACCCGGCGCTGGTGATCTGGTTTCAGGGGCTGACCAAGTATTTGAAGCCGAAGAAGGCGAAGCCCAAGGCTTGAGGTCTTTCAGTTCGACCGAGTGATATTCATCGCGGGCAAGCCCGCTCCCACAGGATTTAAGCGATCCCTGTGGGAGCGGGCTTGCCCGCGATGCTGTTCAGCCTTGAGTGAATTGCGACGCCAGTTCGCGCAACAGCACTTCAGCTTCCAGCACTTTGCTGACCACGTCGTCGGCCTTGGCGCGGCTCAGGCCGAGGCGTTCGAGCAGGGCGTCGGGGATGTCTTCGTCGGGACCGGAGCCGATGCCTCGGCTGCGCAGCAGGCGCACCGACAGGCAGACCAGGTTCGGGTATTCGGCGTAGGTGCCGTCGTAGGCCGGGTCGTGCTGGAAGCGCAGGGCGGTGGACAGCTCTTCGGGCATGTCCCAGTAGCGCATCAACCAGGAGCCGATCTGTTCACGGCTGATGCCCAGCAGGTGTTGTTCCACGAAGCTGTGGCACAGATGCGGGTTGACCTCCAGGTGGCGGCAGATCAGCGAGAAGTGTGGCGGGAACACGTGGGCCAGCAACAGGTAGCCGAAGTTGTGCAGCAGGCCGGCGAGGTAGGTCAGGCCGGCTTCCGGGCGCTGGGTGCGCGGCATGGCGCGGGTCAGGCCTTCGATAACGGCGGCGGTGTAGATGGATTGCTGCCAGTACGGCGTGGTTTGTTGCGGGTGGTCCTTGGGCAGGCTCAGGGTTTTACCCAGGGCCAGGCCCAGCGCCAGGTTGATCACCAGGTCGAAGCCCAGCACGCGCACGATGGCGTCTTCCACGGAGCGGATCTTGCCCGGTGAGGCGTAGTACGGCGACGCTGCCCAGCTCACGACTTGCGCGGCCAGCGCCGGGTCGGTTTCGACCACGCCGGTGATGTCGTCGATGGTGGCGTTGGGGTCGACACGCAGCTTGATGATCTTTTGCGCGGTTTCGGCCAGCGGCGGAATCTCGATGGTCTCTTCCAGACGCTGCTGGATGCGCCGCGCGGTAAACGCCTGGACGGCCTGGGTGATTTCCTCACGGTCGTCATCGGGGCGGTCGAGGTTCGGACGGATGCTGGTCAGGTTTTCGCCGAAGTTGGCGGCGCTGGCCTTGGTCAGCATGGTCTTGAAGTCTTCGCTGGAGACTTCCAGCAGCACGCCTGGCTCGCCAGAGTTGATCAGCAACTTCGGCTCACGCAGCAAGCTTTCGTCGTACAGGCAGGGTGAACTGGTCAGCGCCGGCAGGCCCGGCAGCAAGCTGAGGTTGTGCTTGCCGAGCATTTTTGTCAGGCGCTCGGTGGATACGGCAGTGAGGCGGCGACCGGTGAGTTCGGTCAGGCGATTGAGGTCCAGCAACTGGCTCTGCGGGAACAACACCATCAGCGCGCCGACGCTGTCATCGAGCAGAACGGCCTGTACTTTGCGTGCGGCATTGAGGCCGTGATGGTCCAGCACTTCTTCGTAGGCAATGCCCAACTTGCCCAGCATCAGCCGAATAACCGACGGAGCGTGCGGGGTCTCGGGTGCGAAGGCAACGTCGGTCATGGTCTGTATCCGTGATTAAACAATTGCAGGAGTATAACCAGCTTGCCTAAGGCCACGCCTCAGAAACTGTGACGGTTGTCACACTTGGCCGTATTGTTGGCCATGACGCAGCCAACGGTCGAGTAGCGGGCTGACGTGGGTCGGCCAGCGCTCGAGCAATGCCTGGGCGGCATCACGCACGGCGGGCAGCAAATCGGCATCGCGCATCAGGTCGGCGACCTTGAATTGAAGCAGGCCGGTTTGGCGGGTGCCGAGCATTTCGCCGGGGCCGCGCAATTCCAGGTCCTTTTCGGCGATGACAAAACCATCGTTGGTTTCGCGCATGATGCCCAGGCGCTGGCGGCCGATCTGCGACAGCGGCGGATGGTAGAGCAGCACGCAATGGCTGACGGCGCTGCCCCGACCGACGCGGCCGCGCAACTGGTGCAATTGCGCCAGGCCCAGGCGCTCGGGGTTTTCGATGATCATCAGGCTGGCGTTGGGTACGTCCACGCCGACTTCGATCACCGTGGTCGCGACCAGCAGTTGCAGGTTGCCGGCCTTGAATTCGGCCATCACCGCCGCTTTTTCCGCAGGTTTCATGCGGCCGTGGATCAGCCCGACCTTCAGCTCGCCGAGGGCGGCGGTGAGGTCCTCAAAGGTGGTTTCGGCGGCTTGGCAGGTCAGCTCTTCCGACTCTTCGATCAGCGTGCACACCCAATAGGCCTGACGCCCTTCGGCGCAAGCGCTGCGCACTCGTTCGATGACTTCGACCCGCCGGGTGTCGGTGATCAGCACGGTGTTGACAGGGGTTCGGCCGGGGGGCAGTTCGTCGAGGATCGAGGTGTCGAGATCGGCGTAGGCGCTCATGGCCAGCGTGCGCGGGATCGGCGTGGCGGTCATGATCAACTGATGCGGACACATGCGTCCGCCGACGCCTTTCTGCCTCAGGGCCAGACGCTGCTGTACGCCGAAACGGTGCTGTTCGTCGATGATCACCAGCGCCAGGTTCTTGAATTGCACTTCGTCCTGGAACAGCGCGTGAGTGCCAACCACCATGGGCGTGCCATTGGCGATCTGCTCCAGTGCTGCGGTGCGGTTCTTGCCCTTGAGCTTGCCGGCGAGCCAGGCGACTTCGATGCCGAGCGGTTCGAGCCAGCGCTTGAAGGTGATGAAGTGCTGCTCGGCGAGAATCTCGGTGGGTGCCATCAGTGCGACCTGATAACCGGCCTCCAGCGCTTGCAGCGCGGCAAGGGCGGCGACCACGGTTTTGCCGGCGCCGACGTCGCCCTGGATCAGCCGCAGCATCGGTTCGTGCTGGCTGAGGTCGTAGGCGATTTCGTTGCCGACCCGTTGCTGGGCGCCGGTCGGGCTGAAGCCGAGATTGGCCAGGTATTTGGCCGGCAGCCGGGTGGCTTTGGGCATCGCCGGCGCACGCAGGGCGCGCATGCTTTCGCGCAGGCGCTGTTGCGACAGTTGATGGGTCAGCAGTTCTTCGAAAGCCAGGCGGTGCTGCGCCCAGTGATGGCCGAGGGCGAGTTCATCGACGTCGGCATCGGCGGGCGGGTTGTGCAGGTAGCGGATTGCATCGGCCAGCGGTGCCAGTTGGTAGTCGCGGGCCAGCTCGTTCGGCAGCCAGTCGGGCAGGCTGCTGGGGCCGAGCAGGGTGAGGGTCTGCATGCACAACTGGCGCAGGCGCTGTTGGGTCAGGCCTTCAGTGAGCGGGTAGACCGGAGTCAGGGTTTCATCCACCGGCGGTGGTTCGTCGCCAGTGATGGCGCGATATTCCGGGTGGTAGATTTCCAGCCCCGAAGCACCGGGCCGAGCCTCGCCGTAGCAGCGAATCCGCGTGCCGCGTTTGAGGCCTTCCTTCTGCGCATTGCTGAAATGGTAGAAGCGCAGGCTGAGCCCGCCAGTACCGTCCTGCAAGCGCACCACGAGGCTGCGCCGACGGCCCATGACCACATCGGCGCCGCTGACCGTGCCTTCGATGACCGCATCCTGCCCGGGTCGCAGCGCGCCAATCGGGACCACGCGGGTGCGGTCCTGATAGCGCAGGGGCAAGTGAAACAACACGTCCTGGAGGTTTTCCAGGCCGACCTTGGCCAGTTTCTCGGCCATGGCTTCACCGACACCCTTGAGTGCCGTCACCGACACTTGCGACAACTCGCTCATGACCGTCGCTTAGCCCGCAGCGACCTGCGCCGCTGGCTTGGCCACCGAGCACAGGCGAATGGAGTCGGCGAGGATTTCAATCGCCTTCGGACGCGGGAAGCTGGCGCGCCAGGCAATGGCCACGGTGCGGAACGGTACGGGTGCCGACAACGGACGCACCTCGATCACGCCGGGGGCGTAGTGATGACTGTCGACTGCCGACAACGGCAGGATCGAAATCCCGAGGCCGGACGCGACCATGTGGCGAATGGTTTCCAGGGAGCTCGATTCCACCGTGGTGTGCTTGGCGCCGTCGTTGCCTTTGGTCAGGGTCGGGCAGGCTTCCAGTACCTGATCGCGGAAGCAGTGGCCTTCGCCGAGCAGCAGCAGGCTCTTGTCGTTGAGCAGGTTGGCGTCGATGGACTCTTTTTGCGTCAACGGATGCTGGGCCGGCATCAGCACGTAGAACGGCTCGTCGTAGAGCTGCAGGGTCAGCACGTCGGCTTCGCTGAACGGCAGGGCGATGATGATCGCGTCGAGTTCGCCGTTGCGCAGTTTGTCGCGCAGCACGTGGGTGAAGTTTTCTTCGATATACAACGGCATCTGCGGGGCGACCCGGTGCAGTTGTGGAATCAGGTGCGGGAACAGGTACGGGCCGACGGTGTAGATCGCGCCGACTTTGAGCGGGGCAGTCAGCTGATTCTTGCCGGCCTGGGCCAGTTCGCGGATGCCCTGGGCCTGTTCCAGCACCTTTTGCGCCTGGGCCACGATGCCTTCGCCGACCGGCGTCAGGCGCACGGCGCTTTTGCTGCGCTCGAAAATCAGCACACCGAGTTCGTCTTCAAGCTTTTTCACGCCCACCGAAAGGGTCGGCTGGCTGACGTGGCAACGCTCGGCCGCGTGGCCGAAGTGCTGCTCTTGGGCGAGGGTAACGATGTAGCGTAATTCTGTGAGGGTCATAGCAAGCGTCCATGAAGTTGCGGGCCAAGCATACCGGCTGCAATCGATAGACGCACGTTATCAGACTGAGCGTGTCGGGTGACACCGGGCAATGCCGGTTTGCCGCTGGTAGATAAGAGAAAGGCACCTTTCGGTGCCTTTTTGGCTTGGAACGCGACCTTCCTGCTGGCAGAAATCTCTGTGGGAGCGAGCTTGCTCGCGATGAGGGCCCAACATTCGACATCTGCGTTGAATGTTAGACCGCTATCGCGAGCAGGCTCGCTCCCACATGGGGCGGTGGTGCGTTTACCGGCGGCGTTTTTCCAGCGAATACACAAAGGGTGCAACGATTTCGATGGAGCCATTGGTCAGCATGTCGGCCGGCGGCTTGGGCAGCGGTTGAGCGCGGCGGATCATTTCCAGGGTGGCCCGGTCCAGATCGGCAGTGCCCGAGGCGCCTACCAGTTCAAACGACAACACATTGCCTTCGGCATCCACGACGAAACGCAGGCGGTTCATGCCTTCCTTGCCCCGTGCCTGTGCACTGGCAGGGTACTTTTTGTACTTCTGCAGGTGCGCCAGCAGCGTGCCTTGCCAGCTGGCCTTGGCCGCCAGTTGAGCCGGCGAAGGACCCGGTGCAGGCTGAGCGGATTTCTCCGTTGGCGCCTGAGTCTGTTGCGTTTCGGCAGGCTTTTCCTCGGCCGGTTTTTCCTTCGGCGGTTCGGGTTTCTTCTCTACCGGCTTGGGCGGCTGTGGCTTGGGCTTTGGCTTGACGGGCTTGGGCACGGCAATTTCAGCTTTCGGCGCTTCGGCGAGCTTGGGGATCGGCAGTTCTTCAACCGGAGCCGGTGGCTGCGGTGGGGTGACGACCTTCGGCGGAGCAGGCGGTGGCGGGGCAGGGACCGGTGCCAGTTCGACCATCATTGCCTGGGGCGGCAATTCGATGGGCGGGCGGGCGGACCAGTTCAGCGCCAGCGCGATGGCCAGCGCGTGAACGCCCAGCACCACAGCCAGGCTACCGCTGTAACGCGTCAGCTTATGGCGCGTCGTGATCATTTCTTGGCTGCCGTCTCGAGTCCGACCAGACCTACCTTCAGGTAACCGGCCGAGCGCAGGTTGTCCATCACGCTCATCAGGTCGCCGTAATCCACGCCTTTGTCGGCCTGGAAGAAGATCGTGGTGTCTTTCTTGCCCTGGGTCCTGGCGTCGAGCGTGGCGCCGAGTGCTTCGGCCTTCACTTCGTCTTCACCGAGGAACAGGCGCTGGTCTGCCTTGACGCTGAGGAACACCGGTTTCTCTGGCCGCGGCGCCGGTTTGGCGGTGGAAGCGGGCAGGTCGACCTTGATGTCCACGGTGGCCAGCGGGGCCGCCACCATGAAGATGATCAACAGCACCAGCATCACGTCGATGAACGGCGTGACGTTGATTTCGTGGTTTTCGGACAGATCGTCGTCTGCCCCTTCTTTCAAATGCAGGCCCATGGCCGATTACCCCACTTTCACCATGTGCGGTTGCGAGCTGCGCTCAGGCTGGTGGTCGAGGTCGCGGCTGACCAGCAGCAGGACCTGTGCCGACGCATCGGACACCTGGGCCTTGTAACCGGCGATGGAGCGGGCGAAGACGTTGTAGATCACGACCGCAGGGATCGCTGCAACCAGGCCCAGTGCGGTGGCCAGCAGGGCTTCGGCGATGCCGGGAGCGACGACGGCGAGATTGGTCGTCTGGGTTTTGGCGATGCCGATGAAGCTGTTCATGATGCCCCACACGGTACCGAACAGGCCGACGAAGGGCGCGGTGGAGCCGATGGTCGCCAGCACGCCGGTGCCGCTGCTCATGTTGCGACCGCAGGCTGCGACCAGGCGCTCAAGGCGGAAGCTGACACGCTCCTTGATGCCTTCTTTCTCGCGGCTGTTGACCGACAGGCGCATCTCTTCGAGAGCATCGTGCACCAGCAGGTTGGCGAGGGTGCCTTCCTTCGCCGCCGTGGCGCTGGCTTCCTTGAGGGAGGCGGATTTTTTCAGTTGGGCGATTTCACCGCGCAGGCGACGCTTGGCGCCCATCAGCTCAAAACCCTTGGCGATCCAGATGGTCCAGGTGATGATCGAGGCGATGGCCAGGCCGATCATCACGATTTTCACGATGATGTCGGCATTCTTGTACATGCCCCACGGCGACAGGTCATGGGCCATGCCCAGGGTGTTGTCGGCTTCGAGGACTTCAGGAACGTCTTCACCCAGGGTTTCTGTCGGCGCTGCCTGGGCAGGATCGGTCGCGGCGGGAGCGACGGCCGGGGCGGCGTGATCAGCCGGTGCAGGGGCTGCGGCGGCGGCCGGAGCAGCGGGCGCCTGGGCATCGGCGAAAGCGGCGACTGGCGCGAGCATCAGGCTGAGGAGCAGGGCGGCCACCGCGCTCCAGGCGCGAGGTCGTTTGGTTGGCGAAGCGGAGAGTTGATTACGTGTCATGCTGGCCGGACCTGAGAGAAAAAACGGGTGATGTTCTTCCAGGCCTCGAAGGGCCGAGAACAAAAGTGGGGCGTATTATTGCAAGTAATTCTTGTTAACAGAAGTAATAGCGTCTCTTTTTTTCCTGCATTGCTAGCCGCCTGTCTGTTGCCGGCGCTAGTCTGTGGCTTTGCGATGGGAGTTTTCTGATGTCTGCACCTACTGTTTTGATCGCCGGCTGCGGGGATGTCGGCAGTCGCCTGGCCACACAACTGCTGGCGGCGGGATGGGAGGTTCATGGCCTGCGGCGGGATGTTGCTCGCCTGCCCGCGGGCGTCATCGGCGTTGCCGGTGATTTGTTCAACAAAGACTGCCCGGCCACTTGGCCGATCGGTGCCGTGGATTACCTGGTGTATTGCGCGGCAGCCACCGATCACGACGAAGCCGGCTACCGTGCTGCCTATGTCCAGGGGCTGGAGCATGTGCTGGAGTGGCTCAACGACTACGGTCAGGTGCCCAATCGCCTGCTGTTCGTGTCCAGCAGCAGTGTTTACGGGCAGCAGGATGGCGAGTGGGTCGATGAGCGTTCGTCTACGGTGGCGTCCGGTTATTCTGGACGTGTGATGCTGGAGGCCGAGCAGATCGCGCTCAAGAGCGGTATCCCGGCCAGTGTCGTGCGACTGACCGGCATCTACGGCCCGGGGCGTGAGTGGTTGCTGACTCAGGTCCGCCGGGGTTATCGCGTGGCGGTCGAACCACCGTTGTATGCCAACCGGATACATGCGGACGATGCCGCAGGGTTGATGGCGTGCCTGCTTGAGACGGACCGGCGTGGCGTGGCGCTGGAGGATGTCTACATCGGCGTCGATGATGAGCCGGCAGCGCTGGCCGACGTGGTGGGCTGGTTGCGCGGGTATCTGGGCGTGACTGAATGGGACGACGATTCAAGCGTGCGGCGCACCGGCAGCAAGCGTTGCAGTAATGCGCGGGCGAAGGCCTTGGGCTGGACGCCGAAGTATCCGAGCTTCCGTGAGGGGTATGCGGCGATTCTTGAAGGGCGCTGAAAAACAAAAAAGATCGCAGCCTTCGGCAGCTCCTACAGGTGTTTGCATGACCCTGTAGGAGCTGCCGGAGGCTGCGATCTTTTCAGATGGTTACTGTTTTTCCAGCAGCCACTTGCGATCGCCAGGCATGTACTGAGGCATCTCGTCCGCCTGCGCCGTGTTCACGGTCTGGAAAATCTCCAGCTCTTTGCCCTTGCGCGCAAAGATCCAGGCGTTTCCTTGCCCATTGAGTTGCAGCCACATGTTGTCGTTGCCACCACTCATCGAGGCACAGTCGCCGGCCAGGCACAGCGCATAACGGTCACTACCCGGCAGGCCGGTCACCTGGCCGTCGGGCTGGAACTGTACGGTGTCGCCTTCGCCGGGGCCGCTGACGACTTTCCAGCTACCGCCCATGTAGGCCGAATACAGCGCGCGTTCGAAGCTGGCGCCAAGCGGTGCGCCATCCGGTACCGGGATCAATGCCCGGTCGAAGACCTGGGCTGATTCGTTTTCGGTCGCGGTCTGGCTCAATTGTTTGCCATCACGCTTCAGCTCACTGCCGGAGCTGCCATAAAAGTCGACTTTCCAGAGGCCGGATTCTTCACCCTGCAGCTTGCCTTCGACGTTTTCAAAGCCGTTGGTGTAGCGGGCCTGGCCGGCCTTGGTGTTGATGTCCCATTCCAGGTTCGGGCCATAGGCCTGGAGCGCTTCACGCAGGGGGACGCCTTTGGCGGCAGCATCGATCGCCACCTGATTGATCCAGGTGCCGCTGATATCACGATCGGCAGGGTTGCTGGCACATCCGCCCAGGAGCAGGGCGAGCAGCGAGAGAGCAAGCGCATTGCGCATGGTGGAATCCTTTCAAACTTTCTTTACAGCAGAGCAGTCGGCGCAGCCCCAGGCTGCGCCGTGCACATTACTCGATGACCAGGATGGCATCCATTTCAACCTGCGAACCCTTTGGCAGGGCTGCAACGCCGATGGCGGCGCGGGCAGGGTAAGGCTGGTCGAAGTACTTGCCCATGATCTCGTTGACCTTGGCGAAGTGGCTCAGGTCGGTGAGGAAGATGTTCAGCTTGACGATGTCCTTGAACGAACCACCGGCTGCTTCGGCTACGGCCTTGAGGTTCTCGAACACCTGGACGGTCTGGGCTTCGAAGCCTTCAACCAGTTCCATGGTTTTTGGGTCCAGTGGAATCTGGCCCGACATGTAGACGGTGTTGCCAGCCTTGATCGCCTGGGAGTAAGTACCGATGGCGGCCGGGGCCTTGTCGCTGGTGATAACAGTCTTGGACATGAATGACTCCTTGTAAGTGGGCTTAAGCACGCATTCGGGTGATGCGGATCACCCCGGTCAAGGCGCGCAGTTTCTTGATCACGCGGGCCAGGTGCACGCGGTCGTGCACGCTGACCACCAACTGGACCACGCTGATGCGACCATCGCGTTCGTCCATGCTGATTTTCTCGATGTTGCCGTCGGCGGCGTTGACGCTGCTGGCCAGCAGGGCAATCAGGCCGCGCTGGTGTTCCAGTTCGACGCGCAGTTCGACGTTGAATTCGCCGGTGACATCCTTGGCCCACGAGAGCTGGATGCATTTTTCCGGGTTGTGGCGGATTTCGCTGATGTTGCGGCAGTTGTCCAGGTGCACGACCATGCCTTTGCCTGCGGACAGGTGGCCGACAATCGGGTCGCCCGGGATCGGTGTGCAGCACTTGGCGTAGCTGAGTACCAGGCCTTCGGTGCCGCGAATCGCCAGCGGGCCTTCCGGACTTGGCAGCTGTTCGCCTTCGCCGAGCAGGCGGCGGGCGACCACATAGGCCATGCGATTGCCCAGGCCGATATCCTCGAGCAAATCCTCGATCAGTTCGAGGCGATACTCGGCGAGCATCGCCTTGACGCGTTCGGCCGGGATTTTCTCCAGCGCGCTGTCGAATCCGTTGAGGACCTTGTTCAGCAGGCGTTCGCCGAGGCTGATGGATTCGGAGCGGCGTTGCAGCTTCAGGGCATGGCGGATGTGCGTGCGCGCCTTGCCGGTGACCACGAAGTTGAGCCACGCCGGGTTCGGCCGTGCGCCAGGAGCGCTGACGATCTCGACCGTGGAGCCGCTTTGCAGCGGTTCGGACAGCGGTGCGAGACGGCGGTTGATCCGGCAGGCAATGCAGCTGTTACCCACGTCGGTATGCACCGCGTAAGCGAAGTCGACCGCCGTGGAGCCCTTGGGCAGCTCCATGATTCGGCCCTTGGGCGTGAACACGTAGACCTCGTCCGGGAACAGGTCGATCTTCACGCTTTCGATGAATTCCAGCGAGTTGCCGGCGCGTTGCTGCATTTCCAGCACGCCCTTGACCCACTGGCGGGCGCGGGCATGGGTGCCTTTTGGCTGCTCGTCGCCGCTGGATTTGTACAGCCAATGGGCGGCGATGCCGTTGTTGGCCATCTCTTCCATTTCACGGGTACGGATCTGGATCTCGATCGGAACACCGTGCATGCCGAACAGCGTGGTGTGCAGCGACTGGTAGCCGTTGGCCTTGGGGATCGCGATGTAATCCTTGAAGCGCCCCGGCAGTGGCTTGTACAAGTTATGTACAGCACCCAGCACGCGGTAGCAGGTATCGACCTTGTCGACGATGATCCGGAACGCGTAGACGTCCATGATCTCGTTGAAGGCCCGACGCTTGCCGCGCATTTTCTTGTAGATGCCGTAGAGGTGTTTCTGGCGACCGCTGACCTCGCCCTGGATGCCATCGATGGCCAGGCAGTGGCTTAAGGATTCTTCGATCTTGTTGACGATTTCCTTGCGGTTGCCCCGGGCGCGCTTGACGGCCTGGTAGATCCGCGCGGAACGCATCGGGTGCATGGCCTTGAAGCCGAGGTCTTCGAATTCTATGCGGATGGCGTGCATGCCCAGCCGGTTGGCGATGGGCGCATAGATTTCCAGGGTCTCCTTGGCGATGCGCCGGCGTTTTTCGCCGGACAGCACTTCCAGGGTGCGCATGTTGTGCAGGCGGTCGGCCAGCTTGACCAGGATCACGCGAATGTCGCGGGCCATGGCCATGGCCATTTTCTGGAAGTTTTCGGCTTGGGCTTCGGCCTTGGTCTCGAAGTTCATCTGGGTCAGTTTGCTGACCCCGTCGACCAGTTCGGCCACGGTTTCGCCGAACTGCGCTTGCAGCGCTTCCTTGGCAATACCGGTGTCTTCGATCACGTCATGCAGCATGGCGGCCATCAGGCTCTGATGGTCCATGTGCATGTCGGCAAGAATATTCGCCACCGCGAGTGGGTGCGTGACGTACGCCTCGCCGCTACGGCGGCGTTGGCCGTCGTGGGCTTGTTCGGCGTAGAAATACGCTCGGCGGACCAGGTTGACCTGGTCATTGCCGAGGTAGGTCGATAAGCGATCGGCGAGGGCGTCTATGCTCGGCATGATGTCTCCTGCCGTAAGCTGTGTTCCCGCGCCGTGCTACGTCGACCAGGCATAGGCTTAGACGGCCTCGTTGGACTCGTCCTCGAATGCAGCAAAAAGCGGTTCATCTTCAACGATTTCGGCTTCGGCGATAGCTGCGTAGTCGATCAGGCCTTCAGCGATTTCGCGCAGGGCGACGACGGTAGGCTTGTCGTTTTCCCATGCTACTTTCGGCTCTTTGCCGCCGGTGGCCAGTTGACGGGCACGCTTGGTAGAGAGCATGACCAGCTCAAAGCGGTTATCCACGTGTTCTAGGCAATCTTCAACGGTTACGCGGGCCATGGTCTTCCTCGTAGCAAATGCAATATGCGCGCTGCCCGGATGGGCGAGCGGACTCAACAGTTTAAAAAATCACCAGCGATTAGGGAAGCGCTGATTTTTTGACCAAGCCCTTCAACGCGCTGTAAGTGCCAATGTAAAGCCCTTGCAGCGGTTTTGGGAAGAGCTGATTAACCGAGCAATTCAGCCAGCAATTTGCCGTGACGCTGCTGCTGACGCTTCTGGATCAGCTGATTGGCGCGGAAAATCGCCTTCAGGTCGTGCAGTGCGTGGGCGAAATCGTCGTTGATGATCAGGTAATCGTAGTCGACGTAATGGCTCATTTCGCTGACGGCTTCGCGCATCCGGCCGTCAATGATCTCGTCGCTGTCCTGGCCACGGTTGGTCAGGCGCTGGTGCAGGGCCTGCAGTGACGGCGGCAGGATGAAGATCGAGCGGGCCTGCGGCATCAGCTTGCGCACTTGCTCGGCACCTTGCCAGTCGATTTCCAGGATCAGGTCGTGGCCTTGGTCCAGGGTCTGCTGAAGGTGGCTTTGCGAAGTGCCGTAGAGATTGCCGAACACTTCGGCGCGTTCGAGGAAGTCGCCGTGTTCGATCATCTTCACGAACTCTTCGCGCGAGACGAAGTTGTAGTTCACGCCGTCCACTTCGCCCGGGCGCATGGCACGGGTGGTGTGGGAGACTGAGACGCGGATCTCCGGATTGGCGTCGGTCAAAGCCTTGACCAGGCTGCTCTTGCCCGCGCCCGAAGGGGCGGAAATGATGTAAAGGGTGCCAGTGCTGTGGGTCATGTCGGGGTAGCCTTACTCAATATTCTGCACTTGTTCGCGCATCTGCTCGATCAACACCTTGAGGTTGACCGCAGCCTGGGTGCTGCGCGGGTCGAAGGCTTTGGAGCCCAGTGTGTTGGCTTCGCGGTTGAGTTCCTGCATCAGGAAGTCCAGGCGCCGCCCGGCAGCGCCGCCGGATTTGAGTACCCGGCGAACTTCGATGATGTGAGTGCTCAGGCGATCCAGTTCTTCGGCGACGTCGCTTTTCTGCGCGAGCATGACCATTTCCTGCTCCAGGCGCTGCGGGTCCATCTCGGCCTTCATGTCGGCGAAACGGTCGAGGACTTTCTGGCGCTGGGTGGCGAGCATCTGCGGGACCAGTTCGCGCAGGGTCACCACGTCTTCTTCGATGGAGGTCAGGCGCTCGTTGATCAACCGTGCCAGCTCCGCACCTTCGCGCTCGCGGCCGGCCTTGAGTTCCTTGAGGCCCTGGTTGAACAGTGCCAGCGCTTCGGCGTTCAAGGCTTGCGGGTCGGTGGCGTCGCCAACCAGCACGCCGGGCCAGGCCAGGACTTCCAGCGGGTTCAGCGCGGCCGGGTTCTTGATCAGGCCGGCGATGGTCTCGGCGGCGGCGACCAGTTGCGCGGCGCGCTCCTGATCGATCTGCAGCGCTTTGCCAGTGTTTTCTTCGGTGAAGCGCAGGGTGCATTCGAGCTTGCCCCGCGATACGCCTTGGCGCAGGGCTTCACGTACCGCACCTTCGAGGTCGCGAAAGGACTCCGGCAGGCGCAGGTGGGGTTCCAGGTAGCGGCTGTTGACCGACCGCAGTTCCCAGCTCAGGGTGCCCTGGACGCCGGCTTTTTCGACGCGGGCGAAGGCGGTCATGCTGTGCACCATGGCGGTACCTCGCAAGGCAGATCGGCGCAGAACCGTGGTTCCGGGAATCCGATATCAATGAATTAAAGCCGACTGGCAGCAAAGGCGCAGGATTGTAGCGCAGTGGCGCGGATGCGCCCAAACACAGGGTGTGACAAAGAGCGGCAGGCCTGCGCCGGCGTGCAGTGCAGAGCCTTCGGTCGTCGGCGGATTTTTTTAGAAGTGCCCAGGGGCGGCCGTCGGCTCTATAATGCTCCGCAGTTTTCCGTCCCCAGTACAGGTATTCCCTATGATACGTCCAAGTGGTCGCGCTGCCGATCAGCTCCGCTCGATCCGCATCACCCGCAACTACACCAAACACGCCGAGGGTTCTGTGCTGGTCGAGTTCGGTGATACCAAGGTCATCTGCACCGTCAGCGTTGAACCGGGCGTACCGCGTTTCCTGAAAGGCCAGGGCCAGGGCTGGCTGACCGCCGAGTACGGCATGCTGCCACGTGCCACTGGCGAGCGTAACCAACGTGAAGCCAGCCGTGGCAAGCAAGGCGGCCGTACCCTGGAAATCCAGCGTCTGATCGGCCGTTCCCTGCGCGCGGCGCTGGACATGACCAAGCTGGGCGACGTCACCCTGTACGTCGACTGCGACGTGATCCAGGCAGACGGTGGCACCCGTACGGCGTCGATCACCGGTTCCATGGTCGCGCTGATCGATGCCTTGAAAGTGATCAAGAAGCGTGGCGGCCTGAAAGGCGGCGACCCGGTCAAGCAGATGATCGCTGCTGTTTCCGTGGGCATGTACAAGGGTGAGCCTGTGCTCGACCTCGACTACCTGGAAGACTCGGCCGCCGAAACCGACCTGAACGTGGTGATGACCAGTGCCGGCGGTTTCATCGAAGTCCAGGGTACTGCCGAAGGCGCGCCGTTCCAGCCTGAAGAGCTGAACGCCATGCTGGAACTGGCGAAGAAAGGCATGAACGAGATCTTCGAACTGCAAAAGGCCGCATTGGCCGACTGACCGGACCGCTCCAGGCAAGGAGGACACCATGAGTGATGAACAACTGCCGCTGCCCACGCCGAGCCAGGAGGTGCGTCAGTGGGCGATGTTCTGTCACCTGTCCGCCTTGCTGGGGATCTGGATTCCGTTCGGCACGCTGATCGGTCCGCTGATTCTCTGGCAAATGAAGCGCGAGATGGACCCGTTCATTGACGCTCAGGGCAAGGAGGCTTTGAACTTCCAGATCACCGTCGCCATTGCCTCGGCCATCTGCTTCCTGCTGATGGTGGTGATCATCGGGTTCTTCCTGTTCGGACTGGTGGCGATAGGTGCGCTGGTGCTGACGATCATTGCCGGGGTGAAAGCCAATGAAGGGTTTCCTTACCGGTACCCGTTTACCTGGCGATTGATCAAATAACGATCAATCTTCACTTGCAGGAGCGAGCGTGCTCGCATCCACAGAAGCAAAGCAGAAGCAGCGTCAGCCAAGGTAATAAGCAAATGCCCCGATAATTCGGGGCATTTTCGTTTGTCACATCAAATAAATGTTTCAAGTTGTAATGTTTTCTAGTTGTAACAACTATTGTGGCAAGTACTGCTGAGTTAATACATTTTTAGTCACAACTGTACACTGTCAATATTGCCCTTGTGCTTGGCAATAAGTCAGGGTGATTGATAAAGTTGCCCCCACGAAATATTTCAAGAAATATTTTGATATATTCAGACCATTGAAGGTCCTTGAATTCACCATCAATCAGTGTTGAGAAATTCAACCTGTTCAAGAGGCGTGTCCAGGTAAAAAGTTCGCCCCTGAATATATATCCAAGAATAAGTGCAAAATGATTCAGCTTGATTTTTATGGGACATTAGTCGCCGCCTCCCTGGTGCTGTTATTGGGTCGCGGGCTTGTCACACGTGTTGGTTTTCTACGCGCCTACAATATCCCCGAACCTGTAGCGGGTGGCCTGGTGGTTGCCCTGGTTCTCCTGGCCTTGCGCAGCTTCGATGTTCAAGTCCGGTTCGACACTTCGTTGCAGACCCCCTTGATGCTGGCGTTTTTCGCCACCATTGGCTTGAGCGCCGACTTCGCCAGCCTGAAGAAGGGCGGGCGCGTCGTGGGGATTTTCATTCTTGCGGTCAGCGGGCTTCTGCTGGTCCAGAATGCCATGGGCATCGGTCTTGCCAGCCTGCTGGGGCTTGATCCTCTGATGGGCCTGCTGACAGGCTCGGTGACCCTGGCGGGCGGTCACGGCACAGGCGCTGCCTGGAGCGCGACATTCAGCGAGAAATACGGCCTGGCTTCGGCTTCCGAGCTTGCGATGGCCTCTGCGACCTTCGGCCTGGTGCTGGGCGGTCTGATTGGTGGGCCGGTCGCCCGCTTGTTGATCAAGCGAGTACAGGTACCCGGTTGCGTTGAGCAAGCGAAGCCGCGCGCGCCGAAGGGCTTTGAGCAACCGAACAAGGAGCGCTCGATCACGCCTTTCTCGTTTATCGAGACACTCGCGCTGATCGCCGTCAGCTTGCTGGCGGGTAATCTTCTCAATGGGCTGTTGCTCGGCAGTGCATTCGAGTTGCCGACTTTCGTTTGTGTATTGTTCGTCGGTGTTGTTCTGCGCAACGGGCTTTCGGCACTTGGCTTGTATCAGGTGTTTGAGCGCGAAGTCTCGGTACTGGGGAATGTAAGCTTGTCGCTGTTCCTGGCAATTGCCCTGATGTCCCTCAAACTCTGGGACCTGGCATCGCTGGCGTTGCCGATCTTTATCATTCTGGCTGTGCAAACAGTCGTCATGGCGCTGTTTGCGATATTCGTGACGTTCAGAATAATGGGGAGCAACTACGATGCGGCAGTGCTGTCGGCAGGACATTGCGGTTTCGGGCTGGGTGCCACGCCAACAGCCATTGCTAATATGCAGGCCGTGACACAGCGCTACGGACCTTCGCAGATTGCATTTCTGGTGGTGCCAATGGTGGGCGCATTCTTCATCGACATCATTAACGTCATCGTGATCAAGTTGTTCCTGGCGCTGCCATTTTTCGTCGCTGTCTGAAGTTCAGCCGGCTTGCCCCATAAAAAATGCCCGTATCTTGCGATACGGGCATTTTTTTTGACTGGCCTGGGCGTCTGCGAAACGACGCCTCAGATGGTCAGCGTCCAGTCGTAGTCCACGATCAACGGCGCGTGTTGCGAGAACCGCGGCTGGCGTGGCAGACGTGCACTGCGTACGAAACGGCGCAGGCCCGGGGTCAGCAACTGATAGTCGAAGCGCCAACCGAGGTTGAGCATCTCCGCCTGTTCGTTATCCGGCCACCAGCTGTACTGGTCGCCTTCGCGGCTGACTTCGCGCAGGGCGTCGACATAGCCCATGTTGCCGACAATCTCGTCCATCCAGGCGCGTTCAGGCGCCAGGAAACCCGGAGATTGCTGGCTATCGCGCCAGTTCTTGATATCCAGCTTCTGTTGCGCCACGTACAGCGAGCCACAATAGATGTACTCGCGACGTTTGCGCCGCTGTTTATCCAGATAACGGGCGAAGTCGTCCATTAGCTTGAACTTCTGGTTCAAGTCTTCATCGCCGTTCTGCCCCGAAGGGAGCAGCAAGGTCGCGATGCTGACCTTGTCGAAATCGGCTTGCAGGTAGCGCCCGTAGCGGTCGGCCGTCTCGAAACCGAGACCGCTGATGACAGCCTTCGGTTGCAGCCGCGAATACAAAGCCACGCCACCTTGGGCGGGGACTTCGGCATCGCAGGCATAAAGGAAGTATCCATCCAGTTGGAAGGCTGGATCGTCCAGTTCAAAGGCGGAGGCGCGGGTGTCCTGCAGGCAGATGACGTCGGCATTCTGTGCCTGCAGCCAACTGAGCAAACCACGCTCGACTGCAGCCTGAATACCATTGACGTTCACACTGATGATCCGCATAAATGGCCCCAAAAATCGCGTGCGTGTATGATACACGGCGTCAAGCTAATTAGCTAAATCCGTGGTATTTGGGGTTTTTCATGCAAGCGTATCAGCGCGATTTCATCCGTTTTGCCATCGATCGCGGCGTTTTGCGCTTCGGTGAGTTCACCCTGAAGTCCGGGCGCACCAGTCCTTACTTCTTCAATGCAGGGCTGTTCAACTCGGGTTCGGCCCTGGCGCAGCTGGGACGTTTCTACGCCGCTGCCATTGCCGAGAGCGGCATTGCGTTCGACGTGCTGTTTGGCCCGGCCTACAAAGGCATCCCGTT
Organism: Pseudomonas sp. PDM27; assembly: GCF_019219205.1. Classification (NCBI taxonomy): domain Bacteria; kingdom Pseudomonadati; phylum Pseudomonadota; class Gammaproteobacteria; order Pseudomonadales; family Pseudomonadaceae; genus Pseudomonas; species Pseudomonas sp. PDM27. The sequence continues at coordinate 468,122 of NZ_JAHUWF010000003.1, read as the reverse complement.
GGCGGCGACTACGGCCGTGGCCCTGGCCGAACATCACAACCGTGACCTGCCATGGTGCTTCAACCGCAAGGAAGCCAAGGCCCACGGCGAAGGCGGCAGCCTGGTCGGCGCACCGTTGACCGGCGAAGTGCTGATCATCGACGACGTGATCACCGCCGGTACAGCCATCCGTGAAGTGATGCAGATCATCGCCTCCCAGGACGGAGCCAAGGCCGCCGGCGTGCTGATCGCCCTGAACCGTCAGGAGCGCGGCAATGGCGAGTTGTCGGCGATCCAGGAGGTCGAGCGTGACTTCGGCATCCCGGTCATCAGCATCGTTTCGCTGAACCAGGTACTGGAATTCCTGGCGGATGATCCGCAGCTCAAGCAGCACCTGCCAGCCGTCGAAGCCTACCGCGCCCAGTTCGGCGTGTAACGACAAACCCCTGTAGGAGCTGCCGAAGGCTGCGATCTTTTGATCTTTTTTAAAAGCAAAATCAAAAGATCGCAGCCTTCGGCAGCTCCTACAAGGGGTGGATTTGCAGGCAAAAAAAGACCCCGCTCAGCCAGGCTGAGCGGGGTCTTTTTCATTGCGCTATCGCTTAGTGACGCTTGCGATTGCTGATCAGGGTGCCCACGCCGGTATCGGTGAAGATTTCCAGCAGGATCGCGTTCGGCACACGACCGTCGATGATCAACGAGCTGCCCACGCCGCCCTGGACCGCTTCCAGTGCGCAACGGATCTTCGGCAGCATGCCGCCGTAGATGGTGCCATCGGCGATCAGTTCGTCGACCTGTTGAGTCGTCAGACCGGTCAGGACCTTGCCCGACTTGTCCATCAGGCCGGCGATGTTGGTCAGCAGCATCAGCTTCTCGGCCTTCAACGCCTCGGCGACTTTACCGGCCACCAGGTCAGCGTTGATGTTGTACGACTCACCGTTGGCGCCGACGCCGATGGGCGCGATCACCGGGATGAAATCGCCTTTGACCAACAGGTTCAGCAAGTCGGTATTGATCCCGACCACTTCGCCCACATGGCCGATGTCGATGATTTCCGGGGTGGTCATCTCCGGGGTCTGGCGGGTGACGGTGAGCTTCTTCGCACGAATCAGCTCGGCGTCTTTACCGGTCAGGCCGATGGCGCTGCCGCCGTGGCGGTTGATCAGGTTGACGATGTCCTTGTTGACCTGGCCGCCGAGGACCATTTCCACCACGTCCATGGTCGCGGCGTCGGTGACGCGCATGCCGTCGACGAAATGACTCTCGATCGACAGGCGCTTGAGCAGGTCACCGATTTGCGGGCCGCCGCCGTGAACCACCACCGGGTTGATGCCCACGGCCTTCATCAGCACGATGTCGCGGGCGAAGCCGGTTTTCAGCTCCTCGCTTTCCATCGCGTTGCCGCCGTATTTGATCACCAGTGTCTTGCCGACGTATCGGCGGATATAAGGCAACGCTTCGGACAGGACCTTGGCGGTGTTGGCGGCGGCTTCGCGTTCGAGGGTCATTCAGGGCTCCGGGTGAATCAGAACGGTAGTTGGAGATCAGGTGCAACGCGCTTCAACTGGACTTTGAAAACGTCCTTGATGCGCTGCAATTCAGCCTCGTCATCGGCCTCGAAACGCAGCACCAGCACCGGTGTGGTGTTGGATGCGCGTACCAGGCCCCAGCCTTTGGCGTAGTCGACTCGCACGCCGTCAATGGTGGTCAGGTCGGCGCCTGCGCCCCACTGTGCGTCGTGCAGTGCATCAATGATGCTGAATTTGCTCTCTTCGGTCACATGGATATTGATTTCCGGCGTAGAAATATCGTTCGGGAAGGTTGCGAACAGCTCTTCCGCCGAGGATTTTTCCTTGCTGAGGATCTCCAGCAACCGCGCGGCGCTGTAGATGCCGTCGTCGAAACCGAACCAGCGCTCCTTGAAGAAGATGTGCCCGCTCATTTCGCCAGCCAGCAGGGCGCCGGATTGTTTCATTTTCTTTTTGATCAGCGAGTGACCGGTCTTCCACATTAACGACCGGCCGCCGTATTCCTTGATCAGCGGGATCAGGCGTCGGGTGCATTTGACGTCGAAGATGATCTCGGCGCCTGGATTGCGCGCTACGACGTCGCGGGCGAACAGCATCAGCAGGCGATCCGGATAGACGATGCTGCCGGTGTTGGTCACCACGCCGACGCGGTCGCCGTCGCCGTCGAAGGCCAGGCCGATGTCGGCATTGGTTTCCTTGACCTTGGCGATCAGGTCGACGAGGTTTTCAGGCTTGCCCGGGTCCGGGTGGTGGTTCGGGAAGTTGCCGTCGACTTCGCAGAACAGCGGGATGACTTCGCAGTTCAGCGCTTCGATCAGCTGCGGGGCAATCACGCCGGCCGCGCCGTTGCCGCAATCGACAACCACTTTCAGGCGACGGGCCAGCTTGATGTCCTGGACGATTTCGGTGGTGTAGCGCTCGAGGATTTCGACCTGGGTGATGCTCCCCTGGCCGCTGCTCAGGTTGTTGGTCTTGAGGCGGTCGTGCAGGGCCTGGATCTGTTCGTTGGCCAGGGTGTCGCCGGCAATGACGATCTTGAAGCCGTTGTAGTTCGACGGGTTGTGGCTGCCGGTGAGCATCACACCGGATTTGCCGGCCAGCACGTTGGCGGCGTAGTACAGCGCCGGCGTCGGGACCAGGCCGACATCGCTGACGTGGCAGCCGCTGTCGGCGATGCCTTTGATCAATTGCGCGACCAGCTCCGGACCGGACAAGCGACCGTCGCGACCGACGGACACATTTGGCTCGCCCTGGGCCAGGCTTTGGGAGCCGACGGCGCGGCCAATCCAGTAAGCGGTCTCGGCGTTCAGGAATTCCGGGACGGTGCCGCGGATGTCGTAGGCGCGGAAGATGCTGTCAGGGAACTTGGGTGCAATTTTGGCCGGGGTGTTCATCTGTGGAAATGCTCCATCTCGAAAGTGGCTGGACAGGCCGCCGAGTCATTCGGCGACAGGTTCAAACTGAAGGGTATGACGGCGTTTTCCACAGAGAGTTCGTGGTGTGAAAGGGCCATGACGCCCCTGACGGCAAGGGTTTGGCCGGGCAATGCCTTGATTTTCGGTGCTAAACGTTGCAGATGACAATTTGAATTTTGTGGCGAGGGAACAAGCTCCCTCGCCACGATGGATCTCTATCAACGGGTACCGGTATGGCCGAAACCGCCAGTGCCGCGCTCGGTTTCAACAAACTCGTCAACCATCTCGAAGTGAGCCTGCACCACCGGCACCAGCACCAGTTGCGCCAGGCGCTCGCCGACCGGCATGGTGAATTCGGTCTGGCCACGGTTCCAGCAGGAGACCATCAACGGGCCCTGGTAATCGGAGTCGATCAGGCCGACCAGATTGCCCAGCACGATGCCGTGCTTATGGCCCATCCCCGAGCGCGGCAGGATCAGCGCCGCCAGGTTCGGGTCACCGATGTAGACCGACAGGCCGGTAGGGATCAGCACGGTTTCACCCGGCTTGATCACGGTGTCCTGCTCCAGCATGGCGCGCAGGTCGAGGCCGGCGGAGCCCGGTGTGGCGTATTGCGGCAGCGGGAATTCGGTGCCGATGCGGGGGTCGAGGATCTTGGCTTGCAAAGCGTGCATGTAAATTAAACCTGGTTCAGACGTTCGGCGATAAAAGTGATCAGCTGGCGAGCAATCTTGCTCTTGCTGGTCTGGGCGAAAAGTGTGGCGTGAAGCTCACGATCGATGACGCTGCAGGCGTTTTCTTCGCTGTTGAAGCCAATGCTCGGGTTGGCGACGTCGTTGGCGACGATCAAATCGAGGTTCTTGTCTTTCAACTTGCGCGCAGCGTAATCGAGCAGGTGTTCGGTCTCGGCGGCGAAACCGACACTGAACGGGCGGTCGGGGCGGGTGGCGATGGTGGCCAGGATGTCCGGGTTACGCACCATCTGTAGCAACAAGCCGTCGCCGTTCGTAGGATCTTTCTTGAGTTTCTGCGGGGCGACGACTTCCGGGCGGTAGTCCGCGACGGCTGCCGAGGCGATGAACAGATCGCAAGGGATGGCTGCTTCGCAGGCGGCGAGCATGTCGCGGGCACTGACCACGTCGATGCGAGTGACGCGATCCGGGGTCGGCAAGTGCACCGGGCCGGTGATCAGGGTCACGCGGGCACCGGCTTCCACGGCGGCTTCGGCCAGGGCAAAGCCCATTTTCCCGGAGCTGTGGTTGGTGATGTAGCGCACCGGGTCGATGTTTTCCTGGGTCGGGCCGGCGGTGATCAGTACGTGCTTGCCGGTCAGGGCCTGGCGCTGGAAACAGTCAGCGGCGCACTGAGCCAGTTCAAGGGCTTCGAGCATGCGCCCCAGGCCGACGTCGCCGCAGGCCTGGCTGCCGGAGGCCGGGCCGAAGACCTTGATGTCGCGGCTTTCGAGGGTTTGCAGGTTGGCCTGGGTCGCCGGATCGCGCCACATGGCCTGGTTCATGGCCGGGGCAACGGCGACCACCGCGTCGGTGGCCAGCACCAGCGTGGTCAGCAGGTCATCGGCAATGCCTTGGGCCAGGCGGGCAATCAGATCCGCCGTGGCGGGGGCGATCAGCACCAGGTCGGCCCATTTCGCCAGTTCGATGTGGCCCATGGCCGCTTCGGCCGCCGGGTCCAGCAGGTCCAGATGGACCGGGTGCCCGGACAGGGCCTGCATGGTCAACGGGGTGATGAACTCTGCGCCGCCACGGGTCATGACCACGCGCACTTCGGCGCCCTGGTCGATCAGGCGGCGAACCAGGTCGGCGCTCTTGTAGGCAGCGATACCGCCGCCGACGCCCAGAACAATGCGTTTCCGATACAGCCGCTGCATAGGCCTGCCTTTCAATTCGTTGGTGACATACGTGGCGAAACCCCCTCCCCAGGGTGAATTCGCCCGCAAAAAAGATGGGCTACGATATCACAGCGACCGCTACGGAACAGCGGCGCCCACAGACAGGGAGGTGTTATGAGTATTCGCGATTGGCCAGCGGCGGAACGGCCGCGGGAGAGGTTGCTTGAACAGGGCTCGGGAAGCCTTTCGGACGCCGAATTACTGGCGATATTTTTACGGACGGGCGTGGTCGGTAAAAGCGCTGTGGATTTGGCACGACACCTGTTGAATCAGTTTGGCAGCCTGCGTTTGCTGCTTGAGGCCGATCAGGAAGCGTTCAGCAAGCAGTTGGGGCTGGGGCCGGCGAAATTTGCACAGTTGCAGGCTGCGCAAGAAATGAGCAGGCGCCATCTGGCCGAGCGGGCGCGTCAGAAACCGGCACTTGAGAGTCCGCAAGCGGTTCGCGAGTACCTGAAATCAATGCTGCGCCATGAGCCACACGAGGTGTTTGGTTGCCTGTTTCTCGATTCCAGGCATCAGGTACTGGCGTTTGAGACGCTGTTTCGCGGCTCCATTGACAACACCAGCGTTCATCCGCGAGAGGTGGTCAAGCGCGCCTTGGCCAACAACGCAGCGGCATTGATCCTCTGTCACAACCATCCATCGGGCAACAGTGACCCCAGTCAGTCCGACCGGGTGCTGACCAAGCGTCTGCAAGAGGCGCTGGAATTGATTGATGTGCGGGTGCTCGACCATTTCATCATTGGCGATGGCGATCCGTTGTCGATGGCTGAGTATGGGTGGATGTAGGGACCGTAGAAGCGAAACCCATGTGGGAGCGGGCTTGCTCGCGAAAGCGGTGAATCAGTCAGCATTGATGGCGACTGACACTCCCTCTTCGCGAGCAAGCCCGCTCCCACAGGGTTTTGTAGTGGGGCGGATTATTTGAGGTTGACCTTGGAATAGTCCTGCCGCCCGAACGGGCTGACCGAATACCCCTCGACATCCTTGCGCGTCAGCGCGAAGGCCGTCGGGTGGGCCAGGGGCAACCACAGCGCCTGTTGCTGGATCTGCGCCTGCGCCTGTTCGTAGAGCTTGGTGCGCACGCCCTGCTCGCCGGTGGTCTTGCCGGCGCTGATCAGCTTGTCCAGGTCCGCATTGCAATAGCGGGCGAAGTTGGTGCCTGACTTGACCGCGGCGCAGGAAAACTGCGGCGTGAGGAAGTTGTCCGGATCGCCGTTGTCACCGGCCCAGCCCATGAACAGCAGGTCGTGTTCACCGGCCTTGGCGCGGCGGATCAGCTCGCCCCATTCGATCACCCGGATTTCGGCCTGGATGCCGATTTCCGCCAGGTCAGACTGGAGCAGTTGAGCGCCGAGGCTCGGGTTGGGGTTGAGGAGGCTGCCGGAAGGGCGGGTCCAGATGGTGGTCTGGAAGCCTTCCTTGAACCCGGCCTTGGCCATCAGCGCCTTGGCCTTCTCGACGTCATGCGGATACCCCGGAAGGCTTTTCGCATAGCTCCAGGTGTTCGGCGGGTACGGACCATTGGCCGCTTCGGCGGTGTCTTCGAACACGGCTTTGATGTAATTGGCCTTGTCGAAGGCAAGGTTGATGGCCTGACGCACTTCTGGCTTGTCCAGCGGTGGATGCTGGCTGTTGATGCCGACGAATGCGGTCATGAACGCGTCAGTCTTTTCGACTTTCAGGGTCGGCTCTTTCAGCGCTTCCTGTACGTCAAGGGGCTTGGGCGACAGGGCGATCTGGCATTCATTGCGACGCAATTTCTGCAAGCGGACGTTGGCGTCCGGTGTGATGGCAAAGATCAGCGGATCGACAGAGGGTTTGCCGGCGAAGTAGTCGGGGTTGGCTTTATAGCGAACCGAAGCATCCTTCTGGAAGCGCGTGAACACGAACGGCCCCGTGCCGATTGGCTGGCTGTTGAGTTTTTCAGGCGTGCCGGCCTTCATCAGCTTGTCGGCGTACTCGGCCGAATAGATCGAGGCGAAGCCCATGCTCAGGGTCGCCAGGAAGGTCGAGTCCGCGTGGTCGAGGGTGAAACGCACGGTCTGTGGGTCGAGGGCGTCGATTTTCTTGATCAGCGCCGGCAACTGCATCGATTGCGCATGCGGGAAGCCGCTCTGGGCGACTTTGTGCCACGCATTGGCCGGGTCGAGCATGCGGTCGAAGCTGAAAATCACGTCCTCGGCGTTCAGGTCGCGCGTTGGGGTGAAGTACTCGGTGCGATGGAATTTTACCTGCGGGTGCAACTTGAAGACGTAGATCAGGCCGTCGGGGCTGACTTCCCAGCTGTCGGCGAGACTGGCGACCACTTTGCCACTGGCCGTGTCGAAATCCACCAGGCGGTTCATCAGCACGTCGGCCGAGGCGTTGGTGGTGGTCAGCGAGTTGTACTGCACCACATCGAACCCTTCAGGGCTGGCCTCGGTGCAGACGCTCAGGGCGGCGGCAAAGGCTTGTGGGCTCAGCAGAAGCGGGGCGAGCAACAGCGGTAGGGCAGCGAGGCGCATGGTCGGCTTCCTTTACAGATCGAAGGCCCATCTGCAAGTGCAGTCTGGAAAAGACTTACCCTAGTGGGGTCTTTTGCAAATGACTATCCCCTTTTTCATTTTGAGAGGACTATAGGCGACTGTTTTGCTGTGCAGCGGTTGAGAAACCCCCTTGATTGGCCCAATGCCCGATTCTCTGCGACGAGCGGTCGCCATCGGCGATAGCCTTTGTCCAAAGCGCTCGGAGCCCGGAAAACGGGGATTTTGTGAATTCAACGCACACTGAATGTTGTTGCTCTCCAGTCTTTCTGGTATAAAGCAGCGCTCTTTTCTAGGGGCCCGGTTCCTTCACTGTAGGTGTAGCCGGTAAGACCTCTAAAGAAACGCGGCGCCTGGCGCCAAATGACTGAGAGATTAAGCGGCCAACCCATGCCGGGTTGGGCATGTGGTTTTAGAGGGCTGAGGCATGTCTAGAGTATGTCAAGTTACCGGTAAGGGTCCGGTAACCGGGAATAACATTTCCCACGCAAACAACAAAACCCGTCGTCGTTTCCTGCCGAACCTGCAGCATCACCGCTTCTGGGTTGAAGAAGAGAAACGTTTTGTGCGTCTGCGCGTATCTGCCAAAGGCATGCGTATCATCGACAAGCGTGGCATCACTGTCGTGCTGGCCGAACTTCGCCGCGATGGCAAGGTTTAAGGGAGCTAATCATGCGTGAATTGATTCGTTTGATTTCGAGCGCCGGTACTGGTCACTTCTACACTACCGACAAGAACAAGCGTACTACCCCGGACAAAATCGAGATCAAGAAATATGATCCGGTTGTTCGCAAGCACGTGATCTACAAAGAAGGCAAAATCAAGTAATTGATTTTTCTCTCTTACGAAAAAGGCCCGTATCGCGAGATACGGGCCTTTTTTGTTGTCTGTGGATTATGCAGTGCCTGTCAGGGCCCCTTCGCGAGCAGGCTCGCTCCCACAGGTTTTGTGGTCACCACAGATCCCTGTGGGAGCGAGCTTGCTCGCGATAGCGTCGACCCGGACAGCGATATTCTTCAGGCCTTCTGTTCAAATGCCACGTAGATCTTGCGGCACGGCTCCAGCACTTCCCAGGTGCCGCGAAAACCTGCCGGGATCACAAAGCGATCGCCTGCGCGCAGGGTCTTGGCATTGCCGTCGTTGTCACGCAGCACTGAAACTCCCTGTTGGATCTCACAGTACTCGTGCTCGGTGAAATTCACCGTCCACTGTCCGACTTCACCTTCCCACACACCCGCATTCAACTGACCACAAGGGCTGTTGTAGTGGTTGTACACCGCTTGTTCCGGGTCGCCCTTGAGCACTTTGGTCGGGTCCGGGCGGTAGCGCTCGGCGGCGGTGGTGGCCTGGCTGAAGTCGACGACGTTCTGGATGTTCATTGTTGTTATCTCCCCGTGATTGCGGCGCGGTTGGTTGATGAGCCCAAAGTCTATGTTTATTAAAATGAACATCGCAAGGCCGTTTGCCGGCGTTATGTCAAATATATTGAAACTTCATGTGCGGCTGGTTTAGGGTGGTGGATGCCTTGGGCCGAAAAGCAGGCTGGCCGGGCAGAATTCCTGACAGCGCCCGCGAAGAACGCGGGTGTCGTATCAATAAGAGGAGGACACTCGCATGACCACCCTGACCCGTGCCGACTGGGAACAACGTGCCCGCGATCTGAAAATCGAAGGCCGCGCCTATATCAATGGCGAATACACCGACGCCGTTTCCGCCGAGACCTTCGAGTGCATCAGCCCGGTCGATGGCCGTCTGCTGGGCAGGATTGCCAGCTGTGACGCCGCCGATGCCCAGCGCGCCGTGGAAAACGCCCGCGCCACGTTCAATTCCGGTGTCTGGTCGCGCCTGGCGCCGACCAAGCGCAAAGCCACCATGATCCGTTTCGCCGGCCTGCTCAAACAGCACGCCGAAGAGCTGGCGCTGCTTGAAACCCTGGACATGGGCAAGCCGATCAGCGACTCCCTGTACATCGACGTCCCTGGCGCGGCGCAAGCCCTGAGCTGGAGCGGCGAAGCCATCGACAAGATCTACGACGAAGTCGCCGCCACCCCGCACGATCAATTGGGTCTGGTGACCCGTGAGCCGGTCGGCGTGGTCGGGGCCATCGTGCCGTGGAACTTCCCGCTGATGATGGCGTGCTGGAAACTGGGTCCTGCGCTGTCCACCGGTAACTCGGTGATCCTCAAACCGTCGGAAAAATCGCCGCTGACTGCCATTCGCATCGCCGCTCTGGCCGTCGAAGCCGGCATTCCGAAAGGCGTGTTGAACGTGCTGCCAGGTTACGGCCACACCGTCGGCAAGGCTCTGGCCCTGCACAACGACGTCGACACCCTGGTGTTCACCGGCTCTACCAAAATCGCCAAGCAACTGCTGATCTACTCCGGCGAGTCGAACATGAAGCGCGTCTGGCTCGAAGCCGGCGGCAAGAGCCCGAACATCGTCTTCGCCGATGCGCCGAACCTGCAGGAAGCTGCCGAAGCCGCTGCTGGCGCCATCGCTTTCAACCAGGGCGAAGTCTGCACCGCCGGTTCGCGCCTGCTGGTGGAGCGTTCGATCAAGGATAAATTCCTGCCGCTGGTGATCGAGGCGCTGAAAACCTGGAAGCCGGGCAACCCGCTGGATCCGGCGACCAATGTTGGCGCGCTGGTCGATACCCAGCAGATGAACACCGTGCTGTCCTACATCGAGTCCGGCCATGCCGGCGGCGCCAAGCTGGTGGCCGGTGGCAAGCGTACCCTCCAGGAAACTGGCGGCACTTACGTTGAGCCGACGATTTTCGACGGCGTGAGCAATGCGATGAAAATCGCCCAGGAAGAAATTTTCGGCCCGGTACTGTCGGTCATCGCATTCGACAGCGCCGAAGAAGCCATCGCGATCGCCAACGACACGCCGTACGGCCTGGCCGCTGCGGTCTGGACTGCCGACATTTCCAAGGCTCACCTCACCGCCCGCGCACTGCGTGCCGGTAGCGTGTGGGTCAACCAGTACGATGGCGGCGACATGACCGCTCCGTTCGGTGGCTTCAAGCAATCCGGCAACGGTCGTGACAAGTCCCTGCATGCGTTCGACAAGTACACCGAGCTGAAGGCGACCTGGATCAAGTTGTAAGCTCGTGAGGGAGGCCTGCCCAGTAGCAGGCCTCCCGAACGACGCAGATCCCTTGTGGGAGCGGGCTTGCTCGCGAAGGCGGTGTATCAGCCAACATTGATGTTGGATGTGATGGCCTCTTCGCGAGCAAGCCCGCTCCCACATTTGTTTTGTGTGTCCTGAAGTAAAAATCAATCCACAGGAGCGTGGAACATGCGTTGGGCGACTTATTTCGCCGTATTGGCATCTGTCCTGAGTGTCGGCCTGGCCCTGGGCGTCAGCATGCCGCTGGTGTCGTTTCGCCTTGAAAGCTGGGGCTATGGCTCGTTTGCCATTGGCGTCATGGCCGCGATGCCGGCCATCGGCGTCCTGTTGGGCGCGAAAATCTCCAGCCATCTGGCGGCGCGATTCGGTACCGCCAATCTGATGCGCCTGTGCCTGTGGGCCGGGGCGGTTTCGATCGGATTGCTGGCGCTGTTGCCGAGTTATCCGGTCTGGTTGGTGCTGCGGTTGATGATCGGGGTGATCCTGACCCTCGTATTCATCATCGGTGAAAGCTGGATCAATCAATTGGTGGTCGAGGAGTGGCGCGGGCGGCTGGTGGCGCTGTATGGCAGCAGCTATGCGCTGAGTCAGCTGGCCGGCCCGGTGCTGCTGGGCTTTCTCGGTACCGAACACGATTATGGCTTTTGGGTAGGTGTCGGTTTGCTGATGGCGGCTCCGTTCCTGTTGCTGGGCCGCAGTGGCGCACCGAGCAGCGAAGCCAGCAGCGTGACCTTGAGTGATTTGCTCGCTTTCTGTCGTGGCCTGCCGGCGATTGCCTGGGCGGTGTCGCTGTTCGCCGCGTTCGAGGCGATGATTCTGACCCTGTTGCCGGTCTATTGCCTGCGCCAGGGTTTCACCACGGAGATCGCCCTGGCGATGGTCAGTACGGTGGTGGTCGGTGATGCGGTGCTGCAATTGCCGATTGGTGCGTTGGCCGATCGCTTGTCGCGCCGGGCGTTGTTTACCGGCTGCGCTGTCGTCTTGCTGGTGTCGAGCCTGGCAATTCCGATGCTGATCGATACGCTGCTGATCTGGCCGCTGTGGGTCTTGTTTGGTGCCAGTGCCGGCGGTTTGTTCACCCTGTCACTGATTCTGATCGGCGAGCGTTATCGCGACGATGCGCTGGTGCGGGCCAACGCGCACATCGCACAGCTGTGGGGCATTGGTTGCCTGGTCGGGCCGCTGCTGGCGGGCGCCGGCAGCCAGTGGATCAGCGGCCATGCGTTGCCGTTGCTGATGGCGGTCGGGGCCTTGGGTGTGTTGATCGTGGTGTCGCGGCAAGGGGCGTTTGGTGCGGTGCAGCCGGCTTAGATCAAAAGATCAAAAGATCGCAGCCTTCGGCAGCTCCTACAGGGTTGCGACCTTTTGAGGAGGCTACAACATCCGCTCCAGCCCAACCGTATTGCTCAGCCACGCATTGAAACGGCGCCACCAGCTCCCTGGCTCCTTGGTCAGGGTGTGCATTTTTCCGTCGTCCTCTGTGCTCCAGACAATCTGACCGTTCTCCAGCTCCACTTGATAGCTCAGGGCTGGCGCCATGCCCTGCAGCGCCAGTTCGCGGACCCGTGCAGCCAATTCCGGGCTGTCCACCAGCACGCCGACCTCGGTGTTCCACAGCACTGAGCGCGGATCGAAATTGAACGAGCCGATAAAGGATTTCTGCTGGTCGAAGATCATCGCCTTGCTGTGCAGGCTGGAATCAGAGCCGCGATAGGAGCTGCTGGAAAACAGATGCGGCCCGCTACCGCTGCCGCCTTCCTCGCCAGGTTGGCGACGCAATTCGTACAGCTTTACGCCGTGTTCCAGCAATGCCCTGCGATAGGGTGCGTATCCGCCGTGAACCGCGGGAACGTCCGTGGCTTCCAGTGAATTGGTCAGCAAACGCACCGAAACGCCGGCATCGGCGCGCCCGGTCAGGTACACCAGCCCCGGTTGGCCAGGCACGAAATAAGCCGAAATCATGATCAGCTCTTTGCGGACGCCGTCGAGTTCAGGCGCCAATTGTGTGGTCAGCAGCAACTGCGGATCGGGCTCGCCCTTGGCCAGTACCTTGCTCGGTGCATCCCACAATGCCTGGTTCCAGGCCCAGATCAGTTCGCGGCGCCAGATGTCCAGGCGCGGATGGGTGGCGAAGGTCATCAAGTGTTGGTAGAGCGCATGATTCTGTTTGCGGGTTTCCGCCAGGGACTCTTCCAGTCGGGTGCGGGTGTTTTCCAGGTCGCGGGAGGTGGGTTTGCTCGACAGGAATTCGTCGATCGGCTTGCTCAGGGCACTGTTCCAGTATTGGTCGAAACTGTGCCCGAGTTGCTCGGCAACCGGGCCGACACCGAGCAAGTCGATGTCAGTGAAATTCATGTTGGGCTCGGCATCGTAATACTCATCCCCCAGATTTCGCCCGCCGACGATGGCCATGCTGCTGTCGGCCAGCCACAACTTGTTATGCATGCGTCGATGCTGTTGCGACAGGTTGAGCAGTCGGCCAGCGGTACGTGTCACCCCCGTACTGCGGCCCAGGTTCAGCGGATTGAACACGCGGATCTGGATCTGCGGGTGCGCGGCGAGGGTGGCAATGACGCGGTCCAGGCCGTCGCTGGTCGTGTCATCAAGCAGTACCCGCACCCGCACGCCTCGGTCGGCGGCGTTGAGCAATTCCTCGATCAACATGCGCGTGCTAATGCCGTCGTGCACGATGTAATACTGCAAATCGAGGCTGCTTTGGGCATTGCGGATCAGTTCGGCGCGGGCGGTGAAGGCCTCGGTGCTGTCCGATAGCAGGCGGAAGCCCGATTGTCCCTTGTAAGGCGCGGCCTGTGCCTGGACCGAGCGGCCGAATGCGGAGTCTGAAGCCGGCAGCGCCTGGCTCGGTACACGATGTACGTCGAGGCTGGCGCAACCGCCCAGGAACGCGGCGAGTAGCACAAGAGCAAGCAGGGGCTGTCTGACTCTCACGTAGGGTCGTTCCGTTTGGCGGCATAGTCAGGCATATGGACGCTGATTCACCAATAAAAGTCAGTCGCTGAGCTGATCGGTGTCCGCCAGGAGTTTGATCGCTGTCGCACCGACCTTGCGAACCGCGTCTTCGATCTGCGGTGTTGGTTTGGCAGCGTAGTTCATGCGCAGGCAATTGCGGTACTTGCCCGAGGCGGAAAAAATACTGCCCACGGCAATCTGTACGCCTTGGTCGTGCAAGGCGCGATTCAGTTTCAGGGTGTCGAAGCCTTCCGGCAGTTCGACCCACAGCATGAAGCTGCCTTGCGGGCGACTGGCGCGGGTGCCGGCCGGGAAGTAGCGGGTTACCCAATCAATCATCAAGTCGCGATTGCGCTGGTATTGCGTGCGCATCCGCCGCAAATGCGGTTCGAAATGGCCGCCCTTGAGAAATTCGGCGATGGCGATCTGCGGTTGCGGCGCGGTAGAGCCGGTGCTGATGTATTTCATGTGCAGCACCCGTTCCAGATAGCGGCCGGGCGCGACCCAGCCGATGCGCAGGCCCGGGGCCAGGGACTTGGAAAACGAACTGCACAACAGGACGCGACCGTCCTCATCGAAGGACTTGATCGTACGCGGACGTGGATAGGTGTAGGCCAGTTCGCCATACACATCGTCCTCGATGATCGCCACGTCAAACCGCTGCGCAAGCGTCAACAACGCGCGTTTACGCGACTCGGGCATGATGTAGCCCAACGGGTTGTTGCAGTTGGGGGTCAACTGTATGACCTTGATTGGCCACTGCTCCAGGGCCAGTTCCAGCGCTTCGAGGCTGATGCCGGTCAGTGGATCGGTGGGGATTTCCAGGGCCTTCATGCCCAGGCCCTTGAGGGTCTGCATCGCACCGTGAAAGCTCGGCGAGTCCACCGCCACAATGTCTCCCGGTTCGCAGATCGCCCGAATGCTGGTGGACAGCGCTTCGTGGCAACCGGTGGTCACTACCAGGTCGCTGGCGCCCAACTGGCAGCCGGAATCGAGCATCAGGCGGGCGATCTGTTCGCGCAGTTCGAGGTTGCCGTGGATGTTGTCGTAATACAGACCGGGCATGTCCTGCCGCCGGCTGATCCGTGCCAGGTCGCGCAACAGTGGCTTCATGGTTGGACTGGTGATGTCCGGCATACCGCGGCCCAGTTGCACCACGTCTTTGCGCGGCACGGCGCGAATCAACTCCAGCACCTGATCCCATTGGGAGATGTCCACCGGCCGTTGGGCCGGGCGGCCGACTGCCGGCAAATCCGGCAGTTCGCGGCTGGCCGGGACGAAGTACCCGGACTTGGGACGCGGCGTGGCCAGCCCGCTGTCTTCCAGCACCCGATAGGCCTGCTGCACCGTGCTCAGGCTGACGCCGTGCTCGACGCTCAGCGCCCGTACCGAGGGCAGCCGGTCACCGGGGCGATAGAAGCCCTGCTCGATACGCGTGCCGAGCAATTCGGCCAGGTTGACGTAAAGGGTCATGGTGCAGCCTCGATAGGGATGATTCGGTCAACCAGTACAGATCAGACGAAAAATCGGGATTCAGTGGCGGAATCGGCAAAACTGTATGGAGTTAATACAGCCGCTTTGAATCTGTAATGCTTTTACCCGCCCGCGCATCATGGAACCTCTGGCTACCCAAGTAAACAGGAGCATCCAAGATGAACGGTTTGAGCGATGTGCGGCTGACGTTACACAGTCAGGAACTGGCGACAGGGCAGAACAACGGCGCGCGGGAGGCGGGCATGCACACTGCGTCGTCCGGCCTGAGTCGTTGGGACCAGTTCTGGCGTCGGCTGCACACGCGCAAGGCGTTGCTGGCGCTGACCCCCGACCAGCTCAAGGACATCGGGCTGACGCGGGAGCAGGCGCGGGAGGAGGGACTGAAGCCTTTCTGGCGGATCTGAATGTTGCAGTGTTCTTCAGGGCCTCATCGCGAGCAAGCTCGCTCCCACAAGGACCGGCGGTGAACACAATTCTTGTGAACACCATCATTCCCTGTGGGAGCGAGCTTGCTCGCGATAACGTCGGCACAGACACCGCCAATCCTTCAGACCAACTCTTTAAGCCGATGCCACAACATCCCCAGCGCCAGTAACGGCGAGCGCAAATGCTTGCCGCCGGGGAAGGTGATGTGCGGCACCCGGGCGAACAGATCGAAGCCGCGGCTGTGCTGGCCGCTGATGGCTTCGGCCAGCAGCTTGCCGGCCAGGTGCGTGGCATTCACGCCATGACCGGAATAGGCCTGGGCGTAATACACATTCGGCTGTTCCTTGAGCCGGCCGATCTGCGGCAGGCGGTTGGCGCCGATGCCGATCATGCCGCCCCATTGGTAATCGATCTTCACTGCGCTCAACTGCGGGAAAACCTCGAGCATTTTCGGACGCATATACGCGGCGATGTCTTTCGGGTCGCGGCCGGAGTAATGGCAAGCGCCGCCAAACAGCAGGCGCCGGTCTGCCGAGAGCCGGTAGTAGTCCAGCGCCACCCGTTGGTCACAGACCGCCATGTTTTGCGGCAGCAGGGCGTGGGCCTGCTCCTCGCTCAGTGGTTCGGTGGCGATGATGTAGCTGCCGGCGGGCAGGACTTTACCGCTGAGTTCCGGGTTGAGGTTGTTGAGGTAGGCGTTGCAACCCAGCACCAGGGTTTTGGCGCGCACCGAGCCCTCGGCGGTATGGACCTTGACCTCGGGGCCATAGTCGATGCGGGTCACGGCCGACCGTTCGAACAGTCGGACCCCCAGTTGTTGCGCCGCCGCCGCTTCACCCAAAACCAGGTTCAGTGGGTGCAGGTGCCCCGAGCCCATATCGATCAGGCCGCCGACGTACCGTGTGGAGCCGACCACCGTGTGCATCTCATTGGCTTGCAACAAGCGGGTCTCGTAGCGATATCCGAGGCTGCGCAGTTCTTCGGCATCCTCGGCGAACCCTTCAAGGTCGCGGGGCTTGTTGGCGAGGTCGCAGTAACCCCAGGTCAGGTCGCAGGGGATCTGGAACTGCTCGACCCGTTGCCGGACGATTTCCACGGCTTCCAGGCCCATGAGTTTCATTTGCCGTACGCCTTCGGCACCGATGACGTTGGCGAATTGATCGAGGCCGTGGCCGACGCCACGAATCAGCTGCCCGCCATTGCGTCCACTGGCGCCCCACCCGATTCTGTGGGCTTCAAGCAACACCACGCTGAGCCCGCGTTCGGCCAACTCAAGTGCCGTGTTCACCCCCGAAAACCCGCCGCCCACCACACAGACATCGGCCAGCACTTCGCCTTTGAGCACCGGAAGTTCGGGCTGCGGCAGGCAGGTGGCGGCGTAGTAGGACGCGGCGTGGTTCAGAGCAGGCTGTTGAGCACGGGGGGTCATGTGCGTGTTCCTGATTCTTGCGTTTAGAAAATTTGACGGAGCATAAGCCGGACCTTCCCGGACGGGCAACATTGGTCGGGTGGTGCTGTCTGGATCGCGGCTTTTGCGTCAGAATCGCGCTCTATTCCGCTTTGGGTCACCGCTCCAATGAGCTGCAACAGTCAGACAATCCGCACATTGCGCCAACAGATTCCCTCGTTCGAGTGCGTGCCCGGCTGCCATGACTGCTGCGGGCCGGTGACCACCTCGCCGGAAGAAATGTCGCGCCTGCCGCGCAAGACGCGCGCCGAACAGGATGCCGCCATGGAAGAGCTCAACTGTGTGCATCTGGGGCCCAATGGCTGCACGGTGTATGACGAACGGCCGCTGATCTGCCGGTTGTTCGGTACCACCAAGACCTTGCCGTGCCCCAATGGGCGCGGGCCGGTGGAGTTGATTCATCCGCGGGTGGAGAAGCAGGTGTTCGAGTATATGGCCAGTACCCGGCAGGTGCTGGTTTAAAGGATCGCAGCGGGCCACGCGCTCCTATGTAGGAGCTGCCGAAGGCTGCGATCTTTTGATCTTTTGTTCCTCAATCCGGAATCGGCAGAGTCAAACTCTCCTTCACCTCTTCCATCACGATATAGCTCTTGGATTCCCGCACATGGGGCAGCTTGAGCAGGATGTCGCCCAGCAATTTGCGGTACGAGGCCATCTCGGAAATCCGCGCCTTCACCAGGTAGTCGAAATCCCCTGACACCAGATGACACTCCAGCACATGGGGCAATTTCAGCACCGCACGTCGGAACTCTTCGAACGTATCGCCGGATTTGTAATCCAGGCTGATCTCGACGAACACCAGCAGACTACCCTTCAGGTGTTGCGGATTCAGCCTGGCGTTGTAGCCCATGATGATCCCCTCGCGCTCCAGACGCCGGACCCGCTCAGTACAGGGCGTGGTCGAGAGCCCGACCTTTTCCCCAAGCTCGGTAAAGGAAATCCGCCCGTCCGCTTGCAGGATCCGCAGGATGTTGCGGTCGATCTTGTCCAGCTCACGTTTGGTCTGAGTGTTGGTACGCATAGGGGATGCGCCTCCGTGAAAAGGGTTTTTGCCGAGAATTGTCGCCAAATATAGGCACTTATATAGTGAAAAGCACTGGCAAATCTTTTTTACACTGCGCGCATCTAAAGCTCTGAACAACAAACGTCAGCGGTTAGCCGCGATGAGGGATATGAAAATGCGCGTCATGGTCTTGGGCAGCGGCGTCATCGGTACCACCAGTGCTTATTATCTGGCCCGTGCCGGGTTTGAAGTGGTGGTCGTCGACCGGCAGCCGGCTGCTGCCATGGAGACCAGTTTCGCCAACGCCGGGCAGGTCTCGCCCGGTTATGCCTCGCCGTGGGCCGCACCGGGTGTGCCGCTCAAGGCCATCAAGTGGCTGTTGCAGCGCCACGCGCCCCTGGCAATCAAGGCCACTGCCGACATCGACCAGTACCTGTGGATGGCACAGATGCTGCGCAACTGCACCGCCAGCCGTTATGCGGTGAACAAGGAGCGCATGGTCCGTCTGTCCGAGTACAGCCGTGACTGCCTCGATGAACTACGCGCCGAAACCGGCATCGCCTACGAAGGCCGCAGCCTCGGCACCACCCAACTGTTCCGCACCCAGGCTCAACTGGACGGCGCCGCGAAAGACATCGCCGTGCTGAAAGAGTCCGGTGTGCCGTTCGAATTGCTCGACCGCGAAGGCATCGCCCGCGTTGAGCCGGCGCTGGCCAGCGTGACGGACATCCTCGCCGGTGCCCTGCGCCTGCCGAACGACCAGACTGGCGACTGCCAGATGTTCACCACCAAGCTCGCAGAAATGGCCGCGAACCTCGGTGTGCAATTCCGTTTCGGCCAGGACATTCAGCGTCTGGACTTCGCCGGTGACCGCATCAACGGCGTATGGATCGACGGCAAGCTGGAAACCGCCGACCGCTACGTACTGGCCCTGGGCAGCTACTCGCCACAACTGCTCAAGCCGCTGGGGATCAAGGCGCCGGTGTACCCGCTCAAGGGCTACTCCCTGACTGTGCCGATCACCAACTCGGCGATGGCCCCGACCTCGACCATTCTCGACGAGACCTACAAGGTCGCGATCACCCGTTTCGACAACCGCATCCGCGTCGGCGGCATGGCCGAGATTGCCGGTTTTGACTTGTCGCTGAACCCGCGTCGCCGCGAAACCCTGGAGATGATCGTCAACGATCTTTATCCTCAGGGCGGCGATCTGGCCCAGGCCAGCTTCTGGACCGGTCTGCGTCCGACTACTCCGGACGGCACCCCGATCGTTGGCGCCACCCCGTTCAAGAACCTGTTCCTGAACACCGGTCACGGCACGCTCGGCTGGACCATGGCCTGTGGCTCCGGCCGTTTGCTGGCCGACCTGATGGCGAAGAAAAAGCCGCAGATCAGCGCCGAAGGCCTCGATATTTCCCGTTACGGCAACAAAACCCAGGAGTCTGCAAAGCATGTCAGTCCAGCGCCAGCTCACCAATGAGCGCATGAGTCAGATCGTCACCCATAACGGCACGGTTTACCTGGCCGGACAGGTAGGCGACGACATGAACGCCGGGATTGAACAGCAGACCCGTGAAACCCTCGCCAACATCGAGCGTTTGCTCGATCTGGCCGGCACCGACAAGCACAACCTGCTGTCGGTGACGATTTACCTGAAAGACATCGATGCGCACTTCGAAGGCATGAACGCGGTGTGGGACAACTGGCTGCCAAAAGGCGTCGCCCCGGCCCGTGCCACCGTTGAAGCGAAATTGTGTGAACCGGAAATCCTGGTCGAGCTGTCGGTTGTAGCCGCTCTGCCATAAGCCTGTCAGAAAAGATCCCTCTCCCGGTGCTGTTGGTGGTTCACGCTGTCAGCCAGCACCGGTTTTTCTTCCCGATAACCCGACCAGAAGTGTGCCGCCATGCGTCCTGCCCGTGCCCTGATCGACCTTCAAGCCCTGCGCAACAACTACCGAATCGCCCGTGAGCTCACGGGGGCCAAAGCCCTCGCGGTGATCAAGGCCGATGCCTATGGCCATGGCGCGGTGCGTTGCGCCCAGGCGCTGGAAGCCGAGGCGGACGGGTTTGCCGTGGCCTGCATCGAAGAGGCGCTGGAGCTGCGGGCGGCGGGCATTCGTGCGCCGGTCCTGCTGCTGGAAGGTTTTTTTGAAGCCGATGAGCTGGCGCTGATCGTCGAGCATGATTTCTGGTGCGTGGTGCATTCGCTGTGGCAACTCGAAGCCATCGAGAAAGCGGCGTTGAGCAAGCCGATCACCGTGTGGCTGAAGCTCGATTCGGGCATGCACCGCGTGGGGCTGCACCCGGCGGATTATCAGGCGGCCTATCAACGGCTGCTGGCCAGCGGCAAGGTCGCGAAGATAGTGCTGATGAGCCACTTTGCGCGTGCCGATGAACTGCACGAACAGGCCAGTGCCGATCAGGTGGCGGTATTTGAAGCGGCGCGCAAGGGCTTGTCCGCCGAGGTCAGCCTGCGCAACTCGCCGGCGGTGCTTGGTTGGCCGCAGATTCCGAGCGATTGGGTACGTCCCGGCATCATGCTCTATGGCGCCACGCCGTTCGAAGAGGCCAATGAAGTGGCATCACGCCTGCAACCCGTGATGACCCTTGAGTCGAAAGTCATCAGTGTCCGCGAACTGCCGGCTGGCGAGCCAGTCGGTTACGGCGCCAGGTTCATAACGCCCAAACCGATGCGCATTGGTGTGGTGGCCATGGGGTACGCCGACGGCTACCCGCGTCTGGCACCGACAGGCACCCCCGTGCTGGTTGCCGGGCAGCGCAGCCAGTTGATCGGCCGGGTGTCGATGGACATGCTCTGCATCGACCTGACCGATGTGCCGCAGGCCGGTCTCGGTTCGACCGTCGAATTGTGGGGCAAAAACATCCTCGCCAGCGACGTGGCCATGGCCGCTGGTACGATTCCGTACCAGATTTTCTGCAACCTGCGCCGGGTGCCACTGCTCTATTCCGGGGCTTAGTGCGCAAGGCTCCAGACCGGAAGTCGCCTCGCTGAGCAGGATTCAGGTCAAGGTGTTGTAAATACTGAACGCTGTCGCCATGATAACGTCCACTATTCCAACAATTTTGAATCCTGGAGGCGCAAGCTTTGGACGTCGGTGAACGACTGCAATCCATCCGTAGGCTCAAAGGCCTTTCCCAGCGTGAGCTCGCCAAACGGGCGGGTGTCACCAACAGCACCATTTCGATGATCGAAAAGAACAGCGTGAGCCCTTCGATCAGTTCGTTGCGCAAGGTGTTGGGCGGGATTCCCATGTCCATGGTCGAGTTCTTTTCCGAAGAAATACTGCAGGAAAAGCCGACCCAGATCGTCTACAAGGCCAACGAGCTGATCGATATTTCCGATGGCGCCGTGACCATGAAACTGGTCGGCCGGGCCCACCCGAGCCGGGCTATCGCATTCCTCAATGAAATCTATCCGCCAGGCGCCGACACCGGTGACGAGATGCTTACCCATGAGGGTGAGGAAACCGGCATCCTGGTCGAAGGAAAACTGGAACTGGTGGTCGGTCTCGAAACTTTTGTCCTCGAAGCCGGTGATAGCTACTACTTTGAAAGTACCAAGCCACACCGTTTCCGGAATCCGTTCGATGCGCCTGCGCGACTAATCAGCGCAGCCACGCCGGCGAATTTCTAAGAAAAGAGGCGTCCTGCCAGCATCGCAGAGGCGCCCGGGCCGTTTTTCCGCCGCAGCCTAAGACCCTTGCGACTTTGGGGTTGTTTCAGTGCGGCGGGCTTACCGCTATACTTGCGCCCGCCTGCGAACCGTGGCCGTAGGCGTGACTAGCCACCATTGAGGGTGAACGCGTGAACCTAATTATGAAAATGCTGGCTGCACCAGCAACCGTACTGGCCCTATGGGCTGTCAGTGTCAGCGCTCAGGCTGCGACCAACGACGATATCGCCAAACGCCTTGAGCCAGTCGGCCAGGTCTGTGTTCAGGGTAAAGAGTGCAAGGGCATGGAAGTGGCCGCTTCCGCCGGCGGCGGGGGTGGTGCAAAAACTCCGGATGAAGTGATTGCAAAACATTGCAACGCTTGCCACGGTTCAGGCCTGTTGGGCGCACCGAAAATCGGTGATGCTGCCGCTTGGGGCGAGCGCGCCAAGAAAGAAGGTGGTGTTGACGGCCTGCTTGCCAAAGCGATCTCCGGTATCAACGCGATGCCGCCAAAAGGCACCTGCGCCGATTGCGCAGACGCTGACCTCAAAGGCGCCATCCAGAAGATGTCCGGCTTGAAGTAAGCGCCAGATCTTCCGCAAAAAAACCGTCTTCGGACGGTTTTTTTGTGCCCCCAATCCCTGTGGGAGCGAGCTTGCTCGCGATGAATTCGAAGGCGCCGTGGGGTGTCAGGCTCGCCGCGTTATCGTTGACGACCATCGCGAGCGAGCTCGCTCCTACAAGGTTTTGTGTCGGTCGATTGGCCCATACAGGCTGTTCATTGCAGCAAAGACCCGGCAAGCTCGGTCCAGGCCCAAGTCATGGAACGTGAGGGAGGATCCGATGGTTCAGCTGTGCTCTATCGAACAGGCAGTCGATGACGTCCTGGCAAGGTTGCCGGCGCATATCCACATGGGCTTGCCTCTGGGGTTGGGTAAACCCAATCACTTCGTCAACGCGTTGTATCGACGAATCGCACAGTTGCCCGAGCGGCGGCTGACGATCTACACCGCGTTGTGCCTGGGCCGCCCGCCCTTGGGTGACGGATTGCAAAAGCGCTTCCTCGAACCCTTTGTCGAACGGGTTTTCGGCGATTATCCGGAGCTGGATTTCCTCGCCGACCTGCGTCGCGATCAGCTCCCGGGCAACATCCACATCCAGCAGTTTTTCATGCAGCCCGGCAGCCTGCTCAACAGTGCCACGGCGCAGCAGGATTACGTCAGCAGCAACTACAGCCATGCGGCGCGGGACATCAACGCCGCCGGGTTGAACCTGGTGGCGCAACTGGTGGCCAGCCATGCCGAGCATCCCGACCGCTTGAGCCTGAGCTGCAACCCCGACATCACCCTCGACCTGTTGCCGATGATCGCCAAGCGCCGCGCCGCCGGAGAAACCATCCTGATGGTCGGCCAGGTGCACAACGATCTGCCTTACATGCCCGGCGATGCGGAGCTCGGCATCGACACCTTCGACCTGCTGATCGATGAGAAAGACCACACCACGCTGTTTTCCACGCCGAACATGCCGGTGGGGTGCCAGGACCATTTCATCGGCTTGCATGCCAGCACCCTGGTGCGCGACGGCGGTACGTTGCAGATCGGCATCGGCTCCATGGGCGATGCGCTGACGGCGGCGCTACTGGCGCGGCAAGCGGACAACGACGCTTACAAGGCGTTGCTGGCCGACGTAAACCTGAGCCACTGGGCGCAACTGATCGAGCGCGAGGGCGGTATCGAACCGTTTGCCAAAGGCCTGTATGGCTGTAGCGAAATGTTCGTCAACGGCTTGTTGGTACTGGCTGATGCCGGGATCGTGCGGCGCAAGGTTTATCCGGACGTGGCGACCCAGCAGCAAGCGAATGCCGGCAGCCTCGACGAGGCTGCGCAAACCGATGGCATCTCGGTGCACGGCGGTTTCTTCCTCGGTCCGCGCAGCTACTACGAACGCTTGCGCGAGTTGCCACAAAACAAGCGGCTCGAATTCAACATGACCCGCATCAGCTACATCAACGAGCTCTACGGGCAGGAAGAACTCAAGCGCTTGCAGCGCCTGGATGCGCGGTTCATCAACACCGCGTTCACCGTGACCTTGCTGGGTGCCGCGGTGGCGGATCAGCTCGAAGACGGACGTGTGCTCAGCGGCGTAGGCGGGCAATACAACTTCGTGGTTCAGGGCCATGCGTTGCAGGGGGCGCGCTCGGTGCTGCTGCTGCGCAGCTGGCGTGAGTCTGGCGGCGACGTCAGCTCGAACATCGTTTGGGAGTATGGCCACTGCACGATTCCCCGGCACTTGCGGGACATGGTGGTCACCGAATATGGCATTGCCGATCTTCGTGGCAAAACCGATGCGGCAGTGATCGAGGCCTTGCTCAATATCAGCGACTCGCGTTTTCAGTCGGGATTGATTGAGCAGGCGCAGAAGGTCGGCAAATTGCCCAAGGACTTCCGACTAGAGCCGCGCTTTACCGATAACACTCCGCAGCGGTTGCAGGAGATCCAGGCGCGGCATCCGCGGCTATTCCCAGAGTATCCGCTGGGGTGTGATTTCACCGAGGTCGAGCGAGATGTGTTGCGGGCGCTGAACTGGCTCAAGAGCAAGTTCAAGCTGAGCGAGGTGCTGGAGTTGGGCAAGGCAGCGCTGGATGCGCCGGAGGCAGCAGCGTTCCCGGAGCATCTGGAACGCATGCAGCTGGCCAATCCGGAGGGGCTGAAGGAGGATTTGTATCAGCGGTTGCTGCTGGCTGGCCTGAAAGCCACTGCGTAATAACAGCCAACATAAATCAAATGTGGGAGCGGGCTTGCTCGCGAAGGCGGTGTATCAGTCAAAAATCAGTCGACTGACACACCGCCTTCGCGAGCAAGCCCGCTCCCACAGGGGGAATTGCGGTGTGGCGGCTTACTCGATAAAGGTCACGACACCATCGGCCAGCGACTTCACACGGGCCAACGACTCCACGCGATAACCCTGCGAATCCAGCTCCGCACGGCCGCCCTGGAACGACTTCTCGATCACGATGCCCAGGCCCGCCACGGTCGCGCCGGCCTGCTTGATGATCGAAATCAGCGCCTGGGACGCCTTACCGTTGGCCAAAAAGTCATCGATGATCAGCACGCGGTCACTGCTGGTCAGGTGGCGCGGGGAGATCGCCACGGTGCTTTCGGTCTGCTTGGTGAACGAGTACACGGTCGCCGACAGCAGGTTTTCGGTCAGGGTCAGGGACTGGTGCTTGCGGGCGAAGATCACCGGCACGCCGAGGTTCAGGCCGGTCATGATCGCCGGGGCGATGCCCGAGGCTTCGATGGTGACGATCTTGGTGATGCCCGAGTCCTTGAACAGCGTGGCGAATTCGTCGCCGATCAGCTTCATCAGGGCCGGGTCGATCTGGTGGTTCAGAAAGGCGTCGACCTTCAGGACCTGGTCGGAAAGCACAATGCCTTGTTCGCGAATTTTCTGGTGCAGGGCTTCCATGAAGCTGTCCTCTTTTGGCGCCTGTGCGCCGAAGGTCATATAAAAGTGGTCAATTCTAGCGCTTTAACATCGCGCGTATATCTGCCAATGCGTTGTTGCCCCGCACGGCTTTGACTTCGGTCGGTGTGTCGTCGTTGCCTTCCCAGGCCAGATCGTCCGGTGGCAGCTCATCGAGGAAGCGGCTCGGCGCGCAATCGATGATCTCGCCGTACTGCTTGCGCTTGGCGGCGAAGGTGAAGGCCAGGGTCTGGCGCGCGCGGGTAATGCCCACGTAGGCCAGGCGACGTTCTTCTTCGATGGTGTCGGCCTCGATACTGGAACGGTGCGGGAGGATTTCCTCCTCCATGCCCATGATGAACACGTAGGGGAATTCCAGGCCCTTGGACGCATGCAAGGTCATCATCTGCACGCCTTCGGCACCGTCTTCCTCTTCCTGCTGACGCTCGAGCATGTCACGCAGGACGAGTTTGCCGATGGCGTCCTCGACGGTCATTTCGCCTTCTTCGTCTTTTTCCAGGGTGTTCTTCAGCGCCTCGATCAGGAACCACACGTTACCCATGCGGTAATCGGCGGCCTTGTCGCTGGAGCTGTTGGTGCGCAGCCAGTTCTCGTAGTCGATGTCCATGACCATGCTGCGCAGGGCGGAGATCGGGTCTTCACCAGCGCACTGCTCGCGAACCCTGTCCATGAAGCGCTTGAAGCGCGACAGGCGATCGGTGAAGCGGCTGTCCAGATGCTCGCCCAGGCCGATTTCGTCGGTGGCGGCGTACATCGAGATCTTGCGCTCGGTGGCATAGTTGCCGAGCTTCTCCAGCGTGGTCGAGCCGATCTCGCGGCGCGGCACGTTGATTACCCGCAGGAAGGCGTTGTCGTCATCCGGGTTCACGATCAGGCGGAAGTAGGCCATCAGGTCCTTCACTTCCTGACGGCCGAAAAAGCTGTTGCCGCCGGACAGGCGATACGGCACCTGGTGGTGCTGCAATTTCAGCTCGATCAGCTTGGCCTGGTAGTTGCCGCGATAGAGGATCGCGAAATCACTGTACGGACGGTCGGTGCGCAAGTGCAGGCTGAGGATTTCCATGGCCACACGCTCGGCCTCGGCGTCCTCGTTGCGGCAGCGGATCACACGGATCTCGTCGCCGTGCCCCATTTCACTCCACAGCTGCTTTTCGAATTCGTGGGGGTTGTTCGAGATCAGCACGTTGGCGCAGCGCAGGATGCGGCTGGTGGAGCGGTAGTTCTGCTCCAGCATCACCACTTTCAAGGACGGGTAGTCCTCCTTGAGCAGCATCAGGTTTTCCGGGCGGGCACCGCGCCAGGCGTAGATCGACTGGTCGTCGTCGCCCACCACGGTGAACTGGTTGCGTTTGCCGATGAGCATTTTCACCAGCAAATACTGGCTGGCGTTGGTGTCCTGGTATTCGTCGACCAGCAGGTAGCGCACCTTGTTCTGCCACTTTTCCAGGATGTCGGCGTGTTCTTCGAACAGCTTCACCGGCAGCAGGATCAGGTCGTCGAAGTCCACTGCGTTGAACGCCTTGAGCGTGCGCTGGTAGTGGGTGTAGACGATGGCGGCGGTCTGCTCCTTGGGGTTGCGCGCGTTTTCCAGGGCCTGGGCCGGCAGGATCAGGTCGTTTTTCCAGGCGCCGATCATGTTCTTGATCTCGTCGACACCGTCGTCGCCCGAGTATTCCTTCTGCATGATGTCGGTCATCAGGGCTTTGACGTCGGTCTCGTCGAAGATCGAGAAGCCCGGTTTGTAGCCCAGCCGCACGTGTTCCTTGCGGATGATGTTCAGGCCCAGGTTGTGGAAGGTGCAGACCGTCAGCCCGCGACCTTCACCGGCACGCAGCAGGGTGCCGACCCGTTCCTTCATCTCGCGGGCGGCCTTGTTGGTAAAGGTCATGGCGACGATGTACTGGGCGCGGATGCCGCAGCTCTGGATCAGGTGCGCGATTTTGCGCGTGATCACACTGGTCTTGCCGGAGCCTGCACCGGCGAGCACCAAAAGAGGGCCGCCGACGTAGCTCACGGCTTCTTGCTGCCGGGGATTGAGTCGGGACATAGGTAAATTCAGGAGTCAGTCACGAAATGGGCCGGCATTTTAACAGGCTCAGCGAATTGTGCTGCTCTGTCCGACTTGTGACGTACCGCGCTATCTGCAATTGCCGGTTTTGTTACTTTCACGCAGGATGCGCAACGAATTTGCGGCTAATGTTCGTAATTCCAGATACAAAGGGCTCGTTTTGATAACTGATGTCATTGTCATTGGTCATCGGGACGGCATAATGCCCGTCGCCTACATCTTTGCAGAGTCTAGGGAGCTAGCTTGTCTACGCCTGTCGAACCCTTGCGTTTGCTGCTACTGGCCGAAGAGCCAGCGTGGGCAGCGTTGTTGCGCGAGTGTCTGGCTCCGATGGGGAGCTCGGCCGTGCTCATCAGCGCGCCGAGTTGGGAGTCGGTCAGCAGCCTGTTCGATGACAACCGCAGCGCGGTGTTATTGACCATCCCGCAACTTCAACCGGCGCCGGGCCGTTGCAGCCTGCCGACGGTGTTGCTGCTCGACCATGAGCCGCTGACCCCGCCCGACGGTGTAAGCGACTGGCTGGTGCGCGATCATCTCGATCCGGGCATGTTGCGCCGTTGCCTGCGCCATGTGCGCGAACGTGGCGTGCTGGAAAACACTCTGCAACGCCTGGCCGAGCAAGATCCGCTCACCGGCATCGCCAACCGCCAGGGCTTTCAGACCCTGTTGACGGCGCGGCTGGCGGAAAACGACGGTCGCGGCCTGGCTCTCGGTCATCTCGACCTCGACAATTTCCGTTACGCCAACGACGCCCTCGGCCATCAGGCCGGTGACCGCCTGATCCTGCAAGTGGTGGCGCGGCTCAAGAGTCAGCTTGAAGCCGGCGATCAACTCGCGCGCCTGGGCAGTGATGAATTCGCGCTGCTGATCGACACCCGTCGCGCACCCCAGCGTGCCGAGTGGATGGCCGAGCGCATCAGCGAAGCGCTGGCCGAGCCCTATTGGATCGACGGCGAAAGCCTGTTGATCGGCTCCAGCCTGGGCATTGCCCACGCCCGGGCCCAGGCTGGTGCGGACCCGCTGATGTGGCACGCGCACATTGCCATGCAGCAGGCCAAAAGCACCCAAGGCTGCACCTTTCACATTTTCAACGAACGCATCAATCGCAATGCCCGCAGCATCGCCGACCTCGAAACCGAACTGCGCCGGGCACTGCGCCGCGATGAGCTGGAACTGCACTACCAGCCACGGCTGAACCTTGAAGACGGACAGATCGTCGGCCTCGAAGCGTTGGTGCGCTGGCGCCATGCCGAGCGCGGCTTGCTGCCACCGAGCGAATTCGTGCCGCTGGCCGAGCAAAGCGGCCTGATCGTGCCGCTGGGCTACTGGGTGATTTCCCGGGCCTTGCGCGACATGCAGGCGCTGCTTGAGCTGGGTTTGCCGCCGTTGCACATGGCGATCAACCTGTCGTTCCGGCAGTTCCAGGACAGCCAGTTGCTCTCGACCCTGAGCCGCTTGATTGCCGAGCGCGGCGTCGAGGCGCAGTGGCTGGAGTTCGAACTGACCGAAACCGCCGTGATGCGCCGCAGCGACCTGGTCAAGCAGACCATGGACGCACTCGGGCGCCTCGGTGTGCGCTTCTCCCTCGACGACTTTGGCACCGGCTTCTCGTCGTTCGTGCACCTCAACAGCCTGCCGATCACTTTGCTGAAGATCGACAAGAGCTTTGTCGGTGGTATGGAGCAGCGTGAGGAAAACCGCAATCTGGTCCACGCGATGATCAACCTGGCGCACAACCTCAACCTTGAAGTGGTCGCCGAAGGTGTGGAGACACCGGAGCAGCTGGATCTGTTGCGCGGGTTCGAGTGCGATCAGGTGCAGGGGTATCTGATCAGCAGGCCATTGCCGTTGGCCGAGCTGGTGGAATATCTGATGTTTGGCTCCAGCCAGCAGCCGCCACTGGAAGTCGTAAGCTGATCACGAGTAATTGGTTGCCACCGAACCCTGTAGGAGCGAGCTTGCTCGCGATGGTCGTCAACGATAACGCTGGTTGGCAGGTGCCCCGCGGCGTTCTCGGGTTTATCGCGAGCGGGCTCGCTCCTACAAGGGATCTCAGTCAGGCTGAGCGACTTCGAAGCGCTGCTCTGACGTCGTTTCGCGTTTGATCATCCGCTTCATCTTCCACTCAAACCCCAGCGTCAGGCTCACCGCCGCACACGCCAGCCCCAACGCCAGGCCCCACCAGACACCCGTTGGCCCCCAGTCCAGGTGGAACGCCATCCACCACGCCGCCGGAGCGCCAATCAGCCAATAGCAACCCAAACCCACCAGGAACGTGGTCTTGGCATCCTTGAGCCCGCGAATGCAGCCCATGGCGATGGTTTGCGTGCCGTCGAACAGCTCGAACCATGCCGCCACCGCCAGCAGGCTCACGGCGAGGTTGATGACATCGCGGAACGCCGGGTCGTTGTGGTCGAGAAACAGACCGACCAACTGATTCGGCAACAGCCAGAAGACCATGGCGAAACACAGCATCGCCGCCGCCCCGAACGCAATGCCGACCCGTCCGGCCAGCCGCGCATCCAGCAGTTGCCCGGCGCCGTAGTGCTGACCGATGCGCATGGTGATCGCATAGGAAATCCCCGCCGGCACCATGAACGCCACCGAAACGATTTGCAGGGCGATCTGGTGTGCACCCAGTTGCGTACTGCCCATGGTGCCCATGCACAGCGCGGCGAAGGCAAACAGCCCGACTTCCACCGCGTAGGTGCCGCCAATCGGCAGGCCCAGACGCCACAACTCCTTCAGGTACTGGCGATTCAGCCGCGACAGGCCCTGGCGCAGCGGATAGGCCTCATAAGCCGGATGCCGACGAATGTGCCACGCCAGTGCCAGGGCCATCAGGTTGGCGACAATCGCCGTGACCAGTCCGATGCCCATCAGCCCCAGCTTCGGCAGGCCGAACATGCCGGTAATCAGCGCGTAGTTGAGCAGGAAGTTGGCCACGGTTCCGCCCAGGCTGATCACCATCACCGGTGTCGCGCGGCCAATGGCGCTGGTGAACCCGCGCAGGGCCATGAAGCTCAGGTAGCCGGGCAGGGCGAACGGCAGGAAGATCAAAAACTGCCCGGCCATCTGGACATTGCTTTCGGTCTGGCCGAACAGCAGCAGTACCGGTTTGAGGTTCCACAGCAGCAAACCGGCGACCAGCGCCATCAGCCATGCCAGCCACAACCCGGCCTGGGTCAGCCGGGTCGCCCCGAGAATGTCGCCAGCCCCCTGACGGATCGCCACCAGTGTGCCGACGGCAGCAATCACGCCGATGCAGAAAATCGACACGAACGAATAGGTCGCCGCGCCGAGCCCGCCACCGGCCAGTGCCTCGGGACTCAGGCGCGCCATCATCAGGGTGTCGGTGAGGACCATCAGCATGTGCGCCAACTGCGAGGCAATCAGCGGCCCCGCCAGCCGCAGGATGGCCCAGAGTTCAGTACGTGCTGGATGCTGCATGGTCATCACGCTCGATTCTGGAAGTGGACAGGAAAGCGTCGATTCTCGGCGCTCTGCGGCGTTTGCACAAAGGGATAAAAAGGATGGGTAGCATGATTCAAACTCATGCTGGATAGTTTCTGCTAGGGTATCCCAAAACCGCTGTAGGAGCTTTCCTGATGTCGCGTCGTCTTCCTCCCTTGTATGCCCTGCGCGCATTTGAAGCGGCGGCGCGACACACGTCGTTTACCCGGGCCGCGGAAGAGCTGTCGATTACTCAAAGTGCGGTCAGCCGGCACATTCGTACGCTCGAAGAGCATTTTGCCTGCCGCTTGTTTCACCGCAGTGGCCGCAACCTGCAACTGACCGAGTCGGCCCGTTTGCTGTTGCCGGGTATTCGCGAGGGCTTCACCGCCCTGGAGCGCGCCTGCAATACCTTGCGCGCCGAAGACGACATCCTGCGCATGAAAGCCCCGTCGACCCTGACCATGCGCTGGTTGCTGGCGCGCCTCAGTCGCTTCCGCCATCTGCAACCGGGAAACGAAGTGCAGCTGACCAGTGCGTGGATGGACGTCGATTCCGTGGATTTCAACGACGAGCCGTTCGACTGTGCGGTGCTGTTAAGCAACGGACATTTCCCTCCGGACTGGGAGGCGAGTTACCTGTTCCCCGAGGAGTTGATCCCGGTCGGCGCGCCCAACCTGCGAGGCGACCAACCCTGGGATGTCGAGCGCCTGAGCAACACCGAGTTGCTGCACCCGACGCCGGACCGCCGCGACTGGCGCAACTGGCTGGAGCGCATGGGCTTGGCCGAACAGGTGTCGCTCAAGGGCGGGCAGGTGTTCGATACCCTGGAACTGGGCATGATCGCCGCTGCGCGAGGCTATGGCGTGTCCATGGGCGATCTGCTGATGGTCGCGGAGGACGTGGCGCAGGGCCGCTTGAGCCTGCCGTGGCCGACAGCGGTGGCCAGCGGCTTGTGTTACTACCTCGTGTGGCCGAAAACCCGTCCCGGCGGCGAACGCATGCGCCGGCTCAGCGACTTTCTGCAAAACGAAGTCCGGTCCATGGAATTGCCGGATGTCGTGCACTTGAGTTGAACGATGTCTCCGCTTTCTCCCCTCATCGCCGTCCCCTGTGGGAGCGAGCCTGCTCGCGAAGGGCGCGCCTCGGTTTCAGCACTCACTGAGTCGCCGGCCGATACTGCAACGCCTCCGCCAAATGCTCACGGCTGATCGCATCAACCTGTTCCAGATCCGCCAGCGTCCGCGCCACCTTGAGCAAACGGTGCGCCGAACGCAGTGACAGGGTCAGTCGTTCACAGGCGGATTCCAGCCAGTGCTCATCGGCTGTGGATAACTCGCAGTGCCGGCGCAGACCCGGCAGATCGAGAAACGCATTGGCACAACCCTGGCGGTTCTGCTGGCGCTCACGAGCCTCGGCGACAAGCACCGCAGCACTGGCGCTGTTCTCGCCTGGCTTCACTTTGGGATTCAACGCCGTGGCTTCCCGGGCGACAGTCAGATGCAGGTCGATGCGATCGAGCAGCGGCCCCGACAGCTTGTTGCGATAACGCTGCACCATGTCCGGCGTGCAGGAGCAGCGCCCGCTTGGCTCGCCAAGATATCCACAGGGACACGGATTCATCGCCGCCACCAACTGGAAGCGTGCCGGAAAGCGCACGCGATCTTTCGCCCGCGAGATGACGATATGCCCGGATTCCATCGGCTCCCTCAGGACTTCCAAGACTCTGCGTTCAAACTCGGGAAGCTCATCAAGAAACAGGACGCCGTGGTGGGCGAGGGTAATTTCACCCGGCTGCGGTTTCGAACCGCCACCCACTAAGGCGGGGCCAGAGGCGGAGTGATGGGGCTGGCGAAAGGGGCGCTGTGGCCAGTGACGCAAGGGCACACAACTGGTGACCGATTGAATCGCCGCCACTTCCAGCGCCTCGCTTTCGGTCAGCGGCGGCAGCAGCCCTGGCAGGCGACTCGCCAGCAAGGTTTTTCCGGTTCCGGGGGGACCACTGAGCAACAGGTTGTGAGCGCCTGCAGCCGCAATCAGCAGCGCACGCTTGGCCGCCAGCTGCCCTTGTACTTCATTCAGGTCGGGATAAGGTTTGCTGGCGCAGAGCAGTCCATCGGAAGCGTAAGGCTCGATCGGTGTATGCCCGTTGAAATGCGCGACGGCCTCCAGCAAATGGTCAACAGCAATCACTTTCAGTCCCGACGCCAGGCACGCTTCCTCAGCGTTCGCCCGTGGCACCATCAGCCAGCGCCCGGCCTTGCGCGCCGCCAACGCCGCCGGCAACACCCCTCGAACTGCCCGTACCGCACCGGACAGGGCCAACTCCCCCAAACACTCCACGTCATCCAGTGTCAGCGTCGGCACCTGCACGCTGGCCGAGAGAATCCCCAGGGCAATCGCCAGATCGAACCGCCCGCCATCCTTGGGCAAATCCGCCGGCGCCAGATTCAACGTGATCCGCCGCGCCGGAAATTGCAGCCCCGAATTGATGATCGCACTGCGCACCCGGTCCTTGCTTTCCTTCACCGCCGCTTCGGGCAGGCCGACCATGGTCAGGGATGGCAGGCCGTTGGCCAGATGAACTTCTACGGTGACGGCGGGTGCCTCCACGCCGATCTGGGCGCGGCTGTGGACGATGGAGAGGGACATGGGCGTTCCTTGAGTTGAAGAGCACCGCTTCCTGCGGGTTTTTGAAGGGTAGTCGTGGGAGGGCGTTGCGGTGTGGGGGCTGGGGCGGCAAACATTCACCGGATGTTGCGAGACCGACAGTCACCACCCTGTGGCGAGGGCGCTTGCTCCCGTTGGACGGCGTAGCCGTCCCTCTTTTGGGGCCGCTTCGCGACCCAATGGGAGCAAGCTCCCTCGCCACAGGTCATTCACCGCTCGGTCTGTTTCTGCACAGGGTGGGTGCCACATGAGTGACTTCTTTGGGCTCAGCGCGGTTGCAGTACCCGCGAAGCTCGCCTCCACCACGGCTCGCTCACCGCATGCTGTGGTCGTTCGTGGTCAGGCAGCATCTGCGGAACATCCTGCAACCGAATCCACGGCTGGTTATTCCAGTGCAGCAGGCTCAACGACATTTCCGGCCAGTTGAGCAGGCTCAGTTGTGGGCGTTCGGTTGTGGTGGGGTGTTGGGCGTCTCGCAGGGCGGGGACGACTTCGTGGGTGAGCCATTCACGCAAGGCTCGGTATTCGGGGCAGTAGTGGTAGACGAGCATGGCGTAGACACCGGATTCGCTGATCAGCAGGGTGTTTTCGATGTGACCGTGGATGAGGGTTTTGGTGGTTTGGTATTGGTCGGGATCGAGTTTTCGGAGTTGGCGGTCGTTGAGATGGATGCGCAGTAATCGGCCGAGGTCGCGGGCGCTGAACCAGGGTTGGTTTTGCAGGAGGAGGGCGTGGAGGTGGAGTTTGTGGCGGGTGAAGATATGAGGTGTTAGATAGTTTTCGTCCATGTTGTAGTACCCAAATTCGCATGAAGGACACTGCCGCTTATCGTCGCCAAACAATAAGGGTGGCAGCTGTGCGCGGGTTGGCGAACCGGTGCATGCGAAAAACCGGCAGACCCGAAGGTCTCCCACGCCCAGCCGCCATAATTCGAAAGGGAAAATGCCCGATATCGAACGTGGTCACTGTGCGTCACATGCTATTCAGGTCGCCAAACCCAGTGCTGAACATTCAGCGGGGATGAGCTTAGAGACCGGATACCTGGCGACGCAATCGGACGGCGGTGTGATGTTTGTAGGACGTTGCCGGGATTTTTGCGGGGCTTGGGATCAAAAGATCGCAGCCTTCGGCAGCTCCTACAGGGGGCTGTGTTTCAAAGCGGGATTGATGGGTTACTCGGTTGGCGGGTTGAGCTTCGCTTCCATCTCCGCGACCTTCGTTTCAAGAGCTTCCAGTCGCGCCCGCGTGCGCGCCAGTACAACCATCTGGCTATCGAACTCTTCCCGGCTCACCAGATCCAGCTTGCTGAAGCCGCTCTGCAGCAACATTTTGAACTGGCTTTCGATTTCGGCTTTCGGCAGAGGCGTGTCACCGCTGAAGAGGCGGGAGGCGGTGCCGGTCAGGGCGTCGAGGAAGTCTTTTGGCGCGAGCATGGGCAATGTCCTGGAAACAATGACGGGCAGTGTATCACGCAGTGTCTATAGTCATTTGCGCGGGCAAAGGGTGCACGGTTTTCGCGCATCGGGACGGGCGGTGTCGCACCGTTGTTGTGCGTAACGTGCCGGGTGTTGTCGCGAAGTATCCGCTATCCACCGGTAAAGACTTGAAAACAGTCAGTTTTGTGGAGATGGCAAGCTTTCTGCTTAGATGCTGGTGACCCATGCACTGATGCAGTCGCTGTGACGAATGCAGTGCGCCAGGCGAATCACGGGGAGTGCTTCGCAAGGAGCGGTTAGCTGGCGTCGGACGGGCAGGTAAGGCCGACGATGCGTTACAAAGCCAGGCACTGCGCTTAGACTTGAGACGGGTTTGTTTTCCTGGGGCAAGTCCACCAATTCGGGAGAGAGTTTTCATGAAGCTAGTCACTGCCATCATCAAGCCGTTCAAGCTGGACGACGTACGCGAGTCGCTGTCCGAGATCGGCGTGCAGGGCATTACCGTCACTGAAGTCAAAGGCTTTGGCCGGCAGAAGGGGCACACCGAGCTGTATCGCGGCGCGGAATACGTGGTCGATTTCCTGCCCAAGGTGAAGATCGACGTCGCCATCGACGACAAGGATCTGGACCGGGTAATCGAGGCCATCACCAAGGCGGCCAACACCGGCAAGATCGGTGACGGCAAGATCTTCGTGGTCAATCTGGAACAGGCGATTCGCATCCGTACCGGCGAAACCGATACCGACGCAATCTAAGCCGCCACAAACCCAACGCCCCAGGAGAAAACAATATGACTCTGCGTAAATTCGCAGGGCTAGGAGCCCTGTTGTCCATCGTAATGCCCAGCCTTGCTTTGGCGGCAGACGAAGTGGCGGCCCCGGTCCTCAACTCTGGCGACACTGCCTGGATGTTGACCTCTACAGCCTTGGTGCTGTTCATGACCATTCCCGGCCTCGCGCTGTTCTACGGCGGCATGGTCCGGTCGAAAAACATTCTTTCCGTGATGATGCAGTGCTTCGCCATTACCGGTCTGATCAGCGTCCTGTGGGTCATCTATGGCTACAGCATCGCGTTCGACACCACCGGCATGGAGCAGGGCGTCGTCAACTTCAACTCGTTCTTCGGCGGCATGGGCAAGGCATTCCTGGCCGGTGTCACGCCAGCCAGCCTGACCGGTCCTGCGGCGCTGTTCCCTGAAGCGGTGTTCATCACCTTCCAGATGACCTTCGCCATCATCACGCCGGCGCTGATCGTCGGTGCCTTCGCCGAGCGGATGAAGTTCTCCGCGATGCTGGTCTTCATGGGCATCTGGTTCACCCTGGTTTACGCGCCGATTGCGCACATGGTCTGGTCCGGTAACGGCGGCCTGATGTGGGACTGGGGCGTTCTGGACTTCGCCGGCGGCACCGTGGTGCACATCAACGCCGGTGTGGCCGGTCTGGTTGCCTGCCTGGTGCTGGGCAAGCGCAAGGGCTTCCCGACCACGCCGATGGCACCGCACAACCTCGGTTATACCCTGATGGGCGCGGCCATGCTGTGGGTCGGCTGGTTCGGTTTCAACGCCGGTTCCGCCGCTGCGGCCAACGGTACCGCCGGTATGGCGATGCTGGTGACGCAAATCGCGACTGCCGCTGCTGCGCTGGGCTGGATGTTTGCCGAGTGGGTCACCCATGGCAAACCTAGCGCACTGGGCATCGCTTCGGGCGTGGTTGCCGGCCTGGTGGCAATTACCCCGGCTGCCGGCACCGTTGGCCCGATGGGTGCGCTGGTCATCGGTCTGGCGGCTGGCGTGGTGTGCTTCTTCTGCGCGACCACCCTGAAACGCAAGCTCGGCTATGACGATTCCCTGGACGCCTTCGGCGTACACGGTATCGGCGGTATCCTCGGCGCAATCCTGACCGGTGTGTTCGCTGCGCCGTCCCTGGGTGGCTTCGGCACCGTGACCGACATCGCCGCACAAGTGTGGATTCAGTGCAAAGGCGTAGGTTTCACGGTGATCTACACCGCAATCGCCACGTACATCATCCTCAAGGTGCTGGATGCGGTCATGGGTCTGCGCATCAATGAAGAAGAAGAGGCGGTCGGCATCGATCTGGCGCTTCACAACGAACGCGGCTACAACTTGTAAGCACGCGCATAAAAAACTTGCCCGGCTTGCCGGGCATTTTTTTGTCTGAAATTTGTCTTTGCAGGGTGAGCTGAAAGGTTTTTTCCTACAGGTTTTAAGATGTTTACGTCGGGTGTTTTTGTGCGGTCGAAGGCTTACATGATTGAAGGAATATTAGGGCCTTTGTTTTTTCCCAGAGCGCGCTAGAATGCGCCCCGAACGTGCGGAGAACTGTATGTGGCAACAGACTCTGATTACCTTGCGGGCGAGGCCCCGAGGCTTTCACCTGGTAACGGACGAGTTACTCGCCGGCCTGCCTGAACTCAAGGTGTGTCGGGTCGGTCTGTTGCACTTGTGGCTGCAGCATACCTCGGCGTCGTTGACCATCAACGAGAACGCCGATCCGGCGGTACGTCGCGACTTCGAACGGTTTTTCAATCGTCTGATCCCACAAGGAACAGACGGCTATGAGCATAACGACGAAGGCCAGGACGACCTCCCGGCGCACTTCAAGGCCAGCGTGCTTGGCTGTCAGCTCTGTTTGCCGATTTCGGCAGGCCGGCTGGCGTTGGGAACCTGGCAAGGCGTTTACCTGGGCGAGCACCGCGATCATGGCGGTGCCCGTAAAGTCCTCGCCACCGTGCACGGTGAAGAGGCATAACCGCTGGTCAGCAGCGGCTGTTGATTTTTTTCCGGCAGCCTTCGACAGAGGGCAAAGCTGGGCTATAACTAATCTGCTTTTCGCAAGTCATGAGGTAGAACATGAGCGACGATGATCTGGAAAACGACGACCTCGAAGTAGGCGACGACGACGAAACCGAAGAAGGTCTGGAAGCAGCGGCGGAAGACGTCGCTGAAGACGACGGCGGTGATGCGCCGGTTCCGGCCGCCAAAGGCAAGGCCAAGGCAGCGGTATCGGTCGATGAGCTGCCGAGTGTCGAAGCCAAGAACAAGGAACGCGATGCCCTGGCCAAGGCCATGGAAGAGTTCCTTGCGCGTGGTGGCAAGGTGCAGGAAGTGGAGGCCAATGTGGTCGCCGATCCTCCCAAGAAGCCGGATAACAAGTACGGCAGCCGGCCTATCTGAGCCTGCTACCCGCTTGCTGAAAAAGCCCGCCGTCGCTGCGGGCTTTTTCATGCCCGGAACAAAAAATATGAAACCTGTGGTGATCCCTGTGGGAGCGAGCTTGCTCCGGGCGGCGATCCGACGATGGCGGAGTGTCAGGCAACATTATTTTGAATGTTAAGCCCTCATCGCGAGCAAGCTCGCTCCCACAGGTTTCTTCGTCAGGCCGAAGCCTTGTTCCACCGCGCCAACAACGCCGGCAATTCGGTCAGGCTGCAAATCTCGGCATCCGGCAACCGTTCCGCTTCCCAGACCTTGCCCGCCGGGTTGAACCAGATCGCCCGCATCCCCGCTTGTTGCGCACCGGCTATGTCATCGCCCGGATGATCGCCAATATGCACCGCCGTATCAGCCGTCGCGCCGCCGCGTTGCAAGGCTTCATGGAACAGCCGTGCATCAGGTTTGGCGATGCCGATGTCTTCGGCGCACAACGCAAACTTGAAGTAGTCCGCCAGCCCCAGCCGACGCACATCGGCGTTGCCATTGGTGACCACGCCGAGGGCGTAATGGTTGGCCAGCAACTCCAGGGTCGGTTGCACCTCCGGAAATATTTCCAGCTGATGCCGGGCATGCAGAAACACTTCGAAACTCTGATCGGCCAGGTCCGACGCTTCGGCATGGGGATATCCGGCTTCTTCCAGGGCCTGGAACAACACGCGCCGGCGCAAGGCGCTGATGCGGTGCTTGAGGTTCGGCTCGATGCTCAGGATGCGTTCGCGTATGGCCCACAAATGTTCCACCGGCACCGCCCCCAGGTTGGGCGCATGTTCGGTCAGCCATGCACGCAATATGGCTTCGGCGCTGACGATGACGGGTGCGGTGTCCCACAAGGTGTCGTCGAGGTCGAAGGTGATCAACTGAATGCTCATGAATCGTCGCCCTTAATGCGTTTGGCCCGTGGGTGGGCGCTGTCGTAGACCGTGGCCAGGTGCTGGAAGTCCAGATGGGTGTAGATCTGCGTGGTCTTGATGTCCGAGTGTCCGAGCAGTTCCTGCACCGCGCGCAGGTCCTGGGAGGATTCCAGCAAATGGCTGGCGAAGGAGTGCCGCAGCATGTGCGGATGCAGGTTCTGTCCCAGTTCGCGCTCGCCGGCAGCCTTGACCCGCACCTGGATCGTTCGGGGGCCGAGACGTCGACCCTGTTGGCTGACGAACACCGCATCGTCCACCGGGTTGGCCATGGCCCGCAGTGGCAGCCACTGCTCCAGCGCTTCGCGGGCTTTTTTCCCCACCGGCAGCAGGCGGGTCTTGCTGCCTTTGCCGAGCACCTGGACCATGCCGTCGGCGAGGTCGAGTTGATCGAGATTGAGTCCTGTCAGCTCCGACAGCCGCAGCCCGGAAGAGTAGAACAACTCCAGAATCGCCTGGTCCCGACGTGCCAGAAAGTCATCCTCCACACCACCTTCCAGCAGTTGCAGGGCGCGGTCTGTGTCGAGGGTTTTCGGCAGGCGGCGTTCACCTTTCGGCGGCGCCAGGCCATTGGCCGGATCGTGGTCGCACAGGCCTTCGCGATTGAGGTAGTGATAGAGCCCGCGAACGGCCGACAGCAATCGCGCCAGGCTGCGGGACGATTGCCCTTGAGCGTGCAGGCGGGCAATCAGGCTGCGCAGGCGCTGGATGTCCAGCGCCGCCCAACTGCCGATGTTCTGTTTGACGCACCAGCCCAGCACTTTATCGAGGTCGCGGCGGTAGGCTGACAGCGTGTGCGGCGACACCTGCCGCTCACTGCGCAGGTGTTCGCAGTAAGCGTCCAGTTGTCGTTCCATGTTCAGCGTACCGAGCGCAGGGAATTGTTGACCCGTGGCAGCACGCGACCCATGACTTCAGCGATGTAGCTCAGGAACAAGGTGCCCACCGAGCTTTTGTAGTGCTGCGGATCACGGCTGGCGATGGCCAGGATGCCGTGGATGCCCTGGTGGCTGATGGCGACGACCGCGGTGGAGCCGATCTGCTTGCGCTGTTCTTCGCCGAACAGGAAGTCCAGCTCATGCTCGCGCAGGCTGCCGCTGACGCTCTTGTCTTCCGAGAGCAAACCGCCGATGGCCACTTGAGCTTCGGCGTGAGTGGCCCAGCGGCCCACCGGCATGGCGTTGTCGCCGAGCAGGATGAGGCTGACGAAGGGCACCTGGAATTCCTGGCGCAG
Source organism: Pseudomonas sp. PDM27 (assembly GCF_019219205.1). Classification (NCBI taxonomy): domain Bacteria; kingdom Pseudomonadati; phylum Pseudomonadota; class Gammaproteobacteria; order Pseudomonadales; family Pseudomonadaceae; genus Pseudomonas; species Pseudomonas sp. PDM27. The sequence continues at coordinate 428,109 of NZ_JAHUWF010000003.1, read as the reverse complement.
GCTGTCTTCGACGCACATCACCACGTCTTCCAGGCTGGCGGCGTCCATCAGCGCGAGGATCAGGCGACGGGTCTTTTCGAACAGCCGGTCGTTGTCCCGGGCCACGTCCATCAAATGCGACAGGCGATGACGCAGTTCAATGTTGCGGTCGCGCAGAATGGTCATCTGACGCTCCACCAGCGACACGGTATCGCCGCGTCGATGGGGAATACGCAGGGACGGGAGCAGCTCTTCGTGCTCGACGAAGAAGTCCGGATGAGCCTCCAGGTACGCGGCAACAGCCGCCGCCTCCAGGCTTTCGGACGGTGATTCGTCAGCTTGTCGTGCGGGTACCTGAGGCTTGTCTGTCATGGATTTCGCTCACTCAAAGACGCACTTGTCCTTCGTATACGCGCACTGCCGGGCCGGTCATCATCACCGGTTGGCCAGGGCCTGCCCATTCGATGGACAAGCGCCCGCCAGGCAGGTCGATCAATAGCGGCGAATCCATCCACCCCTGGCTGATCGCGGCCACTGCGGCGGCACAGGCGCCGGTTCCGCAAGCCTGGGTTTCCCCGGCTCCACGCTCCCAGACGCGCAACTGCGCGCGGCTCCGGTCGATGACCTGGAGAAAGCCGACATTGACCCGTGCCGGAAAGCGCGGGTGATGTTCGATTTTCGGCCCCAGTTCATGCACCGGCGCGTTGTTGATATCGCTGACCCGCAGCACGGCATGGGGGTTGCCCATGGACACGGCGGCCAGATCGACCGGGGTGCCGTCGACGTCGACCTGATAACTCTTGGCCTGCTCCGGTGCCTGGAACGGAATATCCGCCGGCACCAAGCGCGGGGCGCCCATGTTCACGCTGATCTGGCCGTCGTTACGCACGTCGAGCTCGATAATGCCGCTTTTGGTCTCGACCCGAATCAGCCGTTTTGCGGTCAGGCGCTTGTCGAGTACGAAGCGGGCGAAGCAGCGCGCACCGTTGCCGCACTGTTCCACTTCGGAGCCGTCGGCGTTGAAGATCCGGTAGCGGAAATCCACGTCCGGATTGCTCGGTGCCTCGACGATCAGCAACTGGTCGAAACCGATGCCGGTGTGCCGGTCGCCCCATTGCTTGGCATGCTTGGGCAGGATGTGCGCGTGCTGGCTGACCAGGTCGAGGACCATGAAGTCATTGCCCAGGCCGTGCATCTTGGTAAAACGCAGCAGCATGGTTTTACTCCGGCAGCAGGCTTTCGCCAGCAAACAACTCGGCTACCGTTTCACGGCGACGCACTTCAAATGCCTGATCACCGTCCACCAACACTTCAGCGCTACGGCCGCGGGTGTTGTAGTTGGAACTCATGACAAACCCGTAGGCACCGGCCGAATGCACGGCCAGCAGGTCGCCTTCTTCCAGGGCCAGCTGACGATCCTTGGCCAGGAAGTCGCCGGTCTCGCAGATCGGGCCGACGATGTCGTAGGCGCGGGCCGCCGATTGACGCGGGCGCACGGCCGTGACGTCCATCCAGGCCTGGTACAGCGCCGGGCGGATCAGGTCGTTCATGGCGGCGTCGACGATGGCGAAGTCTTTGTGCTCGGTGTGCTTGAGGTATTCGACCTGGGTCAGCAATACACCGGCGTTTGCGACGATGAAGCGGCCCGGCTCGAACACCAGCGCCAGGTCGCGACCATCGAGGCGTTCACGCACGGCCTTGATGTAGTCGGCAGCCAGTGGTGGCTCTTCGTCCTTGTAGCGCACGCCCAGGCCACCACCGAGATCGATGTGGCGCAGGTAGATGCCGCAATCGCCGAGGCGGTCGACCAGGCCCAGCAGGCGGTCGAGGGCGTCGATGAACGGCGGCAGGGTGGTCAGTTGCGAACCGATGTGGCAATCGACGCCGACCACTTCCAGGTTCGGCAACTGCGCGGCGCGCACGTACACGTCTTCGGCGTCGGCGATGGCGATGCCGAACTTGTTCTCTTTCAGACCGGTGGAAATGTATGGGTGGGTGCCGGCATCGACGTCCGGGTTGACGCGCAACGAAATCGGCGCGCGAACGCCCAGTTCGGCAGCGACCACTTGCAGGCGTTCGAGCTCGTCGGTGGATTCGACGTTGAAGCAGTGCACGCCGACTTCCAGGGCGCGACGCATGTCGTCACGGGTCTTGCCGACGCCGGAGAACACGATCTTGTCGGCGCTGCCGCCAGCGGCCAGTACACGCTCCAGTTCACCACGGGAGACGATGTCGAAACCGGCGCCCAGACGCGCCAGGACATTCAGGACGCCCAGGTTGGAGTTGGCCTTGACTGCGAAGCACACCAGGTGCGGCGTGCCGGCCAGCGCATCGGCATAAGCCAGGTACTGGGCTTCGATGTGTGCACGGGAGTAAACGTAGGTCGGTGTGCCAAAGCGCTCGGCGATGGCAGACAGGGCAACACCTTCCGCGAACAGTTCACCGTCACGGTAGTTAAAAGCGTCCATGAGGTTCCCTTATTATTGGTAGACGTCGTGCTTGTGTGCTTTGGAGGCAGGCTGCTGCTGCGACGACTTGGCTTGCTCGACAGGGTCCTGGTCTTCATCGGGCAGGTACAGCGGGCCTTTTTGACCGCAGGCCGACACAAGGCAGGCAACCGCGAGGAGCGCAGCAAGGGAAGAGATCAGGCGCTTCATGGCGAAATCCTTGAAAATGCATTAATTGCGCCGGAGTATACCGGCCACCCGGCAGCTTGCCTATGCAACGGACCGCCCGTCCGGCGGGGGTTGGGCCGATGTCCGTAACATAAGTGCAATCCATTGTGGGAGCGGGCTTGCTCGCGAAAGCGCTGCATCAGTCAATGCGGATGTCGACTGACACACCGCATTCGCGAGCAAGCCCGCTCCCACAGGTACAGCACTTGACCTATTGATATCGGCCCGCGGTCGTTATTCTTTGCATTCAGCAGGGCTCGGTCGTATCTTGCGGCGCTTGAGCCTGATCAGACACTTTTTGAGGTTGCCGTAATGAGTTTGTCCGAAGCGCGTTTCCACGACCTGGTCGATGCCACCCAGCAAACCCTGGAGGACATCTTTGACGACAGCGACCTGGATATCGACCTCGAAAGCTCGGCCGGTGTGCTGACCGTCAAGTTCGAGAACGGCAGCCAGTTGATCTTCAGTCGCCAGGAGCCGCTGCGTCAGCTGTGGCTGGCGGCGGTGTCCGGTGGTTTCCACTTCGACTACGACGAAGAAAGCGAGCGCTGGATGTGCGACAAGAGTGAAGAGCAGTTGGGTGAAATGCTCGAGCGTATCGTCCAGCAGCAGGCCGGTGTCGAGCTCGATTTCGAAGGCCTGTGAGATCGTGACCCAGCCTGCGTCTGTCCGCCCACCGAAGCCGCTCTACAGCAATGTCAGCCCGGCGGTGCCGTCGCCGTGCAGCGGTGTGTGTCGGCTGGACGAGCAAAAAGTCTGCCTCGGCTGCTTCCGCCATGTCGAAGACATCCGCGAATGGCGCTCGGCGGACGATGATCGCCGCCGTGTCATTTGCGCCCAGGCCTCTGAGCGCAAAGCCACCGCCCTGTAGGAGCTGTCGAGCGAAGCGAGGCTGCGATATTTTGATCTTCAGCGTCTTCAGAGCCGCCAAAAATCCAGATCAAAAGATCGCAGCCTTCGGCAGCTCCTACAGGGGGCGGTGCTGGCATCCGGCCCCGGCTTGTATATTTTTTGAGCTGTGATAGTGTCCAGATACGCCTCAACCCATCGAGGCTTGTGAAAACCCCGCCTTTTTCTGGCGGGGTTTTGCTTTTTTCGTGCAGAAGAAAGGAGTCTGCCCAGATCATGACCGCACCTTCCATCACCCTTACCCGTCTGGACGTCCAGCGTCTGGAGCGTCTGATCGACAGCCTGGACGACACGCTGCCGGGCGTTATTGCGTTGCAAACCGAACTGGATCGCGCCGATACCGTGGTCGGCCACGATGAAGTGCCGGCGGATGTCGTGACTATGAATTCCCGTGTGCATTGCCGGGAAGAAGGCAGTGGCAAGGACTACCACCTGACCCTGGTGTACCCCAAGGATGCGAATGCCGACGAAGGCAAGGTCTCGATCCTGGCGCCAGTGGGCAGCGCGCTGCTCGGCCTGAAGGTTGGCCAGCACATCGATTGGCCGGCTCCGGGCGGCAAGACCCTGAAGCTGACGCTGCTGGAAGTCGAATCGCAGCCGGCCAATGGCGGCGCGTTCCCGGAGTGACATCCCCTCAGACCTGATCGAGCGCCTCGTTCAATGCCTGCTCCAGGTCTGCTTTGTAGCGCAGGTACAGATGGGTGGAACTCTGCCCTTCGCCGAGCAGGCCTGACAGGTCGAGGTCGGTGATGTAGCAGCGGTAGCGTTCGGTTTCCCGGCGCTGCCCGACGATTTCCCGGGCGACCACGCTGAACAGCTGGTCGCCATGCTCCAGTTCGGAAAACTCCCGTTGATTGCAATACAGCGTCACCTGCACCTGACCCGGTGCGGCTTTGCCGACGATCGCCTGTACGTCGTAAAACGGTTTGTTCGCTGGCGTCTGCGGTACCGGCCGGGCTTCAATGCGGCGTGCCCGACCAGGGCCTGACGGCAGCAACTGGCAATACCGGGTGTCGAGGTTCAAGGGGTGGGCAGCGTCCATCGGCAACAGGGCATCGCGACGGTACTGGATCGATTGCAGGAAACGCTGCAGCGGCACCAGCAGGCTTTGCTCGTCGTGCCAGGGCAGGCGTTGCTGCCACAGGGCGTTGAATTCATCGAGCACGTACAGATCAGCCTGATCTTCGTTGACCCGATAGAACACTTGAATACAGTCCGGCTGGCCCGTTGGCAGGAACAGCGCAAGGTCGTGCTCTTCCAGTGCGTTTGGGTCCAGGTGAAGCGGGCTGTAGCTCGCCATGTCTTCACCCAGGTAGTCGATCAACGCCGGCAGGGTGGCCAGTGCGATGTGCTGGACCTGTCCCGGCACCAGCTCCAGCACGTGGTAGTGCTGCTGGACCTGGATCAGGTAGCGGTGATTGAGCCGGCTCAGAAGCAGGTTCTGCGCGGTGTCGAGGATGTCTTCCACCCGTTGGGCGATGAACTGCGCGCGGTTATGGCAGAAACAGCGCACCCTCAGCTTCGGCTGTTGCGGCCCGGCTGGCAGGTTGTTGAGATAGTCGCGAATGCAGTCGAGCAGGGCATGGGGGCCGTCGTAGCGAGCCACCAGCACTTCGTTCCAGCTATTGAGCGTGACCTGGTCCAGCGTCAGCACCAGGTTTTCCCGAACCCCGGCGTAGCTCAGGGAATCGGTGCGCTCGGTGGTCATCAGGATGTTCAGGTCGCGATGGTGCTTGAGCGGATCGATGCCGACATTCACCAGAATCAGCACTTCACTCGGCACGCTGGCGCGCAACAGAGGTTCTTCGGCGACCGTGGGCAAGGGCAGGGCGATAGTCTGTTGCAGGCTGCCGAGCAGGTTGAACAACTCGAACTCGCTCAAGTCGCTGGTGCCAGGGTGCAGGGCCAGGCGGGTACTGCTGTCGATTACGCCATTGCGGTGGCACCAGCTCAGCAGCTCGAGCAAGTGACGGCTGCGTTTGATCGGCGCGAAATGTTCCCACTCCAGCGCCGTCAGGCTGCCGTTGTACACACCCCACTGGCTTTGCCCCGGTTCTTTCCTGTTCGGCGCGTGCACCAGCGTCAGGGTGTCTTCAGCCAGGTCCGGGGCGATCCCGGGGTTGATGAATTCGACTTTGCCGGCCTTGCGCTCGAACGCGGCGTATAGCCGACGTCCGAGCACGCTCAGGTCGCGCTTGTTGATGCGGCTGACCGTTTGCTCCTGTCGGGCAAACTGGGTGAGGAAGCGGTAGCTGTAGTTCAGTTCATTGACCAGCGCCCGCCGCTCGGAGCCGACCTGGCGGACTTTCCACTGACTGCGGCTATCGAGCAGGGCCAGTTGGCGCTGGTCCCAGCGCCATTCATGGGCCAGGCGCTCGAGCAAAGAGCGTTGCCAGCTCTGGGTGCGGCTGCTGCCGGTCAGTTTGCGATTGACCTTCAGGTACAGCGCGCGACGCACCAGTTCCAGCCGTTCCGGTTCGTTGCGGGCGATCAGGTATTCCTCGATGCGCCGGTACACCACGACGTACGGGTCCAGTTCGTCGAGGTCGAGCCGGTTGGCGAACACCGCTTGCTTGAAGCGCAGGCTCAGGCAATGAACCCTGGGGTGTTCGCTGGCATAGACCTCGGTCAGCAGCAGCTTGAGTACCGACTTGTAGGGCGACTCGATGCCCTTGAACAGCTGCCAGAGCCCGGCGCCGATAAATTCGCCGGGCGGGATAAAGGCCAGGTTGCCGAGGTCGAGGGTTTCATCGGCGCGGATAAAGCGTTTGGAGATCAAGGTATGGGTGTAGCGGTCGTAACTCGATTCTTCGTAGACAGGCACCAGCCACCAGATCGGCGTACGCCCGGCCAGCCAGATCGCGGTGCGGTAAAACTCGTCCAGCAACAGGTAGTGCTGGGTAGTGCCGCAATCTTCCGAGCTCAACTGGGTGTCGCGCTCGCCACGGACGAAACGGGTCGGTTCGATCAGGAAAAAGTGCGCTTCGGCGCCCTGGCTGGCGGCCCAGGCTTCCAGCAGCTGGCATTTTTTGCGCAGTTCGGCGAGTTCGTTCTCGGTCAGGTCCGGCCCATGGCAGACCCACACATCCATGTCGCTCTGGTCGGCCTGGGCCAGGGTGCCGAGGCTGCCCATCAGGAACAGTCCGTGAATCGGCCTCGGCGGGTTGCTCCCGTGGCGAGGCTTGTAGGAAAACGAGCGGGTCAGGCGCTGGGCTTCTGCGAGGACACTGGCGTCCGGTTCGAAATTCGACAGCCCCGCCGGCGTACTGCCGGAAACGTAGCCGGGCAATAGCGGATGATTAACGTGGAAAAACAGCGGCAGCAAGGTCAGGACCCCTTGCTGGCGGGTCGACAAGCCTTCCATGGCGCGCGCCATGCGTCCTTCGTTGAGTTTCAGAAAACGTGCGCGCAGCTGGCTGAGAACCTTGCGGTCGATTCCCTCGTCCAGATCGGGGCGGATTTCATGGGTGCGCGTCATGTCAGCTCAAACCGGCTCGCAGGGCTCGGACGTGGGGCTTTTCGGATGAGGGGCAGTTTAGCGCCTTGAGGCGAGGACTTTTAAGCTGATTTATTTTTCTGGCGTCAGATTTTTATCGGTGGAGACAGAAATCAGGGGGGGGATGTGCCCGCGGAAATCCCTGGATCGGGGTCTCCGTGGGCGATGCGGCAGAATTCAGGCTGTTACTTCGGCGTTAAGAATTGTCAGCACGCTTTGCACATTTTGCGCGGCATCACGACCCAGGCTGGTCAGGTAGCCACCATCAGGCTGATCGGTCAGTTCTTTTTCAAAGAGGCGTTTGGCGGCGGCAATGTGTTTCGGGGCAGCGGTCTGATGAATTTTCAGACCTTCCTGGGAACTGTCCAGGTTGAAGAGTGCGAGGACTTCCAGTTCGGCAACCAGCTCAGGGGTAAGCGACATAAGGACTCCAGACTTTCTAGGAATTGGACGACAGCGCTCCTAAGGTGAACCCGCTTGTCCGGCATGTCCAGTGCTGGCGACAGAGATTTTTTGCCTCGCATAAAAAAGATCGCAGCCTGCGGCAGCTCCTACATGGATCGCATTCCAGGTAGGAGCTGCCGCAGGCTGCGATCTTTTGATCCTACTGCTTTTGCGGCGGCAACTCGGGCAATGCGCGCAGCGCAGCTTCGTACCATTCGGTGTTGAACGCGCGGTCTTCTTCGAGGATCGCGTCGATTTCTACCGCCAAAACGTGAGCCATCAGGTTGAGAATCTCTTCCCGCTCGTAGCCCACCAGGGTCAGCTTGTTGAAGGTCGCCTTGGCCGCTGGCGGGTTGTCGCTTTCGATCTGGTTTTCGATAGCTTCGATCAGGGTATTTTCGGCGAACTCTTCTTCGTCGTCTTCGATATCGATTGGCTCGCTCATGGCAGGCTCCTTAGGGAAAGGCGGCCAGTTTACCCGTATTCATTGGCGTGATGCTGCTGGCAAGAAACCCTCGAGCGTTCTATAAACAGGCACTGCCCACCCCGCACGGCCTGGAGGCTTTGTGATGATCAAGCTTTATGGATTCTCCGTCAGTAACTACTACAACATGGTCAAACTGGCGCTGCTGGAAAAAGGACTGCCTTTCGAAGAAGTGCCGTTTTATGGCGGCACTGCCCCCGAAGCTCTGGCCATCAGCCCGCGTGGAAAGGTCCCGGTGCTGCACGTTGAACAGGGGTTCATCAATGAAACCAGCATAATCCTCGAGTACCTCGAGCAAAATCACAACGGCACGCCGCTGCTGCCGAGCGACCCGTTCGAGCGCGCGCAGGTGCTGGCACTGGCCAGGGAAATCGAACTGTATATCGAGCTGCCGGCGCGAGCCTGCTACGCCGAAGCGTTTTTCGGCATGAGCCTGCCGGATGCGATCAAGGAAAAAACCAAGGCTGAACTGTTGCTGGGGATGGCTGCGCTGGGCCGGCACGGCAAATTCAGCCCTTACGTGGCGGGTGACAGCTTGAGCGTGGCGGATCTGTATTTCCTGTATAGCGTGCCGCTGGCGTGTGGCGTGGCGCACAAGTTGTTCGGCATTGATTTGTTGGCTGAAATGCCGAAGGCCAAGGCGTTGCTGGAGCGTCTGGAGCAGAATCCGAATGTGCAGCGGATCGCGGCTGACAAGGAGGCGGCGATGCCGGCGTTCATGGCGATGATTGCGGCCAGGAAGTAGATTTTTGCGGCGTTCTGTCGATCGCCTTCGCGAGCAAGCCCGCTCCCACAATGGATTGGGTTCTCACATCAAACCTGTGGGAGCGGGCTTGCTCGCGAAGCTTTTGACGATTTAGCGGCTGGCCAGAAGTGCCTGACCGCGAGCCACAGCAGCCTTCACCTGCGCCGGCGCGGTGCCGCCGATGTGGTTACGGGCATTGACCGAGCCTTCGAGGGTCAGCACGGCGAACACGTCCTGATCGATCTGGTCGCTAAACTTGCGCAGTTCTTCCAGGCTCATTTCCGCCAGGTCCTTGCCGCTGTCCACGCCGTACTTGACGGCATGGCCGACGATTTCGTGGCAATCACGGAATGGCAGGCCGCGACGCACCAGGTAGTCGGCCAGGTCGGTGGCGGTGGAGAAGCCGCGCAGGGCTGCTTCGCGCATCATCGCGTGCTTGGGCTTGATCGCCGGCACCATGTCGGCAAAGGCCCGCAGCGAGTCGCGCAAGGTGTCGGCGGCGTCGAACAGCGGCTCCTTGTCTTCCTGGTTGTCCTTGTTGTAGGCCAGGGGCTGGCCTTTCATCAGGGTCAGCAGGCCCATCAGCGCGCCGAATACGCGACCGGTCTTGCCGCGCACCAGCTCCGGCACGTCCGGGTTTTTCTTTTGCGGCATGATCGAGCTGCCGGTGCAGAAGCGGTCGGGCAGGTCGATGAACTGGAATTGCGCGCTGGTCCACAGCACCAGCTCCTCGGAGAAGCGCGACAGGTGCATCATCGCGATGCTGGCGGCCGAGCAGAATTCGATGGCGAAATCGCGATCGGAGACGTTATCCAGCGAATTGCCGCCAACCGCGTCGAAACCCAGCAGTTGGGCGGTGTATTCACGATCGATCGGGTAGGTGGTGCCGGCCAGTGCCGCGCTGCCCAGCGGCATGCGGTTGGTGCGCTTGCGGCAGTCGACCAGGCGCTCGTAGTCGCGGCTGAGCATCTCGAACCAGGCCAGCATGTGGTGCCCGAAGGTCACTGGCTGGGCGGTCTGCAGGTGGGTGAACCCCGGCATGATGCTGGCGGCTTCGCGCTCGGCCTGCTCCAGCAAGCCTTTTTGCAGGCGGGTGATTTCGGCCAGGATCAGGTCGATTTCGTCACGCAACCACAGGCGGATGTCGGTGGCGACCTGATCGTTACGGCTGCGGCCGGTGTGCAGTTTTTTACCGGTCACGCCGATGCGGTCGGTCAGCCGCGCCTCGATGTTCATGTGGACGTCTTCAAGGTCGATGCGCCAGTCGAACTGGCCGGCCTCGATTTCACCCTGGATGGTCTTCAGGCCATCGATGATGCTGTCGCGCTCGGCATCGGTCAGCACGCCGACCTTGGCCAGCATGGTGGCGTGGGCGATCGAACCCATGATGTCGTGGCGATACAGGCGCTGGTCGAAAGTGACGGAGGCGGTGAAGCGGGCGACGAAGGCGTCGACGGGTTCACTGAAGCGGCCGCCCCAGGACTGATTGGTCTTGTCAGTGCTCATGAATTCGCTCGTATCGGCTTGAAGAAAGAAGGCGTGGAACGCTGGCGCGGATAATAACAGGGTTGCCAACCCTGTCGCTGACACTGGTCGATACGTTTTTTTGTGTAGGAGCGAGCTTGCTCGCGATGAACCTGAAGTCGACACGTTTATCCAGGAGGCACGCGTTATCGTTAACGCTCATCGCGAGCAAGCTCGCTCCTACGTTAGCGCAACGATATTTTTCAATTGAGCAATAACGTCCCGGCAACCGTCTACAGTTGGACAGTAGGGTCAGCGCACTTCTCGGTGCAGCCGCTGACCATAAGAAGAGGGGGGGTGTTCATATTGCATATCAGCAAACCCTGTGGCGATGTGTCGCCAATGCGGGCCTGGGCCGCCAATCGCCCGGCAGATGAAAATTTAGCCGCCGGACCAGCGGCACTTTTTGACGCTCGGGCTAGTCTTAGCGTGGATCGCGGTGACGGACGTCACTTCACCTGTCTACGCTATCCTTGTGCGAGACTCACGCAGGAATCCAGCGCAATATGAATGTCCTGATCGTTGATGACGAACCCTTGGCCCGCGAGCGCCTGTGCCGAATGGTTGGCGAACTCGAGGGGTACAGTGTCCTGGAGCCTAGTGCCACGAATGGCGAAGAGGCGTTGGCACTGATCGACAGCCACAAGCCGGATATCGTGCTGCTTGATATCCGCATGCCCGGCCTCGATGGCCTGCAAGTGGCTGCACGGTTATGCGAACGCGAAACTCCGCCCGCCGTGGTGTTCTGCGCCGGGCCCGATGAATTTGCCGTGGAAGCCTTACAGGCCAGCGCCGTAGGCTATCTGGTGAAACCTGTGAGAACTGAACAGTTACATGACGCATTAAAGAGAGCCGAGCGCCCAAATCGTGCCCAGCTCGCCGCCCTGACCCGCCCTGCTGCCGAAAGCGGCAGCGGACCGCGCAGCCATATCAGCGCCCGAACCCGTAAAGGGATCGAGCTGATTCCGCTGGATCAGGTGGTGTACTTCATTGCCGACCACAAATACGTAACCTTGCGTCACGAAAGCGGTGAAGTGCTGCTCGATGAGCCACTCAAGGCCCTTGAGGACGAATTCGGTGACCGTTTCGTGCGTATCCATCGCAACGCACTGGTCGCCCGTGAGCGTATCGAGCGACTGCAACGCACACCCCTGGGGCATTTCCAGCTGTTCCTCAAAGGCCTCAATGGTGATGCGCTGATCGTCAGCCGGCGCCATGTGGCTGGCGTGCGCAAGATGATGCAACAGCTCTAAAAAGCTGTGCGCAGGCGAATTTCACACCCGATTGCCGGACATCCGGGGCCAGGGAGGCCGAGTAGTATCTGATACAAGTCAAAGTGGATTTGGCTGAGCTGTTATTATCCGCCGTATCTATTCAGTACGGATTGATCCATGTCCTCTCGCCAGATCCGCATCGCCACCCGCAAAAGCGCTCTCGCCCTGTGGCAGGCCGAATACGTCAAAGCCCGCCTTGAAGCGGCTCATCCGGGCCTGCTGGTGACCCTCGTTCCCATGGTCAGCCGTGGTGACAAGTTGCTTGACTCACCGCTGTCGAAAATCGGCGGCAAGGGCCTGTTCGTCAAGGAGCTCGAAACCGCGCTGTTGGACAATGAAGCCGACATCGCCGTGCACTCCATGAAGGACGTGCCGATGGACTTCCCTGAAGGTCTTGGCCTGTACTGCATTTGCGAACGGGAAGACCCGCGCGACGCCTTCGTTTCCAACACCTTCACCAGCCTGGATGAGTTGCCTCAGGGCAGCATCGTCGGCACCTCCAGCCTGCGCCGCCAGGCTCAATTGCTGACCCGTCGCCCTGATCTGGAGATCCGCTTCCTGCGCGGCAACGTCAACACGCGCCTGGCCAAGCTCGATGCCGGTGAATACGACGCCATCATCCTGGCCGCTGCCGGCCTGATCCGGCTGGGCTTTGAAGATCGCATCACTTCGGCCATCAGTGTCGACGACAGCCTTCCGGCCGGTGGCCAGGGCGCGGTGGGTATCGAATGCCGCAGTGCCGACAGTGAAATCCATGCGCTGCTGGCGCCCCTGCATCACCAGGACACCGCCACCCGCGTGACCGCCGAACGTGCCCTCAACAAGCACCTCAATGGCGGTTGCCAGGTACCGATTGCCTGCTACGCCGTGCTGGAGGGTGAACAGCTCTGGTTGCGCGGGCTGGTGGGCGACCCAGCCGGTGGCCTGCTGCTCAGCGCACAAGCCCGTGCCCCTCGCGGCGATGCCGAGGCACTGGGTGTGCGTGTCGCTGAAGACCTTCTGAGCCAGGGTGCCGACGCCATTCTCAAAGCGGTCTATGGCGAGGCAGGTCACGAGTGACCGGCTGGCGCTTGCTGCTGACACGTCCCGCCGATGAGTCGGCGGCGCTGGGCAGTCTTTTGGCCGAGCAGGGGATATTCAGTAACAGTCTGCCGCTTTTGGACATCGTGCCGATTACGGCGACTGACACAATGCGCCAGGTGATTCAGACGCTGGAAAGGTTCTGCGCAATCATCGTGGTCAGCAAGCCTGCCGCCCGGATCGGCGTCGAACTGCTCGAGCGGTTTCGGCCAGCGCCGCCCGCTGTGAAGTGGTTCAGCGTCGGCGCGGCGACAGCGCAGATCCTCCAGTCTCACGGATTGGATGTGAGCTTCCCGGCAGAAGGCGATGACAGTGAAGCCCTGCTCGAACTTTCCCGTCTGCGCGAGGCTATCGCACCACCCGATGCGCGGGTGCTGATCCTGCGCGGGGAGGGTGGGCGCGAGTTGCTGGCTGAGCGTTTGCGTGAGCTTGGTGCTAGTGTCGAGTATCTGGAGCTGTACCGCCGGGCAATGCCGATTTACCCGCCGCAAGTGCTGCCGCAACGGATCCAGGCGGAACGCCTGAACGGGCTGGTGGTCAGCAGTGGACAAGGTTTTGAGCACCTGCATCAATTGGCCGGCGATGCCTGGCCGCAGTTGGCGCGGTTGCCGTTGTTTGTACCAAGCCCCAGGGTTGCCGAGCTGGCGCGTGCCGCCGGGGCCAAAACAGTTGTGGATTGTCGCGGCGCGAGTGCCGCGGCCTTGCTGACGGCGTTACGGGAGCAACCCGTACCCGTTTTCTGATGCAAAGGATGGATACGTGAGCGAAACAGCCCTGCCTAAAGATGACTCGCGACCGGTGCTTGATGCACCTGTTGATGCTCCTCTAGAAGAAATGCCGCCGCCACCAGCTGCCGAGCAGCGTAGAGGCAATGGTCTGGCAATCCTCGCACTGTTGCTGGGCGCGGCCGGTGTCGCGGTGGGCGGTTGGGGTGTCTGGCAGGTGCGTCACCTGCAGGCCAACAATCAGCAGCAACTGAGCCAGGTGCAGGCGCTGAATGACCAGGCGCAGAACCTCAAGCTCAATGAGGAACGCCTGAGCGCACGCCTGGCACAATTGCCGCCTGCCGATGAGCTGGAAGCACGCAGTCGCCTGGTGATCCAGCTGCAAGGTGATCAGCAGCGTTTGAACCAGCGTCTGGAAACCGTACTCGGCGCCAGTCGCAAGGACTGGCGTCTGGCCGAGGCCGAGCACTTGCTGCGTCTGGCCAGTCTGCGACTGTCTGCCTTGCAGGACATCAGCAGCGCCCAGGCACTGGTCCAGGGTGCCGACGAGATCCTGCGCGAGCAGAACGATCCGGGCTCCTTTGCCGCGCGCGAGCAGGTGGCCAAGACCCTGATTGCCTTGCGCAGCACCGAGCAACCGGACCGTACCGGGCTGTTTCTGCGTCTGGGCGCGCTGCGCGATCAAGTGGCCAGCCTCACCGAGCTGGCACCGGAGTACAAGGACCGTGGCGATTCGCTGCTGGGCCTGACTGCCGATGGCGACGGTGCCAGTCGCTGGGCGCAATGGTGGGATCAGATATCGCGCTACATCCGTATCGATTTCAATGCCGATAAAAACGTTCGCCCATTGCTGGCCGGTCAGAGCCTGAGTCAGGTACGCCTGGCCCTGAGCCTGGCGCTGGAGCAGGCACAGTGGGCCGCACTCAATGGTCAGCCTGCGGTGTACTCCCAAGTGCTGGACGAAGCGCGGGACATCCTCAAGGGCAACTTCAACCCGGACAACTCGCAAAGCAAAGTCATGCTTGAGCAGGTAGCCGAGCTGAGCAGGCAACCTGTCACCGTAGTCACTCCAGACATGACCGGCACCCTGAGCGCGGTGCAGGGGTACCTGGAACGACGCAACGTCAACGCCGAAGATTCGGTCAAGCCAATGGCCAGGCCTGCCGCGAGCACCGCGCTGGAGGCCACGCCATGAAGCGCCTCTATGTGATCGTGTTCCTCGCGATTGCCGCTACCGCTGCATTGGGGCTGGCGATCGCCGAACATTCCGGTTACGTGCTGATTGCTTACAAGACCTTCCGCTATGAGTCGAGCCTGTGGGCTACTTTGGCACTGGTGGCCGTGCTGTGGTTGGTGATCTGGGGTATCAAGGCGCTGGTCGAACTGGTGATGGCTTCCAGCGGGGTGGTCAACCCGTGGTCGCGGCGTAACCGCAGCCGCCGGGTGCAGGTGGCGATCGAGCACGGTCAACTGGACCTGGCCGAGGGGCGCTGGGCCAGCGCGCAACGTCACTTGCATCGGGCTGCCGAGGCCGAGCGCCAGCCGTTGCTTTACTACCTCGGTGCGGCCCGTGCCGCAAACGAACAAGGCAATTACGAAGAAAGCGACAACTTGCTGGAGCGCGCCCTGGAGCGTCAGCCTCAGGCCGAGTTGGCGATCGCCTTGAACCACGCCCAGTTGCAGACCGACCGCGGTGATACCGACGGCGCCCTCGCCACCCTGCAAGCCATGCGTGAGCGCCATCCTCATAATGCACAGACCCTGCGTCAGTTGCAGCGCCTGCTTCAGCAGCGTGGTGACTGGTCGTCAGTCATTCGCCTGCTGCCGGAGCTGCGCAAGGACAAAGTTCTGCCGGCGGCCGAACTCGCAGAACTGGAGCGTCGGGCCTGGGGGGCGAACCTGTCCCTGGCGGCGCAACGGGAAGAGAACGGAGCGGTGGGGCAGCAAGCGCTCGAACGTGCCTGGCAGCAACTGACCTCGGCGCAACGCCAGGAGCCACAACTGGTGCTCGCCTATGCCGAGCAACTGCGGCAACTGGGGGCTCAGGTCGAAGCCGAGGAAGTCCTGCGCACCGCGCTCAAGCGCAGCTACGACAGTCATCTGGCTCGCCTCTACGGGCTGGTGCGCGGCAATGATCCGGCCCGCCAGTTGCAGGCCGCTGAAGGCTGGCTCAAGGACCATCCGGCCGATCCGGGCCTGCTGCTGACACTGGGCCGTCTGTGCCTGCAAAACAGTTTGTGGGGCAAGGCCCGGGACTATCTGGAAAGCAGCCTGCGTGTACAACGCAATCCGGAAGCCTGTGCAGAGCTGGCGCGGCTGTTGGCGCAAATGGGTGATGCCGAGCGCAGCAACCAGCTGTTTCAGGAAGGCCTGGGATTGTTGGATGAACGCTTGCTTGCGGCCCCTCTACCCGTGTCAGTCCGCGCTTGACCCATTCGCTGGGGCCAGGCTCCGGCGACTGTGTGATGAACTGCGGCGAGGAAGTAATTGTCCTCGTCGCAGTGAGATAATTCGCTGAAATTCGGTTACCCATTCTCGTCGCAGGCAAAGTCCTACAGAGGACTACTTTTTATCCTCTCTTATGCGTCGGGATTTCCCTACACTTCTGCTGAAGTCTCCGTGGGCGCCTGCCTTGAAAGGCCGCCGCGCTTTCCTCTACCGTAACGGTCTGTCACTACTTTTACGGATAAGCCATGTCTTTGGCCTGCTCACGCTCCTTGTTTTTCATGGCTTTCATTGCGGGTGCCCTGGCGTTGGGCGTTTCCTACTACCTGGAATATGCGGTCGGCCTGAGGCCTTGCGGCTTGTGTCTGGTGCAGCGGTTTTGTCTGGCGCTCCTGACCGGTGTCTGCCTGATGGCTTCGGTCCATGGTCCAGGTCGCATCGGAACCGTTCTGTATTGGCTGCTCAGTCTTGGATGCAGCCTGGCCGGCACTGTCACGGCGTGGCGGCAGGTTCTGTTGCAAAGCCTTCCGATGGAACAGGCCGCAGCGTGCTCGACCCATCTGGCGGATCTGCTCGCCGGTTCTCCGTGGCTTTCCGTCCTGCAGCAAGTGTTCAAGGGCGCTGTCGATTGTGTGGAAATTTCCTGGACGCTGTTCGACCTGAGTCTCACGGAGTGGAGCCTGCTGTTCTTCGTCGCGATGATGATTCTGGCCGTTTACCAGTCGTTGCGACTGGTCTGGATCAGCTATCAGCGACCGCTCAGCGACGAGTCGTCGCACCGGGCCTTTGCCGGCGATTAAACACTTGTATGAACTTTATCGCCTGCGTACCTTGAAGCCAGTGTCGTGCGGGCATAATCTGGCCCGCACGTGTCATTGGAATTATGTTGCTCGATGACGCTCTGCCTGACCGCCCACCGATGTTACAAGAGGCGTGCGGGCATAGAGCAGCTGACCCACAAGGGAAGAGAGATCACCATGCTCGAAAGTTGTCAGAATGCTCAGGAACGCTGGGGTGGAGTGCACCTGCTGATCGATCGCTGGTTGCAGGAACGACACGAACTGATCGGGGCCTATGACGCTCTTGGCGCAAAGCCTGAGGCGTTGGGTGAGAACCGCAAGCCTTTGCAGGAGTTCTGCGGCGTGCTGGTCGATTATGTATCGGCCGGGCACTTCGAGATCTACGAGCAGCTGACGGGGGAGGCCAAGGCCTTCAACGACACGCGTGGCCTGGAGCTCGCCGAGACGATCTACCCGCGCATCGACGTCATCACCGAGAAGCTGCTCGCGTTCAATGACCTGTGCGATGAAGGTAAATGCGTCGCCGAGAAATTCAAGGAACTGGGTGGCCTGCTGCATGAGCGCTTCGAGCTGGAAGACTGCCTGATCGAAGTGCTGCACACAGCCCACAAGGAAGCCGATTCGGTTCAGGCCTGAAGCGCTTTCTGCAAGATCTCGAAACGGCGTGCCAAGGCACGCCGTTTTTCGTTTGTGTCGTCAGCCGGTGGCACCGCGCAATTCGACTTCAAACACCAGTGGTGTGAACGGTGCGATCACGTCACCGGCACCCTCGGCGCCATAGGCCTGGGCCGATGGAATCACCAGTCGCCATTTCGCCCCGACCGGCATGTTTTGCAATGCGCTGCGCCATCCGGCGATCACGCTGTCGAGACTGAACCATTGAGGCTGACTGTTCTGATCGAACACCGTACCGTCGGGCAAGCGACCGATGTACAGCACCTGCACCTTGCCGTTGGGTCCTGCCTTGGCGCCAGCGCCCGGCGTCAACTCGGTCAGCAGTACGCCGTCAGCCAGTTCGCGCACGCCAGGCTTGGCTTTCTCGGCGGCGAGAAAACGCTGTTCCTTTTCCAGTGCCAATTCGCTCTGCGGCTCGGCTGACTGAATGGAAATCTGCGCTTCATGCTCGGTCAATATCTGCTGGATCTGCTCGTCTTTCAACGCCAGCGGCTTGCCCTGATAGGCTTGTTGCAATCCCTCGACCAGTGCCTGGAGTTGCAGGTCGGGAGCCTCTTGGCGCAAGCGTTCGCCAAGGCTCGCACCCAGGCTGTAAGCGAGATCGTGGGCGTCATTTTCCGGTGTTGTTTCGGCGGCCTGGGCGACCGAAAAAAACACGCACAGCGATAAAAAAAGGCAGCGCGACATGGGCACTCTCCGACCTGAATTGCGGACGATTATGCCAGCGAGAATGCGCGCAACGGTGAACTGCTTTCGCGTCGAAGCAGAAGTTTTTCAGTCCTTTGCAACACAACGCTTTCGATAGTGTCAACATGCCCTAGCGGCGGTTGCTGCAGAGGTCTAGTATGAGCCGCACTCACTTCAGCCAGGAGGTAAACCATGTCGGCCACCAAGAAGCCAGTAAGCACTCCATTGCACCTGCTCCAACAACTCTCGGGCAGCCTGCTCGAGCATCTGGAAACCGCTTGTTCCGAAGCCTTGGCTGATGCTGAAAAACTGCTCGCCAAACTGGAAAAGCAGCGCGGAAAAGCGCAAGAAAAACTGCACAAGTCCCGCACCAAATTGCAGGACGCTGCGGCGGCCGGAAAAGCCAAGGCGCAAGCCAAGGCCAAGGGAGCAGTGACCGATCTTGAGGAGCTGCTCGATGCCCTCAAGGATCGTCAATCGGAAACCCGCGGCTACATTCTGCAACTCAAGCGCGATGCCCAGGAAAGCCTGAAACTGGCCCAGGGCGTCGGTCGTGTACAAGAGGCTGTCGGCAAGGTGTTGTCCCTGCGCGCGGCCAAGCCTGCTGCGGCACCTGCGAAGAAAGCCGCTGCCAAGCCGGCTGCTGCAAAAGCACCGGCCAAGCCTGCTGCTGCAAAACCGGCAGCTGCCAAACCGGTCGCTAAAACCGCCGCAGCCAAACCGGCTGCAAAACCTGCAGCGAGAAAACCGGCCGCTGCCAGCGCCGCAAAACCGGCTGCTAAAACCACGGCTGCCAAACCTGCCGCTGCACGTCCTGCTGCTGCAAAAACCGCGGCTGCCAAACCAGCCGCTGCTAAAACCGCTGCTGCTAAACCGGCTGCAAAACCAGCTGCAAAAACCGCGGCAAAACCAGCCGCCAAACCAGCTGCCCGCACCGCTGCTGCGAAACCTGCTGCCAAGCCGGCTGCAAAACCTGTCGCTGCAAAACCGGCCGCTAAACCAGCAGCCAAGCCAGCGGCAAAACCTGCTGTAAAAGCGGCTGCCAAACCTGCTGCTAAACCAGCCGCCAAACCAGCTGCAGCAAAACCAGTCGTTGCCGCCAAGCCAGCAGCGGCCAAACCAGCTGCTAAACCAGCTGCGGCTAAACCAGCTGCAAAACCTGCTGCAAAACCCGCAGCCAAACCTGCTGTGAAGAAGCCGGTTGCCGCCAAGCCAGCCACCGCTCCGGTTGCAAAGCCAGCCACCGCACCGGCTGCCAAGCCAGCCAACCCGGCTCCGGTAGCAACGTCTACTTTGGCAGCAGCCACCTCGACAGCCACGCCAGCGCCAACGCCGGCCGCCGCATCGATCGCAGCAACCACCCCAACCAGCGCTTCCTAAGTGCCGGTTACCGCGACGCGCAGCTGATGCAGCGCGTCGCGGTGCAGGTGGGCGGCCTCGGTCGCCGCACCTTCCAGCCAGGCCGCCAGATCGGTCTCGGCATTTTGCGGCCAACTCTGCGCCGCTCTCTCCAGCCGCAACAACAGATGCCGTTCGGCTTCCAGCTCGAGTGCCTTCACTTGTTCACGCAAGGTCTGCAAGTCGGCGTCTTCCGTGGCCGCGGCTTTCCACTGTGTGCGCAAGGTGCGCAACGGCCGCACGACTTCGATGTCCCACGAGGTGGCCACACTGCGCAGTTGCTGCAAGCGCTGCTCATCGCAGGCCACGCCTCGGTGTCCCAGCCACGCACCACACAGCAACAGACACACATTGACCCCCGCCGACTGCAATTGCAGGCATGCCTGCTCAACACCGGGACGGGCGTAAGTGGTCAGGGAAAAGCTCCACAGGTCAGAGGACATAGTGCTACTCGCGCCAGTTGCGAGCGAAGCTGGTAGACTCCGCCGCCATTATGATTCGACTTCAGAACCTGACTTTACAGCGTGGCCCGCAACGTCTGCTAGAAGACGCCGAGCTGACCCTGCACGCCGGCCAGAAAGCCGGCCTCATCGGTGCCAATGGCGCCGGCAAATCGAGCCTGTTCGCCTTGCTTCGGGGCGAGCTGCACCCGGACTCGGGTGATTGCTTCCTGCTGGCCGACTGGCGTATCGCCCACATGCGCCAGGAGGTCGACACCCTCGAACGCCTGGCGGTCGACTACGTGCTCGATGGCGACCTGCGCCTGCGCCAGGTGCAACGCGACCTGGCGGCAGCCGAAGCGGCCCATGACGGTGCCGCACAGGCCCGCCTGCATTCGGAACTCGACAGCGCCGACGGTTACACCGCCGACGCCCGGGCACGCAAGTTGCTGGCCGGTCTTGGGTTCATCAACGAGCAGATGGATCGCCAGGTCGGGGATTTCTCCGGTGGCTGGCGGATGCGTCTGAACCTGGCGCAGGCCTTGATGTGCCCATCGGACCTGCTGCTGCTCGACGAACCGACCAACCACCTGGATCTCGACGCCATCATCTGGCTTGAGGAATGGCTCAAGAGCTATCCGGGCACCCTGATGCTGATCTCCCACGATCGGGACTTCCTCGATGCCGTGGTTGACCACGTGGCCCACGTCGATCAGCGCAAGATCACCCTATACCGCGGTGGCTACAGCGCCTTCGAGCGCGCCCGTGCCGAACGCCTGGCCCAGCAACAGCAAGCGTACGAGAAGCAGCAGGCGCAACGTGCGCACATGGAAAGCTACATCGCCCGCTTCAAGGCCCAGGCCACCAAGGCCCGTCAGGCCCAGAGCCGGATCAAGGCCCTGGAGCGGATGGAAGAGCTGACCGCTGCCCACGTCGATTCGCCGTTCGACTTTGTCTTCCGTGAATCGCAGAAAATTTCCAGCCCGCTGATCGACCTGTCCGATGCCCGCCTGGGTTACGGTGACAAAGCCGTGCTGGAGAAGGTCAAGCTGCAACTGACCCCGGGTGCGCGCATCGGTCTGCTCGGCCCTAACGGTGCCGGTAAATCGACCCTGATCAAGAACCTCGCCGGTGAGCTCTCGCCATTGGCCGGTCGCTTGACCCGTGGCGAGAACACCGTGGTCGGTTACTTCGCCCAGCATCAGCTCGACTCTCTGGATTCCAAGGCCAGCCCGTTGCTGCACCTGCAGCGCCTGGCACCGACCGAGCGTGAACAGGCCCTGCGCGACTTCCTCGGCGGTTTCGATTTCCGTGGCGCGCGGATCGACGAGCCGGTGCTGAATTTTTCCGGTGGTGAAAAGGCGCGCCTGGCCCTGGCACTGATTGCCTGGGACCGGCCGAACCTGTTGCTGCTCGACGAACCGACCAACCACCTGGACCTGGAAATGCGCCTGGCGCTGACCATGGCCCTGCAGGAGTTCAGTGGTGCGGTACTGGTGGTCTCTCACGATCGTCATTTGCTCAAAAGCACCACCGACAATTTCTATCTGGTGGCGGATGGCAAGGTCGAAGAGTTCGACGGCGACCTGGAGGACTACACCCGCTGGCTGGTGGAGTATCGCCAGCGTAATGCCCCGGTCAGCAGCACCCCGGTCAACCCGGACAAAACCGACAAGAAAGCCCAGCGCCAGGCCGCAGCGGCGTTGCGTCAGCAACTGGCCCCGCACAAGCGTGAGGCTGACAAGCTTGAAGCCGAACTGGGCAAGCTCCACGAAAAACTGGCGAAGGTCGATACCAGCCTCGGCGACAGTGACATCTACGAGCCGGCACGCAAGAACGAGTTGCGTGATCTGCTGGCCGAGCAGGCCAAGCTGAAAGTGCGTGAAGCGGAGCTGGAAGAGGCGTGGATGGAGGCCCTGGAATTGCTGGAAAGCATGCAGGCGGAGCTGGAGGCGCTGTCCTGATGGACGCCTTCAAGCTGCCGTTGCCGGCGGTGTGGGTCGAGCCGATCTGGCTCGGCGTGCAAATCCTGCTGATCCTGCTCGCCGGCTACTTCACCCAGCGCTTCGTCGCCAAAGGCCTGACCCGTCTCGGTGAGCGTTACCCGTTTCCGCCGCAATTGATGATGCCGCTGCGGGGCGGCTTGCGCTGGCTGATCATGGGCAGCGCGCTGATTTTCGTCCTCGAGCGACTCGGCGTATCGGCCACGGTGCTCTGGACCGCGTTGTCCGGTTTCGTCGCGGTCGCGGCGGTGGCGTTTTTTGCCATGTGGAGCGTGCTCTCGAACCTGCTGTGCGCGATCCTGATCTTTACCGTCGGCCCGTTCCGCATCGGTGACGTGGTCGAGTTGGTGGACACCACCGACAAGCCCGGCGTCAAAGGTCGGGTGGTGGCGATCAATCTTCTTTACACCACGTTGCTCGAGGCCGAAGAAGTCGGCACCGGCAGCGCCATGGTGCAAGTGCCCAACAGCCTGTTCTTCCAGCGTTCGGTACGGCGCTGGCGGGGAACTGATGTGTTCCCTTCGAGCGGGTTCGAAAAGTAAGCAGGCTTGCGGAAAAGATCGCAGCCTTCGGCAGCTCCTACAGGGAATCGCATTTCAATGTAGGAGCTGCCGGAGGCTGCGATCTTTTGCTTTTGCCGTTTAACGATCGTCGGCTCCCCACAAAAAATCGGTAGTCACCAACCCAAAGCCGCATTAGCTTAGACATCTGTCACGAGTCCGAGTCGAGGTGTGCAATGGAGCTTCAAACATGGCTGGCGTTTTTTGCCGCCTGCTGGGTGATCAGCCTGTCCCCCGGTGCCGGCGCCATTGCGTCGATGTCCAGCGGTCTGCAATACGGCTTCTGGCGCGGCTACTGGAATGCCCTGGGCCTGCAACTGGGCCTGGCTTTGCAGATCGCCATCGTCGGTGCCGGTGTCGGCGCTATCCTCACGGCTTCGGCCACGGCCTTCTACGCCATCAAATGGTTTGGCGTGGCGTATCTGGTCTACCTCGCGATCAAGCAATGGCGTGCGCTGCCCAGCGATATGAGCGATGACGCGGCGGTGCGCCAGATCGGCAAGCCGATGGCCCTGGTGTTCCGTGGTTTTCTGGTGAACATCAGCAACCCCAAGGCGCTGGTGTTCATGCTGGCGGTGTTGCCGCAGTTCATCGACCCCCATGCTCCGCTGCTGATCCAGTACCTGGTGATCGGCGTGACCATGGTCTGCGTCGATCTGATCGTCATGGCGGGCTACACCGGTCTGGCGTCCAAAGTGCTGCGTCTGCTGCGCACACCGAAACAGCAAAAGCGCATGAACCGGACCTTTGCCGGGCTGTTCATCGGCGCGGCGGCGTTTATGGCGACGTTGCGCAGGGCCGCCGTGTAATACGGCGACTGACAAAAAAAGGCGGCCCTGGTGGTCGCCTTTTTCGTTTGGGGAGCCGTTCCCGAAACCGATGCAATTACGAAGAAGTATCAACAAAGCTTGAGCGAAACCCGTCAGGCGTTAACAATGTGTAACTTCGTATTTCCAATTGAGATTCATTCATGATTGCCCCCTCCCGTTTCCTGGCCTGGCTGTTGCTGCCGCTGTTGGCTGCGTGCAGCTTTCAACTGCTGGCCGCCTCCGTCGAAGGTACGCCGCAGGCGCTGCACTTGCTCGACTACATCGGCGCGGATTACCCGGACACGGTGCAGGCGGGCAGCATCACGGACCAGGCCGGATTTCGCGCGCAGCAAGACTCGGTCAAGACGCTGGGAAGCCTGATTGCAGCCCTGCCGGCCACATCGGAAAAAGCCGCGTTGGAGCAAAGCCTGGCCGCGCTGGGAAATTCCATCGGCGCCCATCAGGACGGTGCCGACGTCGCGCGCCAGGCCCGGCAACTGGGTGCGAAGCTGGCCGTGGCCTATGAAGTCAGCCAGGCCCCGGTCATTACGCCGGACCCGGTAAGAGGCGCGCCGCTGTTCGCTCAGCAATGCTCGGTCTGCCATGGCGACTCAGGGGCCGGCGACGGCCCGGCAGGTGTCGGCATGACGCCTGCGCCGACCAATCTGCGTGACGCCTCACGGCTGGACCGCCTGAGCCTCTACGCGATCTACAGCACCCTCGGCCAAGGCATTGAGGGCACTGACATGCCGGCCTTCGCCGACCAGCTGGATGATCGTCAGCGTTGGGACCTGGCCACCTATATCGCCAGCTTCAGTGTTGACCCAGCGACGGCCAAGGCTGAAAAGACCTACAACATCGCCGACCTCGCCCGTCAGACCCCGGCCGAAGTACAGGCCGTCGAAGGCCCGCAAGCCGCCGCGACCTTCCGTGCCCAGCGGGCGCAACCGCCCCAGGTCAAGCGTGGCCCGGCGCAACTGCTTGACTACACGGCGGCCACCCTGGACAAGAGCATCGCGGCGTATCGTGCCGGTGAGCATGATCAGGCCTATGACTTATCGGTAGCGGCGTATCTGGAAGGCTTCGAGCTGGTCGAGAGCTCGCTGGACAACATTGACGCCAACGTGCGTAAAGACACGGAAAAATCCCTGATGGCCTACCGTCAGTCGTTGCAGGACGGCTTGCCGGTGAGCGAGGTCGAGCAACGCCTGGACGTGGCCAAGGACAAGTTGAAGGCATCGGCCGGCTTGTTGGGCAACGACGGTTTGAGCTGGTCGCTGAGTTACATTTCCGGCTTGCTGATTCTGCTGCGCGAAGGTCTGGAAGCGATCCTGGTGCTGGCGGCGATCCTGGCCTTCCTGCGTAACACGGGCCAACAGGCGGCGGTGCGCAGCGTCAACGTCGGTTGGGGGCTGGCATTTCTGGCCGGATTGGGCACCTGGGCGCTGGCAGCTTATGTGATCGATGTCAGCGGTTCGCAGCGCGAACTGTTGGAAGGCGCGACGGCGTTGTTTGCCAGTGTCATGGTGCTGTGGCTGGGCGTGTGGATGCATGACCGTCGTCACGCGGCGGCCTGGCAGGATTACATCAAGACCAGCCTGGTGGGGGGCGGTGGGCGTTTCGGCTTTGCGACCCTGGCGTTTTTCTCGGTGTATCGCGAACTGTTCGAAGTGATTCTGTTCTACGAAACCCTGTGGTTGCAGGCAGGTCCCGCAGGGCACAACGCCGTGTTGGCCGGTGGGGCCACGGCGGTGGTGCTGCTGGTCGGCCTGGCCTGGGTGATTTTGCGCGGTTCGGCGAAGTTGCCGCTGGCGCTGTTCTTCAGCATCAACGCGGGTCTGCTGTGCGCCTTGTCGGTGGTGTTTGCCGGGCATGGCGTGAAAGCGCTGCAGGAAGCCGGGATTTTCGGCACGCGGCCGGTGCCGTTCTTTGACTTTGACTGGCTGGGGATCCACGCCGATGCGTATTCGTTGAGCGCCCAGGCCGTGGCGATCATTGCGATTGTCGTGTTGTATGGTCGTAGCCGGGTGGTTGAGAAGCAGCGGGTGCAGGTTTCCTAAAAGCATTCGCTGCGCTCATTTTCGCGAGCAGGCTCGCTCCCACAAGGATCGTGTTGTACCTGTGGGAGCGAGCCTGCTCGCGATGCTTTTTCAGAAAGGATAAAAACATGCGTGTATGGATCGATGCCGATGCCTGTCCGCGGGCGGCCAAGGATCTGGTGGTGAAGTTCGCTCTCAAGCGCCAGTTCGAAGTGGTGCTGGTGGCCGGGCAGCCACAGACCAAGCCGGGGCTGGCGCTGGTCAAGCTGATCGTGGTGCCGAGCGGCCCGGATGCGGCGGATGATTACCTGGTGGAGCACGCGGTGCCTGGTGAACTGGTGATCTGCAGCGATGTGCCGCTGGCCGATCGTCTGGTGAAGAAGGGCGTGGCAGCGCTCGACCCACGGGGCAAGGAATTTGATGCGCAGAACATGGGCGAGCGGCTGGCGGTGCGCAACCTGTTTACCGATTTGCGCGAACAGGGGCAGATGGGGGGCGGGCCAGCGCCGTTTGGCGAGCGTGAGAAGCAGGCGTTCGCCAATGCGCTGGACCGGATCCTCACACGGCTGGCCCGCAATTCTTGAGACCTGCGGCGAACCTTGTGGGAGCGAGCTTGCTCGCGATAGCGGACTTACAGACAACATCAAAGTTGAATGTGTTGGCCCCATCGCGAGCAAGCTCGCTCCCACATTTTTGAAGGGTGTCAGGCGTCGTTTTCGTGGGTCAGTTCCAGCACCCGGTCTACCAGCTTGTTGATCCCCGAGGCCACTTCACTGATCGACTGCGCCAGCATATAGGCCGGGGTGCTCACCAGTTTGCGTGCCTTGTCTTCGACGATGTCACTGACCGCGCAGTCGGTATGGGTCGCGCCCATCTTGTTCATCGCGGCAGCGGTGTCGGTGTCATTGCCAATGGTGCAGGTGACGCCGGGACCGTAGATCTTGGCCGCCAGGGCAGGGGAAATGCACATCAACCCCACCGGCTTGCCGGCCTCGGCAAAGGCTTCGGTCAGTGCCAGGACATCCGGTTGAACGGTGCAGCCGGCGCCTTCAATGGCGAAGTTGGACAGGTTCTTGGCTGAGCCGAAGCCGCCGGGCACGATCAACGCGTCGAAGTCATCGACGTTCGCGTCACGGATATCCTGGATGTTGCCCCGGGCAATTCGCGCCGACTCGACCAGCACGTTGCGCGATTCGGGCATTTCTTCGCCGGTCAGGTGATTGATTACATGCAACTGCGCGATGTTTGGTGCGAAGCACTGCACCTGCGCCCCGCGTTGATCCAGGCGCAACAGGGTGATGACGCTCTCGTGGAGCTCGGCGCCGTCGTACACGCCACAACCGGAAAGGATCACTGCAACTTTTTTGCTCATGGGCTTTTCTCCAGATTCATGGCGTTAAATGTCCACTAATTTGTCACTCGTTGCCATAGGGTTAATTCGCGGTTACACATAGCATTTGTCCTCGGGATTCCGATCAGGGCGCGTCATGGACTTCATTCTGTACGCGGTGCCGTTCTTCTTTGTGCTGATCGCCCTCGAGCTGCTGGCCGACCGCAGGCGCGGGGTGAGCAACTATCGGGTGGCTGACGCGATCAACAGCATCAGCACCGGCGTGCTGTCGACCACCACGGGATTGCTGACCAAAGGCATTGGACTGGTGACCTACGCGTTCGCTTTCAAGCATCTGGCGCTGTTCGAGTTGTCGGCCGACAGCGTCTGGACCTGGGTGTTTGCCTTCGTCTTCTACGATTTCTGCTACTACTGGCTGCATCGCCTGGGCCACGAGCGCAACATTCTCTGGGCCGCGCATTCGGTGCATCACCAGAGCGAGGACTACAACCTGTCCACGGCGTTGCGCCAGACCAGTACCGGATTCCTCCTGGGCTGGATCTTCTATCTGCCAATGGCGGTGTTTGGCGTGCCGCTGCTGGTGTTCGTCAGTGTCGCGGCGTTGAACCTGCTGTATCAGTTCTGGGTGCATACGCGGCACATTCCCAAGCTTGGCTGGTTCGAATGGTTTTTTGTCACGCCATCCAATCATCGGGCCCACCATGCACAGAACGCTCTCTACATGGATCGCAACTACGGCGGCGTGTTCATTATTTGGGACCGTCTGTTCGGCTCGTTCCAGGAAGAAGACGACAACGAGCCGGTGGTCTTCGGCGTGACCACGCCGCTGGCGAGCTGGAATCCCCTGTGGGCGAACGTGCAGTTCTACGCGCAGTTGTGGGCCGATGCGCGGCGTGCCGAAAGCACCTGGGACAAGCTGCGGATCTGGTTCATGCGCACGGGCTGGCGCCCGGCGGACGTGGCGGCCAGATACCCGATGAACAAGCCGGACCTGAGCCAGTTCCGCAAATTCGAGGTGCCGCTGGACGGTCGTCAGCAGCGCTACGTCCTGTTGCAGTTCTGCGTCTATATCGCACTGGGCAGCTACTTGATGAATCTCGAACCGAAGCTGTCAGTCGCCGCCCTGGTGCTGGGCTGGGGGGCGGTGGTATTCGGTCTGTTTGTGCTGGGCGTGGCCCTGGAGAATCGCCCGTGGGCGTTGAAGCTGGAGCTGGTGCGGCTGGCATCGAATCTGCCATTGGCATGGCTGGCCCCGATGGTGGGGCTGTGGCCGGCCAGCGCGGTGGGCTGGGTCGGCCTGCTCAGTTACAGCCTGTTGAGCGGCATCGGTCTCTACTGTTGCAGAAACCGCATCACTCGGTTGGCGTCGTAGGGCCTTCGGTATTAGTCCGCGCAGCTTTCAGGGCCTGCTCGTCGGCATAGACCTGCTTGGCCAGGCGGGCATTCTTGAAGCGCCGGCGCAACCACAGCACGAGGCCCAGGACCAGCAGGGCGCCGAGCACCCAAAGTTCGTACTTCTTCACACTGCCGAGCATGCCTTCGAGCACTGCGCCGAAATGGTAAGCGGCGGCCGCCAGGGCTGCGGCCCAGATCGCCGCGCCAATGCCGTTGAGCAGCAGGTAACGGCCCGGCGGATAGCCCGACAGCCCGATGGCCACCGGCATGACCGTACGCAAACCGTAGACGAAGCGGAAGCTCAGTACCCAGATGTCCGGATGCTTGCGAATGTGCTCCAGCGCCCGGTCACCCATCATCTGCCAGCGCGGCTTGCGCGCCAGCAGTTTTCGACCGTGCTTGCGTCCCAGGAAATACCACAGTTGGTCGCCGGCATAGCTGCCGAAGAAGGCCACGACCACCACCAGGTTGATGTCCATGTATCCACGGAACGCGAGGAAGCCCGCGAGTACCAGGATGGTTTCGCCTTCGAAGAACGTGCCTAGAAAAAGGGCAAAGTAGCCGAAGTCATGCAGAAATTGTTGGAGCATTGTCTGGGTGCTGGCGAAATGAACGCGCAGCCTAACCCTTCGGACACATTCAGGAAAGTGTCCAAATGTGTCTCGACGTGAACATTTCCTACAACGACAATGGAATGCGGCTACACGTCGCAGGGTGCACATAACTGTCATACGTTCGTCATAATGGGCACTTATAACTGTCACGCTCGCCCGTCTGCGCGGGCTCAGGAGTCTGCCGTGAGCTTTACCCCCGCCAACCGTCTGTTCCCCGCAACCCGCCTGCGCCGCAACCGTCGTGACGACTTCTCGCGTCGACTGGTCCGTGAAAACGTCCTGACCGTCGATGACCTGATCCTGCCGGTGTTCGTTCTGGACGGTGAAAACCGTCGCGAAGCGGTGGCTTCGATGCCGGGCGTCGAACGCCTGACCATCGACTTGTTGCTGGAGGAGGCGGCCAAGTGGGTCGAACTGGGGATTCCGGCGCTGGCGCTGTTCCCGGTGACGCCTTCGGAACTCAAGTCTCTGGATGCTGAAGAGGCCTGGAACCCGGAGGGTATCGCCCAGCGCGCCACCCGCGCCCTGCGTGCGCAATTCCCTGAGCTGGGTGTGATCACCGACGTGGCCCTGGATCCGTTCACCACCCACGGCCAGGACGGCATTCTTGATGAAGAAGGCTACGTGCAGAACGACATCACCGTCGATGCACTGGTCAGGCAAGCCCTGTCCCACGCCGAGGCCGGCGCTCAGGTCGTGGCCCCATCGGACATGATGGACGGTCGCATCCAGGCGATTCGCGAAGCCCTTGAGGTGGCCGGTCACGTCAACGTGCGGATCATGGCCTACTCGGCCAAGTACGCCAGCGCCTATTACGGCCCGTTCCGCGATGCGGTCGGTTCGGCGCTGAACCTGGGCAAGGCCAACAAGGCCTCCTATCAGATGGACCCGGCCAACAGCAACGAAGCCCTGCACGAAGTCGCGGCGGACTTGTCAGAAGGTGCGGACATGGTCATGGTCAAGCCAGGCATGCCGTACCTCGACATCCTGTGCCGGGTCAAAGAAGAATTCAAAGTGCCGACGTTTGTCTATCAAGTCAGCGGCGAATACGCCATGCACATGGCGGCGATCCAGAATGGCTGGTTGAGCGAAGGGGTTATCCTCGAGTCGCTGACCGCTTTCAAACGTGCAGGCGCCGATGGCATCCTGACGTACTTTGCCGTTCGTGCCGCTCAATTGTTACGAGAGCAGAAATAGCCCTCCCAGGAACATTCGATGAATACCGAAGTACTCACTGAAGTTGCCGTAAAAGACGCTCAACCGGTGGTGGAGCAAGTCGACGAGACCCCGCCGGAGCTGGAGCCAGCTCCGCCCGCGGCGGTCGTCGAACCTACTGCGACAGCGCCGGCGGTGGCCATTCCCGGTCTGGATGACAGCAGCCTGTACATTCACCGCGAACTGTCGCAACTGCAGTTCAACATCCGCGTGCTGGAGCAGGCGCTGGACGAGTCCTACCCGTTGCTGGAACGGCTGAAGTTTCTGCTGATCTTCTCCAGCAACCTGGACGAGTTC
Organism: Pseudomonas sp. PDM27; assembly: GCF_019219205.1. Lineage (NCBI taxonomy): Bacteria > Pseudomonadati > Pseudomonadota > Gammaproteobacteria > Pseudomonadales > Pseudomonadaceae > Pseudomonas > Pseudomonas sp. PDM27. The sequence goes on along the minus strand of NZ_JAHUWF010000003.1, from coordinate 398,046 downwards.
TTCGAAATTCGCGTCGCCGGACTGAAGAAGCAGATCACCTTCGCCCGTGAACAGGCGGGCGCCGATGGTCTGCAACCGCATCAGGCACTGGCGCGCATCAGCGAACTGGTACACGGTCACGTCGACCGTCAGTACGCGATCCTCAACGACATTCTGTTGCCGGAGCTGGAGAAACATCAGGTCCGCTTCATCCGTCGCCGCAATTGGACGACCAAGCTCAAGACCTGGGTCCGCCGCTATTTCCGCGACGAAATTGCACCGATCATCACCCCCATCGGTCTCGACCCTACGCACCCGTTCCCTCTGCTGGTGAACAAGAGCCTGAACTTCATCGTCGAGCTCGAAGGTATCGACGCCTTCGGTCGCGACTCCGGTCTGGCGATCATCCCGGCGCCACGCCTGCTGCCGCGCATCATCAAGGTGCCGGAAGAAGTCGGCGGTGCCGGCGACAACTATGTATTCCTGTCGTCGATGATCCACGCTCACGCCGATGACCTGTTCCAGGGCATGAAGGTCAAGGGTTGCTACCAGTTCCGCCTGACCCGCAACGCCGACCTCGCGCTGGACTCCGAAGACGTCGAAGACCTGGCCCGCGCCTTGCGCGGCGAGCTGTTCTCCCGTCGCTACGGTGACGCAGTGCGCCTGGAAGTGGCCGACACGTGCCCGAAACACCTGTCCGACTACCTGCTCAAGCAGTTCAACCTGAGCGAGACCGAGTTGTACCAGGTCAACGGTCCGGTGAACCTGACGCGGCTGTTCAGCATCACCGGCCTGGACAGCCAGCGCGAGCTGCAATACCTGCCGTTCACCCCGCAGATCCCGAAACTGCTGCAGAACAGCGAGAACATTTTCAGTGTGATCAGCAAGCAGGACATCCTGCTGCTGCACCCGTTCGAGTCGTTCACCCCGGTGGTCGACCTGCTGCGCCAGGCCGCCAAGGACCCTCACGTGCTGGCGGTGCGCCAGACGCTGTACCGCTCTGGAGCCAACTCGGAAATCGTCGATGCGCTGGTGGATGCGGCGCGTAACGGCAAGGAAGTCACGGCGGTGATCGAATTGCGTGCGCGGTTCGATGAAGAGTCCAACCTGCAACTGGCCAGCCGCCTGCAAGCGGCCGGTGCGGTGGTGATCTACGGTGTGGTCGGCTTCAAGACCCACGCCAAGATGATGCTGATCCTGCGTCGCGAAGCGGGCGAGATCGTGCGTTATGCGCACCTCGGCACGGGTAACTACCACGCCGGCAATGCCCGCCTGTACACCGACTACAGCCTGCTGACCTCCGACGACGCCCTGTGCGAAGACGTCGGCAAACTGTTCAGCCAGTTGATCGGCATGGGTAAGACGCTGCGCATGAAGAAGCTGCTGCACGCGCCGTTCACCCTGAAAAAGGGCATGCTGGACATGATTGCCCGGGAAACCCAGTTCGCCCTCGACGGCAAACCGGCGCACATCATCGCCAAGTTCAACTCGCTGACCGATCCGAAGATCATCCGCGCGCTGTACAAGGCCAGCCAGTCAGGCGTGCGCATCGATCTGGTGGTGCGTGGCATGTGCTGCCTGCGGCCGGGCATCGCCGGGGTCTCGCATAACATCCACGTGCGTTCGATCATTGGCCGTTTCCTGGAGCACACCCGGGTCTTCTACTTCCTCAACGGCGGCGATGAGCAGATGTTCCTGTCCAGCGCCGACTGGATGGAACGCAACCTCGACAAGCGCGTCGAGACTTGCTTCCCGGTGGAAGGCAAGAAGCTGATCATGCGGGTCAAGAAAGAGCTGGAGTTGTATCTGACCGATAACACCCACAGCTGGAGCCTGCAGCCGGACGGTCGTTACGTCCGTAACACACCGACCGGCAACCAGAACCCGCGCAGCGCCCAGGCGACATTGCTGGAGCGTTTGGGCAGTCCGATTCTCACGGTCCGCTGAGGCAAGAAAAATGGCGATCCCCAGGGATCGCCATTTTCATTTGCGCCAGACCCATCCCCTGTAGGAGCTGCCGAAGGCTGCGATCTTTTGATTTTGCTTTAAAAGATCGCAGCCTGCGGCAGCTCCTACAAGGGGCGGTGGCTTAGCGGGCGGTCAACACGATGTCGACCCGGGTCAGCCATTGCGCTTCAATTTCAAAGTCGGCCTGGGTCAGCTGGTTTTCGTCCAGCCAGTTCTCCGGGAACACCACTTCCAGGTGGTTGCCATAGGCGTTCAGTTCCACCTGGGGCATTTGCTGGGTGCCGCGGATGTGGTGGAACAGAATCGCAAAGCGCAGTAGCACGCACAGGCGAATCAGCTTGACGCCGTCGTCGCCGAAATCGGCGAACTTGTCCTTGGGAATATTGCGCCGGTGGCCACGTACCAGCAGCGCGAGCATCAACTGGTCTTCGCGGGAGAATCCGGCGAGGTCCGAGTGCTCGATCAGGTAGGCGCCGTGCTTGTGATACTGGTAGTGGGCGATATCCAGACCCACTTCATGGACCTTGGCCGCCCAGCCGAGCAGTTCGCGCCAGACACCGTCTTCCAGGTCCCAGTCTTCAGCCACCTGGTCAAATGCGTGCAGCGCCTTGCGCTCGACCCGTGCCGCCTGTTCCTGATCGACGTGGTAGCGCTCCATCAGCGAGGTGAGGGTGCGTTCGCGCACGTCCTCGTGATGATGGCGGCCCAGCAAGTCATAGAGCACGCCTTCGCGCAGGGCGCCTTCGCAGTGATCCATGCGTTGCAGTTCGAGGGAGTCAAAGATCGCTTCGAGGATGGCCAGGCCCGCCGGGAAAATCGCCCGGCGATCCGGCTTGATACCTTCGAAATCGATTTTCTCGACGTCGCCCAGCTTCATCAGTTTGCGCTTGAGCCAGGCCAGGCCTTCGGCGTTGACCTCGCCGGTGCCGTGGCCGCCAGCCTTCAGCGCCAGACCGATGGCGCGGATGGTGCCCGAGGAGCCGATGGCTTCATCCCAGGTCAGGCGGTGCAGGGCGTGCTCGATGCTCATGATCTCCAGCCGCGCCGCCGTGTACGCCTGGGCGTAACGGGCCGGAGTGATCTTGCCGTCCTTGAAATAGCGCTGGGTGTAGCTGACGCAACCCATCTGCAGGCTTTCGCGCAGCAGTGGTTCGAAGCGCTGGCCAATGATGAATTCGGTACTACCGCCGCCGATGTCGGCCACCAGGCGCTTGCCCGGGGTATCGGCGAGGGTGTGGGACACGCCGAGATAGATCAGGCGCGCTTCTTCACGGCCGGAAATGACTTCCACCGGGTGGCCGAGAATTTCTTCGGCGCGACGGATGAATTCGGCGCGGTTGCGCGCTTCACGCAAGGCGTTGGTGCCGACGATGCGCACGGCACCCGTGGGCATACCGTTGATCAGTTGGGCAAAGCGCTTGAGGCAATCGAGCCCGCGTTGCATGGATTCTTCGTTGAGATGGCGCTCGTCGTCGATGCCGGCGGCCAGCTGAACCTTCTCCCCGAGACGCTCGAGAATACGGATTTCGCCGTTCTGGGCCTTGGCCACGACCATGTGAAAGCTGTTGGAGCCCAGGTCGATTGCGGCGATCAGGGACAGATTCTTGGCTTGGGATTGCGGCATGGTCGGGGGTCTCGGTCGATAACCTCGACATCGTGCCACGATCAAAGGCTGCCGCCAACGCGTAGGTGACCGCTTTGCGGTCAATCGCGAGCAAGCTCGCTCCCACAGGGTTCCAGGTTGCCTCTAATCCCGCGACCGGCGCAGGACCCATGTGGGAGCGAGCTTGCTCGCGATGACGGTATCGCTGGCGCTGAAGGTTTGTCAGACCGCTGCTTCGACCGTGCCAATGAAATTCGCCAGCTCCGCCGTCTGCGGATTGGCGAACAAAACTTTCGGATCCCCCACCTCATGCACCTTGCCCTGGTGCATGAACACCAGCTTGTCCCCAACCTCCCGGGCGAAGCGCATTTCGTGGGTGACCATGATCAGTGTCATGCCTTCCTTGGCCAGTTGTCGGACCACGCTCAGCACTTCATTGACCAGCTCCGGGTCCAGGGCCGAGGTGATTTCATCGCACAGCAACACTTTCGGCGACATCGCCAGGGCGCGGGCAATCGCCACCCGCTGTTGCTGGCCGCCGGACAGTCGATCCGGAAAGGCATCGAACTTTTCCCCCAGCCCGACCCGTTCCAGCATCTGTCGCGCCAATTCGGCGGCCTTGGCCTTTGGCACCTTCTGCACCACTTGCGGCGCCAGCATGACGTTCTCACCCACGGTCAGGTGCGGGAACAGGTTGAACTGCTGGAACACCATGCCGACTTTCTGTCGCAGGCTGCGCAGGTCGGCGCGGGCGGCGTCGAGGTATTCGCCGTCGACTTCGATCACACCGTCATTGATCGACTCCAGGCCGTTGAGGGTGCGCAGCAAGGTGGATTTGCCCGAGCCACTGCGGCCGATGATCGCCACCACCTGGCCTTCCTCGATGCTCAGGTCGATGCCTTTGAGCACATGATGGTCGCCGTAGTATTTATGCAGGGCGGAAATTCTAAGCAGAGGCATGCAGTCTCCTTTCCAGGTAGCGCGCACTGAGCGACAGGGGGTAGCAGAGCAGGAAATAGCCAAGGGCCACGAGGCCATAGACCATGAAGGGTTCGAAGGTCGCGTTGGCGAGCATGCCGCCGGTCTTGGTCAGTTCGGTGAAGCCGATGATCGAGGTGACGGCGGTGCCTTTGACCACTTGGACCGAGAAGCCCACGGTCGGCGCCACGGCGATGCGCAGCGCCTGGGGCAGGATCACATGGCGCAATTGTTCCAGCGGGTTCAGCGCCAGGCTCGCCGAGGCTTCCCATTGGCCGTTGGGGATCGATTCGACGCAGCCGCGCCAGATCTCCGCCAGGTAAGCGCTGGTGAACAGCGTCAAGGCAATCGCCGCTGCCATCCACGGCGAGATTTCCACCCCGGCCAGGGCCACGCCGAAAAACACCAGGAACAGCTGCATCAGCAGCGGCGTGCCCTGGAACAGTTCGATGTAGGTGCGGGCAAAGCTGCGCGGCAGGGATTTACCCGATATGCGCATGACCATGATCAGCAGGCCGATCAGCCCGCCGCCAACGAACGCCACCAGCGACAGCGCCAGCGTCCATTGCAGGCCGGTGAGCAGGTTGCGCACGATGTCCCAGAAAGTGAAATCACTCATCGGCTGCTCCTTGCGATGAACCGTTGGCCTATCCAGTTCAGCAACTGGCGGATCAGCAGCGCCATGCACAGATAGAGCAAGGTGGTCAGGGCGTAGGTTTCAAAGGCGCGGAAGTTGCGCGACTGAATGAAGTTGGCGGCGAAGCTCAGTTCTTCAGTGGCGATCTGCGAACACACCGCCGAGCCGAGCATGACGATGATGATCTGGCTGCTCAGGGCCGGCCAGACTTTGCCCAGTGCCGGCAGCAGCACCACATGGCGGAACGCTTCGAAGCGCGTCATCGCCAACGCCGCCGCGGCTTCCAGCTGACCCCGGGGGATCGCCTGGATGCCGGCGCGGATGATCTCGGTCGAATAGGCGCCGAGGTTGATCACCATCGCCAGCACCGCCGCCTGCCATTCGGAAATCTGCACGCCCAGGGACGGCAAGCCGAAGAAGATGAAAAACAGTTGCACCAGGAAGGGCGTGTTGCGGATCAACTCGACGTAGACGGCGAAAATCCCCGCGAAAGGCCGGATGTTCCATGCTCGCACCAGCGCCCCGACGATGCCCAGCCCCACACCGAGCACAGCGCCGATGGCGGTCAGCTCAAGGGTGAACAACGCACCGCGCAGCAACAAATCGGTGTTGTTCACCACCGGCAAGAAGTCGAACTGATAAGCCATAACGTCTCTCCTGCGCGCGAGATCAGAGGTCGGCCGGCAGTGGTTCTTTCAGCCAGGTCAGGGCGTTTTTCTCCAGTGCGCCGTCACTCTTGGCGGTGACGAGGATCTGGTTGACCTTGTCCAGCAGCGCCGGCTCGTTCTTGTTCACACCGACGTAGACCGGCGAATCCTTGAGCTTCACTTTCAGCACCGGCACGCGTTTCGGACTCTTCTCGCTGATCGCGACCATCACCACGTTGCCGCTGGCGATCAGGTCGACCTGGCCCGCCAGGTACGCGGCGATGGTCGAGTTGTTGTCTTCGAAGCGCTTGATGGTCACGCCTTCGGGGGCGACCTTGGTCAGCTCGATGTCTTCGATGGCGCCGCGGGTGACGCTGATGGTCTTGCCCTTGAGGTCATCCAGGGTCTTGATGTCGGCGTCTGGCGGACCGAACACGGCGAGGTAGAACGGCGCATAGGCGCGGGAGAAGTCGATGACCTTCTCGCGCTCCGGGTTCTTGCCGAGGCTGGAGATCACCAGGTCGACCTTGCCGGTGGTCAGGAACGGGATGCGGTTGGTGCTGTTGACCGGAGTCAGTTCGAGTTTGACCTTGAGCTGGTCGGCCAGCAGTTTCGCGGTGTCGATATCGAGGCCACGGGGTTTCATGTCCGGCCCGACCGAGCCGAAGGGCGGGAAGTCCTGGGGCACGGCCACCTTGAGGACGCCGCGCTTGACCACATCCTCCAGACCGTCGGCGTGGGCGGGTGCCTGGGTCAGCATCAGACTGGCAAACAGGGCGGCGAGGAGGGTGCTGAAACGCTGGGTCATGGCAAATCTCCAAATCGGCAAGAAGTGATTTCTGCCGATCGACAGAGCATGGGCCATGCCAACATGGGGTTTTGGGGGCGCCAGAGCGCGGTTTTGCTGGCGTCGAACGGTCTTACTGGTCTGAACAGTCAGGTTGTGTTTCGCACCCCGATGGCGCAGCCGGGAAAATCACCGAACCCCCATGGGGCACGACTTGCCGGGCGTCGCGAATAGCTTTACAACTGAGCGCACATTGGCCTGGTTCGTCTGGAAAACCATGAACTCGATCTCCCGCGCCGTACCCGAAGTGGCGCTGCAAGCCATCCGCAAACTGATTACCGAGCAGGGCTTCGGGCCGGGGGATGCCTTGCCCTCGCAACGGGACCTGGCGGTCCAGTTGGGCGTAAGCCGGGCTTCTTTGCGCGAGGCGTTGTCGTCCCTGAGTGCGCTGGGCGTCATCAGCATCCAGCCGGGCAAAGGCGTGTTCGTGCAGGCGCCGGTGGAGCTGCCGCGAGGCGAGGTCGCAGCGGGCTGGCCGTTTGCGGCACAGGCTTCGCCGCTGGATATCTTCCAGTTGCGCTACGCGCTGGAGGGGTTTGCCGCGGGGTTGGCGGCCGTGACCTTGAGCACCGAGGAACTCGATGCGCTGGAAGACAATGTCGCTGCCATGCGCAACGAACTCAAGGCCGCAGACTTCGAAGCGGCGGCGCGCCTGGACTTCGAATTCCACCGGCGCATCCTGCTGGCCAGCGGCAATCAGGCAATGTTGAGTATCCTCACCGCCAGCGCCGATATCTTCCTGGAAAGCCAGAAACTACCGTTCATCCGGGCCGAGCGGGCCATGGAAACCTGGCAGGAGCACCGCAAGATCCTTCGCGCGCTGGCTCGCCGTGCCTCTGGCGCCGCGCAAAAAGCCATGCACGAGCACGTGCGCAACGCGGCGTTGCGCACTGGAATCGCCTTTGTCGCTCCCGCCACGGCGTGAACCCGGCTATACCCAAACTCATGGAACACCATAGCGAGACTCAATCAACTGCACCTTCCTGAACGAGGGAAGGGCAGCTATGATGGGCCACGTTTTTTTGCTTACAACCCTGGAGAATTCCATGAGCAGCGATCTTATCAAACACGTTAGCGACGCTAGCTTCGAGGCCGACGTACTCAAGGCTGAAGGCGCTGTACTGGTCGATTACTGGGCTGAGTGGTGCGGCCCTTGCAAAATGATCGCTCCTGTTCTGGACGAAATTGCCGAGACCTACAAAGGCAAGCTGACCGTCGCCAAGCTGAACATCGACGAAAACCAGGAAACCCCGGCCAAGCATGGCGTGCGTGGTATCCCGACCCTGATGCTGTTCAAGAACGGCAACGTTGAAGCGACCAAGGTCGGCGCACTGTCGAAGTCGCAACTGGCTGCTTTCCTCGACGCCAACATCTAAGCGTCGTTGCAAAGTGTCCTTAAAAAGCCTCGCAAATAGCGGGGCTTTTTGCGTATTCAGGGCTAGACGCTCCTAAACTCAGGTGGTACATTCGGCCCCGCACTGGTTTCTCCATTGCCCCCTGCTAGCCGTCGCCGACGCACTCCTTTTCGAATAAGTACGCGATCCTGTCGCCTTCTCTGCGGCGCGGCCTCATTAAGCCAAAAGCTTAATTTCCCCCCTCCATAAATGATTACGTCATTCCTATATGAATCTGACTGAACTCAAGCAAAAGCCGATTACCGAACTGCTCGAATTGGCCGAACAGATGGGCATAGAAAATATGGCCCGTTCGCGCAAGCAGGACGTGATTTTCTCCCTGCTCAAGAAGCACGCGAAAAGCGGTGAGGAAATCTCCGGTGATGGCGTGCTGGAGATTCTCCAGGACGGCTTCGGCTTCCTGCGCTCCGCTGACGCTTCCTATCTCGCCGGTCCAGACGATATCTACGTCTCGCCGAGCCAGATCCGTCGTTTCAACTTGCGCACCGGTGACACCATCGTTGGCAAGATCCGCCCTCCAAAGGAAGGCGAGCGTTATTTCGCGCTGCTCAAGGTCGACACGATCAACTTCGACCGTCCGGAAAACGCGAAAAACAAGATTCTCTTCGAGAACCTGACCCCGCTGTTCCCGACCGTACGCATGAAGATGGAAGCCGGTAACGGTTCCACCGAAGACTTGACCGGTCGTGTCATCGACCTGTGCGCCCCGATCGGTAAAGGCCAGCGCGGTCTGATCGTTGCTCCGCCGAAAGCGGGCAAGACGATCATGCTGCAGAACATTGCCGCGAACATCGCGCGTAACAACCCTGAAGTTCACCTGATCGTGCTGCTGATCGACGAACGTCCGGAAGAAGTAACCGAAATGCAGCGCACCGTGCGCGGCGAAGTGGTTGCCTCGACGTTCGACGAGCCGCCAACCCGTCACGTGCAGGTTGCCGAAATGGTGATCGAGAAGGCCAAGCGCCTGGTCGAGCACAAGAAAGACGTGGTGATCCTGCTCGACTCCATCACCCGTCTGGCCCGTGCCTACAACACCGTGATCCCGAGCTCCGGCAAGGTACTGACCGGTGGTGTCGATGCCCACGCCCTGGAGAAACCGAAACGTTTCTTCGGCGCCGCGCGGAACATCGAAGAAGGCGGCTCGCTGACCATCATCGCCACCGCGCTGGTTGAAACCGGCTCGAAGATGGACGAAGTGATCTACGAGGAATTCAAAGGCACCGGCAACATGGAGCTGCCTCTGGATCGCCGCATCGCTGAAAAGCGCGTATTCCCGGCCATCAACATCAACCGTTCCGGCACCCGCCGCGAAGAGTTGCTGACCGCCGACGACGAGCTGCAGCGTATGTGGATCCTGCGTAAGCTGCTGCATCCGATGGATGAAGTCGCTGCCATCGAGTTCCTGGTCGACAAGCTGAAAACGACCAAGACCAACGATGAGTTCTTCCTGTCGATGAAACGCAAGTAAGTCGAGCAGGGCTGTGCCCTGTGTGGCTGTCTCGTTAGTTCAAATTCGGATGCCGCTGGCTCATAGCCAAGGCGCTGCGACGAGTCATAGCCCGCTATGGCGAGGAGCAGCAACGCAGGATATGAGCTAGCGGCGCCGAAGTTGACTAACAGAGACAGCCATACAGGGCACTAGAGCCGGGGAAACCCGGCTTTTTGCTATCCGATTTTTGATCAGGTGGCAGTTCGTGGTTCTGAACCGAAGGGTTCGGCGCTAAACTGCCTGCCCCGAACGCCACGGCCAACACGAGGCTTACGCATGCAGTATCGCGACTTGCGCGACTTTATCAGCGGGCTGGAACAGCGCGGCGAACTCAAGCGCATTCAGGTTCCGGTGTCCCCAGTCCTGGAAATGACCGAGGTCTGCGACCGCACCTTGCGCGCCAAAGGCCCGGCCCTGCTTTTCGAAAAGCCCACGGGTTTTGACATTCCGGTGCTCGGCAACCTGTTCGGTACGCCTGAGCGCGTAGCACTGGGCATGGGCGCGGAAGCAGTCAGCGAACTGCGCGAGATCGGCAAGCTGCTGGCGTTCCTCAAGGAACCCGAGCCGCCGAAAGGCCTGAAGGATGCCTGGTCCAAGCTGCCGATCTTCCGCAAGATCATCTCGATGGCGCCCAAGGTGGTCAAAGACGCGATCTGCCAGGAAGTGGTCATCGAAGGCGACGATGTTGACCTCTCGAAGTTGCCGGTGCAGACCTGCTGGCCAGGCGACGTCGCACCGCTGATCACCTGGGGCCTGACCGTCACCAAGGGGCCGAACAAGGACCGACAGAACCTCGGTATCTACCGCCAGCAGGTGATTGGCCGCAATAAAGTCATCATGCGCTGGCTGAGCCACCGTGGCGGTGCGCTGGATTATCGCGAGTGGTGCGAAAAGCATCCGGGCCAACCCTTTCCTGTTGCCGTTGCATTGGGCGCAGACCCGGCGACCATCCTCGGCGCCGTGACCCCGGTGCCCGACAGCCTTTCCGAATACGCCTTCGCCGGCCTGTTGCGCGGTAACCGCACCGAGCTGGTGAAATGCCGCGGCAATGACCTGCAAGTGCCGGCCACCGCCGAAATCATCCTCGAAGGCGTGATCCATCCGGGCGAGATGGCCGATGAAGGCCCGTACGGCGACCACACTGGTTACTACAACGAAGTCGACAGCTTCCCGGTGTTCACCGTCGAGCGCATCACCCACCGGATCAAGCCGATCTACCACAGCACCTACACCGGTCGTCCGCCGGATGAGCCGGCGATCCTCGGCGTCGCGCTGAACGAAGTGTTCGTGCCGATCCTGCAGAAGCAGTTCCCGGAGATCACCGATTTCTACCTGCCACCCGAAGGTTGCTCTTACCGCATGGCCATCGTGACCATGAAAAAGTCGTACCCGGGCCATGCCAAGCGGGTAATGCTGGGTGTCTGGTCGTTTTTGCGACAGTTCATGTACACCAAGTTCGTTATCGTCACCGACGACGATATCAACGCCCGGGACTGGAACGACGTGATCTGGGCCATCACCACGCGCATGGACCCCAAGCGCGACACGGTGATGATCGACAACACGCCGATCGACTACCTGGACTTCGCTTCGCCGGTGTCCGGCCTGGGGTCGAAAATGGGCCTTGATGCCACGCATAAATGGCCGGGCGAAACCACCCGTGAGTGGGGCCGTGTCATCGTCAAGGACGATGCGGTGACCCAGCGGATCGATGCCATCTGGAATCAGTTAGGAATAGATTGATGCGTGTAACCTTGCAGCCCTCCGGAGCAGTGCTTGAGATATTGCCCGGCGAGCGGATTCTCGATGGCGCGCGACGACTGGGCTATGAATGCCCGCAAAGTTGCCGCAACGGCAATTGCCACGTGTGCGCGGCGCTGCTGGTGGAAGGTCGGGTCGAGCAGGCCGGCAATGTGCGTGATCATGGCGAGTTCTACACTTGCATTGCGGAGCCGCTGGAAGACTGCATTGTGCTGTGGGATGGCGTGCTCGCCTTGGGAGAACTGCCGGTGCGCAGCGTGTCGTGTCAGGTCATTGAGTGCAAGGACGTGGGCGGCGATACCTGGCGCGTGCGTCTGCGGGCTCCGGCCGGCAAACCGCCGCGCTACCACGCCGGCCAGTACCTGATGATCGAGCGCGAGAATGGCGAAAAGTCCGCCTTCTCCCTCGCTTCGGCACCGCATGCGGGGCGCGACCTGGAAATCCACGTACTGGCGCGCGAATCCAGTGCGCTGAGCCTGATCGAGCAGCTCCAGCGCAACAGCATGGTGCGGGTCGAGTTGCCGTTTGGCGATACCCACCTGGAGGAGTTGCCGGACGGTCCTCTCGTGCTGATCGCCGCCGGCACCGGCATGGGTCAGATCCACGGCCTGATCGAACATTGCCGGGCCACGGGTTTCAAGCATCCGGTGCATTTGTATTGGGGCGTGCGTCGTCCAGAAGATTTTTATCAAGTCGAGCATTGGAACGAATGGCTGAAATTGCCCAACCTGTTCCTGCACAAGGTCGTCAGCGATCAATGCGGTTGGGAAGGGCGCTGCGGCATGTTGCATGAAGCGGTCTGTGAAGACTTTCCCGATCTCAAGGCCCTGCATGTCTACGCCAGTGGCTCGCCGGCCATGGTCTACGGCACGCTGGATGCGCTGGTGGAAGCGGGAATGGACGCCCACCAGATGCGCGCCGACGTATTTGCCTACGCCCCTCGCTCCTGACGCTGCCCCCCTGTAGGAGCGAGCTTGCTCGCGATGGACTCAAGAACACTGCGGGTAGCCAGACCTCCCGCGTAATCGTTAACGACCATCGTCGGAACGCCGCCCGGAGCAAGCTCGCTCCCACAGGTATATAACTCCGTATATAGCCTATCGATATTTATAAACTTTAATAAATATCGGTAGGTTATATGTCACGCAGGCAACCCATTAAGAACTGTGCCATGGCATTCAAATTGCCTTAAAACTTATGTGCCTTATTGTTACAGCCGTGCGTTCTATTAAGTAATTCTTCACCCGCGGGGAGCTGAACGCTATTCGCCATGAGCGCCATCGAATCTGCTTTTTTGAATCTGGCTTACCCTCCGCGGCTCGATCTGGGGCCGCAGCTCACCCACGAACAATTGCTCAGCTCGATGCAGTCGACCATGGCCCGTCACAAGGGTGGGCCGGTGTGGCTGTTTGCCTATGGCTCGCTGATCTGGCGGCCTGAATGCACGGCGGTTGAGCGGGTTCGCGGCCGGGTGCATGGCTACCATCGCGGGTTGTACCTGTGGTCTCACGAACATCGCGGCACTCCGGAAATGCCCGGCCTGGTGTTCGGCCTGGATCGCGGTGGCTCTTGCAGCGGTTTCGCCTATCGATTGCCCGAAGAGCAACTCGAAGCGTCGCTGTACGCACTTTGGCAGCGCGAGATGCCATTTCCTTCCTACCGCCCGCACTGGCTCAACTGCCGACTCGAAGATGGCAGCCAGGTTCAGGCCTTGGGGTTTGTGCTGGAGCGACATCTGCCCAGCTATGCCGGTAACCTGCCGGACCATGTGCTGAGCCATGTGTTCGAAAACGCTTGCGGGCGTTACGGCACCACTCGCGATTATGTCGAGCAGACCGCGCACGCCCTGCGTAGCCACGCCATGCCAGACCGGAATCTGGAGGCGCGGCTCAAGCGCTGTAAATCAAAGGCTGATCAAGCGAGTGCTTCGCGGCCCTGACTGGCGACTTGTTTGTGGCGTAGCGTCGGGGCGAGGAAGGCCATCGCCAGCAGGCAGGCGCCCACCAGCAGCACGAAACCACCGTCCCAACCGAAATGGTCCACGGTGTAGCCCATCGCTGCACTGGCCGCGACCGAACCGCCCAGGTAACCGAACAGGCCGGTGAAGCCCGCCGCCGTGCCGGCCGCTTTCTTCGGAGCCAGCTCCAGCGCCTGCAGGCCGATCAGCATGACCGGGCCGTAGATCAGGAAGCCGATGGAAAGCAGCGCGATCATGTCGATCATCGGGTTGCCGGCCGGGTTGAGCCAGTAAACCAGCGTCGCGACCGTCACCAGCGCCATGAACACCATGCCGGTCAGGCCGCGGTTGCCACGGAAGATCTTGTCCGACATCCAGCCGCACAGCAGGGTGCCCGGGATACCTGCCCACTCGTAGAAGAAATACGCCCACGAGGTTTTATCCACGGTGAAGCCCTTGGCTTCCTTGAGGTAGGTCGGTGCCCAGTCCAGCACGCCGTAGCGCAGCAGATAGACAAAGACGTTGGCCAGGGCGATGTACCAGAGCATTTTGTTGCGCAGCACGTATTTGACGAAGATTTCCTTGGCGCTGAATTCCTCTTCGTGGCTGGCATCGTAGCCTTCCGGGTAGTCGTTCTTGTACTGCTCGATCGGCGGCAGGCCAACCGATTGCGGGGTGTCGCGCATGGTCACAAAGGCAAACACCGCAACCGCCAGTGCCACCGCTGCCGGCACGTAGAACGCCGCATGCCAGTCATTGAACAGGCCCATGCCGATCAGGAACAGCGGGCCGATCAGGCCGCCGCCGACGTTGTGCGCCACGTTCCACACCGACACCACGCCGCCACGTTCCTTCTGCGACCACCAGTGCACCATGGTCCGGCCACTCGGCGGCCAACCCATGCCCTGCGCCCAGCCGTTGATGAACAGCAGAATGAACATCATGGTCACGCTGGACGTCGCCCAGGGCGCGAAACCGAAAATGAACATCACCCCGGCCGACACCAGCAGGCCGAACGGCAGGAAGAAACGCGGGTTGGACCGGTCGGACACCAGGCCCATGAGGAACTTCGACAGGCCGTAGGCAATCGCGATGGCGGACATCGCCAGACCCAGCTGACCGCGGGAGTAACCCTCGTCGATCAGGTAGGGCATGGCCAGGGAGAAGTTCTTGCGCAGCAGGTAGTAACCGGCATAGCCAATGAAGATGCCGGCGAAGATCTGCCAGCGCAGGCGTCGGTAGGTGCTGTCTATTTTTTCTTCAGGCAATGGAGCCTGATGTGCGGCAGGACGAAAGAAAGCAAACATTCAAGAGCTCCAGATTTCTTGTTTTGACTGCGGTTACGAATGTTACAGTTTCGTTACCGAAAATAGCACCGGTTCTCATCGGCAAAACAGCGGAAATGTTGGATATCGCGCATTCCTTTATGAACATGTCGCTCAGGTGAAGGTGAAGGGCGTTGTAGGAAGCATTACCCACCCATGCTTTACGCGGCTGATCCATCCCGGGTAGGGCAATTCTTTGGGAAATGTCCTTCTCTGCTACCGGAAGCCGTGACCTTCAGTGCCGCACCCTTGAGCTTTAACCTTGGCCGCACAGCCAATTTTGGCGTTTCAGGTGCGAGGGAGAGGAGGATGCGGTGGTTTGTGTTCGTGGTGCTGCTGTTTGTCTGGTCTGTTGCAAGCAACGCAGGTGAGGTGTTCCTGATACCGGAAAACAACCCCAAGCCGATTTACCCACCGGCGCTGCACCGGGCTGGAATCACCGGTAATGTCCGGGTCAGGTTCGTGGCGCATGCCAACGGCGCGGTCAGCAAGGTGAGCATTTTGCAAAGCGATCACCCTGATTTCGCCGAGGCGGCCCGAGTCGCCATAGCGCAGTGGCGGTTCAAGCCATGGACCGTTGAGGGTGGCAAGCCTGAGGAGCAGGAAGTCATTGCGCCGATAATATTCGGGTTCGATGTGTATCTACCGCTGCATCTCAACCAGCGGCTCAAGGCATTGAGATGCCGCGATCTCAATGAGGCACTGGCGCGAGCCCCGGAGCACGAGTGGATTTATTCCGCCGCCTTCCATTACATCCGGGCTTATCTGTCGAACGCGTTTTCCACGGCAACACTGCCGACCGAACGGCGTCTGTCATTGATCGCTGAAATGAACAGGAAGGTGCCGATCATTATCAGGCAATGCTCGAACAACCCGGGTTCCAGGTATGTAAGGTTTTTGCCGGAAGATATCCGCCAGTTACTGTAGGGAAAGAGCCTGGACCCAGAGGTCCGGGCCCTTTGCCGGGGTCAGCGAACCTGCACCACCACTTTCCCGACGGCTTTACGCTGGCCAAGATCATTGATCGCCTGCGCCGCATTGCCCAGTGGATACACCTGCGACACCAGCGGTTTCAATTTGCCTTCGGCAAACCAGCCAAACAGCTGCTGGAAGTTCGCGGCGTTGTCCTGCGGTTGGCGTTGGGCGAAGGAACCCCAGAATACGCCGAGCACCGCCGCGCCTTTGAGCAGCGCCAGGTTGACCGGCAATTCGGGGATGCGCCCGCTGGCGAAGCCGACCACCAGCAGGCGGCCGTTCCAGGCGATGGCGCGGATGGCCTGGTCGAACAGGTCGCCGCCCACCGGGTCGTAGATCACGTCGGCGCCCTGGCCGTCGGTCAGGCGCTTGATTTCGTCCTTGAGGCTGGTTTCGCTGTAGTTGATCAGTTCATCGGCGCCGGCGGCCTTGGCCACGGCGAGTTTTTCCGCGCTGCTGGCCGCGGCAATCACCCGGGCGCCCATGGCTTTGCCGATTTCCACTGCCGCCAGGCCGACACCGCCGGAGGCACCAAGCACCAGCAGGGTTTCGCCTGGTTGCAGGTTGCCGCGCTGCTTGAGGGCGTGCATCGAGGTGCCGTAGGTCATGCTGAAGGCGGCGGCGGTGTTGAAGTCCATGGAGGGCGGAATCGGCAACGCGTTGTAGCCTGGCACGGCGACCTGTTCGGCAAAGCTGCCCCAGCCGGTCAGGGCCATGACCCGGTCACCGACTTTCAGGTGGCTGACCTTCTCGCCGACTTCGCGGACCACGCCGGCCGCTTCGCCACCCGGGGAAAACGGGAAGGGCGGCTTGAACTGGTACTTGCCCTCGATGATCAGCGTGTCGGGGAAATTGACCCCGGCGGCGTGCACGTCCAGCAGGATTTCATTCTTCTTCGCGACAGGACTGGCGACGTCTTCCAGCACCAGCGATTCGGCAGGGCCGAAGGCTTTGCACAGCACGGCTTTCATCAGGGCTATTCCTTTGGGAGTGATGGCCGATAAGTGTAGGTGTGTGGGTCGAAGGGTCAACGAGCATGCCCAGCCCTGATAGTCAGCCATAAGCTTGTGCTTGCATGGCGGGTCGTTATGCTAGGCCGCAAACCGGATAAGGAGTGAATTGTGAAAGCGTGGATCATGTTGTTGCTGGCCCTGTCCCTGCCTGTGGCAGCGGTGGCCGAAGAAGCCAAAGAAGATACGGCTCCCAAGGTCAGTTACATCACCCTGAGCCCACCGTTCGTGGGGAACTACGGGCTGGACGGCACGCCGAAATTGAAAGTCTACAAGGCCGATGTGGCGTTGCGGGTGACCGGTGACGAGGCTGCCAAGGCGGTGAAGGCCAATGAACCCTTGATCCGCAATCAATTGGTCGCGCTGTTCGCCCAGCAGACCACCGAGACGATGAACAATGTCGAGGCCAAGGAAAAGCTGCGTCAGGAAGCCCTGAAACAGACCCAGCAGGTGATGAGCGACGAAACCAGCAAGCCGGTGGTTGAGGATTTGTTGTTCAACAACCTGATCATTCAGTAAGACTTCTATTGCTTGAGCTGGCGTCATCGCGAGCAAGCTCGCTCCCACAGTGGATTTGTGTTGAGGCACAATCACATGTCCGCCACAGCCCCCTGTGGGAGCGAGCTTGCTCGCGATGGGGCCAGTCCAGGCGATGAACGACTCAAGGCTTTAAGGCAATCACCGCCGCCCACTGCTCCGGCGTCACCGGCATCACCGACAGCCGCGAACCTTTCTGCACCAGCGGCATCTCGGCCAGCGAAGTCTGCTGTTTCAGGTAATCCAGTTTCAGCACCCGGGCAAACGTCTCGACATGGGCGACATCGATCGCGCTCCAGGCGTTTTTCTCCGCCGTTGCCTTTGGGTCGTAGTAATGACTTTCAGGTTCCAGCGCCGTCGGGTCCGGATACGCGGCTTCGACAATTTTGCCGATGCCGGCGATGCCCGGCTCCGGGCAGCTGGAATGATAGAAAAAGAACTCATCCCCTACGGCCATGGCCCGCAGGAAGTTGCGTGCCTGGTAGTTTCGAACCCCGTCCCAGCGCGCTTTGCCGAGTTTTTCCAACCCCTTGATCGAGAGTTCGTCGGGCTCGGATTTCATCAGCCAATAGGCCATGTCTTTTTGCTCCTTGCGGGGTGATTGAGCCGCTTTTCGGCAATTTTATGACAAACCGACAGTCGGTTGACGTCAGCATTTGCGCAGCGGTTCACGTTGTCGCAAAATGCCGGCCTTTAAAGCTTGACGCTGCTGCACGGCCTACAAACGGAAACCGCTGCTGTCATCGTGTAGATCTGCCTTTGGGGGGCAATCGATGAAACGCAAACCGGATTTACTATGGATTTTGGTCATTTTGTTTGGCCTTGGCGTCGTGACCACCGGCTATGCCCAAAGCCTGTGGGCCAGCAAGACCGATGCGCCGGTCGAGCTCGCCCAATTGCAGCAACAGTCGACAGCCTTCAAGCGCTGATCCTGTTGTCCCGGCGTCGCTGATCGAAGTGGCGCCTAGCCTGCGTAATACCAGGCCTTGTCCGTCACCGTTCCCTGCAGCGGCACATCCCAGCTCGCCTGAGCCAATCGCTCCACCTTTTGACACTCATGGGCCAGCCCCAACAGCGTCGGCTTGCGCCAGTCATTGCGGCGCGCCAGGTAAGCCAGGCTCCGATCGTAGAAACCGCCGCCCATCCCCAGGCGTCCGCCAACATCGTCAAACCCCACCAATGGCAACAACACCAGGTCCAGCGCCCAGATCCTGCGCTGCCGGGCGAGGTTGGCCCGTGGTTCGAGAATGCGGAAGCGGTTGGGTTTGAGTTTTTCCCCGGGCCGGATGCGCTGGAACACCATTTTGGTTCGCGGCCAGGCACTCAGCACCGGCAGATAGGTGGCCTTGCCCCGGCGCTGCGCGGCACGCAGCAACAGACGCGGATCAATTTCACCATCGGTCGGCAGATAGAGGGAGATGTGTCTGGCGCGGCGGAACAGCGGTTGCTGGGCCAATTGCCTGTACAGCCCGCGAGCGGCCTGGCGCTGCTGACTGGGTGTCAGTGCGCGACGGGCCTTGCGCAGCATGCGTCGAAGTTGCGGGCGGGGAAGCAGCGCAGGTTCGGTCATGGATTCGGACTTCGGCAGGACGGATACGTAAAGCGTACCCGCAAAAACGCCAATGCCGGTATTTAAACCGGCATTGGACTGGAATCAGGCTCCCCGAATGTGTCGCTGTCGACTTAGCCCTTGAACCCGAAAGTTCAAGGTGGAAGATGCAGTAGGCTTTAAGGCTTTCCGTCTAGCGGACATGCACACCAGCCCAACGTGCAACCTCCAGGGTATAGCAAATCGGCTCAGGGACATCGCCAACTGGCAAACACCCCAGGGAGTGATGGCAGTATACCGCAAGCGGCGACGCGAATCAGCCTTTGGTGACGTCCGGATCGGTCGCCAGGACCAGATCGACGCGATCGAGCAGGTCGCGAACCTGCTCACGGGTCGAGCCGCTGACCTGAACATCCGGGCGATCTTCCTTGTGCAGCAGGTCGTGGGTGATGTTCAGCGCAGCCATCACGGCGATACGGTCGGCGCCGATGACTTTGCCGCTGCTGCGGATCTCGCGCATCTTGCCGTCCAGATAACGGGCGGCGCTGACCAGGTTGCTGCGCTCTTCCTGAGGGCAGATGATCGAATACTCTTTGTCGAGAATCTGCACGGTGACGCTATTGCTTGAACTCATGAGTCTTGCTCCAGGGCCTTGAGGCGCGAAATCATCGACTCGACCTTACGCCGGGCGATTTCGTTTTTTTCAATGAGATGCGCGCGTTCCTCGCGCCAGGTCTTTTCCTGAGCTAGTAAGAGTCCGTTTTGACTCTTAAGTTGCTCGACTCGGGTAATCAGCAGTTCGAGTCTGGCCATCAGCGCTTGCAGGTCGGTGTCTTCCATTGTCTTCACTGTCTGATGGGTGTTGGACTGTAGGAGCGAGCTTGCTCGCGATGGTCGCCAACGATAACGCTGGGTCCCTGACAATCCGCGGCGTTCTCGGGTTCATCGCGAGCAAGCTCGCTCCTACAGGGGTAGTCGATGTAGGATACAAGGCCTTCATTCTAGACATAGCGCCGTCTGGCGCCTAGCTGCCCATGACCATTCAGAATTCCCCGTACCAAGGCTTCGCCACCCTGCTGACTTCCAGCGGCCACAACGTCTCGCCTGCCGAACTGCACGGCCTGTTGCTCGGCCGCAGCTGCGCCGGTGCCGGTTTCGACGCCGAAGGCTGGCTGATCGACGCCGCCGAACTGCTCGAAAGCGAGCCGCAGGACAACGTTCGCAACGCCCTGATCGGCCTGCAAGAGATGGTAAAAGGCGAGCTCACCGGCGATGACGTGACCGTCGTTCTGCTGCTGCCGACCGACGACGCTCCGCTCACCGAGCGTGCCGCCGCCCTGGGCCAATGGTGCCAGGGTTTCCTCAGCGGTTTCGGCCTGAACTGCCGTGACAGCAGCGCCCTGAGCACCGAGGCCACCGAAGTGTTGCAGGATCTGGCGGCCATTTCCCAGGTGCAAGACGCGCTGGAAGAGTCCGACGACGGCGAAAACGACTATATGGAAGTCATGGAGTACCTGCGCGTCGCGCCGCTGCTGCTGTTCTCCGAGACCAAGAAAGACGTGCCGGCCGCCGCCAAACCGTCGCTGCACTAATCGTTTGCCAGGGAACGCCATCTGCCCATGATCCACATCCCGAAATCGGAATACAGCCGTCGCCGCAAGGCCCTGATGGCGCAGATGGAACCCAACAGCATCGCCATCCTGCCCGCCGCCGCGGTGGCCATTCGTAACCGCGACGTCGAGCACGTCTACCGCCAGGACAGCGACTTCCAGTACCTCAGCGGTTTTCCCGAGCCCCAGGCCGTACTGGTGCTGATGCCGGGGCGCGTGCATGGCGAATACATCCTGTTCTGCCGCGAGCGCAACGCCGAGCGCGAATTGTGGGATGGCCTGCGCGCCGGGCAGGAAGGCGCGATTCGCGACTTCGGCGCCGACGACGCCTTTCCCATCACCGATATCGACGACATCCTGCCGGGCCTGATCGAAGGCCGTGACCGGGTGTACTCGGCCATGGGCAGCAACCCCGAATTCGACCGCCACCTGATGGAATGGATCAACGTGATCCGCTCCAAGGCCAACCTCGGTGCCCAGCCGCCGAACGAATTCGTTGCCCTGGATCATCTGCTG
The DNA here is from genome assembly GCF_019219205.1 of Pseudomonas sp. PDM27. Classification (NCBI taxonomy): domain Bacteria; kingdom Pseudomonadati; phylum Pseudomonadota; class Gammaproteobacteria; order Pseudomonadales; family Pseudomonadaceae; genus Pseudomonas; species Pseudomonas sp. PDM27. Next base: position 377,243 of record NZ_JAHUWF010000003.1, on the reverse strand, counting down.
CACGACATGCGCCTGTATAAGTCGGCGGCAGAAGTGAAAGTGATGCGCGAGGCGGCGCGGATTTCTGCCCAGGCGCACGTACGGGCAATGCAGGCCTGTCGCGCCGGGTTGCACGAATTCAGCCTGGAAGCCGAGCTCGATTACGAATTCCGCAAGGGCGGGGCGAAGATGCCGGCCTACGGGTCGATCGTCGCGGCGGGGCGCAACAGCTGCATCCTGCATTACCAGCAGAATGATGCGCTGCTCAAGGACGGTGACCTGGTGCTGATCGACGCCGGGTGCGAGATCGACTGCTACGCCAGCGACATCACCCGGACCTTTCCGGTCAGCGGCAAGTATTCAGCGGAGCAGAAAGCGATTTACGAGTTGGTGCTGGCCTCCCAGGAAGCCGCCTTTGCCGAAATCGCCCCGAACAAACACTGGAATCAAGCGCACGAGGCCACAGTCCGGGTCATCACGGCCGGGCTGGTCAAGCTGGGGCTGCTGCGGGGCGACGTCGACGAGTTGATCGCCAGCGAAGCCTACAAGGCGTTTTACATGCACCGCGCCGGTCATTGGCTGGGCATGGATGTGCACGATGTCGGTGAATACAAGGTCGGCGGCGAGTGGCGCGTACTGGAGGTCGGCATGGCGTTGACCGTGGAGCCGGGGATCTACATTGCTCCGGACAACCAGAGCGTGGCGAAGAAATGGCGCGGCATTGGCGTGCGCATCGAGGACGACGTAGTGGTCACCAGAACCGGCTGTGAAATATTGACGGGCGGCGTGCCGAAAACCGTCAACGAAATCGAGGCCCTGATGGAGCAAGCACGGACACAAGCGGCATGAGTCGAGTCAATTTGGCAATCATCGGTGGCGGGCTGGTCGGTGCGAGTCTGGCGCTGGCCTTGCAGGCCGGCGCCAAGGCCCGTGGCTGGAAGATCGTGCTGATCGAGCCGTTCGCCCCGGGGGATACGTATCAACCGAGTTACGACGCCCGTTCTTCGGCGCTGTCCTTTGGCTCGCGGCAGATTTACCAACGCCTGGGCATCTGGCAGGAAGTTTCGCGCCGCGCCGAGCCGATCAAGCAGATTCATGTTTCCGACCGTGGTCGATTCTCGACGGCGCGGTTGTCGGCGATGGAAGAGGGTGTTCCAGCGCTGGGTTATGTCGTTGAAAACGCCTGGCTCGGCCAATGCCTGTGGCAAGGCCTGGACAAGGACGTGATCAGCTGGCGTTGCCCGGCGGAAGTCACCCGCATGGAGCCGCTGACCGATGGCTATCGCCTGACCCTCAACGATGAAACCACCCTTGAGTGCGACCTCGCGGTGCTCGCCGATGGCGGCCGTTCCGGCCTGCGCGAGCAACTGGGGATCGGCATCCGCAAGCGTCCTTACAACCAGAGTGCGCTGATCGCCAACATCACCCCGAGCGAGGCCCACAACGGCATGGCCTTCGAGCGTTTCACCGACGAAGGCCCGATGGCGTTGCTGCCGCTGCCGGAAAACCGCTGCGCACTGGTCTGGACTCGCCTGGGCATGGACGCACAGCGCCTGGCAGCCCTTGACGAGCGCAGTTTCCTCAGTGAGTTGCAGGGCGTCTTCGGTTATCGCCTCGGTACGTTGAAGCAGGTTGGTGCACGACACCTGTATCCGCTGACACTGGTCGAGGCCGAGGAACAGGTGCGCCCGCATCTGGCGGTGCTCGGCAACGCGGCGCACAGCCTTCATCCGATTGCCGGCCAGGGGTTCAACCTGTCCCTGCGCGATGCCCAGGCCCTGGCCGATGCCTTGCTCGCCAGCGAAAAACCCTTGGGCGACTTTGCCACCTTGCAGGCCTATCGCGAACATCAGCGTCTAGACCAGGACCTCACCGTGGGCTTCTCCGATCAGGTTACGCGCCTGTTCGGCAGTACCCAGCCGCTGGTGTCCCTGGGCCGCAACATCGGCTTGCTCGGCCTCGACCTGCTGCCACCGGCCAAACGCTGGTTTGCCCGGCAGGCGATGGGGCTGGGGACGCGACCGGATGCATAGCCGGCTGACCCGCCGATTTGGCAAGGCACGATCGATAAAAAACCTTTACGTGCGGCTCAAGCCGCAAGAGAGACAGGCTTAAAGCATGGAAATGCGCGCAGATCTGCTGATTGTCGGGGCCGGAATGGTCGGCAGCGCCCTGGCGCTGGCGTTGCAGAACAGCGGGCTGGAAGTCCTGCTGCTGGACGGCAGCCCCATGAGTGTCAAACCCTTCAATGCCCAAGCCGTGTTTGAGCCGCGCGTAAGCGCCTTGTCGGCTGCCAGCCAGCGGATTCTCGAACGCCTTGGCGTCTGGGACGGCATCGCCGGGCGGCGCAGCAGCCCCTACACCGACATGCAAGTCTGGGATGGCAGTGGCACCGGGCAAATCCACTTCTCGGCGGCCAGCGTGCATGCCGAGGTGCTGGGGCATATCGTCGAAAACCGAGTGGTCCAGGATGCCTTGCTCGAGCGCCTGCACGACTGTGACCTGGGCTTGCTGGCCAATGCGCGACTGGAACAGATGCGCCGCTCCGGCGATGACTGGCTGCTGACCCTGGCCGATGGCCGCACCCTGCGCGCGCCGCTGGTGATCGCGGCGGATGGCGCCAATTCGGCCGTGCGGCGCCTGGCCGGGGTCGCGACCCGCGAATGGGATTATCTGCACCATGCCATCGTCACCAGCGTGCGTTGCGCCAAGCCGCACCAGATGACGGCCTGGCAGCGCTTCACCGACAACGGTCCGTTGGCGTTTCTGCCGCTGGAGCGCGACGGCGAACAGGATTGGTGCTCGATCGTCTGGTCGACCACACCCGGCGAAGCCGAACGCTTGATGGCGATGGATGACCAGGGTTTCTGCAAGGCACTGGAGCGAGCCTTTGAGGGGCAACTCGGTGAAGTGCTCAGCGCCGACCCGCGGCTGTGTGTGCCCCTGCGCCAGCGGCATGCCAAGCGTTATGTGGCGGAAGGCCTGGCGTTGATCGGCGACGCGGCCCACACCATTCACCCGTTGGCCGGGCAGGGTGTGAACCTCGGATTCCTCGATGCCGCCGTGCTGGCCGAAGTGTTGCTGCAAGCGGCAACCCGTGGCGAACGCCTGGCGGATGTGAAAGTCCTCAGCCGTTACGAGCGTCGGCGCATGCCCCACAACCTGGCACTGATGGCGGCGATGGAAGGCTTCGAGCGCTTGTTCCAGGCGGATCCGTTGCCGGTGCGCTGGTTGCGTAATACCGGGTTGAAAATGGTTGAGAAGATGCCGGAAGCCAAGGCCTTGTTCGTGCGTGAAGCTCTGGGGTTGACCGGGGATCTGCCGGCGCTGGCCAAGCCCTGAGTTCTCTATTGAGGCTGATGGCCTCTTCGCGAGCAGGCTCGCTCCCACCTTGGAATGCATCTCAAATGTGGGAGCGAGCCTGCTCGCGAAGACGGCGGCAGATTCGCCCTCAATTTCTGCTTGTGCAACATCCGGTAACTCCTCCGCAACCAGCTTTGATTGAGAAGGCAAATGTGAGTCCTTATCATTTGACCTCATTTTTCAATCGAGAGACCGCTCCCATGTTGGCACCGAAGCGTCTACTGACTGCACTGGCCCTGACCCTGATCGGCAGCACCGCCGCCCAGGCCGCTGACGAGGTGGTGGTCTACTCCTCGCGTATCGACGAGTTGATCAAGCCAGTATTCGATGCCTACACCGCCAAGACCGGCGTGAAGGTGAAGTTCATCACCGACAAGGAAGCGCCGCTGATGCAGCGGCTCAAGGCCGAGGGCGCGAATACGCCGGCCGACCTGCTGCTGACCGTCGATGCCGGCAACCTCTGGCAAGCCGAGCAGATGGGCATCCTCCAGCCATTCACCTCGAAAACCATCGACGCCAACATTCCGCTGCAGTACCGGGCCGCCTCTCATGCCTGGACCGGCTTGAGCCTGCGGGCGCGGACCATTGCCTATTCCACTGACCGCGTGAAGCCGGGCGAACTGACCACCTACGAAGCCCTGGCCGACAAGCAATGGGAAGGCCGCCTGTGCCTGCGTACGGCGAAGAAGGTCTACAACCAGTCCCTGACCGCGACCATGATCGAAGTGCACGGCGCCGACAAGACCGAGGAAATCCTCAAGGGCTGGGTCAAGAACCTGTCCACTGACGTGTTCTCCGACGACACAGCCGTGCTCGAAGCGATCAATGCCGGCCAGTGCGATGTCGGCATCGTCAACACCTACTACTACGGCCGTCTGCACAAGCAGAAGCCGGAACTGCCGGTGAAGCTGTTCTGGCCGAACCAGGCCGACCGTGGCGTACACATCAACCTGTCGGGTATCGGCCTGACACAACACGCGCCACACCCGGAAGCGGCCAAGGCCCTGGTGGAGTGGATGACCACGCCTGAGGCGCAGAAGATCTTTGCCGACGTGAACCAGGAGTTCCCGGCGAACCCGGCCGTGCAGCCATCGGCTGAAGTCGCCGCATGGGGCAAGTTCATCGCTGATACCTTGCCGGTGGAAATTGCCGGCAAGCGCCAGGCTGAGGCGATTCGCCTGATGGACAAGGCTGGCTGGAACTGAGCCTGCTGGTTTAAAGAGCAAAAGATCGCAGCCTTCGGCAGCTCCTACAGGGTGATCACCAACCCACTGTAGGAGCTGCCGAAGGCTGCGATCTTTTTGCGTTTTCTCTACACTTCAAAATTTCGCGAGAGATTTTCCTTGGCCCACCCCGCCCAACGCCGCTGGTATCCCGTCGTCTTCGCCATCGCTGCGCTGGTCCTGTTGCCCCTGAGCGTCCTGCTGCTTTCCTGGCAAACCATCGATCAACAGATCTGGTCCCATTTATGGGACACACAGATGCCGCGCTTGCTGGGCAATACCCTGACCCTGGTGCTAGGTGTCGGTGTCGGCGTGACAGTCCTGGGTGTCAGCCTTGCCTGGCTGACCAGCCTTTGCGAATTCCCCGGCCGGCGCTGGCTGGACTGGGCGCTGATGCTGCCCTTCGCGATTCCGGCCTATGTGCTGGCCTTCGTCTTCGTCGGCCTGCTGGATTTTGCCGGCCCCGTGCAGACCCTGCTGCGCGAATGGTTCGGCAGCGGTCTGCGGCTGCCGCGCGTGCGCTCCACGGGCGGGGTGATTGTGGTGCTGGTGCTGGTTTTCTATCCCTATGTGTATCTGCTGGCCCGCACGGCCTTCCTCGCCCAGGGCAAAGGCCTGATGGAAGCGGCGCGGGTCCTGGGTCAATCGCCCTGGCAAGCGTTCTGGCGCGTGGCATTGCCCATGGCGCGACCGGCCATCGGTGCGGGCGTGGCGTTGGCACTGATGGAAACCCTGGCGGATTTCGGCGCCGTGTCGGTGTTCAACTTCGATACCTTCACCACGGCCATCTACAAGACCTGGTACGGTTTTTTCAGTCTGTCTTCTGCCGCGCAACTGGCCAGCTTGTTGCTGCTGGTGGTGATGCTCGTGCTCTACGGCGAGCGGCGTGCTCGCGGGGCCAACCGGGCGGGCAACGAGCGGCCACGGGTCAAGGCGCTGTATCACCTGCGGGGCTTCAAGGCACTGGCGGCTTCGACCTGGTGCGGTCTGGTGTTTGCCTGCGCTTTTGTTATCCCGATGCTGCAATTGGCGGTGTGGTTCTGGCAGCGCGGACGCTTCGATCTCGACGAGCGCTACACCGGGTTGATCGTCCATACCTTGTACTTGGGGGCGATGGCGGCGTTGATCACCGTCAGCGTCGCCTTGTTGCTGGCGTTTGCCCGACGCCTGGCGCCCACCCGGGTCATTCGTTCCGGGGTCAGTCTGGCCAACCTGGGTTACGCCTTGCCGGGTTCGGTGCTGGCGGTGTCGATCATGCTGGCGTTCAGTTACCTGGATCGCGAGCTGGTGATCCCGCTTTCGAGCTGGCTCGGTGGCGCGGGCAAGCCGCTGCTGCTGGGCAGTCTGTCAGCATTGTTGCTAGCCTATCTGGTGCGCTTCATTGCGGTGGCCTACGGGCCACTGGAAAGCAGCCTGGCGCGTATACGGCCATCTTTGCCCGAAGCGGCACGTAGTCTTGGCGTCAGTGGGCCGCGACTGTTTTTCAAAGTGTATCTACCGTTGTTGTTGCCCGGCACCTTGAGCGCGGCGCTGCTGGTGTTCGTCGACGTGCTCAAGGAAATGCCCGCGACCCTGCTGATGCGCCCGTTTGGCTGGGACACGCTGGCGGTGCGGATCTTTGAAATGACCAGCGAAGGAGAGTGGGCGAGGGCATCTTTGCCAGCGTTGACCCTGGTGCTGGTCGGGCTGCTGCCGGTCATCGGATTGATCCGGCGCTCAGCGCATCGAAACAGCTAGGTGTCAGTCCTACACCTTGCGGCTACAATGCGCGGCATTCGGTGCGGTCCGTCTGACAGACCAGGTAGCTGAAATCGGCTAAAGGCCTTTTGTTTCAAGGCATTCAGTCCGTGCAGCACTTGCCCGCACCTTCGCCACGCCCGGAAGGAGAAACCCATGGGACAGCGTACGCCTCTGTATGACCTTCATCTCGCGCTCGGCGCAAAGATGGTCGATTTTGGCGGTTGGGACATGCCTCTGCATTATGGATCGCAGGTCGAGGAACACCATCAGGTGCGCCGCGATTGCGGTGTCTTCGATGTATCCCACATGACCGTTATCGACGTCAGCGGCTCCCAGGCCAAGGCCTGGCTTCAGCATTTGCTGGCCAATGATGTCGAACGCCTGCACAGCCCCGGCCGTGCGTTGTACAGCACCATGCTTAATGAGCGAGGCGGCATCGTCGACGACATGATCGTCTACCGTCTCGACGAGGGCTATCGCCTGGTGGTCAACGCCTCCACCCGCGATCAGGACATGGCCTGGATGCAAGCGCATCTCGACGGTTTCGACGTGCAGCTTCGCGAGCGTTCCGAGTTGGCGATGCTGGCCATCCAGGGCCCTCACGCCCGGCAAAAAATTGCCGAGCTGGTCAACCAGTCCCGCGGCAACCTGATCCAGCTCCTCAAGCCCTTCGAAGGCCTGCCCGATGGCGACTGGTTTATCGCGCGCACCGGTTATACCGGCGAAGACGGCCTGGAAATCATTCTGCCGGCGAATCAGGCGCCCGGGTTCTTCAACGATCTGGTCGGTGCCGGGATTTCTCCCATCGGCCTTGGCGCGCGGGATACCTTGCGGGTCGAAGCCGGCATGAACCTTTACGGTCAGGACATCCAGCAGGATGTTTCACCCCTGGCCTCCAATATGGCCTGGACCATCGCCTGGGAACCTGCCACCCGGCAGTTCATCGGGCGCAAGGCCCTGGAAGCCGAGCAAGCTGCTGGTGTACAGCACAAACTGGTCGGTCTGGTCCTTGAGGAACGCGGTGTTTTACGCGCTCATCAGGTCGTGCGCATCGCTGATGTTGGCGAAGGGGAGATCACCAGTGGTAGTTTCTCTCCTACGCTTAGCAAGTCGATAGCACTGGCGCGCGTGCCGATGGCAACTGCCGACCGCGCTGAAGTGGAAATTCGTGGCAAGTGGTACCCGGTCCGGGTGGTCAAACCGACCTTCGTACGCCACGGCAAAACCTTGATCTAATCTTTTCCAGCGGTTAACGACCGCTGACAATTTCCTGAGGACACAGAACATGAGCAATATCCCTGCCGACCTGCGTTTTGCCGAAAGTCACGAATGGGCACGTCTGGAAGCCGATGGCACCGTCACCGTGGGCATCAGCGATCACGCGCAGGAAGCGCTGGGTGATGTGGTGTTCGTCGAACTGACCGAAGTTGGCAACGTGTTTGCCGCTGAAGATCAGGCGGGTGTCGTTGAATCGGTTAAAGCCGCTTCCGATATCTACTCCCCGATTGCCGGTGAAGTGATCGCGGTCAACGAAGCGCTGAGTGCTGAGCCTGAGCTGCTCAACTCCGATCCGTATGGCGCGTGGATCTTCAAGCTCAAGCCAAGCAACACCGCCGATCTGGAAAAACTGCTGGATGCCGCCGGCTACAAGGCCGCCATCGGCGAGTAATGCTCGCCCCCCGTAGGAGCTGCCGCAGGCTGCGATCTTTTGCTTTTGTTTTTAAAATCAAAAGATCGCAGCCTGCGGCAGCGCCTGCAAAGGCTGAGTCAAGACCGCAAGACGGCTTTGCTCATCGCCGTGAACATGCCCTCCTTAAAACCGCGCTCGCGGTAAAGGCTCAACAGGTGAATCGGTGGGTAGTGATAGCCGATCCCGCCCCCCCCCCCCCCAATGCCTGCATCTGCGCCATGAAAGTCGCGCGTGCCTGGGCCGTATCCTTTGCGCGTCACCGGGTCTATGTCGGCAAACACCGGGGTGGCGGAGCCAGTTTGACTGATGACGCCACGCCATCCACGCGGAGATCGACTGCTATGCTGGTTTGACCGTGTTGCATCGACGCTGAGCGCCAGTCAAGAGAGAGCCCGTCATGTCCCAGTTGCCGTCCCTGAGCCAGTTACACGACCCCAATGCCTTTCTGCGCCGCCACCTAGGACCCGATGCCGCCGAGCAACAGGCGATGCTCGACAGCCTTGGCCTGGGCAGCCGGGTCGAGTTGATCGAGCAAACCGTGCCGCCGGGCATCCGCCTCAACCGGGCGTTGGACCTGCCCCCGGCGCTCGATGAGGAGGCTGCGCTGGCCAAGCTGCGTGGTTATGCCGAGCAGAACCAGGTCTGGACCAGCCTGATCGGCATGGGCTACCACGGTACCCTCACACCGGCGGTCATTCTGCGTAACGTGCTGGAAAATCCCGGCTGGTACACCGCGTACACACCCTATCAACCGGAGATCGCCCAAGGGCGGCTCGAAGCGCTGCTGAACTTCCAGCAATTGACCATCGACCTGACCGGCCTGGAACTGGCCAACGCCTCGCTGCTGGATGAGGCCACTGCCGCGGCGGAAGCCATGGCCCTGGCCAAGCGGGTCGCCAAGTCCAAAAGCAACCTGTTCTTTGTCGACGAAAACTGCCACCCGCAAACCATTTCCGTGGTGCAGACCCGCGCCGAAGGTTTCGGCTTCGAGCTGATCGTCGATGCTGTGGATAACTTGAAGCAGCACCAGGTGTTCGGTGCGCTGCTGCAATACCCTGACACCCACGGCGAGATCCACGACCTGCGGCCACTGATCGATCACCTGCACGCGCAACAGGCCCTGGCCTGTGTCGCGACGGATTTGCTGAGTCTGTTGTTGCTGACCCCGCCGGGTGAACTGGGCGCCGATGTGGTGTTCGGCTCGTCCCAGCGATTTGGCGTGCCCATGGGCTACGGCGGGCCGCATGCGGCATTTTTTGCCAGCCGCGATGAGTACAAGCGAGCGATTCCCGGACGGATCATCGGTGTTTCGAAAGATGCGCGGGGCAACACCGCCCTGCGCATGGCCCTGCAAACCCGCGAGCAACATATCCGCCGGGAGAAGGCCAACTCCAACATCTGCACGGCCCAGGTGCTGCTGGCCAATATCGCCAGTTTCTATGCGGTCTACCATGGCCCGGAAGGACTCAAGCGGATCGCCCAGCGGGTTCACCGGCTGACCTGCATTCTGGCCGCCGGGCTAGAGCGCAAGGGCATCACCCGGGTCAACCGGCACTTCTTCGACACCCTGACCCTGGAAGTCGGCGGAACCCAGACCGCGATCATCGAAAGTGCCCGGGCCGCGCAGATCAACCTGCGTATTCTCGGGCGCGGCCAACTGGGCTTGAGCCTCGACGAGGCCTGCGACGAAACCACCGTGGAGAGGCTGTTCGACGTGTTTCTGGGGGCCGATCACGGGCTCAGTATCGAGGACCTGGATGCCGAAGTCCTGCCTGGCGGAATTCCCCAAGGGTTGCTGCGAACTTCACCTTATCTGCGTCATCCGGTGTTCAGCGCCCATCACAGCGAAACCGAGATGCTGCGCTACCTCAAGCAACTGGAAAACAAGGACCTGGCGCTCAATCAATCGATGATCCCGCTGGGCTCCTGCACCATGAAACTCAACGCCACCAGCGAGATGATCCCGATCACCTGGCCGCAGTTCGCCAACCTGCACCCGTTCGTGCCGAAAGAGCAGGCCGTCGGGTACGGGCTGATGATCGAGGAACTGGAGCGCTGGTTGTGCGCGATCACCGGTTTCGATGCCATCTGCATGCAGCCCAACTCCGGTGCCCAAGGCGAGTACGCCGGGCTTCTGGCGATCCGCAAATATCATGAGAGCCGGCAACAGGGCGGCCGCGATATCTGCCTGATTCCTTCGTCGGCACACGGCACCAATCCCGCGTCGGCGCAAATGGCCGGGATGCGCGTGGTGATCGTCGAATGTGACGAGGCGGGCAACGTCGACCTGGACGACCTCAAGGAGAAAGCCGCGCAGGCCGCCGACAAACTCGCCTGCCTGATGGCGACCTATCCTTCGACCCATGGCGTGTATGAGGAAGGCATCAGCGAAATCTGTGAAGTGATCCACCATCACGGCGGACAGGTGTACATGGATGGCGCCAACCTAAACGCCCAGGTCGGGCTGGCGCGGCCGGCGGATATTGGCGCCGATGTCTCGCACATGAACCTGCACAAGACCTTCTGCATTCCCCATGGTGGCGGCGGTCCGGGCATGGGGCCGATTGGTGTTCGGGCACATCTGGCGCCGTTCGTGGCCAACCATCCGGTGGTGCCGATCGACGGGCCGCAGCCGCAAAATGGCGCCGTCAGCGCGGCGCCCTGGGGCAGCGCAAGCATTCTGCCGATCAGCTGGATGTACATCGCCATGATGGGGCCGCAACTGGCGGACGCCAGCGAAGTGGCGATCCTGGCTGCGAATTACCTGGCGCGGCATTTGTCCGGTGCCTTTCCGGTGCTCTACACCGGGCGCAACGAACGGGTTGCCCACGAATGCATCCTCGACCTGCGACCGCTCAAGGCATTGACCGGCATCACCGAAGAGGACGTCGCCAAACGACTGATGGACTACGGCTTCCATGCCCCGACCATGTCGTTCCCGGTGCCGGGGACGCTGATGGTCGAACCGACCGAAAGTGAATCGAAGGCGGAGCTGGACAGGTTTATCGGCGCAATGCTGAGCATCCGCGCGGAAATCAACGAGGTGCAGAACGGTAATTGGCCGGCGGAAGAAAACCCGCTGAAAGGCGCGCCGCATACGTTGGCCGATATCACCGGCGTATGGGCGCGGCCGTACAGCATCGAGCAAGCCGTCACGCCGGACGCGCATACCAAGGCTCACAAATACTGGCCGGTGGTGAACCGGGTGGACAATGTGTATGGGGACCGGAACCTGTTTTGCGCGTGTGTGCCGGTGGATGACTACCGCTGACCTCCCAGGCAATACATAACCCCTGTGGGAGCGAGCCTGCTCGCGATTGCGGTGTGACAGTCAATGAAGCTTTTACTGATCCACCGCTATCGCGAGCAGGCTCGCTCCCACAGGTGGGGCCCGGTGAACGTGGGATTTGTGTTCGCCGGGCAAAAAAATGCCGCTCATGTGAGCGGCATTTTTCATTCGCAACGCTTATTCAGACGCCACGGCATTCTTCGCCAGGATCGCATTCGCCAACTCCATGTCCGTGGCTTGCAGGCCCGGGTTGTCGGCGCGGACTTTCTGCATGGCCGCTTCCAGGTACGGACCGCGGATGCTGCCGTCGCTGGCGACGAAGCTGCTGGCATCGTCCTGGGCCGCGACGACCAGTTTGTGATCCTTGGATGTCAGATAGCTCGAACCGGTGGTTGCACCGGACGTAAGAACGTTACGCCAAAAAGTATCGGCCATCGCCGAACCGACAGGCAGGGACAACAGCGCGACGGTAGCGACAGCAAGTTTGAAACGCATGACAGGGTGACTCCACTGGGTTGACTACGCGGTTGGATTGCCAACCCCCAATCGAGTTCCGTGGCTGCCTATTCCGCCGCTTCGACCAACAGGATTGCGCCTTGCTGGCCGACCACCCGCACGCGGCTGCCAATGGCAACGTCCGGCCCGCGGGCCATCCACACGCCGTCGGCCACCTTGATTTTGCCGCGACCGTCGACAATTGCTTCATGCACCACGAAGGTCTTGCCGATCAGCTCCTGACCACGCAGGTTCAGGTGCGGCTGATCGCTCAGGCGAGTCGCCGTGTGCTGACGCCGCCACCAGTACAAGGCGGTGGCGATCGACAGCAGGCCGAACAACAGAAATTGCCATTCCCACGACAGACCCGGCAGGAAGAAGGTCAAGACGCCCACGGCAGCCGCTGCCATACCGATCCACAGCAGGTAGCCGCCGGCACCGAACACTTCAAGAATCAACAGCACCGTGCCCAGCGCCAACCAGTCCCAGAATGAAAGATGCTGCAAAAATGCCCACATGGCGCGCCTCAGGCTTTCTTGTTATCGAAAGTGGCTTTGACGATTTCGCCAATGCCGCCCACCGCGCCGATCATCGAACTGGCCTCCAGCGGCATCAGGATCACTTTGCTGTTGTTGGCCGAAGCCAACATGCCCAGCGCGTCGATGTACTTCTGCGCCACGAAGTAGTTGACCGCTTGCACGTTACCGCTGGCGATCGCTTCGGACACCACCTTGGTGGCCTGGGCTTCTGCCGCGGCTTGCCGCTCCCGGGCTTCGGACTCCAGGAAGGCGGCCTGCCGGCTGCCTTCGGCTTCGAGGATCTGCGCCTGCTTCTTGCCTTCGGCGGTCAGGATCGCTGCGGCACGCAGGCCTTCGGCCTCGAGGATCTGTGCACGCTTGATCCGTTCGGCCTTCATCTGCCCCGACATCGCCGCCATCAGGTCGGCGGGTGGGCTGATGTCCTTGATCTCGATCCGGGTGATCTTGATGCCCCACGGCGCGGTCGCTTCATCGACGGTGCGCAGCAGTTTTTCGTTGATGCCGTCCCGCTGGCTGAGCATGGCGTCGAGCTCCATCGAGCCGAGCACCGTGCGGATGTTGGTTTGCAACAGGTTGCGGATGGCGTGCTCGAGGTTGTTCACCTCGTAGGCTGCCTGGGCCGTGTTGACCACCTGGAAGAAGCACACAGCGTCGATTTGCACCGTGGCGTTGTCGGCGGTGATGACTTCCTGCGGCGGAATATCCAGCACGCTTTCCATCACATTCATCTTGCGCCCGATGCGGTCCATCACCGGAACGATGACGTTCAGCCCCGGCTTGAGCGTGTTGGTGTAGCGCCCGAAACGCTCGACGGTCCATTCAAAACCCTGGGGCACGACCTTGAAGCCCATGAACAGAATGGCGACCACCAGGCCGACAAAAAGCAAAAGCACACTACCGATCTGCATAACGATTCCTTGTTGATGTGTGGATCTGTGGAGTAGCAATCGTTGGAGTGTAGCGGTGCCGATGGCGGATAAGAACAGCCGGGTTCAGTTCTGCTCGCTCTGGGGCGTCACGCGCAGAACCTCCTCGATGGTTGTCAGCCCGGCGGCGACCTTTTGCGCCCCCGACAGCCGCAGGCTGCGCATGCCTTCCTTGAATGCCTGGCGCCGCACGGCCAGCAGATCGGTATCGGGACTGATCAACGCCTTGATGCCATCGCTGAGTTGCATGATTTCGTAGACCCCGGCACGGCCGCGATAACCGGTGTCGCGACACTCCACGCAACCGACGGCACGCTGGGCATTGCCTGGCAGCGGGGCCTGCCAGGGGCGGGTCAGGGTTTGCCAGTCATCTTCGCCCAGCACCAGCGGCGCCTTGCAGTGCGGGCACAGGGTTCGCACCAGTCGCTGGGCCATGACGCCAAGCACCGTGGCCTTGATCAGGTAATGCGGCACGCCGAGTTCCAGCAGGCGGCTGATGGCGCCGGGCGCATCGTTGGTGTGCAGGGTCGACAGCACCAGGTGCCCGGTGAGCGCCGCCTGGATCGCCATCTCCGCGGTTTCGAGGTCGCGGATCTCGCCGATCATGATGATGTCCGGGTCTTGTCGCATCAGCGCACGCACGCCGGCGGCGAAAGTCAGGTCGATGTTGTGCTGGACCTGCATCTGGTTGAAGGCCGGCTCGACCATTTCAATCGGGTCTTCGATGGTGCAGAGGTTGACCTCCGGCGTCGCCAGTTTTTTCAGGGTGGTGTAGAGGGTGGTGGTCTTGCCTGACCCCGTCGGCCCGGTGACGAGGATGATGCCGTGGGGCTGGCGGGTCATGTCCTGCCAGCGGCGCAGGTCGTCGGTGGAGAAACCGAGTTGGTCGAAGTCCTTGAGCAGGACGTCCGGATCGAAGATCCGCATGACCATTTTTTCGCCGAAGGCGGTGGGCAGTGTCGACAAACGCAGTTCAACTTCGCCGCCGTCCGGGGTCTTGGTTTTCACCCGGCCGTCCTGGGGTTTGCGTTTCTCCGCGACGTTCATGCGCCCCAGGGTTTTCAGGCGACTGACGATGGCCATGGTGACCTGGGGCGGGAACTGGTAGACGTTGTGCAGCACGCCGTCGATGCGAAAGCGCACCGTGCCTTGCTCGCGACGGGGCTCGATGTGGATGTCGCTGGCGCGTTGCTGGAACGCGTACTGGAACAGCCAGTCGACGATGTTGACGATGTGGGCATCGTTGGCGTCCGGCTCCTGGTCGCTGGCGCCGAGGTTGAGCAACTGTTCGAAATTGCCGAGGGTGCTGACGTGCGGGTCGGCGCTGTTGGCCCCGGTGACCGATTTGGCCAAGCGGAAAAATTCGACGCTGAAGCGCTGGATGTCCACCGGGTTGGCCACCACGCGCTTGATCGGCAATTTGAGCACGTGGGTCAGGTCAGCCTCCCAGCCGCTGACATATGGCTGGGCGCTGGCCACGGTCACCGCCTCACGGTCGATCGCTACCGCGAGGATCTTGTGACGCTGGGCGAAGGCATAGGACATCAGCGGGGTCACGGCCGCGACGTTGATTTTCAACGGATCGATGCGCAGATAAGGCTGTCCGGCCTGCCGGGACAGCCACAGGGTCAGGCTTTCCAGGTCCAGCAGTTTGCCGGGGCGGCTGAGGTCGGCCAACTGTTGGCTGGCGATGAACTCCAGCGGATGCATTTGGCCGTGGGTGGCGTTGCGGCGGCGGGCATTGAGCGCGTGTTCGGCCGAATCCTGGCTGATAAAGCCCTGCGCGACCAGTTCGCGCAGCACATCATTGAGATCCAGCCAGCGGTCCTGAAAGGCGAGTTGTACGGACATGCGGGCTCCTTTTGAACGACAGTGCGCAAAGGATAGCCGTGGCCCGGCTGACCGCTGGGCCACTACCCGACGAAGCCGTTTCGGCGTTTTTCAGCCCGCCGCCTGTACCGTTTCGGCCCAGGCGGAGTCAGCTTCCTGCAGCTCTACCGAGCAGACGCAGATCAGGTTACGAAGTTTTTCCGCGATCACTTGCGCGCGGTGCCAGCTCAAACCGTCGATGACGATCTCGATGGTCAGCCAGTCGTCCTGGCGCTGCACGTTGACCTGTTCCGGCGTGAGCAATTGCAAGGCGAACAGATTGAGGGCGCGACACAGCAGGTCCGGTTCGGCCTCGGCCAGCATTTGATAGTGAACCCGGCAATGGGCATTGCTGACGTTCCAGACATCGGCGCGGGCAGGTGGGGTGTTCACGGCTTCGAGATACGGCATGGTCAGGCTCCAGAATTACTGGAGAAATATTTACATCCTGTGCCGGGTATTTCTTCTCTATGATTGGCCAAATGGCAGCAACACAGACTTAATCAATTCACATATTGAGAGATTAAAGGTTTTTTTATGCAGAGCGAACTGGACAGCTACGACCGCAAGATCCTCGCCTTGCTGCAAGAGGACGCTTCGTTCTCCAGCGCGCAGATCGCCGAGCAGGTGGGGCTCTCGCAATCGCCTTGCTGGCGGCGGATCCAGCGGATGAAGGAGGAGGGCATCATTCGCGGCCAGGTGACCTTGCTCGACCGCAAGAAAATCGGCCTGAACACGCAGATCTTCGCGGAGGTGAAACTCAATGCCCACGGGCGTTCGAACTTCACCGAATTCACCGAGGCGATTCGCGGCTTTCCGGAGGTCCTGGAGTGTTATGTGCTGATGGGGTCGGTGGATTTTCTGCTGCGGATTGTCACGGCGGACATCGAGGCGTACGAGCGCTTCTTCTTCGAGAAGCTGTCGATGGTGCCGGGGATTCAGGAGGTCAACTCGATCGTGGCGTTGTCGGAGATCAAGTCGACTACCAGTTTGCCGGTCTGAATTTTGTGGTGAGTCTGCTGGCCTCATCGCGAGCAAGCTCGCTCCCACAGGGGAAATGCGTACACCACAACCCTTGTGGGAGCGAGCTTGCTCGCGATGACGGTATTACAGACGCAGCAGCATTTTCCAGGCACGGTTCTGATACACCGCAATCGCCTGCTGCTTGCGCGCATCCAGGACTTCGTCGGTGATCGATTCGTTGGCCAGTTGTGCCAGTTTGTTCAGCTCGCCGTACAGGCGATCCATTTCCGGGATCTCCAGCACGTTACGCGCATGGTGCAGCCAGACCTGGATGCGTTCGATGCGCGGCAGTTGCTCGGCCAGGTCTTCCGGTTGTTGCTGATAGCGTTGCAATTGCAGCGAGTTGGCTTCTTCGCCCAGTAGGCGTGGCAACCAGCTGCCCAGTTGCGCAGCGCCCTGGCGATTGCCACGGGTGTTGCGGTCGGCAGCCCAGGTGCGGGCCAGCAGCCAGCGTGAGGTAGTCAGAGAGAACAGGCCCCAGCGCGGGTCTTCGAGCTCTTCAAGGAACTGCTCGGGCGCGGCTTTGCGCACGTCTTCATCGTCCAGGCCGGCCTGGACCAGCGGGCGCCAGTCTTCCAGCAAGGCATCAAGGGCGATGCGCAGATCGTGAGTGGACTGACGGGGTGCGGCTTGACCCAGGCTGCTGATCAGTGCGCGCATTTCGGCCAGGCATTCGACCCAGTCCTGCAACAGGCGCCAGTGACCGTTGAAGCGATACTGCTCGGCCAGGCGCTGGCTGCTGCCGAGCAAGTGCCAGCTCAGCGCGGCGAACGCGTCGTCCAGCGGCGTTTCGGCGGTGATCTGCGGCGCCGGCAGGCTCAACGAATAGCTGTGGGCGTCGTACAGGCGATAACCGCGCTCGGCCTTGCTGATATCGCAGGGCATCAGCGCCAGTTTCTCGGCCAGCTCGGCGGCCAGCTCCAGCAATGCGGCCGGCTCGCCTTCGCGCAGCTCCAGCTCCAGCTCGCAGATTTCTTCTTTCTGCTTGCCGACCACTACGTGGCCAAGGTCCAGGGCGGCTTCGATGACCACCTTGGTCTTGCCGCGGCCCCAGGCGATTTCCGCGCGTTCGCGGACGAAGTCGGTGGTGAAGATCGGCTTCAGGGTTTTTTTGTCCAGTTCGGCCAGTTCCTCGGGCCAGCATTCGCCGTCGAGTTTCTTCAGGTCGAGCTTGGCTTTGGGCAGGTTCCAGTCGTACTCGTTACGCACCGACAGGCCGGCGACGCTCTGGCCACGGGTCTTGAGGGTCTGGATCACTTCTTCGCCATCCTTGCGCAGGCGCAGGGCGACTTTGGCCTGGGCCAGATCGCGCTCTGGGGTGTCGAAGTACTGATTCATCAACTCACGGCGTTCCCAGCCACTTTTGTTGCGTTTTTTCAGTAAGGGGTGCTCGCGCAGGGCGGCGAGGGTTTCGCGGCTGACGCGGAGTTTGATTTCGGTTTCTTTCTGCATGGCCGGAAAATCCAGGATCGGGAGCGCAGCCGGGGGAATGTGTGGCTGCCAAGGTCGTGCAGTGTACAGGACTCAAGGTTAGTACGCGCCGAGACGGTTTATTCCTGTCATCGGTTGGTTCTATGATGAACCTCAATTCGGGTGCCGGGAGTCAGCGATGCCATTGCCGTCGATGAAAGAACAGTTCGCTGCGCTGATCGCCGCGCCGTCTGTCAGTTGTACCCAGCCCAGACTCGATCAAAGCAACCGCCCGGTCATCGATCTGCTGGCGACGTGGCTCGGTGAGCTGGGTTTTACCTGCGAGATCCAGCAGGTCAACCCCGGCAAGTTCAACCTGCTGGCCAGTTTCGGCTCCGGCCCCGGCGGCCTGGTGCTGGCCGGGCACAGCGACACCGTGCCGTTCGACGGTGCGCTGTGGCAAACCGACCCGCTGAAGCTGACGGAAGTCGACGGTCGTTGGGTGGGCCTGGGCAGTTGCGACATGAAGGGCTTTTTCGCCCTGGCGATCGAGGCGGTCATCCCGCTGCTCGATCAGCCGTTCAAACAACCATTGCTGATTCTCGCCACCTGCGATGAAGAAAGCTCGATGTCCGGTGCCCGCGCGCTGGCCGAAGCGGGGCGGCCGCTGGGACGGGCGGCGGTGATCGGCGAGCCGACTGGGCTCAAGCCGATCCGCATGCACAAAGGCATCATGATGGAGCGCATCGACATCCTCGGGCAGAGCG
The DNA here is from genome assembly GCF_019219205.1 of Pseudomonas sp. PDM27. NCBI lineage: Bacteria > Pseudomonadati > Pseudomonadota > Gammaproteobacteria > Pseudomonadales > Pseudomonadaceae > Pseudomonas > Pseudomonas sp. PDM27. Next base: position 358,930 of record NZ_JAHUWF010000003.1, on the reverse strand, counting down.
GTCACTCTTCCGACCCGCGCCTGGGCCACAGCGCCCTGGAGGCCATGCACGATGCCATCGGCGAACTGCGTGGCCTGCGCTTGTTGTGGCAGCGCGAATTCCGCAATCCACAGTTTGGTGTGCCGATGCCGACGATGAACTTCGGCTGCATCCATGGCGGCGACAATCCCAACCGCATCTGCGGCCAGTGTTCGCTGGAATTCGATTTGCGACCGCTGCCCGGCATGGACCCCAAGGTCCTGCGCGCCGAGATCCTGCAGAAGCTCAAGCCGGTTGCCGAGCGGCATCAGGTCAAGATCGATTACGCGCCGTTGTTCCCCGACGTGCCGTCGTTCGAACAGGCCGAGGACGCCGAGCTGGTGCGCCTTGCCGAAAAGCTCACCGGTCACAGTGCCGAAGCAGTGGCGTTCGGCACCGAAGCACCTTATCTTCAGCGCCTTGGCTGCGAAACGCTGGTGCTTGGCCCGGGTGATATCGCTTGCGCCCATCAGCCGGGGGAATACCTCGAAATGTCACGTTTGCAGCCTACGGTGCATCTATTAAGGCAGCTGATTGAACACTATTGCCTGACACCGGCCCAAACTGAGGCCCTGTAGGAGCGAGCTTGCTCGCGATGAACGCAAGGGCCACGCGTCCATTCAGACAGGTCGCGTAATCGTTGAAGTCCATCGCGAGCAAGCTCGCTCCTACAGGGGCTGTGATTTGCCTGACAAGCCGTATAAATTGCCGATGTCCCAACCCGTATTCATGAGGAGAGCGCGCGTGTCGCCAAGCCTGTTCCGACGATAACCATCAGCCCGCTGTGCGTTTTCAGTTTCGCCCTTTTTTCGGCTGCTATTTATTACAGGCCCAGGTTCATGCCCGAATACGTCAATTGGCTTCGTCACGCTTCGCCTTACATCAACGCCCACCGCGATTGCACCTTTGTCGTCATGCTGCCCGGCGACGGCGTTGAACACCCGAACTTCGGCAATATCGTCCACGACCTGGTGCTGTTGCACAGCCTGGGCGTGCGCCTGGTGCTGGTCCACGGCTCCCGGCCGCAAATCGAAGCGCGCCTCGCGGCCCGTGGCCTGACCCCGCATTACCATCACGGCATGCGCATCACCGATGCCGCGACCCTGGAGTGCGTGATCGACGCGGTCGGCCAGTTGCGCATTGCCATTGAGGCTCGCCTGTCGATGGACATGGCTTCGTCGCCCATGCAGGGCTCGCGCCTGCGGGTGGCCAGCGGCAACCTGGTGACGGCACGGCCGATCGGCGTGCTTGAAGGCGTCGACTATCACCATACCGGCGAAGTGCGCCGGGTCGACCGCAAGGGCATCAACCGTCTGCTGGACGAGCGCTCCATCGTGCTGTTGTCGCCGCTTGGCTATTCGCCGACCGGGGAGATTTTCAACCTGGCTTGCGAAGACGTCGCCACCCGCGCGGCCATCGACCTGGGCGCGGACAAGCTGCTGCTGTTCGGCGCCGACCTGGGCCTGATCGACGAACACGGGCGCCTGGTGCGCGAACTGCGTCCGCAGCAAGTGCCGACGCATTTGCAACGGTTGGGCAGCAACTATCAGGCAGAATTACTGGATGCCGCGGCCGAAGCTTGCCGTGGCGGCGTGGCCCGCAGCCATATCGTCAGTTACGCCGAAGATGGTGCGTTGCTGACCGAGCTGTTCACCCGCGACGGTGGCGGCACTCTTGTGGCCCAGGAACAGTTTGAAGTGGTACGCGAAGCGGCCATTGAAGACGTCGGTGGTTTGCTGGATTTGATCAGTCCGCTGGAAGAGCAGGGCATCCTGGTGCGCCGCTCCCGCGAGGTGCTGGAGCGCGAAATCGAGCAGTTCAGTGTGGTTGAACGCGAAGGCATGATCATCGCCTGTGCGGCGCTGTATCAGATTGCCGATTCGGACGCGGGTGAACTTGCGTGTCTGGCGGTGAATCCGGAGTACCGCCATGGTGGTCGCGGTGATGAGCTGCTGGAGCGTATTGAAACCCGCGCGCGGGCGCAGGGATTGAAAACCTTGTTCGTCCTTACCACCCGCACTGCGCACTGGTTCCGCGAGCGTGGTTTCGAACCCAGCAGCGTCGACCGGCTGCCGTCGGCGCGGGCGTCGCTGTACAACTATCAGCGTAATTCGAAGATCTTCGAAAAAGCCCTTTGATCAGGATGCGGTCCCTGTAGGAGCGAGCTCGCTCGCGAAAATCGTGAACGATAACGCGTAAAACCAGATGTCCCGTGGCGTCCTTGGGTTTTTCGCGAGCAAGCTCGCTCCTACAGAGGTCGGTGGTGTTACTCAGTGACAAACTTCGCGCTGACATACGGCGAATAGTCCGGCAGCACCGTCTCTACCTTCCCTTGCTCCTTCAAGAACTTCGCCGTCTCGCCAATGGCCTTGGCCGTGCCGCCGTCCAGCAGCGCGGTGCTCTGTTGCGCCTTGGCATCCGGGAATGCGGAACCGGCCAGTAACTCCGGCACGTCGGCGGCGTTGGCACCGGTCAGTTTGGCGATTTTCTGAACGGGCTCCGAGTCGACCGTCCAGTTGGCTTTATGCGCGGCGTAATCAGCAAAGGAGTCGAGGGTGACCTTGGCGAATTTGGCCACCACCTCTGGGTGCTTCTCTGCGTAATCCTTGCGCGCTACCCAGACTTCGAAGGTTGGCGCGCCCCATTGGCCGACCTGCGCAGCGTCGGTCAGGGTCTTGCCAGTCTTGCGGATTTCCCCCAGTGCGGGTGACCAGACAAACGCGCCATCAATATCACCACGCTTCCAGGCGGCGGCGATTTCCGCCGGCTGCAGGTTCACCACTTTGACTTTCGAAGCGTCCAGGCCCCAGTGCTTCAGCGCACCGAGCAGGCTGTAGTGGGAGGTTGAAACGAAAGGTGTGGCGATGGTCTTTCCGATCAGATCTTGCGGTTTTTCGATGCCGCTGCCGTTACGCACCACCAACGCTTCGGCGGCATTGATCTGGGCCGAGACGATGAACGCGACAATCGGCAGGTTGCGCGAGGCGGCAGCGGCCAGTGGGCTGGAGCCGAGATTGCCGATTTGCACATCGCCCGAGGCAATCGCCGTGACCACTTCCGGGCCGCTGTTGAAGCGCCGCCAGTCGATGGGCTGGCCGATGGTTTTTTCATAAAGACCCTCGGCCTGGGGGACTTTGCTGGGGTCGATTCCGGTTTGATAACCGACGGTGAGGTTCGCCGCCTGAGCGGTGAAGGAAAGTGCGAGTGATACACAAACTGTAACAATTGATCCGGATAGTGCGCGTTTGGTCGTCATGGGGCCGCCTTTCGGTAAAGGATTTGTTTCCGAATTGCGTCAAAAACTAAACGATCTAAAAAATCAAAAATAAATACCGATTAGGAATTAGCTTATGAGCCAAACCCTATATTCAGGGGGTGGCGGGGAGCTGGGAGCTAAATTCCTAAACGGTATTAGAAAAGAATCGGGTAATTCTTTTCAGGTTCATGACGAATTCATGACCCTGCAGGGACCAAAAAACGGGGGGTTAGACTATGGTCGTAGACACACATGGTTACGATTGACTTGTGGGTCACGGTCTGGCGCTAATCGCGCATCTTAGGATTTCGGGCGACGACTCGAGACCAGGAATACAAGAATTAGAATCGAGAGGAGCTACACAATGAACAAGTCCACCTTGGCTTTGGCCGTGGCCGTTGGGGTTTTGGCGCAGCAGGCAGGCGCCGCAGGTTTCCTGGAAGACAGCAAGGCGTCCATCAGTTCCCGGACCATGTATTACAACAACGATAACCGTGAAGGCGGTGCGGATCAGAGAGAGTCCGCAGAAGGCCTGAAACTCGATTATCTGTCCGGATTCACCCAAGGCACCGTCGGTTTCGGTATCGACGCCCAGGCACTGCTGGGTATCCACCTGGACGGTGGCAAGGGTCACCACCCAGACAACAACACCTTCTTCCCAAGCGACAGCGATGGTTCGGCCGTGTCCGAATGGAGCCGTGCAGCCGCTAACGTCAAGGCGCGCTTCTCGAAGACCGAAGCCCACCTGGGTGGCGCTCTGGCACCCAACTTGCCGATCCTGGTCGCGAACGACAGCCGTCTGCTGCCACAGACCTTTGACGGCGGCACCATTACTTCGAAAGAAATCGACAACGTGACCTTCAACGCAGGTCAGTTGGAGCATTCGGCAGGTCGTGCCTCTTCGAACTCCACCGGCCTGGCCGTGGCTGGCGGTACAGAGGGCAGCAACAAGTTCTACTACGGTGGTGCTGACTGGAAGGTCACCAAGGACCTGACCCTGCAGTACTACCACTCGAATCTGAAGGACTACTACAAGCAGGATTTCCTGGGCTTGATCCACGTGCTACCGATCAGCGCCAACCAGTCCTTCAAGACGGATATTCGTTACTTCGACAGCAGCTCCGACGGCAGGAACGGTGATCCGGGTTTCCGTTTCAACAACAACAACGGTTTCGCCAAGAACCCGGGCGAGGTCGATAACAAGACCTGGAGCGCCATGTTCACCTACACCCTGGGTGGCAACGCCTTCCTGCTCGGTCATCAACGCGTCAGCGATGACGGTGGTTTTGTCTACTTGAACCAAGGCAACGTGGTCGATGGCAATGGCCGTCCGGAAGGGAACGGCGGCGCCAGCTTCTACCTGTTCACCGACTCCATGATCAACGGATTTGTTCGTGCCGGTGAAAACACCACTTTCGGCCAGTACTCCTATGACTTCGCGGCACTGGGTGTGCCGGGCCTGAAAACGTCGATCGCCTACCTGCACGGCGATGACATCAAGGCTACCAGCGGCAGCGGCCCTGACAGCTCCGAGTGGGAGCGCGACATGCGGATCGACTACACCATCCAGCAAGGTACACTCAAAGGTTTCGGCGTAACGCTGCGTAACGGCGTCTACCGTGGCAGTGAAGTCTCCAACAACCCTGATGTTGACCAGACTCGCCTGATCTTCAACTACACCTACAGCTTCCTGTAACAAGCCTTGTGAAAAAGCCTCGCCGGTTGGCGGGGTTTTTTTGAGCTGATTTTAATATTCCATAATGATCTTTACTGATTATTTATTATTCTTTTTAGTTTTTATTCATCCCGCTTAAAGTGCGTCTGTCCGACACTCATCCCTGAGCTCGGGTTCGGCAATTTCGTCCCTCGACAATTGATCAGTTTCAGGAATCGGCCTTGCCGCCGATACCTCGGATCTGCCGTGGGAAGTCATATTCCACAGTGATATTAAAAAAACCAAAGAAATTCTTTTTGGCTTTAAGGCCATGTATCCTGCGGCCCGCCAAACGACCGGCCTAGACGGTTTGCCGCGAATTTATGCATTCAGGATCCCGGGCAATCGATTCGGGACCAGGAACATCAGAACTAGAAACGAGAGGAGCGAAACATGAACAAGTCCACCTTGGCCATGGCTGTGGCCGTCGGGGTATTGGCCCAGCAGGCAAACGCCGCGGGTTTCATCGAAGACAGCAAGGCAACACTGGGGCTGCGTAACTTCTACATCAACACCGACTACCGCGACGGTACCGGTCCCAACAAAAACGAAGAGTGGGGCCAAGGCTTCGATCTGCGTTTCATCTCCGGTTACACCCAAGGCACCGTCGGTTTCGGTATCGATGCGATCGGCCTGTTGGGCGTCAAGCTGGATTCGGGCGGCGGTACCAACGGCGCCACGGCGACCTCTTACGGCGGCACGGTTTTCCCGAGCAAATCCAATGGCGAGGCGGTAGATGATTTCTCCAGCCTGGGCCTGACCGCCAAAGCCAAGGTTTCCCAGACTGAACTGAAGCTGGGCACCCTGCAGCCGAAAAACCCGGTAATCGTGACCAACGATGGTCGCCTGCTGCCGCAAACCTGGCAGGGTGGCCAGATCACTTCCGCCGAGATCAAGGACCTGTCGCTGGTCGGTGGTCAGATCGAAGCCGTTAAAGGCCGTAACTCCAGCAACAACGATCAAATGTCGATTTCCGGTGCGAACACTCGCGGTACCAAGTTCCGCGACAGCAACAAGTTCATCTATGCCGGCGGCGACTACAAGATCACCAAGGACCTGACGGCCCAGTACTACTACGGCAAGCTGGAAGAGTTCTACAAGCAGCACTTCCTGGGTCTGGTTCACAACTGGGCAATCGGCCCGGGCGTGTTGAAGTCGGATTTCCGTTATTTCAACAGCTCTGATGATGGTGCCAACGGTCACGACCCGCTGTACTACACCACTGGCAACTACAACGCGCCAAACGGTAAAGGCAAGGTCGACAACAACCTGTACAGCGGCCTGTTCCTGTACTCGGTTGCCGGTCATACCTTCGGTGGCGGTTACCAGGTCAGCAACGGCAGCAGTGACTTCCCTTGGCTGAACCAGGGTGACGGTTCGTCGAACTACACCATCACCGATTCGCAAATCCAGAAGTTCGGCCGTGCCGGCGAGAAAACCTGGCAAGCACGTTACTCGTTCGACTTCGCCAAGGTCGGCGTGCCTGGCCTGACTGCGGGTCTGGTGTACCTGCACGGCGACAGCATCGATACCGTCAACGCCAAGGGTGGCCAGGCGGCCAACGGTGCTTCCGAGTGGGAGCGTGACCTGAGTGTTGCCTACGTGGTGCAGGAAGGTCCGTTGAAGAACCTGGGCCTGGCGTGGAAAAACGCTACCTGGCGCACCGATCTGCCGAACACCCGTTCGCAGGACGAAAACCGCCTGATCGTCAGCTACTCGATCCCGCTGTTGTAATAGCGCTCGCGTAACCGATGCAAAAAAGCCCCGCCCGGTATTGCACCGGGCGGGGCTTACATGTTCAGGACGGGTTCACCCCCGTAATCCCGTCCTGAAGTTCCCTCTTTGCAGCAACTCAAGGCCTTCTCGAACCTCGTGGTCGATCTTCGACGGGTTGTGCGTGCTCGTCCAGTGAACAGATCTTTAATATTTCTTAATGATCTAAATAAATCGATATTTATTCTTTTTCATAGATAAAAAACACAGGCACAGTTGAACCCATCAAGCACTCACAAGGAGCAGCACCATGGGTCTCAGACTTGGCGATATCGCCCCCGATTTCGAACAGAACTCCAGCGCCGGTATCATCCGTTTCCACCAGTGGCTGGGCGATAGCTGGGGCGTGCTGTTTTCCCATCCGGCGGATTTCACGCCGGTATGCACCACCGAACTGGGTTTCACCGCCAGGCTCAAGGATGAGTTCGCGGCACGCGGCGTCAAGGCTATCGCACTGTCCGTGGACCCTGTGGAGTCGCATCACAGATGGATCGAGGACATCAATGAGACGCAGAGTACCGTGGTCAACTTTCCGATCCTGGATGACGCCGACCGCAAGGTCTCGGACCTCTACGACCTGATCCATCCCAACGCCAACGACACCCTGACCGTGCGTTCGCTGTTCGTGATCGATCCGAACAAAAAGGTTCGGTTGACGATTACCTACCCGGCGAGCACCGGGCGCAATTTCAATGAAATCCTGCGGGTGATCGACTCGCTGCAACTCACCGACAACTACAAGGTGGCCACACCGGCCAACTGGCAGGACGGTGATGAAGTGGTGATCGTGCCGTCGCTCAAGGATGAAGAGGAAATCAAACAGCGTTTTCCCAAGGGCTATCGGGCGGTCAAGCCTTACTTGCGCCTGACGCCACAACCGAACCGGTAAGTCATCAATATTTGTGGTGTGGCTGATGCCGCCTTCGCGAGCAAGCCCGCTCCCACAGTTGACCGCGTACACCCTGTGGGAGCGGGCTTGCTCGCGAAGGCGCTAGATCAGACACCACAGGTTTCACTGTTGACAGCACCCACAGAGCAGGGGATTTCAGGCCGTTTCGACGGCCTTTTTTTTTGCCCGAATGAAGTCGATTTGTATATCTCTATAAAGCATAACCAAATGAATAAATATGATTTATGGATATATGAATCTGCTGTTAAGGTCACTCCATCGAAGCGAGATCGCAAACCGCGAATCGCCAACACCGCTCAAGGAATCGTCTGAATGTTGGTCGTCTCACTCGGAGGCAGTCCCAGTCAGCGCTCCCGTTCCGGGGTGCTGCTGGACCGCTCCAAGCGTTGGTTGCAAGAACAGGGCGTGGAGGTGGTGAGTTATCAGGTACGGGACTTCCCGGCCGAAGACTTGCTGCATGCACGCTTCGACAGCCCGAAGGTCATTGACCTGCTGCAACAGATTGAAAACGCCGATGGCCTGCTGATCGCTACACCGGTGTACAAGGCTTCGTTTTCCGGCGCATTGAAAACCGTGCTGGATCTGCTGCCCGAACGCGCCCTGAGCCACAAGGTGGTGTTGCCGATGGCAACCGGCGGCAGCATCGCCCACATGCTGGCGGTGGACTACGCGCTCAAGCCGGTGCTGTCGGCGTTGAAAGCCCAGGAAATGCTCCACGGGATTTTCGCCGTCGACAGCCAGATCGCTTACGGCGAAGGCAGCGCCCTGGCGCAGTTGGCGCCGGAGCTGGAGCAACGGCTGAATGAATCGCTGGAGCTGTTTCTCAGCGCCATGGCACGACGGCCCAAGCCGCTCGATCCGAACCTGTTGAATGAACGTTTGTTGAGTGCTCGCTGGAGCATATGAGCTCCACTGAACATTAGCCCCACCCGAAAATTGAAGTACTGGCCTTACTCGCCCGCCAACGGGCAAGCAGGTGCAGCCAAAACCCAACTGCAAAAAGGAGAGCGCCATGCGCCCTGTCATTTTGCGTCGTGGTCTGGTCGCTCTGTTTGCTGCGGCTGTCACCTTCGGCGCCATTACTCAAGCCCAGGCCGAGACGCTACGAATCGGTTATCAGAAATACGGCACCCTGGTGCTGCTCAAAGCCAAGGGCACCCTGGAAAAACGTCTCGCCGCCCAAGGCGTGGACGTGCAATGGACTGAGTTCCCCGGTGGCCCGCAACTGCTGGAAGGCTTGAACGTCGGCTCCATCGACTTCGGCGTTACCGGCGAAACCCCTCCCGTGTTCGCCCAAGCGGCCGGCGCCGATCTGCTTTACGTCGCCTACGAACCGCCAGCGCCGCACAGTGAGGCGATCCTTGTGCCGAAGGACTCGCCGATCAAGTCGGTGGCAGAGCTCAAGGGCAAGAAGGTCGTGCTCAACAAGGGCTCCAACGTGCACTACCTGCTGGTGCGTGCACTGGAAGACGCCGGCCTCAAATACACCGACATCCAGACCGTCTTCCTGCCGCCAGCCGATGCCCGCGCTGCGTTCGAGCGTGGCAGTGTCGACGCCTGGGTCATCTGGGACCCGTACCAGGCCGCCGCCGAACAACAGTTGCAAGCGCGCACCCTGCGCGATGGCCAGGGCATCGTCGACAACCATCAGTTCTACCTGGCGACCAAACCCTACGCGCAAAAAAATCCCGAGGTGATCAAGACCCTGGTGGAAGAAGTGCGCGCGGTCGGCGAGTGGTCCAGGGCCAATCCTGAAGACGTGACCCAGCAAGTCTCGCCACTGCTCGGCCTGTCGGCAGACATCACCCGCACTTCGGTGAAACGCCAGGGTTACGGCGCGTTGTTCCTGACTCCGGAAGTGGTCGCGGCGCAGCAGAAAATCGCCGACACCTTCTACCAGCTCAAGCTGATTCCAAAGCAATTGAGCATCAAAGACGTGATCTGGACGCCGCCGGCAGCCGTTGCCAAAGCTCAATAACCAGAGCTCAGAAACATAAGCCCAGCAAATCGATTCCCCAAGGAGACCACTCCACATGAGCCTCAATATCTTCTGGTTCCTGCCTACCCACGGCGACGGCCATTACCTTGGCACCGCTGAAGGCGCACGCGCCGTTGACCACGGTTACCTGCAACAAGTCGCGCAAGCGGCGGACCGACTGGGTTTCGGCGGTGTGCTGATTCCCACCGGCCGCTCCTGCGAAGATTCGTGGCTGGTGGCGGCGTCGCTGATCCCGGTGACCCAGCGTTTGAAATTCCTTGTCGCCCTGCGCCCCGGGATCATTTCCCCGACGGTAGCGGCGCGTCAGGCCGCGACCCTGGATCGTCTGTCTGGCGGCCGCGCGCTGTTCAACCTGGTGACCGGCGGTGATCCGGAAGAGTTGGCCGGCGATGGTCTGTTCCTCAGCCACGAAGAACGCTACCAGGCTTCCGTGGAGTTCACCCGTATCTGGCGCCGCGTGCTGGAAGGCGAAACCGTAGATTACGACGGCCAGCACATCAGCGTGAAGGGCGCGAAATTGCTCTATCCACCGATCCAGCAGCCGCGCCCGCCGCTGTACTTCGGCGGCTCTTCGGATGCCGCGCAAGACCTGGCTGCCGAACAGGTGGAAATGGTCCTGACCTGGGGCGAGCCGCCGGCCGCCGTGGCGGAAAAAATCGAACAGGTCCGCGCCAAGGCTGCGAAGCTCGGACGCACAGTGCGCTTTGGCATTCGCCTGCACGTGATCGTGCGCGAAACCAACGATGAAGCCTGGAAAGCCGCGGATCGACTGATCTCCCATCTCGACGACGACACCATCGCGCGTGCCCAGGCATCGCTGGCGCGCTTCGATTCGGTCGGTCAACAACGCATGGCCGCATTGCATGGCGGCAGCCGCGACAAGCTGGAAGTCAGCCCGAACCTGTGGGCCGGTGTCGGCCTGGTGCGTGGCGGTGCCGGTACGGCGCTGGTGGGCGATGGCCCGACGGTGGCCGCCCGCGTGAAGGAGTACGCGGACCTCGGCATCGACACCTTTATTTTCTCCGGTTATCCACACCTGGAAGAGTCGTACCGAGTCGCTGAACTGCTGTTCCCGCACCTCGATGTCGAGCGTCCTGAACTGCCGAAAAGTGCTGGCTACGTCAGTCCGTTCGGCGAGATGGTCGCCAACGACATTCTGCCCAAAGCCGCGTCCCAGAGCTGAGGCGCGGTCATGAAGAAAATCATCCACAGTCTCGCGCCCTGGGCGTTGCCGGTGTTGTTGCTGGCGGTGTGGCAGTTGAGTGTGTCGGCGGGCTGGTTGTCGACACGGATTCTGCCGGCGCCGGTTGCCGTGATCGAAGCTGGCGTGAACCTGGTGCGCAGCGGCGAAATCTGGACGCACCTGGCGATCAGTGGCTGGCGTGCCGCGCTGGGCTTCACCATCGGTGGCGGCATCGGCCTGACGCTCGGCTTCATCACCGGCCTGTCGAAGTGGGGCGAACGCCTGCTCGACAGTTCGGTGCAGATGATCCGCAACGTGCCGCACCTAGCGCTGATTCCGCTGGTGATCCTGTGGTTCGGCATCGATGAGTCGGCAAAGATTTTCCTGGTGGCGCTGGGCACGCTGTTCCCGATTTACCTCAACACCTATCACGGCATCCGCAACGTCGACCCGGCGCTGGTGGAGATGGCGCGCAGCTATGGCCTGACCGGCTTCAGCCTGTTCTGGCAGGTGATCCTGCCGGGGGCACTGCCTTCGATTCTGGTTGGCGTGCGCTTCGCCCTCGGCTTCATGTGGCTGACGTTGATCGTCGCGGAAACCATTTCCGCCAGTTCCGGTATCGGTTATCTGGCGATGAATGCCCGGGAGTTCTTGCAGACCGACGTGGTGGTGCTGGCGATTTTGCTCTACGCGGTGCTCGGCAAACTGGCCGACCTCGCGGCCCGTGGACTTGAGCGTGTGTGGCTGCGCTGGCACCCGGCGTATCAGGTTGCCAAGGGAGGTGCGGCATGATCGCGGAACAACCTCCACGCCTGCTGCGCGGCATTCCGCTCGCGGTACGCAAGCTGCAAAAAACCTTTGGCTCGCGGCAGGTGCTGCGCGAGATCGACCTGCACATTCCGGCGGGCCAGTTTGTCGCCGTGGTGGGGCGTAGCGGTTGCGGCAAAAGCACCTTGCTGCGATTGCTCGCCGGCCTTGACCGGCCCACCGGTGGTGAATTGCTCGCCGGTGCGGCGCCATTGAGTGACGCGCGGGAAGACACGCGGCTGATGTTCCAGGAAGCGCGTTTGCTGCCGTGGAAAAAGATCATCGACAACGTCGGTCTGGGCCTCAAGGGCAACTGGCGGCCGCAAGCGCTTGAAGCCTTGGACGCGGTGGGGCTGGCCGACCGCGCCAACGAATGGCCGGCAGCGTTGTCCGGTGGACAGAAGCAACGCGTGGCTTTGGCCCGTGCGTTGATTCATCAGCCGCGCCTGCTGTTGCTCGATGAACCCTTGGGTGCGCTGGATGCCCTGACCCGAATTGAAATGCAGCAACTGATCGAACGGCTCTGGCAGCAGCACGGTTTTACGGTGTTGCTGGTGACCCATGACGTCAGTGAAGCGGTGGCGATTGCCGATCGGGTGATCCTGATCGAAGACGGCGAAGTCGGCCTCGACCTGCACGTGGAACTGCCGCGCCCTCGAGTGCGCGGCTCCCATCGGCTGGCGGCGCTGGAAACCGAAGTCCTCAATCGCGTGCTGGCGCTGCCCGGCCAACCACCGGAGCCGGAACCTGTTTCACCCTTGCCTACGCAATTGCGCTGGGCTCAATAATTCAAGTCTTACCCAACGACAGGAATCAACATCATGACTATCAAGGCCATCAACGTTCGCAACCAGTTCAAAGGCTCCATCAAGGAAATCGTCCTCGGCGACGTGCTGTCGGAAATCGACGTGCAGACCGCTTCCGGCATCGTCACTTCGGTGATCACCACGCGCTCGGTGAAAGAGCTGGAACTGGCGGTGGGCAGTGAAGTGATCGCGTTTGTGAAATCCACCGAGGTGTCGATCGCCAAGTTGTAAGCCACATGCGTAAACAACAACCCCGAAGGGTTTGAGCCCTTCGGGGTTTTTTTGTGCGTGTGATTCATCGGGATCGGTGGTGCGGCCTTCGCGAGCAGGCTCGCTCCCACAGGGGAATGCTTTTCAAATGTGGGAGCGAGCCTGCTCGCGAAGAGGCCAGTAAGGCCAATCAAGAAATCAGGATGGAATGCCGCGCTTGGGCAAGTATGGCGGTAGATAAAGCCCTACATAAGCATCAAACACCCGCATCCCTTCCTCGGCCATGCGCGGCGTAATCTGCCCGTGCTGCTGCACCGAGCGCGCATACACCCGGTCGCCAAGCTCCATGGCCAGGGCGAACACATCGACATCACCCGGCAGCGTCGGCAGTTCGAAGTGGTGATCGAACAGCTTGTGCATCAGCTCGCCCAGTTCGAGGTCGTGCTGGCGGTCGGCCTGGGTGACTTCGGTCAGGCCGTGCTGGGCCAGAATGAGTTGGCGGGCGGCGGCGTCCTCTGCGTAGATGTCGAGCATGCGTTGTTCCACCAGGCGTGACAGGTCGCGCCAGCTGCCAAGGGCGTGATGATCGATGGGTGCTTGCAGGCAGGCGCGGAAGGCCGCATGGACGTCGGCGGTCAAGGCTTCGAGCAACGCCGGCACGCTGGCGAAGAAATGGTAGACCGAGGAGGGCGGAATCTCCGCGCGCTCGGCGACACTGTAGATCGACAGACTGGCCACGCCCTCGGCGGCCAACAGCGTGCGGGCCGCATCGAGTATCGAATCGATCCGGGCCTGGCTGCGTGCGCGGGGTTTGCGGGGGGTGGCTACGCGTGTCATTGGAGTCTCCTGCGGGGCAGCGGGCATTGTACGAGTCGGGTTGTGTGTTGTCTGCCCGGACGCCTTCGCGAGCAAGCCCGCTCCCACATTTGGCCCTTGGTGAACATGGAGTTTGTGTACAGCGCAGCTCCAGTGTGGGAGCGGGCTTGCTCGCGAAGCAGGCGACTCGGTCCAACTGAAATTACCCATAAAAAAACGCCGCAGGCTTCAGCAGCCGGCGGCGTTTTTTTACTGCAACCGCTTACACGGTATGCAGGTACCAGTTGTACTCGAGGTCGGAGATGGAGTGTTCGAACTCCTCCAGCTCGCTCTCTTTACAGGCCACGAAGATATCGATGTATTTCGGATCGATGTACTTGGCCATGACTTCGCTGTCGTCCAGCTCGCGCAGCGCATCACGCAGGTTGTTCGGCAGGCTTTGCTCGTTTTGCTCGTAGCTGTTGCCTTCGACCGGAGCGCCAGGTTCGACCTTGTTGACCAGACCGTGGTGCACGCCTGCCAGGACCGAAGCCATCAGCAGGTACGGGTTGGCATCGGCGCCGGCCACACGGTGTTCGATGCGTACGGCATCGGCGGAACCGGTCGGCACGCGAATCGCTACGGTGCGGTTGTCCAGGCCCCAGCACGGCGAGTTCGGCACGTAGAACTGTGCGCCGAAACGACGGTAGGAGTTGACGTTCGGGCAGAGGAAAGCCATCTGCGCCGGTAGGGTCTCGAGCACACCGCCGATCGCGTGACGCAGTGCGGCGTTCTGCTCGGGATCCTCGCTGGCAAAAATGTTCTTGCCGTCTTTGTCGAGAATCGAGATGTGGACGTGCAGACCATTACCCGCCTGGCCTGGGTAAGGCTTGGCCATGAAGGTGGTGTCCATTTCATGGTCGTAGGCGATGTTCTTGATCAGGCGCTTGAGCAGGACCGCGTAGTCGCAGGCCTTGATCGGATCGGCCACGTGGTGCAGGTTCACTTCGAACTGCGCCGGGGCACTTTCCTTGACGATGGCGTCGGCCGGAATGCCTTGCTCTTTGGCACCTTCCAGAATGTCCTGGAGGCAGTCGACGTATTCGTCGAGGTCGTCGATCAGGTAGACCTGGGTCGAGTGCGGACGTTTGCCGGAAACCGGCGAGCGAGGTGGTTGCGGACGACCGTTCACGTTCTCCTGATCGATCAGGTAGAACTCCAGTTCGAACGCGGCGCAGATGGTCAGGCCCATTTCGTCGAACTTGCGCACCACATTGGCCAGCACTTCACGCGGGTCGGCGAAGAAGGGTTCGCCTTCGAGTTCGTGCATGGTCATCAACAGTTGCGCGGTCGGGCGCTTCTGCCATGGCTCGTTGCACAGGGTATCGGGGATTGGATAGCAGATTCGGTCAGCATCACCGATGTCCAGGCCCAGGCCGGTGCTTTCCACCGTCGAGCCGTTGATATCCAGAGCAAATAGAGAGGCCGGCAGGTTGATGCCTTTCTCGTAAACCTTGTGGAGGCTGGTGCGTTCGATGCGCTTGCCGCGCACCACACCATTCATATCCGCAATCAGAAGGTCAACGTACAGAACCTCAGGATGTTCCTTAAGGAACGCGTTCGCTTCGTTAAGCTGAACGGCACGCGGGGGTACCGACATGATGCAACACCTTTGTTGTTAAAAATATCAATCATTGATCTTTTCTGGTTTCAGTCAACCCGAACGGCATGCCGAAGTCAAGCGAGGCCTTTTTTGCCCTAAAAAAGCGCTCGTATGGCTTTTTTGAGGCACTTTGGGGCGATTTTACTCCGCTGGACGTAGCGGCGGCCGCGAGCTTGAGCGGGCCGTGTTGTATTTTTTACGGGGGTGTTGTGTAAAAAAATGAACAAGGCTAAGCTCGAATCAAACCCATAACAGCAATAATACCGGGGTGCTTCATGTCTCGCCTGCCGATAATCGGCGTCACCGACTGCTCAAGACAGCTCGGTCGGCATGTTTATCACATCAGTGATGACACGGCCGTCCGTTCCGTGGTCTCGGCGCTTGCGGTGATCCTCCCATCCGCGACGGTTCAACCGTCCCCGTCCGATATTCTGGACGGTCGCGATGGCACCCCCATTACGGTTACTCCATTCAATATAGAACCGATTCACAATAGCGGCCTGACCATCGTTCGGGGCATCGCTCGTGATTCTGCACGCCCGGCCTCTGCGGCAGTGTTGGCAAACACGCTAATCTGCCGCGCAAACGCTCTACAACGCGACGCCGATGCGTCAAACAACGCCTGACCTTAAAAGGGTCAGACAACTCAAGCCTAGAGGCATTTATGAGTAACAACCTCGACCAGCTCACCGATTGGTTGAAAAACCACAAGATCACAGAAGTCGAATGCATGATCGCCGACTTGACCGGGATTACCCGGGGCAAGATTTCGCCGACCAACAAATTCATCGCCGAAAAAGGCATGCGCCTGCCAGAAAGCGTTCTGCTGCAGACCGTGACCGGCGATTACGTCGAAGACGACATCTATTACGAACTGCTCGACCCGGCCGACATCGACATGATCTGCCGTCCCGACCAGAGTGCGGTATACCTGGTGCCGTGGGCCATTGAGCCGACCGCCATCGTTATCCACGATACCTACGACAAGCAAGGCAACCCGATCGAGCTGTCGCCGCGCAACGTGCTCAAGAAAGTCCTGAAACTCTATTCCGACAAAGGCTGGCAGCCCATCGTGGCGCCGGAAATGGAGTTTTACCTGACCAAGCGCAGCGACGACCCGGACTACCCGCTGCAGCCGCCAATTGGCCGCTCCGGTCGCCCGGAAACCGGTCGCCAGTCGTTCTCCATTGAAGCGGCGAACGAGTTCGATCCGCTGTTCGAAGACGTCTACGACTGGTGTGAACTGCAGGACCTGGACCTCGACACGCTGATCCACGAGGACGGCACGGCGCAGATGGAAATCAACTTCCGTCACGGCGATGCCCTGTCCCTGGCCGACCAGATCCTGGTGTTCAAGCGCACCATGCGCGAGGCCGCGCTCAAGCACAACGTGGCCGCGACCTTCATGGCCAAGCCGATGACCGGCGAGCCGGGCAGCGCCATGCACTTGCACCAGAGCATCATCGACATCGAGACCGGCAGGAACATTTTCTCCAATGAAGACGGGACCATGAGCCAGTTGTTCCTGCACCACATCGGTGGCTTGCAGAAACTCATTCCCGAGCTGTTGCCGCTGTTCGCCCCCAACGTCAACTCGTTCCGCCGCTTCCTGCCCGATACCTCGGCGCCGGTGAACGTGGAGTGGGGCGAAGAGAACCGCACCGTGGGCCTGCGGGTCCCGGATGCCGGGCCGAATAACCGTCGGGTGGAAAACCGCCTGCCGGGCGCCGATGCCAACCCGTACCTGGCGATTGCCGCGAGCCTGCTCTGCGGGTACATCGGTATGGTCGAAGGCCTGAACCCGAGTGCGCCGGTGGTAGGGCGTGGCTATGAACGCCGCAACCTGCGCCTGCCCCTGACCATCGAAGACGCACTGGAGCGCATGGAAAACAGCGCGATCATCGAGCGCTACCTGGGCAAAAATTTCATCACTGGCTACGTCGCGGTCAAGCGGGCCGAGCATGAAAACTTCAAGCGCGTGATCAGTTCGTGGGAAAGGGAATTCCTGCTCTTTGCCGTCTGATACGCCGGGCGCCGCCGCAGTCGAGCGGCGCCTTCACCTGATTTTTTTTAGGAGATTCACATGACCAGCAACAACCCGCAAACCCGTGAATGGCAAACCCTGAGCAACGATCACCACCTGGCCCCGTTCAGCGACTTCAAGCAGCTGAAAGAGAAAGGCCCGCGGATCATCACCAATGCCAAGGGCGTTTACCTCTGGGACAGCGAAGGCAACAAGATCCTCGACGGCATGGCCGGCCTGTGGTGTGTCGCGATTGGTTATGGTCGCGATGAACTGGCCGATGCCGCCAGTAAGCAGATGCGCGAGCTGCCTTACTACAACCTGTTCTTCCAGACGGCGCACCCGCCGGTACTGGAACTGGCCAAGGCCATCGCCGACATCGCGCCGCAAGGCATGAACCATGTGTTCTTCACCGGTTCCGGCTCTGAAGGTAACGACACCATGCTGCGCATGGTTCGTCACTATTGGGCGATCAAGGGCCAGCCGAAGAAAAAAGTCATCATCAGCCGCAAGAACGGCTATCACGGTTCCACCGTGGCCGGCGCGAGCCTGGGTGGCATGACGTACATGCATGAACAGGGCGACTTGCCGATCCCGGGCATCGTCCACATTGCCCAGCCGTACTGGTTCGCCGAAGGCGGCGACATGACCCCGGAAGAATTCGGTGTGTGGGCGGCCAATCAGCTGGAAGAAAAGATTCTGGAAGTCGGCGTCGACAACGTCGGTGCCTTTATTGCCGAGCCGATCCAGGGCGCCGGTGGCGTGATCATTCCGCCAGACACCTACTGGCCGCGCATCAAGGAAATCCTCGCCAAGTACGACATCCTGTTCGTGGCTGACGAAGTGATTTGCGGTTTCGGTCGTACCGGCGAGTGGTTCGGCAGCGATTTCTACGGCCTCAAGCCCGACATGATGACCATCGCCAAGGGCCTGACCTCGGGCTACATCCCGATGGGCGGCCTGATCGTGCGTGATGAAGTGGTGGACGTGCTCAACGAAGGCGGCGACTTCAACCACGGCTTCACGTACTCCGGTCACCCGGTGGCGGCTGCGGTGGCGCTGGAAAACATCCGCATCATGCGCGACGAGAAAATTATCGAGCGCGTCCATGCAGAAACGGCACCGTATTTGCAAAAGCGTCTGCGGGAACTGAACGATCACCCGCTGGTGGGTGAAGTTCGCGGGGTCGGTTTGTTGGGGGCCATCGAACTGGTCCAGGACAAGGCCACGCGCAAGCGTTACGAGGGCAAGGGCGTCGGCATGATCTGCCGTCAGTTCTGCTTCGACAACGGCCTGATCATGCGCGCCGTCGGCGACACCATGATCATCGCTCCGCCACTGGTGATTACACCGGCGGAAATCGATGAACTGGTGACCAAGGCTCGCAAGTGTCTTGACCTGACCCTGAGTGCATTGCAGGGCTAAGTGCTAGGCTCTGAGCGGAAGTCCGAAGTTCTGCATATGAAGTAGGAACTTTCGCTCAGAACTGTCAGAAAGCGTGGCCGTTTCCTTGAAAGACCGATGTGGATCTTGCCAGACTAGCCGCGGTTCCAGTTGCCCGGGTTCGGTCGCTGAACAAGTGGTTCAAAAAAGAAAAATTTGGAGCATTACGCATGAAGGCACTAGGTAAAAAGCTCGCTGGCAAGACTCTGCTTGCCATGTCCGTGATGGGTTTGATGGCGGGCGCGGTTCAGGCCGATGACAAAGTACTGCACGTGTACAACTGGTCCGACTACATCGCACCGGACACCGTCAAGAAGTTTGAAGATGAGTCGGGCATCAAGGTTGTCTATGACGTCTTCGACAGCAACGAAACCCTGGAAGCCAAGTTGCTGGCAGGCAAGTCCGGCTACGACATCGTCGTACCGTCGAACAACTTCCTGGCCAAGCAGATCAAGGCTGGCGTCTACCAGAAGCTGGACAAGTCCAAGTTGCCTAACTGGAAGAACCTGAACACCGACCTGCTCAAGGCCGTTTCCGTGAGCGACCCGGGCAATGAACACGCCTTCCCGTACATGTGGGGTTCGATCGGTATTGGTTTCAACGCCGAGAAGGTCAAGGCGGCACTGGGTGCCGACGCACCGGTCGATTCCTGGGACCTGATCTTCAAGCCTGAAAACGCCGCCAAGCTGAAAGCGTGTGGTATCAGCCTGCTGGACTCGCCAACCGAGATGATTCCGGTGGCGCTGCACTACCTGGGCCTGCCAACCGACAGCCAGAAGAAAGAAGACATCGACAAGGCTGAAGCGCTGATCATGAAGGTCCGTCCTTCGATCGCCTACTTCCACTCCTCCAAGTACATCTCCGACCTGGCCAACGGCAACATCTGTGTGGCCGTGGGTTACTCGGGTGACATTTACCAGGCCAAATCCCGCGCTGCCGAAGCCGGTGACAAGGTGAAGGTCAGCTACAACATTCCGAAAGAAGGTGCCGGCAGCTTCTACGACATGGTCGCCATCCCTAAAGATGCCGAAAACGTCGAAGGCGCCTACAAGTTCATGACCTTCCTGCAGAAGCCGGAAATCATGGCTGAAATCACCAACGCCGTACGTTTCCCGAACGGTAACGCGGCTGCAACTGCGCTGGTCGACAAAGACATCACCAGCGACCCGGGCGTTTACCCGCCGGCGGACGTGCTGGCCAAGCTGTACGCGATTGCCGACTTGCCGGCCGCGACCCAGCGGATCATGACCCGCAGCTGGACCAAGATCAAATCGGGTAAATAAGTAAAACCCTGTAGGAGCGAGCCTGCTCGCGATGAACCGGAGAGCACCGCGGGGTGTCAGGCACCCCGCGTCATCGTTGATGACATCGCGAGCAGGCTCGCTCCTACAGATATCTGTACAAAAGTTTTGCTGGAACGGTTTTTCGAGGGTAAGTTGCGCGCCGGTTTTGTTGCCGGGCAACCACGGTTGTCATGTAACGCGGGGCAACTTGGGCCCAACTAATTTCAGAGGACCTCCACGTGCCTATTTTTTCTTTGTTGCGCAATGCCATGCTGGTCGGCGCCGGGCTGACGATTGCCGTCAGTGTCCAGGCCGCCGGTACCGTGCATATTTATAACTGGTCGGACTACATCGGCGAGACCACCCTGGCCGACTTCCAGAAAGAGACCGGGATCAAGCCGGTTTATGACGTTTTCGATTCCAACGAAACCCTGGAAGGCAAGTTGCTGGCCGGGCGTACCGGCTACGACGTGGTCGTGCCGTCGAACCACTTCCTCGGCAAACAGATCAAGGCCGGGGCATTCCAGAAGCTCGACAAGTCGCAGCTGCCGAACTATTCGAACCTCGACCCGGTGCTGCTCAAGCGCCTGGAGCAGAACGATCCGGGCAACCTGTACGCCGTGCCGTACCTGTGGGGCACCAACGGCATCGGTTACAACGTCGACAAGGTCAAGGCTGTGCTGGGCGTCGATACGATTGATTCGTGGGGCGTGCTGTTCGAGCCGGAGAACATCAAGAAACTGCAAAGTTGTGGCGTCGCGTTCCTCGATTCCGCCGATGAAATGATGCCGACAGTGCTCAACTACATGGGCCTGAACGCTAACAGCACTGATCCCAAGGATTACGAAAAGGCCACCGCCAAGTTGCTTGCCGTGCGCCCTTACGTGACCTACTTCCACTCCTCCAAGTACATCGCGGACCTGGCCAACGGCGATATCTGCGTGGCGATCGGTTTCTCCGGCGACATCTTCCAGGCCAAGAACCGCGCCGAAGAAGCCAAGAAAGGCGTGAACATCGCCTACTCGATCCCGAAAGAGGGCGGTGCGCTCTGGTTCGACATGCTGGCGATTCCGAAGGACTCGGCCAACGTCAAGCAGGCTCACGCCTTCATCAACTATTTGCTGAAGCCTGAGGTCATCGCCCAGGTCAGTGATTACGTCGGCTACGCCAACCCGAACCCCGGGTCGGACAAACTGATGGAACAGTCCATTCGCACCGATGAAGCGGTTTATCCACCGCAAGAGGTGCTCGACAAGACCTACGTGTCGGTCGAATTACCGCCGAATATTCAACGCTTGATGACCCGCAGCTGGACCAAGGTCAAGTCGGGTAAATAGCTTCAAGGCTCAAACTATCCAAGGTTGGCTCACCTTGAGCGACCTGCACTCTTTTTTTTGGGAGTTTCGTAAATGGCAGTTGCCTCCGGCGCCTATAAGAAAGCCCTCGAGGGCGACCAGCAACCTAAACAGGTGCTGGTCAAAATCGACCGGGTCACGAAGAAGTTCGACGAGACGATTGCCGTGGACGACGTGTCCCTGGAAATCAAGAAGGGCGAGATCTTCGCCCTGCTCGGCGGCTCGGGATCGGGCAAGTCCACATTGCTGCGCATGCTCGCAGGTTTCGAACGGCCCACGGAGGGGCGCATTTTCCTCGATGGCGTAGACATCACCGACATGCCGCCCTACGAGCGGCCGATCAACATGATGTTCCAGTCCTACGCCTTGTTCCCGCACATGACCGTGGCGCAGAACATCGCCTTCGGCCTCAAGCAGGACAAACTGCCTGCCGCCGAAGTCGATGCGCGGGTGGCCGACATGCTCAAGCTGGTGCAGATGAGCCAGTACGCCAAGCGCAAGCCGCATCAGTTGTCCGGCGGCCAGCGTCAGCGTGTGGCCCTGGCCCGTTCCCTGGCCAAGCGACCGAAGCTGCTGCTGCTCGACGAACCGATGGGCGCCCTGGACAAGAAGCTGCGTTCGCAAATGCAGCTGGAGCTGGTGGAGATCATCGAGCGCGTCGGCGTAACCTGCGTCATGGTGACCCACGACCAGGAAGAGGCCATGACCATGGCCGAGCGCATCGCGATCATGCACCTGGGCTGGATCGCCCAGATCGGCAGCCCGATCGACATCTACGAAACCCCGACCAGTCGCCTGGTCTGTGAATTCATCGGTAACGTGAACATCTTCGAAGGCGAAGTGATCGATGACGCCGAAGGCCACGCGATCATTACCTGCAAAGACCTGGATCGTCAGATCTACGTCGGCCACGGCATCAGCACTTCGGTGCAGGACAAGTCGGTCACCTACGCGATCCGTCCGGAAAAACTGCTGGTCACCGCCGACATGCCGACCTGCCAATACAACTGGTCCAGCGGCAAGGTGCACGACATCGCCTACCTGGGCGGGCACTCGGTGTTCTACGTCGAGCTGCCAAGCGGCAAGCTGGTGCAGTCGTTCGTGGCCAACGCCGAACGTCGCGGGCAGCGTCCGACCTGGGGTGATCAGGTCTACGTGTACTGGGAAGACGATAGCGGCGTGGTGCTCCGCTCATGAACATGCGCAAATTCAAGCGTCGACTCAATCGAATAATTCCCGGTGGCCGTCAGATGGTCATCGGGGTTCCCTTCATCTGGCTGTTCCTGTTCTTCATGCTGCCGTTCTTCATCGTTTTGAAGATCAGCTTCGCCGAAGCGGACGTGGCCATTCCTCCCTACACCGAAATCTACAGCTACGCCGAGCAGAAGCTGCAGTTGCTGCTTAACCTGGGCAACTACGCGATGCTGGCCGGTGACGAACTGTACATCGCCGCTTACCTCGGCTCGTTGAAGATGGCGCTGTTCAGCACCATTCTCTGCCTGCTGATCGGCTACCCGATGGCCTACGGCATCTCCGTTGCCCGCAAGGAAGTGCAGACGGTGCTGGTGCTGCTGATCATGATGCCGACCTGGACCGCGATCCTGATCCGCGTGTATGCGTGGATGGGCATCCTCAGCAACAACGGCCTGCTCAACGGTTTCCTGATGAGCATGGGCTGGATCAGCGAGCCGCTGCAGATCCTCAACACCAACCTGGCGGTCTACATCGGTGTGGTTTATTCCTACCTGCCGTTCATGATCCTGCCGCTGTACGCCAACCTGGTGAAGCATGACCAGAGCCTGCTGGAAGCCGCGTCCGACCTGGGTTCGAGCACCTTCAACAGCTTCTGGAAAATCACCGTGCCGCTGTCGAAAAACGGCATCATCGCTGGCTGCATGCTGGTGTTCATCCCGGTGGTGGGCGAGTTCGTGATCCCGGAACTGCTCGGCGGCCCGGAAACCCTGATGATCGGTAAAGTGCTCTGGCAAGAGTTCTTCAACAACCGTGACTGGCCGGTGGCGTCTGCCCTGGCGGTGGTGATGCTGGCGATCCTGATTGTGCCGATCATTCTGTTCAACCGCAGTCAGGCCAAGGAAATGGAGGGTAAAGAATGAAGCGCTTCCGTTTCTCCAGCCTGATGCTGGTAGTGGGTCTGTTGTTCATCTACCTGCCGATGCTGATCCTGGTGATCTATTCGTTCAACGCCTCGAAACTGGTGACGGTGTGGGGCGGCTGGTCGATCAAGTGGTACGTCGGCCTGCTCGACAACTCGCAACTGATGGGCTCGGTGGTGCGCTCGCTGGAAATCGCCTGCTACACGGCCGTCGCGGCGGTGGCACTGGGTACCCTGGCGGCGTTCGTCCTGACGCGCATTACGCGCTTCAAGGGCCGCACCCTGTTCGGTGGCCTGGTCACCGCGCCGCTGGTGATGCCTGAGGTGATCACCGGTCTGTCGCTGTTGCTGCTGTTCGTGGCCATGGCGCAGATGATCGGCTGGCCGCAGGAACGCGGCATCGTCACCATCTGGATCGCCCACACCACGTTCTGTGCCGCTTATGTGGCGGTGGTGGTTTCGGCGCGCTTGCGCGAGCTGGACCTGTCTATCGAAGAAGCAGCCATGGACCTGGGCGCGAAGCCGTGGAAGGTGTTCTTCCTGATCACCATCCCGATGATCGCGCCGTCGCTGGCAGCGGGCGGCATGATGTCCTTCGCCCTGTCGCTGGATGACCTGGTGCTGGCGAGCTTCGTGTCGGGCCCGGGCTCCACGACCTTGCCGATGGAAGTGTTCTCGGCGGTACGTCTGGGCGTGAAGCCCGAGATCAACGCCGTGGCCAGCCTGATCCTGCTGGCGGTGTCCATCGTGACCTTCCTGGTCTGGTTCTTCAGCCGTCGAGCCGAAGAAAGCCGCAAGCGTGCGATCCAGCAAGCGATCGAAGAAGCAGCCGCCGATTCGTGGAAGCAACCGGACGTGCGTCGCGCGCAGGCACCGGAAGCGGCCTGAGCCTGAAGTCGGGTTGACCACAACACTGCGGTCAACCCGACCCCCTGTGGGAGCGAGCTTGCTCGCGATAGCGGACTGACATTCAACATCGATGTTGACTGTGATGCCGCCATCGCGAGCAAGCTCGCTCCCACAGGTTCTTTGGCGGTCAGGCAATCCACGGGGATTGGCGAATGACCTCGACGAAATTCATCGGCTTGAATCCCGGCTCCTGATCCACCAGCACATCCGTCTTCACATTCCCGAACGTAGTCTGCGGACGATGACGCAAGCCATCGGCAAACGCGCAGATGATGCACTCCTTGAACCCCTCGCCCCGTGGGTGCGCATGCACCACCGCTTCACGCTGCACGCTGGAGAACGCCGCGTAGTCCATGCCCAGCACGTCCATCTCGACACCCGCCGTTACCAGTGCCACGGTGGGTCGCAAGTGTTGAGGAACGCCCGGTGTGGTGTGCAGGGCAATCGATAGCCAGACCTGCTCGATATCGTCGTCGCTCAGCCCGTAAGGCTTGAGAAATGCGGCTGCCGCATTGGCGCCATCGACTTCGAAGCGCTCGTTGTCGCTGCGGTGACCCTCCACCAGGCCCAGGTCATGGAACATTGCGCCGACGTACAGCAACTCCGGGTTGTAGGCCAATTGCTTGCGCTCACCGCTCAGGGCGCCGAACAGGAAGACCCGGCGCGAGTGGTGGTAGAGCAGGTCCGATTCGATGTCACGGATGTATTCGGTGGTGGCCTTGGCCAGCGCGCTGTCGGGGATCCTGATGCCGGCGATGGTGGTGCTCATGGAGTTTTCCTCGTCGTGAACGCCTGGGTGGCGCTGAGGGTTTCAGTCTGTTCCGCCCCCCGAAACCGGACAATCGCGCCATGGCTGCGATCCCGGCCAATGAGCATGCATATCGCGCCAACCTCGCTTGTTGCGCCTGGTTTGGCTAGGGTGCATGCAAACCCTGTGGGAGCGAGCTTGCTCGCGATGGTCGTCAACGATAACGCGGGGAACCTGATACCCCGCGGCGTCTTTGATTTCATCGCGAGCAGGCTCGCTCCTACAAAGGGACGGTGCAATCAGATCCAAAGGAGGCGATTCACGTCATGAGTAAAACCATCGCCATCGTGGTCTTCGCCGGCGTCCAGTCGCTGGATGTCACCGGCCCCATGGATGTGTTTTCCGAGGCCAATCGATTCCTTGCCCCGCAGGATCACTATCGGCTGGAGGTGATCGGCGTCGAGCACGGGATAATGGCGTGCTCCAACGGTTTGGCACTCAATGCCCATCGGCATTTCAGCGAAGCACTCGAGGCGTACGACTTGTTATTGGTGGCTGGCGGGCCGCAATTGCCGTTCATGAGTTTCGGCGTGGCGTTCGACACCTGGTTGCGCGGGGCCTGCGGGCGGGCGCAACGGTTTGGCTCGATCTGCAATGGTGCGTTCATGCTCGCCCGCGCCGGGTTGCTGGAGGGGCGCACGGTCACCACGCATTGGCAGGACGCATCGGATCTGGCGGCGCTGTGTCCCTCGTCCCGGGTGGAAGCGGATCGACTGTACGTTGAGGACGGCGACCTGTTCACCTCGGCCGGGGTCACGGCGGGGATCGATCTGTCGTTGTATCTGTTGGGTCGGGATCACGGTCCGGAAGTGGCGCTGAATGTCGCCAAGCGGCTGGTGGTGTTCACCCAGCGTTCGGGCGGGCAGTCGCAGTTCAGCCCGTTCCTCACGCCCCACGCCGAACCGGACTCGGCGGTGGCGATGGTCCAGCATTACGTGCTGGCCAACCTGACGGGCGATTTAGCCATCGCCGACCTGGCCAATGCCGCCAACATGAGTGCGCGTAATTTTTCCCGGGTGTTTGCCAGGGAGGCGAAAATCACCCCGGCCGAGTTCGTCGAACGCGCGCGGGTCGATGCGGCGCGGGTGATGCTCGAAAGCACTCGTGCGCCGCTCAAGACCGTGGCCTATCAATGCGGCTTTCGCGATGCCCAGCACATGCGCAGTGTGTTCAATCGCAGATTGGGGGTGACGCCGCAGCAGTTCAGGTTGAATTTTGCGGCGATGGTTTGAAATGATTTTTTGGGTGTCTGTCAGGGCCCCTTCGCGAGCAGGCCCGCTCCCACAGGGATCCTAGTTGAACACAAATTTTGTGAACACCAGCAAAACCTGTGGGAGCGAGCCTGCTCGCGAAGGGGCCAGTCCAGTCAGCAAAAGTCTATGGCGCCACCCGCGCCGGCAACAGCTTCAACGTACTGCGGGTATTGGCAGTGACCTCTTCATCATTGAGATGCGCCTGGAAATACATCCCCTCGATATAGGCCTCAGCCTGATCATCATAATGACTATCGAACACTACACCGCTCTGGCCAACCGGGTTGACGGTCAGGCTGTGGGCCGGGTCGGCGAAGTCGATCAGGCGCCGGGTCGAAGGGCCGTAGGTCACGGGCCAGGGTGCCGGGCCAATTTTCGCCGAGAGGTTGTTCGGCACTTCATGGCTGCCGGGTGCGGCGAAGGGGCCGACATTGAAGACCAGGTCCAGTGGCTTCTGCTGCCCCAGCGGATGACCATGGGTCAAGGTGTGCGCGCGACCCCACTGCCATTGCGAGGCGTCTGCGCCGAGGGTGCTCTTGAGGTGGGCGAGGCTGGCTTGCCAGGCGGTCTTCACCGTGTCGGCGCGGGTTTCCTTGCCGAGGGTGCTGCGGTTGTCCCACCACGGTGAATCGGCGCTGGCGGCCAGGCGGGGGAGCGCGGCGTCGATCACCCGGGTCGAGAGCAGTGTTTCGAAAAAGTCGTTACCCAGTTCATCGTGCATCGTCGCGTCAGCCAGGTTGAACAGCAACTGGTTGAACAGCGTGGCGCTGGTGGATTCGAGCGGGTAGTCGCCTTTCCACTGGGCCAGTTGCTCCACCAGTTTGAGTTCGGCGGGGTCGCTCACCATTTCGCGCAACACCGGCAGCAGCGGCGCCAACAAGCGCGGGCCGTAGGCGGTGGTAGTGCCCAGCTGCAGTTTCTGGCTGTTTTCCAGGTCCCATTTCACGGCTTTGTCGCTGAGCTGGCGATTGAGCTGCTGGCCGCGATCGGCAAGGTTGTAATAGCCGGGAATCTCCATGCCGGTCGGCGACACTGGCTGGAAGTTGGCCGAGACGATGTAGCCCCGCGCCGGGTTTTCTTCCTGAGGGTTGGCGCTGAACGGGTAGAAGCCATCCTTGTCGGCCTCGGCGGTGCTGCCGTCGAGGATGAACCATGGGCGTACACCCGCCGGACGTTTCGGCAGTTGCGCCGCCGCCCACCAGCCGATGTCACCCTTGGCATTGGCCCATACGACGTTCAGGCCCGGTGCCTGGATTTTTGCCGCAGCACTGCGGGCCTTGGCCAGGCTGTCGGCGCGGTTGAGCTGGTAGAAACCGTCCAGAATCGGGTTCTGGCTTTCGAGAAACGCCCACCACATGGCAATCGGTGTCTTGCCGACGCCGCTGCCCAAGGCATCGTTGACGATCGGGCCGTGGGGCGACTGGCGCAGCACCAGCGTCACCGGTTCCTGGCCCTTGACCGCAATCTTCTGTTCGCTGGTGACCATGTCCACCCACTTGCCGCGATACCAGACCTGATTGGGATTGTCCGGGTTGACCTTCTCGGCGATCAGGTCGAGGTCGTCGTTCTGGAACATGGTGATGCTCCAGCCGAAGTCGTTGTTCATGCCCAGGGAGGCGAACGGCATCAAGGCCTGGTAGTGGCCGTAGAGTTCGAAGCCCGGCGCCGAGAGCTGCGCTTCGTACCACACCGACGGCGCGGAGAAACGGATATGCGGATCGCCCGCCAGTAGCGGCTTGCCGCTTTGGGTCCGGCTGCCCGCGACGACCCAGGCGTTACTGCCCTCGAACTGGGGCAGGCCGTTGTCAGCCAAGGCCTGTTCGCTCAGGCGGGCGAGGGCGTTGAGGTCTTTCCAGTCGACGCTGGCCAGGGAAGGTGCGGTCCCGTTGAGCACGCCTTTGGACTGCCAGTCGAGATCGAAAACGCTTAGGTAGTCGGGGCCCAGTTGATCGCGCACGAATGTCAGCAAGGGTTCGGTACGAAAGGCCGCCGCAAAACTGTAGGCCATGTAACCGGCAATGCTGATGGTGTCCTGGGCGGTGAACGGGCGTTTTGGAATGCCCAGCACATCGAACTCCACGGGTTTGGCGTGGCTGTCCTGATACTGGTTGATGCCGTCCAGATAGGCCTGCATGGCGATGAACGAGGGTGACTGTTTGTCGAGATTGGCGAAGTAGGTTTCAGCGCGTTCGCGAATGCGCAGGCTGCGCATCAGTTTGTCGGTGTCGAGCAGCTTCGTTCCAAGCACCTCGGCCAGTTCGCCACGAGCCAGACGACGCAGGACTTCCATCTGGAACAGGCGGTCCTGGGCATGCACGTAGCCGAGCGCGCGGTACAGGTCGGTTTCGTTGTCGGCGCGGATATGCGGAACGCCGCGCTCGTCGTAGCGCACGGTGACCGAGCCTTGCAGGTGTTGCAGTTCCACCATGCCCTGGCGTGACGGCTGCTTGCTGTAGAGGTACCAGCCGGCGCCGGCGGCCAGCACGACGATCAACAGCGCGAGAGCGGTCAAGCTGCGTTTCATGGGGACTCCTTGTTGTTATTGTGATTCCAGGTGCCACTGTGTAACACGACGTGCCGGCTTGGTGCATCGCCCGTAGGAGGGATTCGTATTACCGCGTCTTTCCCTGCTTCGCCGGATCTACAGGCCATGGGCAGTAACACCCCACCGCCAGTGTGTGCGTAGCACTCACCGCACGGCCCTCATCGAGCGCTTGCAGGATGGGCTCGATAAAGCTGTTGCTGGAATTGCAGGTCAGGCCTTCGCTGTAGGGGCCGAAGTACGCCAGTTTGCCGCTGCGGTCCCAGATCGCCACGGCCGGGCTGGCGGGGATCTGTTCGGAACCGGGCAGGACGTCGATGGTTTTCAGGCGGCTCAAGGTGCCCGGTAACTGGCCATGGCTACCGGGTTTTTGCACGGCATAGAATTCCACGCCATGGGGGACATAGCGCTCGACCAGTTCGGTCAGGTGTTGTTGATTGCCGACGTTGCACGGGCAGGCCGGGTCCCAGAAATGCACCAGGCGGATGGCGCCAGGGCCTGCGAGGTCATCGGGAAGGCGCAGCGGATCCCCCGAAAACATTGCCGTGTGCTCGCTGAACGCCCGCAGGTAACGCCCCTGGAACCAGTCGTAGGCCGCCCACAGTACGCCGGCACACACCACGGCGAGCAGGCTGGCAAACAGGGTGGCGCGAAAGGGCGGGCGCATCGGTTCAGTCCTCGAAGGCCGGCTAGCTTGCCATGCTTGCCGCGACAGAAGAATATCGAAGGCTTATAAAGTCCGTTTCACGCTCTGGAATCGTCCATGCCGGCCACTTTCGACCCCGATCTTCTACGTGCAAGCTTGCTGCCACTGGCGGCCGGGCAGCCGTTGTCGGCGCAGGCGAAGGCCTACCAGCAGTTCTATGGACTGGATTTTGCGCCGCGTCAGGTGCGCAGCGGTCTCGGGCGCTTCGAGGTCGATGGATATGAGCTGGTCAGCCAGTTCTGGTGGCCCGAGCGGGCGAAGGCGACGTTGTTTGTCATCCACGGTTTCTACGACCACACCGGGCTCTACCGGCATGTGATCGAATGGGCGCTGGACCAAGGCTTCGCGGTGATTGCCTGCGACCTGCCGGGGCATGGCTTGTCCAGTGGCGAGCGGGCGAGCATCAAGGATTTCGCCGAGTACCAGGACACGCTGCAAGGGTTATTCAGCGAGGCTCAATCCCTCGACTTGCCGCAACCGTGGCACCTGTGCGGGCAAAGTACCGGTGGGGCGATCGTGATCGACCATGTGTTGAATGCGGGGGCGAGCAGTCCGGCCCAGGGTCAGGTGATCCTGTTGGCACCGCTGGTGCGGCCGCGAGCGTGGGGTTGGTCGCATCTGAGCTATTACTTGCTCAGGCCGTTCGTCAAAGCCATCGCCCGGCGCTTCAGCGAGAACTCCAACGACCCCGCCTTTCTGCCGTTCCTGCAAGCCGATCCATTGCAGCCGCTGCGTCTGCCGACAGCCTGGGTTGGCGCGCTGGCACGCTGGATCAAACGCGTTGAAGCGGCGCCGGTCAGCACCAGGCGGCCGCTGATCGTGCAGGGGCAGGCGGACATGACCGTGGATTGGGAACATAACCTTGAAGTGTTGCGGGGCAAGTTTGATAGGCCGCAGGTGCTGATGCTGCCTGAGGCGCGGCATCATCTGGCGAATGAAACACTGGTGATGCGGCAGGAGTATTTAGGGTTCTTGACCAAGCGGATGAGTCGTCAGAATCGATAAGCAAAATTAAAAGATCGCAGCCTTCGGCAGCTCCTACAGTGCGATCTTTTCACTGGCTCAGGTTCGAATTGCTCTGCCCCACCGCCAACCCCGCGCGAATCGCCGCCAGTGCCGCCTGATAGTAAGCCTGGCCTTGCGTCGACTCGGCAAAGGTCGCGAATTCTTCCAGTTCGTCGTCCGACAGGTCGCGATAGACATACAGCAGCGTGTTGTTCAGGTCGCTGCCAATCTGGTCCATCAGGCGTTGGCGCTGGCCGTTGAGCATGCCCTGGGCCTGACCGGCACCGAGCAATCCCGGGATCATCGAACTCAGGCTGTCGGCGGCCACACCGGCAATCGCCAGGCTGACTTCCGCACCGGCCTCGCGAGCAGGCAGCGCTTGTGCCAAATGGCCGATGATCAGCAGGCGGCTGTCGCTGGCCTGCATCTTTGGCAAGCCCTTGGCATTTTTCGCCAGTTGGTCGCGACGGGTTGCCAGCAACTCGGCAGCAACGATCTTCTTGCCCAGGGGCGACTGGAAAAACGTCAATGCAGGTTTTGGATCGGCGAGGTTCTTGCGCAATTGCGCTTCGGCGCGCAGGTCCACGGCCTGGGCGGAAAAACGCTGATTGCTGTTATTGACCAGAGCCTGATACACCGCCGGAGGCAGGCTGCCCTGATAGCGTTGCTGGGCAGCCGAGAGGGCGTCGTTGAAATGCGCGCGTTGTTCCGGCCAGCCGGCGACCTTGTACAACTGGTCGTGGCCGTCTGCCCAGGCGGGCATAACGCAGAACATCAACAGTGATAAAAGCAAACGGCGCATAGGGACTCCTGTCAGCAGGCGACTATTCTCCGTGTGGCATCCGTACTTGTCGAGAATTCGTATCAACCCGCTGCGCGGCTCTGTCGGATTTTCGGGCACAGGAATACTATGCGCGCCATGCAAATATCCTCTGATCACCCGCTGCTGTTACGAATCGTCGACGACCTGGCCGAGCACGGCTGGTCGCAGCAGAATATTTTCCTGCCTCAGGACTTGACCCGAGCGCTGGCGGCCGAATGTCGCAAACGTGCTGCCGAGGGTGAACTGGCTCCGGCCGCCGTGGGCCGTGGACCGTTTTCGGAAATCCGCGAAGGGATTCGTGGCGACCATATCCAGTGGATCGACCCCGGCCAGGCCGAGGCTTGCGACAGCTATCTGAGTTTGATGGACAGCCTGCGCGAGGCGATCAACCGCGGTCTGTTTCTCGGCCTGGAGGATTTCGAAAGCCATTTTGCGATGTACCCGCCCGGGGCGTTCTACCTCAAGCATGTCGATCGCTTTCGCGATGACGACCGGCGCATGGTTTCGGCGGTGGTTTACCTCAATGACGCCTGGCTTCCCGAACACGGCGGCCAGTTGCGCATGTACCTCGACAACGATCGCGTCTACGACGTGCAGCCTACCGGCGGCTGCCTGGTGGTGTTTCTCTCCGGAGAGGTTCCCCACGAAGTCCTGCCCGCGACCCGCGATCGCCTGTCGCTGACGGGCTGGTTCCGGCGACGCGGCAACGAGCCGTTCTGATCATGCAGAAAATTCTCGTCAGCCGCTGCCTGTTGGGCCACCGCGTTCGTTACGACGGCGGGGCCAGCGGGCCGTTCGATCAGCTTCAGCAATGGCTCGACGAAGGTCGGGTCGTGGCGTTGTGCCCGGAAGTCGCCGGCGGATTGCCGACGCCTCGGGCGGCAGCGGAAATTCCAGGCGGGCAGGGCGCGCAAGTCCTTGATGGCGAGGCCGTGGTGATCACTACCGAGGGTGAGGACGTCAGTGCGCAGTTTTTGTCGGGGGCGTATCAGGCGCTGGAACTGGTGCAGAAACACGGCATCCGCATTGCCGTACTCAAGGCCAACAGCCCGTCCTGCGGCAATCTGCTGACCTATGACGGGACGTTCAGCGGTGTGAAGGTCGATGGCGAGGGCGTGACGGCGGCGCTGCTCAAGCGCCATGGTGTGCAGGTGTTCAGTGAGCTGGAGTTGCCGCAGGCGGCGGCAGCCTTGGCCGCACAAGACTGACAATCACCACAACTCCACTGTGGGAGCGAGCCTGCTCGCGAAGACGTAGTGTCAGTCGACATTGATATTGACTGACATATCGCTTTCGCGAGCAGGCTCGCTCCCACAAGGTTGCCCAGTGATTTCAGGGTTTGGGTACCACGCCCGCATCCACCCCCAACCACTTCTGCTCCAGCGCTTGCAGTCGCCCATCATCCTTGATTCGCTGCAAGGCGTTTTCCAGGCTCGCATGGAACGCCGGATTTCCCTTCTGAAACGGAATCGCCAGGCTCACGGCCGGGTTGGTTTCAGGCTTCTTTTCGGTCAACGACTGCACCAGCAGAATGGAGCGCGGCTCTTCTTTCTGCGCGATCAATTGCGCACGGGCTTGAACGTAAGGTTCGCTGAAATCGAAACGATCCCTGAGATCCGGGGTCACTGCTATGTGGTTGATAGCGATGTCGTATTTGCCGCTTTCGACGCCGGTCAGCAGATCGCTGCCGTCGGTGACGACAAAGTCGGCCCGGACATCGAGTTCACTTGCCAGCAGTTGGCCCAGTTCGACTTCGAAGCCGGTGAGCTTGTCGCCATCCTTGAAATTGAATGGGGGAGTGTTGGCTTCAACGGCTATGCGCAACTCGCCCCGGTCGTTGACGTCATCAATCAGTTCGGCATGAGCCAAAGGGCTCAGAAGGGGTAGCAGGCAGATCAGGCCAGGCAGAAAGCGCATGGTCACTCCTTTGAATTTATTATCGCGACCCTCTGATTCAGGCTCGCTTTGCTATGGTTGTCGAGTGCCTTCGACAACGAATGGCCATGAAGTTGTCATGGTCACGCGGATTTTACGAAAAAACTGGAGAAGAGAATGAAAACCTTTATGTCACGTGCTGCTTTGGCGGGCCTGTTGATGGGTGTTTCGGTGCTGGCCAGTGCTGCAACGCCGGCTCCGGAAGGCGCCAAAGTGTCCATCGTGTCTCCCAAGGACGGCTCGAATGTTCCACAGACGGTCGTCGTCAAGTTCGCTGTCGAGAATATTGCCTTGGCACCGGCGGGCGACCCCACCAAGAACACCGGTCATCACCATTTGCTGATCGACGTCGATGAGTTGCCGGCCGCCGGGGCGCCGATCCCCAAAGATGCCAACCACCAGCATTTCGGCGCCGCGCAGACCCAGGCTGAAGTAACGCTCACGCCGGGCAAGCACACCTTGCAGTTGGAACTGGGCGATAGCAACCACATGCCGTTCGATCCGCCGATCGTTTCCGAGAAGATCACCGTCAATGTGAAATAAAAAAGGGAGCCCGCTTCGCTGGGGCTCCCTTTTTTACAGTTGCAAGCTTCAAGCTGTAAGCCTCAAGTCAAAGCAAAAGCGAACTCAACTTGCCGCCTGAAGCTTGCCGCTTGTAGCTGCTTTTAGAACAGCACCCGACTACGGATGGTGCCTTTGACGTGTTGCAGCTTCTCTTGCGCCAGGTCCGAGTACTCGGCGTCGACGTCGATCACCACGTAGCCGACCTTCTCGTTGGTCTGCAGGAACTGACCGGAGATGTTGATGCCGTTTTCGGCGAAAACCTTGTTGATCTCGCTGAGTACGCCCGGAATGTTTTCGTGGATGTGCAGCAGGCGGTGCTTGCCAGGGTGAGCCGGCAGGGCCACTTCCGGGAAGTTCACGGACGATACCGAAGTACCGTTGTCGCTGTACTTGACCAGTTTTTCCGCGACTTCCAGACCGATGTTGGCCTGGGCTTCAGCGGTGGAGCCGCCGATATGCGGGGTCAGGATCACGTTATCCAGGCCACGCAGCGGGCTTTCGAACTCTTCGTCGTTGGAGCGCGGCTCCACCGGGAATACGTCGATGGCCGCGCCGATCAGGTGCTTGTCCTTGATGGCGGCCGCCAGGTGGTCCAGTTCGACCACGGTGCCGCGGGCGGCGTTGATCAGGATGCCGCCTTTCTTGATGGCACGGATTTCTTTCTCGCCCATCATCCACTGGGTGGCGGCGGTTTCCGGTACGTGCAGCGAAACGATGTCGGACATCGCCAGCAGCTCGTGCAGGTTGCCTACCTGAGTGGCGTTACCCAAAGGCAGCTTGGTGATGGTGTCGTAGAAGTACACCTGCATGCCCAGGCCTTCCGCCAGGACCGACAGTTGAGTACCGATCGAGCCGTAACCGACGATGCCCAGCTTCTTGCCGCGGATCTCGAAGGAGTTGGCCGCGCTCTTGATCCAGCCGCCACGGTGGCAGGAAGCGTTCTTCTCAGGGATACCGCGCAGCAGCAGGATCGCTTCGGCCAGCACCAGCTCCGCTACGGAACGGGTGTTGGAGTAGGGCGCGTTGAACACCGCGATACCGCGTTCGCGGGCAGCGTCCAGGTCGACCTGGTTGGTGCCGATGCAGAAACAGCCGACCGCAACCAGCTTCTTCGCGTGATCGAAGATCTCTTCGGTCAGTTGAGTGCGCGAGCGAATGCCGATGAAGTGAGCATCAGCGATCTTTTCCTTGAGCTGGGCTTCCGGCAGAGAACCTGTGAGGTACTCGATGCTGGTGTAGCCCGCCGCCTTGAGGACGTCGACAGCCGATTGGTGGACGCCTTCGAGAAGAAGGAACTTGATCTTGCTCTTATCGAGAGAAGTCTTGCTCATCTGCGTAAACCTGTATCCCGGAGAAAAATGGCAGGGAAGGGAGCAGCCCGGAGCTGACCCGGACGGCAGGAATGCCGTCACCGCAGAACAGCCTTTGGGCACTACCCTGCGGGGTCGGTATGCTAGCATATGCACCCCGCTAAACACTCATTCCTGCGACGTGAAGCGTTCTCAGGATGACCATGAATTGTTCGAGAGTTCTGTCGATGACCAATCCTGCCCTGATTGAAGAGCTGAAGACCCTGGTTGAGCCTGGCAAGGTGCTGACCGATGCCGACTCCCTGAATGCTTACGGTAAGGATTGGACCAAGCATTTCGCCCCGGCCCCGACCGCCATCGTGTTCCCCAAGACCACCGAGCAGGTCCAGGCCATTGTCCTGTGGGCCAACAAACACAAGGTGGCGCTGGTGCCGTCCGGCGGTCGCACCGGCCTTTCCGCCGCAGCGGTAGCGGCCAATGGCGAAGTGGTCGTGTCGTTCGACTACATGAACCAGATCCTCGACGTGAACCTCACTGACCGCACCGCCGTTTGCCAGCCGGGCGTGGTTACCGAGCATCTGCAGAACGTGGCCGAAGAAAACGGCCTGTACTACCCGGTGGACTTCGCTTCGGCAGGATCGAGCCAGATTGGCGGCAATATCGGCACCAATGCCGGCGGGATCAAGGTGATTCGCTACGGCATGACCCGTAACTGGGTCGCCGGCATGAAAGTCGTCACCGGCAAGGGCGACGTGCTGGAACTGAACCGTGACCTGATCAAGAACGCCACCGGCTACGACATGCGCCAGCTGTTCATCGGGGCTGAAGGCACACTCGGGTTCGTGGTCGAAGCGACCATGCGCCTCGATCGCGCGCCGAAAAACCTGACCGCGATGGTCCTCGGCACCGCCGATTTCGACTCGATCATGCCAGTGCTGCACGCGTTCCAGAGCAAGCTCGACCTGACCGCCTTCGAATTCTTCTCCGACAAGGCCCTGGCCAAGGTCATGGCCCGTGGCGACGTGCCGGCGCCGTTCGAGTCCGACTGCCCGTTCTACGCGCTGCTGGAATTCGAAGCGACCACCGAAGAAGTGGCCAACCACGCCCTGGAAACCTTCGAGCACTGCGTCGAGCAGGGCTGGGTGCTGGACGGCGTGATGAGCCAGAGCGAAACCCAGCTGCAGAACCTGTGGAAGCTGCGCGAATATATCTCCGAAACCATCTCCCACTGGACGCCGTACAAGAACGACATCTCGGTCACCGTATCGAAAGTCCCGGCGTTCCTGAAGGAAATCGACGCGATCGTCGGCGAACACTACCCGGATTTCGAAATCGTCTGGTTCGGCCACATCGGCGACGGCAACCTGCACTTGAACATCCTCAAGCCGGATAACCTGAGCAAGGACGAGTTCTTCGCCAAGTGCGCCACCGTCAACAAGTGGGTGTTCGAAACCGTCGAGAAGTACAACGGTTCGATCTCCGCCGAGCACGGTGTGGGCATGACCAAGCGGGATTACCTGACCTACAGCCGTTCGCCGGTCGAGATCGAGTACATGAAAGCGGTCAAGGCAGTGTTTGACCCGAACGGCATCATGAACCCGGGCAAAATCTTCGCGGTTTGAACTGCAAACCTTAAGCACCCTTGAAGGCAGGAGACGGTAAATGAGCTATCAGCACCAGTATGTCGACGGTACGCGTATTCATTTCCCGTTGGGGAAAGTGGTGTGCATCGGCCGCAACTACGCCGAACACGCCAAGGAACTGGATAACCCGGTACCGACCGAGCCACTGCTGTTCATCAAGCCGGGCAGTTGCGTGGTGCCGCTGGAAGGCGGTTTCAGCATTCCGGTCGAGCGCGGTTCGGTACATTACGAGGCGGAAATCGCTGTGTTGATCGGCAAGCCGTTGTCGACCAAGCCAAGCCGTGAAGAAGTGCTCGACGCCATCTCCGGTTTCGCCCCGGCCCTGGACCTGACCCTGCGCGACAAGCAGGCCGAGCTGAAATCCAAGGGGCTGCCGTGGGAAATCGCCAAGTCCTTCGACGGTGCAGCGGTGATTGCTCCGTTCGTGTCCGGCAGCACCTTTGCCGACCTGACCGACATCGGCATCCGCCTGACCATCAATGGCGAAGTGCGCCAGGACGGCAACAGCAGCGCAATGCTCAACCCGATCGTGCCGATGATCCAGCACATGGCCGGCTGCTTCTCGTTGCAGGCCGGCGATGTGATCCTCACCGGCACGCCAGTGGGCGTCGGTCCGCTGAATGTCGGTGACGAGATCGTCCTGGAACTGCCGGGCGCCAGCCGCTTCAGCAGCAGCGTTCGCTAGTCCAGACACCGCCAAACCCTGTGGGAGCGAGCCTGCTCGCGAAAGCGGTGTGTCATTCAATATCTTTGTTGGATGACACGCCCCCATCGCGAGCAGGCTCGCTCCCACATTGGTTTCTCCGTGGCCTGTAGATGGCTCACCCTGTCATTTCCCGTTTTTTTCACATTCTGTCTGGATAATTTCAGGGCTTTCGGCCTCTGAACCGGCCCCAAACTGTGCTATTACCCCTAGCCTGAATTTCTGGAACGCATTCCCCAATGGCCACTCCTCCGCTATCCGCGCTTAAACCTGCCCGCCGCTCACGCTTCGCCCTGCGTTGGCACACCTGGCTTCTGTTGGTGGCCGTTGTCGCCTACGGCGTTGCATTTGCGATGCATTGGGATGCGCGGGGCGTGCTCTGGGTGAAAGAGCAATTCAAAAGCCCGGCCGAGCGTCAGGCCAGTATCTGGCTGCCGGACTATCGGGCGGTGATCGATGCCAAACCGTTGCCGGGCATGGAGAAGGACGAAGCATCAGACGTGGCCTATGACTCTCAGACCAAGACCCTGTTTTCGGTCATGGGCAAGAACCCCTTCCTGGTCGAGTTGAACCTGCAGGGTGATGTGCTGCGCAAAATGCCTTTGGTCGGCTGGAGCAACCCTGAGGCCGTCACCGTGCTGGGCGACGGCCGACTGGCCATTGTCGATGAGCGCGAGCATCTGATCGCTATCGTCAAGGTCGATGCCGACACCCGCGAACTGAACATTGCCGACTTCCCGAAATACAACCTCGGCCCTTCCAAAGACCAGAACAAAGCCTTTGAGGCTGTTACCTGGGATTCGCGCAATCAGCAACTGGTGCTGGGTGAAGAGCGCCCGCCGGCATTGTTTGCCTGGAAGGGTGACAGCAAGGTCCTGACCGGCGACAAGCTGAAGCTGGCCAGTCATGCACTGGACATGCGCAACCTGTCGGCGCTGGACATCGACCCGCGGACCGGCCACATGCTGGCGCTGTCTGCCGACTCGCACCTGTTGCTGGAACTGGACAAGAAGGGCGAGCAGGTCAGTTTCATCACCCTGTTGCGTGGCTTCAACGGCCTGAAAAACACCATTCCGCGTGCCGAAGGCGTGACCATGGATGAAGCTGGCACGCTGTACATGGTGAGCGAGCCGAACCTGTTTTATCGCTTCGAAAAACAGAGGTAATGCCTCTGTGTAGGAGCTGCCGCAGGCTGCGATCTTTTGACTTTGGCGTTCTGACGGACGCCAGAATCAAAAGATCGCAGCCTGCGGCAGCTCCTACGTTGATTGCGTATACGTAAAGGGCCCGCGGCCATTAAGCTTCAGTTCAGACGGGCGTGATATTTCATCCGCCTGTTTTGACCCAGAGCCCGCCCGAATGCGTCGATTTGCCCGCCCCAAATCCCTGATTCTGATCCTGTCGGTGATCTCGCTGGTCGCCTTGGTTGCGCTCGGCCAATACCTGCGTCTGTTCGAGCGTGCCTGGTTCAATCTGCATACGCTGTGGCAGCCGGTGAGTTCCCAGACCATGGGCCTTGATCAATACCGGGTCGTGACCGAAGCGCAGGTGATCGATGGCCTGGCGGACAACGTTTCAGCGTTGACCTACGACCCGGTGCGCAAAAGCCTGTTCACCGTCACCAACAAACACAGCGAGCTGATCGAGTTGTCCCTCGACGGCAGGATTTTGCGCCGTGTGGCACTGGTCGGTTTCGGCGATCCGGAGGCGGTGGAGTTCATCAGTGAGGACATCTATGTGGTCACTGATGAAAGCCAGCAGCGGCTGATCAAGATTCGTCTGGAGCAGGACACCACTTTCGTCGATGCGGCAGACGCCGAGCAGATGACCATTGGCGTCCACATGGGTGGCAACAAGGGTTTCGAGGGGCTGGCTTACGATTCCGTGGGCAAGCGCCTGTTCGTTGCCAAGGAGCGCAACCCGATGCTGATC
This sequence comes from Pseudomonas sp. PDM27, assembly GCF_019219205.1. Classification (NCBI taxonomy): domain Bacteria; kingdom Pseudomonadati; phylum Pseudomonadota; class Gammaproteobacteria; order Pseudomonadales; family Pseudomonadaceae; genus Pseudomonas; species Pseudomonas sp. PDM27. Next base: position 319,446 of record NZ_JAHUWF010000003.1, on the reverse strand, counting down.
TACGAGGTGCACGGTTTCCCGCGCTTCAATCCTGAAGAATCCTACTCGATACACGTGATCAACGACCCCAAGCGAGATGCCGGGATGTTCGTGCGGGATCTGTCGAGCCTGCAATACGACGAGCGCAGCGGGCACTTGCTGGCGCTGTCGGATGAGTCGCGGTTGATTCTGGAGCTGGATGTGAGCGGGCGTCCGCTGAGCACAATGTCATTGGGCAAGGGGCGCCAGGGCCTGCAAAACATCGTGCCGCAAGCGGAGGGGATCGCCGTGGACGACGACGGTACGCTGTACCTCGTCAGCGAGCCGAATCTGTTCTACGTGTTCAAGAAACCAACACAACCCTGACCAACACCACAAAATACTGTGGGAGCGAGCTTGCTCGCGATTGCGGTCTGTCATTCAACATTTCAGTCGACTGACACGGCCTCATCGCGAGCAAGCTCGCTCCCACAGGTATTTCATCTGCCCACAAATATGTGGAAGGCCTGGCTTACTCGGCGCGCAGGGTCTTCACGCCTTCGCTGGTACCCAGCAACAACAGATCCGCCGGACGCGCCGCGAACAAGCCATTGGTGACCACGCCGACGATCGCGTTGATCTGTGTCTCCAGCTCCACCGGGTTGGTGATCTGCATGTTGAACACGTCGAGGATGATGTTGCCGTTGTCGGTCAGCACGCCTTCGCGGTAGACCGGGTCGCCACCGAGCTTCACCAGTTCGCGGGCCACATGGCTGCGGGCCATCGGGATGACTTCCACCGGCAGCGGGAAAGTACCGAGGACCGGCACCAGTTTGCTGGCATCGGCGATGCAGATGAACGTCTTGGCCACGGCCGCGACGATCTTCTCGCGGGTCAGGGCGGCGCCGCCACCCTTGATCAGGTTCAGGTGCTCGTCGCTTTCATCGGCGCCGTCGACATAGAACTCCAGGTCGCTGACGGTGTTCAGTTCGTACACCGGAATCCCGTGGCCCTTGAGGCGCGCGGCGGTGGCTTCGGAACTGGCAACGGCGCCATCGAATGCGCCCTTGTGCTGGGCCAGGGCGTCGATGAAGCAGTTGGCGGTGGAGCCGGTGCCGACCCCGACGATGCTCTTGTCGTCGAGTTTCGGAAGGATGAAGTCGACGGCGGCCTGGGCCACTGCCTGTTTGAGTTGATCCTGGTTCATGCGGGCTCCGGAGTGCCGAGGAGGGAACGAAAGGCCGGCATTATAGGCCCCGGGGCAGGGAAGGTCATTGCCCGATTGGCAGGTCGACCGTTCCTTGTAGGAGCGAGCTTGCTCGCGATGGTCGTGAACGATAACGCGTGAAAATAGATGTGCAGCGGTGCCATTGCGTTTTTCGCGAGCAAGCTCGCTCCTACAACAGGTGGTCGTGCGGCCAAAATGCGGGTTAGACTCCTTGGTCCCGCCCAACCCGCTCAGTGATGCTTTCCGATGCTTGAACAGTACGTCAAAAAGATCCTCACCTCGCGCGTTTATGACGTTGCCGTAGAAACCCCCTTGCAGTCAGCCCGCCAGCTTTCCGAGCGGCTGGGCAACAGCATTTGGCTCAAGCGCGAAGACTTGCAGCCGGTGTTCTCCTTCAAGATTCGCGGCGCCTACAACAAGTTGACCCAGTTGAGCGACGAAGAGCGCGCCCGCGGCGTAGTGACGGCTTCGGCGGGCAACCATGCGCAAGGCCTGGCCCTGGCGGCGAAGGTGCTGGGTGTGAAGGCGACCATCGTGATGCCAAAGACCACCCCGGAGATCAAGGTCGAAGGCGTGCGCTCGCGCGGCGGTAAAGTGGTGCTGCACGGCGATTCGTTCCCGGAAGCCCTGGCCTACTCGCTGAAACTGGTCGATGAAAAAGGCTACGTCTACATTCACCCGTACGACGATCCCCACACCATTGCCGGGCAGGGCACCGTGGCGATGGAGATTCTGCGCCAGCACCCGCAGCCACTGGATGCGATTTTCGTCCCGGTGGGCGGTGGCGGCCTGATCGCCGGCATTGCGGCGTACGTGAAGTACCTGCGCCCGGACATCAAGATCATCGGCGTCGAGCCGGATGACTCCAATTGCCTGCAAGCCGCCATGGCGGCGGGCGAGCGCGTGGTGTTGCCGACCGTGGGCATCTTCGCCGACGGGGTTGCGGTGGCTCAGATCGGTCAGCACACCTTTGACATCTGCAAGGACTATGTCGATGAAGTGATCACCGTCAGCACCGATGAAATCTGTGCTGCTATCAAGGATATCTACGACGATACCCGCTCGATCACCGAACCTGCCGGCGCCTTGGGCGTGGCCGGGATCAAGAAGTATGTCGAGCAGCGCGGCGTCAGCGGTCAGACTTTCGTTGCCATCGACTCCGGCGCCAACGTCAACTTCGATCGCCTGCGCCACGTCGCCGAGCGTGCGGAACTGGGCGAGGGCCGCGAAGCGATCATCGCCGTGACCATTCCCGAGAAGCCGGGCAGCTTCAAGGCGTTCTGCGAAGCCATCGGCAAGCGCCAGATCACCGAATTCAACTACCGCTACAACACCGGCAGCGAAGCGCACATCTTTGTCGGCGTGCAGACCCATCCGGAAAACGACCCGCGCAGCGCCCTGATCGCCAGCCTGAGCGAACAGGGTTTCCCGGTGCTGGACCTGACCGACAATGAACTGGCCAAGTTGCACATCCGTCACATGGTCGGCGGGCGTGCGGCGCATGTGGTCGACGAAGTGATCCTGCGTTTCGAATTCCCGGAGCGTCCGGGGGCGCTGTTCAACTTCCTCAACAAGCTCGGCGGGCGCTGGAACATCTCGATGTTCCATTACCGCAACCATGGCGCGGCGGATGGCCGGGTCGTCGCGGGCCTGCAAGTGCCCCACGATGAGCGCCACCTGGTGCCGGCGGCGCTGGAAGAAATCGGTTACCCGTACTGGGACGAAAGCGACAACCCGGCCTACCAGCTGTTTCTTGGCTGAGGGGCTACGCTGATGGGCAGGTCATAAGGAAATCGAACAATGGAAACGTTAACTGCCCTGAAAGCGGCGCACATGGTGGCAACCGTTGTACTGCTGGCTTGTGCGCTGGGTCTGGGCGTCTGGGTTTTGCTGGCGCGGCGCAAGGGTGATGCGACGGCGGGAAGCCGCACCCTGCAACGGCCACGTGTATTTGTCTGGCTGTTGATGGGGCTGGCGCTGCTGAGCATGCCGTTTACCGGCTGGTGGATGGTGCACCTGGTGGGCTGGCCGTTGGGACAGACCTGGTTGCTGGCCTCCAGTGTGTTTTACACCGTAGCGGCACTGGCGTGGTTCTGGCTGCTGGTGCGGCTGAACAAGCTGCGCAAGGCGCCGGGTGGCGTGGGCAAGTTCACCTTTGCCCTGGCGTTGTTCAGTTTTGTCTGTTTTGTCGCCATTGCGGGGTTGATGGGCGCCAAACCTGTGTAGGAGCGAGCTTGCTCGCGATGGGCGTTAACGAAAACGCGGGGCGCCTGAAGCCCCGCAGCGATCTTAAGTTTTTCGCGAGCAAGCTCGCTCCTACAGTAAAGCGATATCAGTCGCGCAACGAAATCACCGGCCAACCACGCTTCTCAGCCTCGGCCCGCAAGTTCGGATCAGGATCAACCGCCACCGGATTCGTCACCTGCTCCAGCAACGGCAAATCATTCATCGAGTCGCTATAGAAGTAGCTGTCTTCCAGCGTAAACCCGGTTTCTTCCAGCCAGCGATTCAACCGCGTCACCTTGCCTTCGCGGAAGCACGGCACATCGGTGCTGCGTCCGGTGTAGCGGCCGTCGAGCATTTCGCATTCGGTGGCGATCAGGGTTTCGACGCCCAGGCGCTCGGCGATCGGCCCGGTGACGAAGCGGTTGGTGGCGGTGATGATCACCAGTTTGTCGCCGGCGGCGCGGTGCTTGGCCAGCAGTTCAATAGCCTTGGGCAGCACGATCGGCTCGATGCAGTCGCGCATGTAGTCGCTGTGCCACTGATCCAGCGTGGCCATTTCGGTACGCCCGAGGACTTCCAGGCAGAAGTTCAGGTAAGCAGCGTTATCCAGTTTGCCGGCCAGGTAATCCTGGTAGAACTCATCGTTGCGTGCCTTGTAGGCGACGGCGTCGAGAAAGCCGCGCTCGCACAGGTAATCGCCCCAGGCGTGATCGCTGTCACCGCCCAGGAGGGTGTTGTCCAAATCGAATAAAGCCAGGCGCATTGCAGTTACCCGCTGAAAAGTCAGTAAAAAGGCGACAAGAATACGGTCTTTTCACAAGAGTGCACATAAGGTAGGAACCTTCGTTGCCGCCTTAACAACCTTTGTGGAACAATGCGGCGACATGCGTTTGCGAGGTTGTTGCCGTGATCGACCCCGATGGTTTTCGCCCCAATGTCGGGATCATTCTGACGAATGACGCCGGCCAGGTGCTATGGGCTCGCCGAATCAATCAAGATGCCTGGCAGTTTCCGCAGGGGGGAATCAACCCCGAAGAGACGCCGGAAGACGCCTTGTACCGCGAGCTGAACGAAGAAGTAGGCCTGGAGCGCGAAGATGTTGAAATTCTCGCCTGCACCCGGGGCTGGTTGCGCTATCGTTTGCCGCAACGTCTGGTACGTACCCACAGCCAACCGCTGTGCATCGGCCAGAAACAGAAATGGTTTCTCCTGCGCCTGATCTCCAACGAGCAACGGGTGCGGATGGATTTGACCGGTAAACCGGAATTCGATGGCTGGCGCTGGGTCAGCTATTGGTATCCGTTGGGCCAGGTGGTGACATTCAAGCGCGAGGTGTATCGACGCGCTCTCAAAGAGCTTGCCCCGCGCCTTTTAGCGCGCGACTGACGACGGAGTTCGACCCCGAGCCATGCTCAATACGCTGCGCAAGATCGTCCAGGAAGTTAACTCCGCCAAGGATCTCAAGGCGGCGTTGGGGATTATTGTGTTGCGCGTCAAAGAGGCCATGGGCAGCCAGGTCTGCTCGGTCTACCTGCTTGACCCCGAGACCAACCGCTTCGTGCTGATGGCCACCGAGGGCTTGAACAAGCGCTCGATCGGTAAAGTCAGCATGGCACCCAACGAAGGTCTGGTTGGCCTGGTCGGTACGCGCGAAGAACCCCTGAACCTCGAAAACGCTGCGGACCACCCGCGCTACCGTTACTTCGCCGAGACCGGTGAAGAGCGCTTCGCCTCATTCCTCGGGGCGCCGATCATTCACCACCGCCGCGTCGTCGGCGTGTTGGTCATTCAGCAAAAAGAACGTCGCCAGTTCGATGAAGGTGAAGAAGCCTTCCTCGTGACCATGAGCGCGCAGCTCGCCGGCGTTATCGCCCACGCCGAAGCCACCGGCTCGATCCGTGGCCTCGGTCGTCAGGGCAAAGGCATCCAGGAAGCCAAGTTCGTCGGCGTACCGGGGTCGCCGGGTGCGGCTGTGGGTACGGCGGTGGTCATGCTGCCACCGGCCGACCTGGACGTGGTGCCGGACAAGACCATCACCGACATCGACGCCGAACTCGGGCTGTTCAAGACCGCCATCGAAGGCGTGCGCGCCGACATGCGCGCGTTGTCGGCCAAGCTCGCCACGCAGTTGCGCCCGGAAGAGCGCGCCTTGTTCGACGTCTATTTGATGATGCTTGACGATGCGGCGCTGGGCAGCGAAGTCACCACCGTGATCAAGACCGGTCAGTGGGCCCAGGGCGCGTTGCGCCAGGTGGTCACCGATCACGTCAACCGTTTCGAATTGATGGACGACGCCTACCTGCGTGAGCGCGCCTCGGACGTCAAGGACCTCGGCCGGCGCTTGCTGGCTTATTTGCAGGAAGAGCGCCAGCAAACCCTGGTCTACCCCGACAACACCATCCTGGTCAGCGAAGAACTGACGCCGGCGATGCTCGGCGAGGTGCCGGAAGGCAAGCTGGCCGGCCTGGTGTCGGTGCTCGGTTCCGGTAACTCCCACGTCGCCATCCTCGCCCGCGCCATGGGCATCCCAACCGTGATGGGCCTGGTCGACCTGCCGTACTCCAAGGTCGACGGCATCCAGATGATCGTCGACGGCTACCATGGCGAGGTCTACACCAACCCGAGTGACGTGCTGCGCAAGCAGTTCGCCGAAGTGGTCGAGGAAGAGAAGCAACTGGCCCTCGGGCTGGATGCGCTGCGTGATCTGCCGTGTATCACGGTCGATGGCCACCGCATGCCGCTGTGGGTCAACACCGGACTGCTGGCGGACGTGGCGCGCGCGCAGAAGCGCGGTGCCGAAGGCGTGGGCCTGTACCGCACCGAAGTGCCGTTCATGATCAACCAGCGGTTCCCGAGCGAAAAGGAACAACTGGCGATCTACCGCGAACAACTGGCCGCGTTCCACCCGCAACCGGTGACCATGCGCACTCTGGACATCGGTGGCGACAAGTCACTGTCGTACTTCCCGATCAAGGAAGACAACCCGTTCCTCGGCTGGCGCGGCATTCGCGTCACCCTCGACCACCCGGAAATCTTCCTGGTGCAGACCCGTGCCATGCTCAAGGCCAGCGAAGGCTTGAACAACCTGCGCATTCTGCTGCCGATGATCTCCGGCATTCATGAGTTGGAAGAAGCGCTGCACCTGATCCACCGCGCCTGGGGCGAAGTGCGCGACGAAGGCTGTGACGTGCCGATGCCGCCGATTGGCGTGATGATCGAGATCCCGGCAGCGGTGTACCAGACCAAGGAACTGGCGCGGCAGGTGGATTTCCTGTCGGTCGGTTCCAACGACCTGACCCAATACCTGTTGGCCGTGGACCGCAACAACCCGCGGGTCGCCGATCTTTACGACTACCTGCACCCGGCGGTGCTTCAGGCATTGCAGAACGTCGTGCGTGACGCCCATGCCGAAGGCAAGCCGGTGAGCATCTGCGGTGAGATGGCGGGTGACCCGGCGGCGGCCGTGCTGTTGATGGCGATGGGTTTCGACAGCCTGTCGATGAACGCCACCAACTTGCCGAAGGTGAAGTGGATGCTGCGCCAGATCAACCTGAGCAAGGCCAGGGAATTGCTGGCCGAGCTGATGACCATCGACAACCCGCAGGTTATCCACAGCTCGCTGCAACTGGCGCTGAAGAACCTCGGGTTGGCGCGGATGATCAATCCGGCGGCGATCAAGGCGCCGCTCTGAAAAGATCGCAGCCTGCGGCAGCTCCTACAGGGTTTGTGCACACCTGTAGGAGCTGCCGAAGGCTGCGATCTTTCAGATTTTGATCTCCACTTCTCCAAGATGCCCGCCATAGGGTCCGAAACTGCGTTCGACGATATGCCGCGTGCCATCCGCCTGCACAATCAACGCCGTACTCGCCCGCGTCCCATAACTCTGGCTGGCAATGAACACACTCGACAGCAACGTCTCGGTCGCCAGCCCCACTCCGGTGTCGGGCAACTCGGCAAACGGCGCGGTCTGCGCATCGCTCAATAACGCCAGCAGTGCCTGAGGCTGCGGATCAACCAGCACCTCGCTCAACGCCGCCCTGGCCTTGAGCAGTTTCGGCCAGGGTGTATCCAGCCCGGCATTGGATAACCCGTAGACCCCGGGGGCCAGCATGACGGCTTCCGCTTCCCGTTGATTGAAGTGCCAGAGCTCATGGGAATTGCCGACCAGCAGGTTAAAGCCACCATACTCCAGCGAACGGTCGACAACGTCGGCTAAATAGTCGTCGATTGTCAGTTCCCCGGTGAGAAATCGCGCGACCAGCTCCCCACGAGACTTGCGCCCTGGCGGTCGGTGGGGGTCGCGGATGTTGGTCAGCGCCGCAAATCGTCCGTTGGCACCGACACCGAGCCAGGTGCCACCGGCCTCGAGGTCGCGCCCCGCATGCACGTGCGGCGCTTCGGGCCATGGCGCCAGTGGGAGGCTGGGGCGGGCGTAAAACTCATCGCGATTGGCCGCCACGACCAGCGGCTGGGCATGACCCGGTCGCCAGGCAAAAACAATCAGGCACATCAGGCTGTCCTTGTGTGTTTTTTGCTCACTCTACGCAGACATCGCTCATCGATCCATCGCCTTGCACAGTGGAGCTTGAGGCCATGCATCCGTTACCATGCCGCTCCGGTTTTGGGGATACGGGCGGGACAACCATGGAATTTCTGCTCTATCTGGCGCTCGGCGCCTGTGCAGGTGTGCTCGCCGGGCTGTTTGGCGTGGGTGGCGGGATCATCATCGTCCCGGTGCTGGTGTTCAGCTTCAAGGCCCAAGGCTTCGATCCGTCGATCCTCACGCACCTGGCAGTGGGGACGTCCCTGGCGACGATCATCTTTACCTCGGTCAACGCGGTACGCGAGCATCACCGCCGTGGCGCCGTGCGTTGGCCGATCTTCATGTGGATGACCGTCGGCATTCTGATCGGTGCCGGGTTCGGCGCCTTGACGGCGGAAGCGATTTCCGGCCCCAACCTGCAGAAACTCATTGGTGTATTTGCCCTGGTGATCGCCGCTCAATTGGCACTGGAGGTCAAACCCAAGGCCAGCCGAACCGTGCCGGGCAAACTCGGTCTGACCGTGGCCGGCAGCGTGATTGGCTGGGCCTCGGCGATTTTCGGCATTGGCGGCGGTTCGTTGACCGTGCCATTCCTGACCTGGCGCAGCGTACCGATGCAGCAAGCCGTGGCCACTTCATCGGCCTGCGGGCTGCCGATTGCCCTGGCCAGTGCATTAAGTTTCATGATTCTGGGCTGGCACGATCCGTTGCTTCCGGCCCATAGTCTCGGTTTTGTTTATTTGCCGGCGCTGCTGGGCATTGCCCTGACCAGCATGGTGTTCGCCCGTTTGGGCGCGCGACTGGCCCACAGGTTGTCGCCGAGGTTGCTGAAAAGGCTGTTTGCCGCTTTGCTGTTCTGCGTCGGCTTGAACTTTCTAGTCTGAAGCATCTGCTCTGACGGGCAGCGCAATCCTGGCTTAATCCTGAGGTGGCAGCGTCGCCCGGGAATTTTTGAGATTTGAACTCTAACGAGGAGTCGCAATGCTGCCTTACCCGCAGATCGACCCGGTGGCCCTGGCCATCGGTCCGCTGAAAATCCACTGGTACGGCCTGATGTACCTGATCGGCATCGGCGGCGCCTGGCTGCTGGCCTCCCGCCGGTTGAACCGCTTCGACCCGACCTGGACCAAGGAGAAGCTCTCCGACATGGTGTTCTGGATGTCGATGGGGGTGATCGTCGGCGGACGCCTGGGTTATGTGCTGTTCTACGACCTGAGCGCCTATCTGGCCAACCCGACGCTGATTTTCGAAGTGTGGAAGGGCGGCATGTCGTTCCACGGCGGTTTCATCGGCGTGATGCTGGCGGCGCTTTGGTTCGGTAAAAAGAACAACAAGTCGTTCTTCCAGTTGATGGACTTCGTTGCGCCGATGGTGCCGATTGGCCTGGGGGCCGGGCGTATCGGCAACTTCATCAACGCCGAGTTGTGGGGCAAGGCAACCGATGTGCCGTGGGCGATGGTATTTCCGACCGATCCGGCGCAACTGGCGCGTCACCCCTCGCAGCTGTACCAGTTCGCCCTCGAAGGCGTGGCGCTGTTCCTGATCCTCTGGCTGTTCTCGCGCAAGCCGCGGCCGACCATGGCGGTATCGGGCATGTTTGCGCTGTTCTATGGCATCTTCCGTTTCATTGTGGAGTTCGTCCGCGTACCGGACGCGCAGCTGGGCTATCTGGCCTGGAACTGGCTGACCATGGGCCAGGTGCTGTGCCTGCCGATGATCGTCGGCGGCCTGGTCCTGATCTGGCTGGCGTATCACCGCGCCCCGGCGACTCCAGCGGCAGCCGTATAAAATTCGAACCCCGCAGCGTAGGCTGCGGGTTCAAGGACACAGGTAACTCATGAAGCAATATCTCGAACTGGTCGCCCACGTCATCAAGAACGGCACCAAGCAGGCCAACCGTACCGGCGTGAACACCATCAGTTTTCCCGGTGCGATGCTGCGTTATGACCTGCAGGAAGGTTTCCCGGCGATCACCACGCGCAAGATGGCCTTCAAATCGGCCATCGGCGAAATGTGCGGATTCCTCCGTGGCGTGAACAACGCTGCCGAATTCCGTGCCCTGGGCTGCAAGGTCTGGGACCAGAACGCCAACGAAAACGCCCAGTGGCTGGCCAACCCGTTCCGCCAGGGCGAAGACGACCTTGGCGAAATCTACGGCGTGCAATGGCGCAAATGGCCGGCGTACAAGCAGATTCCGCTCAGCAACCCGGCCGCCATCGAGCAGACCCTCAAGCAAGGTTATCGCCAGATTGCCGAAGGCGAAGAAGACGGTCAGGCCTATGTGGTGCTGTACAAGGCCATCGACCAGGTGCGCCAGTGCGTCGACACCATCATCAAGGACCCGGGCAGCCGTCGCATCCTGTTCCACGGCTGGAACTGCGCCCAACTCGATGAAATGGCCTTGCCGCCGTGCCACCTGCTGTACCAGTTCCACCCGAATGTCGAGACCAAAGAGATTTCTTTGACCCTCTACATCCGCTCCAACGACCTGGGCCTGGGCACGCCGTTCAACCTCACCGAAGGCGCCGCGCTGCTGAGCCTGATTGGGCGCCTGACCGGCTACACGCCGCGCTGGTTCACCTATTTCATCGGCGATGCGCACGTCTACGAAAATCACCTGGACATGCTCAACGAGCAGCTCAAGCGTGAACCGTTCCCGATGCCGAAACTGGTGATTTCCGACCGTGTGCCGGAGTTTGCCAAGACAGGTGTGTATCAGCCGGAATGGCTGGAGCTGGTGGAGCCGGGCGACTTCTCGCTGGAAGGCTACGAGCACCACGCGCCAATGACCGCGCCGATGGCGGTCTGAAGTACAACACCTGAACCTGTGGGAGCGGGCTTGCTCGCGAAAGCGGTCGATCAGTCGACGTTAATGTTGAATGAACAACCGTATTCGCGAGCAAGCCCGCTCCCACATTTGTTTTGTGGTGTTCTCAGTGGCCGTGACTACGGCCGACATGGGAATGTTCAGCCTCTGTCGCCACAACCCCGCCGCTCACTTCCAACTGCTGCAAAATCCCGCATTGATCGACACCCGGCCTCTCGCCGCAGCGTTGGCGCAGGTCGAGCAGTTGTGCCTGCAAGGCCAGCAGGCCGTCGATCCGCGCCTTGACGTGGTGGATGTGCTCGTCGATCAGTGCGTTGACGCTTTCGCACTGGTCCTGCGGACTGTCGCGAAACGCCAGCAGGCTGCGGATTTCCTCGAGGGTCATGTCGAGGGTGCGACAGTTGCGGATGAAGGTCAGGCGCTCGGCGTGGGCCTGGGTGTAGACGCGATAGTTGCCGTCACTGCGGGCCGGTTCCGGCAGAAGGTTCTCGCGCTCGTAGTAGCGGATCGTCTCTACGGCGCAGTCCGTGAGTTTCGCCAATTCTCCAATCTTCATGACGACAATCTCCATAACTCCAAAATGGGTGCTTGACCCTGTAGTGGCTACAGGGTCTTTACTGGGCAACAGGCACTCTTATGGACGCAACCAATGAGCGATTCTCAGCATACCCACAAACCTGTGGCCGAACATGAAATCGGCGTTAAGCTTCGACCCTTGCCCAAGCATGACCATGGCGGTCACGGCGACGCTTGCTGTTCATCAAGAACGGCAGCGCCTGCGCGGGTCACGCTGAGCGAATCGCCGACGGCGGGTGCCCGTCTGAGCAGCTTTCGCATCGAGGCGATGGACTGCCCGACCGAGCAGACGCTGATCCAGAATAAGCTAAGCAAGCTGACAGGCGTGCAGCAGCTGGAGTTCAATCTGATCAACCGGGTGCTCGGCGTGACCCACGATTTGCCAGGCACCGAGCCCATCATCGAGGCGATCAAGTCCCTGGGCATGCACGCCGAACCGCTGGAGCAGGGGACTGAAACACCGGCCGCGAAACCCGACAGGAAACACTGGTGGCCATTGGCGTTGTCCGGTGTGGGCGCATTGCTGGCGGAAGTCATCCACTTCACCGCTACCGCGCCTGATTGGGTGGTCGCGATCATTGCGCTGGTGTCCATCCTCAGCGGCGGTCTCGGCACCTATAAAAAGGGCTGGATCGCGCTCAAGAACCTCAATCTGAATATCAACGCGCTGATGAGCATTGCCGTTACCGGCGCCGTCCTGATCGGTCAGTGGCCGGAAGCGGCGATGGTGATGTTCCTGTTCACCGTGGCCGAGCTGATCGAGGCTCGCTCCCTGGATCGTGCACGCAATGCCATCGGCGGGCTGATGCAGATGGCGCCTGAGCAGGCGACGGTATTGCAGGCCGACGGCAGTTGGGTCGAGCAGGATGTCAAAGTCATCGAAATCGGTGCGCGGGTGCGTGTGCGTCCCGGCGAGCGCATTGGTCTGGACGGCGAAGTGCTGTCCGGGCGTTCGACCATCGATCAGGCGCCCATTACCGGGGAAAGCCTGCCGGTAGAGAAAACCGTCGGCGACAAAGTGTTCGCCGGCACCATCAATCAGGCCGGTTCCCTTGAGTACGCGGTCACTGCCGTCGCGGGCAATTCGACTTTGGCACGCATCATCCACGCCGTTGAACAGGCGCAAGGCGCGCGGGCGCCGACCCAGCGATTCGTCGATCAGTTTTCGAAAATCTACACCCCGGCAGTGTTTGTTCTTGCGCTGGCCGTGGCGGTCATCCCACCGCTGTTCATGGGCGAGTTGTGGTTCGACTGGATTTACCGGGCGCTGGTGCTGCTGGTGGTGGCGTGCCCGTGTGCGCTGGTGATTTCCACGCCGGTGACCATCGTCAGCGGCCTCGCGGCGGCGGCGCGCAAAGGGATCCTGGTCAAGGGCGGCGTCTATCTGGAGGGCGGTTACAAGCTCGACTACCTGGCCCTGGACAAGACCGGCACCATCACCCATGGCAAGCCGGTGCAGACCGATTACCTGTCGCTGGACCCGACCGCCGATGCATCGGCGCCAGCCATTGCCGCCGCGCTGGCCGGGCGTTCGGATCATCCGGTTTCCCTGGCGATCGCCAAAGCGGCTGTGGATAACCAGGGTGCGACGCTGATTGTGGATAACTTCGAAGCCCTGGGCGGGCGCGGTGTGCGCGGGGAGATCAACGGCCAGCTCTACCACTTGGGCAACCATCGTCTGGTGGAGGATCTGGGCCTGTGCTCGCCGGCGCTGGAAGAAAAACTGTTTGCCCTGGAAAAGCAGGGCAAGTCGGTGGTGCTGCTGCTTGATTCGTCCGGTCCTTTGGCACTGTTCGCTGTGGCAGATACGGTAAAGGCGTCCAGTCGCGAAGCCATCGAGCAACTGCATGACCTGGGCATCAAAACCCTGATGCTCACCGGCGACAACGTCCACACCGCGCAGGCCATTGCCGCGCAGGTCGGCATCGACGAAGCCAGGGGCGACCTGTTGCCGGGGGACAAATTGCAGTCTATCGAGGCCCTTTATGCCCAGGGGCACCGGGTCGGCATGGTCGGCGACGGCATCAACGACGCGCCTGCACTGGCGCGCTCCGAGATCGGTTTCGCCATGGCCGCCGCTGGCACCGATACCGCGATAGAAACCGCCGATGTCGCCCTGATGGACGATGATCTGCGCAAGATCCCGGCATTCATTCGCCTGTCGCGGCAGACGTCGAGCATCCTCAAACAGAACATCGCCCTGGCGTTGGTCATCAAGGCGATCTTTCTTGGGGTAACCTTCGCCGGGGTCGCTACCATGTGGATGGCAGTGTTCGCCGACATGGGCGTGAGTTTGCTGGTGGTGTTCAACGGTTTGCGCCTGCTGCGCAAGTAAAGAATGAGGGGCGGTTGTGCTGAGTGCCGAGCTGAAGGCGTTTTACATGGTGGCCCGCCTGGGCAGCATTACCCAGGCTGCCAAAAAGCTTGGCCTGAGCCAGCCGACGGTGACGACGCAGATCCGCAACCTCGAAAGCCAGTATGCAGTCGAGCTGTTCTACCGTGGCGGTCGGCGTCTGAGCGTCAGCGAGGAGGGCGCGCGGCTGCTGCCGATGGTCAAGGTGCTGATGCAGCAGGAAGCCGACATCGAGTTTTTCCTGCGTAACTGCGGCCAGGTCCAGGGCACATTGCGCATTGCCGCCACGGCGCCGTATTACATCCTTGACCTGGTGAAAACCTTTCGCGAGCGTTTGCCGCAGGTGGAGGTGTCGGTGGAAATCGGCAATTCCCAGCAAGTGCTCGAAGCGCTGGAAGATTACCGGGTCGATGTTGCAGCGTCGTCGCAGCTGCTCGATGACGCGCGCCTGGTTCGCCGGGTGCTCGGCAGCGATCCGCTGGTGCTGGCGGTGCATCGCAATCATCCACTGGCGGTTCATGATCACGTACCACTGGGCGCCCTGGCCGGGCATACCCTGCTGATGCGCGAACCGGGCTCGACCACCCGACGCCTGACCGAAGAGTTGCTGGCCAGCGCCGGAGTGAGTTTCGGGCCGCTGCTGGAGATCGGCAGCCGCGAATCGATCCGTGAGGCGGTGCTGCGCAACATCGGCATCAGCATCATCGCCCGCCAGGAAGTACCCCATGATCCGCAACTGCGGGTGCTGACCATCGAGAATGCACCGCAGATTCCCGAATACCTGTATTGCCTCAAGGAACGCAAAGGTGCGCGGTTGCCGGCGGCGTTCCTCGGGTTGGCGCAGGAAATGGCGCCGGCCTGAATTCTGGGGGGCCTGTACCGGCCTCATCGCGAGCAAGCTCGCTCCCACAGTGGCTTTGAGGTGAAACACAAATTGTGTGAACACCCAAAATCCCTGTGGGAGCGAGCTTGCTCGCGATGGCGGCTGATCAGGCGACTCAAAACTTAACCCAAAATCCTCGAATACCACTATCGGCAGTTTTTGCCTTACTGCCACATGACGGACTCATTACAACCCTAGGATGGCCTTCATCTGCCAGATGAGGTCCGTCCATGAACAACTCGATCGCAACTGCCCTGACCAATCCCGGCGCACCGATGAAAGTGCGCGGCGTACAGAAACGTTTCGGCGCTTTCACGGCGCTGGATAACGTTTCACTCGACGTGGCGGCCGGTGAGCTGGTGTGTCTGCTGGGGCCGTCGGGCTGTGGCAAGACCACCTTGCTGCGCTGCATCGCCGGCCTGGAAAAGCAAGACAGCGGCGAGTTGTACCTGGGGGATCGCGACGTTTCCCACCTGGCGCCCCAGGCGCGGGACTACGGCATTCTGTTCCAGTCCTACGCGTTGTTCCCCAATCTCACCGTCGAAGCGAATATTGCCTACGGCCTTGCCGGCAATGGTCGCGACCAGATTCGCCAGCGTGTCGGTCAGATGCTGGAACTGGTCGGCCTGAGCGGCAGCGAGAAAAAATATCCCGGTCAGTTGTCCGGTGGCCAGCAGCAGCGGGTTGCACTGGCTCGCGCTCTGGCCCCGGCGCCTTCGCTGTTGCTGCTCGACGAGCCGATGTCGGCCCTCGATGCCCGGGTGCGCGAGCATCTGTGCACCGAACTGCGCCAGCTGCAACGCAACCTCGGCATCACCACCCTGATGGTGACCCATAACCAGGACGAGGCCATGCTGATGGCCGACCGTATCGCCGTGATGAACAACGGCAAGGTCGAGCAGTACGCCACGCCCCAGGAAATCTACAACCGCCCGGCCACACCGTTCGTGGCGGAGTTCGTCGGCCAGGGCAACTGGTTGCCGTTCCAGCGCAGCAGCGACAGTCACGCCCAGGTCGGCGGGATGAGCATGCGTCTGGCCGATGGCGGTGCCAAGACCGCGTCGGGCCGTTTGTTCTGCCGTCCGGAAGCGATCAACGTCAATCCGCTGGTGCACGAGGAAAACCTGTTCCCGGCCAAGGTGCGTGAGATCACCTTTCTCGGCAACCGCTGCCGCATGAGCTTCGAGCTTGATCATTTGCCGGGCCATGCACTGTTGGCGGAACTGGCACCGGAAGCCATGCCGCGCCTTGGCGCCCGGCAGATCATGGTCGCCTTGCCACCGCGTAGCCTGCAGGTGTTTGCCTGATGAGCGCGAACATCGCGCTGCCGCTGCCACACAAGCAGGTTCGGCAGACTTCCCGTGCCGAGATCGGTGACCGGCTGTTCGTGGTCGGCGGCAAAGTGCTTCTGCTGGTGCTGTTGGGCGTTGCCGTATTGATGCCGTTGCTGGCGATCTTCTGGCGTGGCTTCAGCGCTGAATCCGGGCAGGGTGGTGGTTGGGTTGCAGCGAAAGAACTGGTGACCAGCGAAAACTTCCACTGGTTGCTCGGCAACAGTCTGAAGGTTTCCCTCAGCGTCGCGGCGATTGTCGTACCTCTGGCTTATTTGTTTGCCTACGCGCTGCAACGCACCTTGATTCCCGCCAAGGGCATATGGCGTGGCATTTCCCTGCTGCCATTGATGGCGCCGTCGATGCTGCCCGGTATTGCGCTGGTTTACCTGTTCGGCAACCAGGGCATGCTGCGTGGCCTGCTCTCGGACAACATCTACGGCTTCTGGGGCATTGTTCTGGGTGAGGTGATCTATACCTTCCCGCACGCCTTGATGATTCTTCTGTCGGCCTTGTCCCTGGCGGATGCGCGACTGTTCGATGCGGCTTCAAGCATGGGCGCCAGTCCGGCGAAAGCGTTCCGCAGCATCACCTGGCCGGCGACCCGTCAGGCGGTTTTCGCTGCGTTCTGCCTGGTGTTCACCCTGACCATCACTGATTTCGGTGTTCCGGTGGTGGTCGGTGGCGATTATCAGGTGCTGGCACTGGAAGCCTATAAAGCCGTGGTCGGCCAACAGCAATTCGGCCGCGGTGCCTTGATCGGCATGGTGTTGTTGCTGCCGGCGCTGTTCAGCTTTGGCGTTGATGCCTGGTTGCGTCGGCGTCACGGCGACTCCATGAGCGGTCGCGCCCAGGTGTTCAAGCCTGCGCCATCGAAGCTGCGCGACGCTTGCTACCTGGCCATCGTCCTGTTGATCAGCGCGGCGTTGCTGCTGGTGTTCGGCATGGCGGTGTTCTCGTCCCTGGTGAAGTTCTGGCCGTACAACCTGTCGCTGTCGCTCAACCACTACCAGTTCAATGAAACCGCCGGCGGTGGCTGGCTGGCCTACGGCAACAGCTTGAAGATGGCTTTGGGCACGGCGCTGATCGGCAGCCTGCTGATTTTCACCGGCGCCTACCTGATGGAAAAAACCAGGGGGCAGCGCGGCCTGAACCTGACCTTGCGCATGCTCAGTTTCGTACCGATGGCGGTGCCGGGCCTGGTGTTGGGGTTGGGTTATGTCTTCTTCTTCAACCTCACCGGCAACCCGCTGCATGTGCTGTACGGGACCATGACCCTGCTGATCGTCTGCACCATTGCGCACTATTTGACCACCGCGCAAATGACCGCCACCACCGCATTGCGTCAACTCGATGCCGAGTTCGAAGCCGCCGCGCTGTCGCTCAAGGCGCCGCTGTACCGCCATTACCTGCGCGTCACCGTGCCGATTTGCCTGCCGGCGCTGCTGGACATCGTGCGCTATCTGTTCGTCTCGGCCATGACCACCGTCTCGGCGGCGATCTTCCTCTACAGCCCCGACACCATCCTCGCGGCGGTGGCGGTGCTGAACATGGACGACGCCGGCAACGTCGGCGGCGCGGCGGCGATGTCGACCCTGATTCTGTTCACCTCGGCGGGCGTGTCCCTGCTGCTGGCCTGGGCCTCGCGCGGTTTTCTGCGCCGCTCCCAGGCCTGGCGGCAGACCGCACCCGGTCACTGATTCACCCCCTCAACTCAAATACAGGAAAAGATCATGTTCAAGCCTATGGCCCTGGCCGCCGCTGTCCTCACTGCTTTCAGCCTGAACGCCTTCGCGGCGAAAACCGAGTTGACGGTGTACACCGCCCTCGAATCCGAACAGCTGAAAACCTATAAAGAAGCCTTCGAAAAGGCCAACCCGGACGTCGAAATCAAATGGGTGCGCGATTCCACCGGCATCATCACTGCCAAGTTGCTGGCCGAAAAAGAACGCCCGCAGGCTGACGCCGTGTGGGGCCTGGCGGCTTCCAGCCTGGCGATCCTCGACCAGCAGGGCATGCTGCAAAGCTATGCACCGAAGGACCTGGGCAAGATCGGCGCCAACTACCGTGACGCCGCCAACCCGCCAGCCTGGGTCGGCATGGATGTCTGGGCCGCGACCATTTGCTTCAACACCGTCGAAGCCGAAAAGCAGGGCCTGACCAAACCCGTGAGCTGGCAAGACCTGACCAAGCCTGAGTACAAAGGCAAGATCGTCATGCCGAACCCGGCATCGTCCGGCACCGGCTTCCTCGACGTCAGCGCCTGGCTGCAAACCTTCGGCGAGAAGCAGGGCTGGGCCTACATGGACGGCCTGCACCAGAACATCGGCCAGTACGTTCACTCCGGTTCCAAGCCTTGCAAACTGGCGGCTGCGGGTGAGTTCCCGATCGGTATTTCCTTCGAGTACCCGGCCGTTCAACTGAAACGCCAGGGCGCACCGCTGGACATCATCCTGCCGAAGGAAGGCCTGGGCTGGGAGATCGAAGCGACTGCGGTGATCAAAGGCACTGCCCACGAGGAAGCCGCGAAGAAACTGGCTGACTTCTCCGCCAGCCCCGAGGCGATGGAACTCTACAAAGAAAACTTCGCCGTGCTCGCCCAGCCTGGCATCGCCAAGCCGCAGACCGAACTGCCAGCCGACTACGAACAGCGCCTGATCAAGAACGACTTCGCCTGGGCTTCGAAGAACCGCGACGAGATCCTGACCGAATGGCGCAAGCGTTATGATGGCAAGTCCGAGAAAGTGGCGGCCAAGTAAGGTCTTCATCGGCTGAAAGGGCCTCTTCGCGGGCAAGCCCGCTCCCACAGGGAAATGCGTTCCAATGTGGGAGCGGGCTTGCTCGCGAAAGCGGTCTACCCTTCACCACAAATCTCACTGATCGGGAGACTTCTGATGCACAGCCATGAACAAACCGTCGCCAAGGTCTTCGCCCTCTATGAACGCTTTGGCGACAGCGATTACATCGGCGAGCCGGTGTCGCAGATCGAGCACATGTCCCAGGCCGCCCAATGCGCGATGGCCGAAGGCTTCGACGACGAAGTCGTGCTGGCGGCGTTCTTCCACGATATCGGGCACATCTGCGCCGAAGGTGCCGAGAACATGGGCGGCTACGGCGTGGTCAGCCACGAACGGCTGGGCGCCGAATACCTGCGTCGCGCCGGCTTTAGCGAGCGCATGGCTCGGTTGGTGGAGTACCACGTCCAGGCCAAGCGTTATCTGACACTCAGGGAGCCTGGGTACTACGAACGCCTGAGCGAAGCCAGTCGCCGGACCCTGGAATATCAGGGTGGCGTGATGACCGAAGCAGAAGCCGATGCCTTCGAGCAGGACCCGTTGTGCGAAGTCAGTTTGCGCATGCGCCAGTGGGATGAACAGGCCAAGGAGATGCATGTGCCGGTGATTGATCTAGGAGTGTTGAGGCACAAAGCCATCAGAGTCTTGTCTCGCGAGGCCTGCTGAAACGCCCTACAAGTAAATGAAACTGTTCGCGCAGAGAGTTCCGGCGAGACGGGCTAGCTTGATCGGCCCTTATTCAATGAGAAACTCCACCATGCGTTATTTGAAAGTGACTGCCCAGG
This sequence comes from Pseudomonas sp. PDM27, assembly GCF_019219205.1. Taxonomy (NCBI): domain Bacteria; kingdom Pseudomonadati; phylum Pseudomonadota; class Gammaproteobacteria; order Pseudomonadales; family Pseudomonadaceae; genus Pseudomonas; species Pseudomonas sp. PDM27. The sequence continues at coordinate 299,941 of NZ_JAHUWF010000003.1, read as the reverse complement.
ACCGCAGCGCGAACGGCAAGGCCGACACCGTCCTCCTGCATTTTTTCGAGGAGAGTAGCGGGGCAGAGGACAGGCTCATCCATAAGGCCTATGCGCTGGATATCACGGCTGATGGCAAGGTTGATTTCCAGGTCGGTGATGTGAACAACGATGGTAAGGAAAACATCAAGGACGAGCGGTTGCTCAGGTCGTTTGCCAACGCCTACTTGCAGCTCAAATGGTTCAACCGCGGCGATACCTGGGATCGCTATTTGAAGATATTCACCGAAGATTTCGCCAACGACGGTTCGCCAGACACCGTGCGCCTGCACTTTCATGAAGGCGTCGGCAAACCGTCGGATCAAACTATCGTTTACACCGCGTCCGCCTATGACACCAACAACGACGGGAAGATGGATTGGCTGATCCACTTCGATATGGATAACGACGGTGACCAGGATGCGGTGGATCAGCAGCGCGTCTCACAGCTCAGCACTGCGTATCTGCAGTTCAACTGGAGCTGACGATCAGCAAGTTCACAACTGCTGCGCCAACACCTCAACCTGCTCCTGCCGCTCCGCCTGATTCAACTTCGGATGCGGATTCAACGACGACCACTGCGGATGCGCCCGCGCCTTGCTCAACGCCTCGGGCAGCTTGCCTTCGCGCCAGCTCTTTTCCTGAGGCGTGGCCACCTGGATGCTGTCCATCGCCGCATGCCCGCGGGCGTTCAGCGCCTGCAGCAATTGCCGCTGGCGCAGCGCCAGCAGGCGCAGCACGTTGTCATCCACCGTCAGTTCTCGCTGGCCCTTGATCTTGCCCAGCAAGCGGTTGCCATAACTGCGTGCGGTTTGCAGGGCGCCACCGGCGATGGCGCCGGCCAGTGCAGCGGCGCCGAGCGTAATCCCGCCCACCAGCAAATCGACCCCGGCCCCGGCAGCGGCGCCTGCGGCAATTCCACCGCCGACGCGCACACCCAGTTGCTTGAGGGTTTCCGGGTTGAACAGATCATCACCCCAACGGCCATCGAGCAGCGGCAAATCACTGGCCGCGGCATCCTCTGGGCGGAAGGCGTAGAGCTTGAGCAGGGCCTCGACGCAGCGCTGCTCGCGCTGGCGTACGGCTTTGCGCAATTCGCTGATCGCCTGTTGTTCCTGCTCGGCTTCACTGACCACGCTGCGCCGGCAAGCCGCGCAATCGATCAGCAATTCGGCAATCAATCGCTCCGCGCTTTGCTGGCGAGCCAGACGCTGGGCCTGCTGATCGGCGATCAGGCGCTCGAGTTGCGGCCGGGCCGTTTCCAGCAACAGGGCCAGACTTTCATAGAGTCGACGTTCGCCATCTTCTGGCGGCGCGACACTGTCGAAACGCACCAGGGCATGCAAGCCCAGCCGCGCCAGCGCTTCACGCCAGGCCGGTTCGCGGTGGTTGGCGCTGCTGACGAAATTCAGCACCGGCAGCAAGGGTTTGCCGCAACTGGCCAACACTTCCAGCTCGTCGCGATACTTGGCCAGCACCGGCTCACGGGCGTCGATCACATAAAGACCGGCATCCGACGCCAGCAACTGGCGCAGCACCTTGGCTTCCTGTTCGAAGCGTTGCCGGGCTTCGCTGCCATCCAGGAAACGCGCCAGGCGTGCCGGACCGTCGAGGCGTTCACCTGGGCGTTCCAGGCGCTCGAGATAATCGAGCAGGGCGATGGCGTCTTCCAGGCCAGGGGTGTCGTAGAGGTCGAGCAGTGGCTCGCCGTCCACCGACAGCCGTGCGCCTTCGACGTGCCGCGTGGTACTGGGACGATGGGACACTTCACCGAAACCGACGTCGCGGGTCAGGGTGCGCAACAACGAGGTTTTACCGACGTTGGTGTGACCGACCACGGCAAGTTTCAGAGGCTGCTTCCTGGTGTCAGTCATGACCCGTCTCCAGCCAGTTCATCGGTGCACAATCGGCAAACGGCAACTCAAGCTGTTGCAGCGCCACGTGCCAATCGCCCAGGCGTTCGGCGTCCAGCGCTTCACCGGGCGGCGCCTGCAACAACCACACGCGGGTGGCGCTGGCGCTGCGGGCCAGTTCGGCAATCAAGGCCAGGCTGCCGCGATCCGGCGAGCGCTGTGGATCGCAGGCGATGGCCAGGCGTGCCGGGGGAAAGCGGCTCAGTTGTTCGAGGAGTTTGTGCCGCGACTCGCGACTGTCGAGGATGCCGGCGTTACTGACGTTTTTCGGCAATGGCGGTGGCCACGGGCGTTGGTCGTCCAGTTCGATGGCGACCAACAGCGCGCCGTCGCTTTGCTGCTCGGTGACACCGCTTTCCACGCGATGCAGTTGCGCCGGTGCCGCATCGCTGACGCCGAGGCGCTCGCTGGTGGGCATCAAGCGTTCACGCAGTTGCGCGTAACCGGGCAGGTTCAAATCCAGACGCAGCGCCGTTTGCCCTGTCTTCCAGCGCCACAGGCAAAACAGCGCGAGCAGCAGGCGCGGCAAAACGCCGTAGACCAGCAGTACGCCCACCAGCCAGGCGGCCCAGGCCTGGCGGGCGCTTTCGATGTTCAGTGCGGCATCGCCACTGGCGCGAATCATCTCCACGGTCGGCACACTGAAGCCAAGCAGGGCCGGCAACGCACCCAGCGCCTGGGTGACGGCGATAAAGGTGTCGGCACTGAGGATCGTGGTTTCCCAGACGAAGCCGTAGCGCCGGGTCGCCATCAACATCAGCAGGATCACCAGCGCGCTGAGCATCGCCAGCAACCACAGGCTGTTGACCAGCACACCGATGGCCCAGCGATTGAGTTTCTGCCGTTGCAGTAACAGGAGCAGGGCGGGGGCCAACTGCGCGGCTTTGGCGTCACGAGCGAGTTTTTCGCTGAGCCATAGCCACAGGCGTCCGAGGCTGGCGCCGTGTTCGCCGGCAAACACCAGTCCCAACGCCCAACTCAGCAACAGGACCAGATTGAGCCCGAGCAGGCTGCCCAAGGCCCAGAACACATTCACCGGGTGCAGGCCGTCGCCCATAGCCGCGAAGGCTAGGCCGGCACCGCTGATCACCGCCAGCACGGCCATTACGATCAGCGCCAGTCGTGCGCCTTGCAGCCAGTGTTTGAGGGCTGCAGTCAGGCCATCGCGTTCAGCCAGCCACAGGGCGCGACGTTGAATGCGCGCTGGCAAATCGCCGCCGGCGCTGCGGGCCAGTCGGTTGGCTTCCAGGTCTTCCAGGGGGCCTGCGTGTTCTTCGCGCAGGCGGATGGTTTCTGTCAGCCAGAGGGTATTGAGTTCAGTCACGCGGCATCCCGTCGCTTAAATGAGCTGTGAGCATAACCGCTGTGGCGCTTATCGGCGAAAGCGAGGCTCTGGTATCCTCGCCGGCATGACTAAATCACTCCCCCTCAGCCTGATCGCAGCCCTCGGTGAAAACCGTGTGATCGGCGTCGACAACAGCATGCCCTGGCACTTGCCGGGGGACTTCAAATATTTCAAGGCCACCACCCTCGGCAAGCCGATCATCATGGGTCGCAAGACCTGGGATTCTCTCGGTCGTCCGCTGCCGGGCCGCCTGAACATCGTGGTCAGTCGCCAGGCGGATCTGCAACTCGAAGGCGCGGAAGTTTATCCGTCGCTGGAAGCCGCCGTCGTTCGCGCCGAAGCATGGGCGAAGGAACAGGGCGTCGATGAATTGATGCTGATTGGCGGCGCGCAGTTGTATGCGCAAGGACTGACACAGGCTGACCGGTTGTACCTGACCCGCGTGGCGCTGAGTCCGGAAGGGGATGCGTGGTTTCCGGAGTTTGATTTGAAGGAATGGAAACTGGTATCGGATGTGCCGAATCCGGCGGAAGGCGACAAGCCGGCGTATAGCTTCGAAGTCTGGGAAAAAGCCTAAAAGCATCGCGAGCAAGCTCGCTCCCACAGTGTTTTGAGGTGAATCACAAATTGTGTGAGCACCACAGATCCCTGTGGGAGCGAGCTTGCTCGCGATAGCGGTCTATCAGACGCTACTCAAGCCTGCGCCAACGCCGAATGCTCATCTGCATCCAGCAGCGCCTTATCGGTCTGCTGCATCACCTGGCTGGTAATCGCCCCGGCCGTCATCGAACCACTCACGTTCAGCGCCGTACGCCCCATATCAATCAGCGGCTCGACCGAAATCAGCAACGCCACCAGTGACACCGGCAAGCCCATCGCCGGCAGCACGATCAACGCGGCAAAGGTCGCGCCACCACCGACACCGGCCACACCGGCCGAGCTCAGCGTCACAATCGCCACCAGCGTCGCGATCCACAATGGGTCCAGCGGGTTGATGCCCACGGTCGGTGCCACCATCACCGCCAACATCGCCGGGTACAGACCGGCACAGCCGTTCTGGCCAATGGTCGCGCCGAACGAGGCGGCGAAACTGGCAATGGATTGCGGGATGCCCAGGCGGCTGGTCTGCGCTTCGATGCTCAACGGAATCGTCGCTGCGCTGGAACGGCTGGTGAACGCAAACGTCAGCACCGGCCAGATCTTGCGGAAGAACCGCAGCGGGTTGATCCCGGCGGTCGACACCAGCACGCCATGCACCACGAACATCAGGCCCAGACCGATGTAGGACACCACCACGAAACTGCCGAGCTTGATGATGTCTTGCAGGTTGGAACCGGCGACCACTTTGGTCATCAGCGCCAGCACGCCGTACGGGGTCAGCTTCATCACCAGGCGCACCAGACGCATCACCCAGGCTTGCAGGGTGTCGATGGCGTTGATCACTTTCTGACCTTTCTCGGCATCGTCCTTGAGCAATTGCAGCGCCGCGACACCCAGGAACGCAGCGAAAATCACCACGCTGATGATCGAGGTCGGCTTGGCCCGCGCCAGATCGGCGAAGGGGTTTTGCGGAATGAACGACAGCAGCAGCTGCGGCACATTCAGGTCGGCGACCTTGCCGGCGTAATCGGTCTGGATGGTTTGCAGGCGCGCCATTTCCTGAGTGCCGGCCACCAGGCCTTCGGCGGTCAGGCCGAACAGGTTGGTCAGGCCGATGCCGATCAGCGCCGCAATGGCCGTGGTGAACAGCAGCGTGCCGATGGTCAGGAAGCTGATCTTGCCCAGCGACGAAGCGTTGTGCAGACGAGCCACGGCGCTGAGGATCGAGGCGAACACCAGCGGGATCACGATCATTTGCAGCAATTGCACATAACCATTGCCCACCAGATCGAACCAGCCGATCGAGGCTTTCAGTACCGGGTTGCCGGCACCGTAGACCGTGTGCAACGCCACACCGAACGCCACGCCCAGCACCAGCGCGAGCAGGACTTTTTTCGCCAGGCTCCATGTCGTGTGGCGGGTTTGCGCCAGGCCGAAGAGCAGGGCGAGGAACACCAGCAGATTGAGGATCAGCGGCAGATTCATGAAGACTCCGATAAGACTTGTGCTGGTTGCACCCTTGGGCAACCGCGAACCGGCAAGCCTAACAGCTTGAAAACTAATGAATTAATATCAAAAACGTATGATATCCGTCGTTTTTGGAATAAGCGGATGTCGCTGTCAGAAATGCAACTGGCGCGAAAGGGACGCGGGCGGTCGCTGACAGACGAGGACTGTCACACTTATTTGTTAGCGTCGATCTCTTTCACATTCAGGGAGAAACGCCAATGAAGTTCGCACCGAAATTACTGGCTGCAGCACTTTGCCTGGGCCTTGCCGGCCAGGTTTTCGCAACGGATCTGAAACACTGGCCAGCCGATCAGGCCAAGGCGCTGGACGCGATGATCGCCGCCAACGCCAACAAGGGTAACTACGCGGTGTTCGACATGGACAACACCAGTTACCGCTACGACCTCGAAGAGTCGTTGCTGCCGTTCATGGAGAACAAGGGCCTGATCACCCGCGACAAGCTCGATCCCTCTCTGAAACTGATTCCGTTCAAGGACACCGCCGACCACAAGGAAAGCCTGTTCAGCTACTACTACCGCCTCTGCGAACTCGACGACATGGTTTGCTATCCATGGGTCGCCCAGGTCTTCTCCGGCTTTACCCTCAAGGAACTCAAGGGCTACGTCGACGAGATGATGGCGTCTGGCAAGCCGGTACCGGCGACTTATTACGAAGGCGACGTGCTCAAGAAGCTCGACGTCAATCCGCCGAAAATCTTCACCGGCCAGCAAGAGTTGTACAACAAGCTGATGGAGAACGGCATCGAGGTCTACGTGATGACCGCCGCCTCCGAAGAACTGGTGCGCATGGTCGCGGCCGATCCGAAGTACGGCTACAACGTCAAACCGCAGAACGTGATCGGCGTGTCGCTGCTGCTCAAGGACCCGAAGACGGGCGAACTGACCACCGCGCGCAAGCAGATCACTGACGGCAAATATGACGAGAAGGCCAACCTCGGCCTGGAACTGACCCCGTACCTGTGGACCCCGGCGACCTGGATGGCCGGCAAACAGGCGGCGATCCTGACCTACATCGATCAGTGGAAAAAACCGGTGCTGGTTGGCGGCGATACCCCGAGCAGTGACGGCTACATGCTGTTCCACAGTGTTGACGTGGCCAAGGGCGGCATCCACCTGTGGGTCAACCGCAAGGACAAGTACATGACCCAGATCCAAGGCATGATGGCCAAGAACGCCGCGGCCCAGGCCAAGGAAGGCTTGACGGTGACTGCCGACAAGAACTGGGTGGTCGTGAAGCCGGAAGAGATTCAATAAAGCCGAGTCGCCTCCATCGCGAGCAAGCTCGCTCCCACAAAGATCTCGGGTGAAACACAGACTGTGTGAACACCGTAGATCCCCTGTGGGAGCGAGCTTGCTCGCGATGAGGCCAGTCGGTGCAATGAAAGACTCCGCTTGATCGACATCTCCTGACAGTCGCAACCTACGCATTCTTGCGTAAGGGACTACGACTACGCCAGAATCCGCCGGCTTGTGCGCCTTACCCCCGGACTCTACCGTCTACCTGTCACTGAACATCAGTGATCGGGTTTGGTAGCCCGGCTGTGTAGGGTGCAACGCCTCATGATTTGCAGACGTTCTTGCGTCTCTGCTTTTTATGGTGGTCATGCACAGGGCGCTTTCGGGCGCGCCGGTTTCCTTACACCCCGGTCTACCAACCTGCGCATGGCCGCCACCTATTCGTTTGGTAGCGAGGGTGATGGCTCCTTGTCTTATGGTGTAAGGAGTTTTATCTATGCTCAAAATTACCCCCGATCCCCCAAATACCGACAACCTGTCCACCCGCATCAACGCCACCCCGCGCAAACCCAGCCAAACATTCGTCATCGCACCGGGCCTCGACACCGAAACCCTGTTGGCCCACGCCTGCGAATCCCTAGCCTCGGCCAATGTCATGGCCAGCGATTTCGCCGGACTGCTGGAAGGCTCTCAACGCAGCACGATGCTGGGGATAGCGCAGGTCATCATGCTGGGCGAACTGGCGGTGAACCAGGCGCTGGATAACCTCGACCCGCAGGAATAATGGAAACGCTGTTAACTGTAGGAGCGAGCTTGCTCGCGATGGTCGTTAACGATGACGCGTTCTTTCTGGTTTAACGTGTCGTCCTTGCTTCCATCGCGAGCAAGCTCGCTCCTACAGTGGATCTGTGCAAACAAAAATGCCCCGCACTGGGCGGGGCATTTTTATGTTCGATGCTTGAGGCTTACAGCCCGTCAAGCATCGCTTTGTTACGCACGGCACCCTTGTCGGCACTGGTGGCCAGCAGGGCGTAGGCTTTCAGTGCAGTGGTCACTTTACGTGGACGCACTTCCACCGGTTTCCAGCCTTTCTTGTCCTGCTCGACCCGGCGCGAGGCCAGTTCTTCGTCGCTGACCAACAGGTTGATCGAGCGGTTCGGAATGTCGATCAGCACTTTGTCGCCGTCCTGCACCAGGCCGATCGCGCCGCCGGCAGCCGCTTCAGGCGAAGCGTGGCCGATGGACAGGCCCGAGGTGCCGCCGGAGAAACGGCCGTCGGTGAGCAGGGCGCAGGCTTTGCCCAGGCCTTTGGATTTCAGGTACGAGGTCGGGTAGAGCATTTCCTGCATGCCCGGGCCGCCTTTCGGGCCTTCGTAGCGAATGATGACGATGTCGCCTTCCTTCACTTCGTCGGCGAGAATGCCGCGTACGGCGCTGTCCTGGCTTTCGAAGATCTTCGCGTTGCCTTCGAAGACGTGGATCGACTCGTCGACGCCAGCGGTTTTCACCACGCAGCCGTCCAGGGCGATGTTGCCGTAGAGCACGGCCAGGCCGCCCTCTTTCGAGTAAGCGTGCTCCACACTGCGGATGCAGCCGTTTTCACGGTCGTCGTCCAGGGTTTCCCAACGGGTCGACTGGCTGAACGCGGTTTGTGTCGGGATGCCCGCCGGACCTGCCTTGAAGAAGTGGTGCACGGCTTCGTCGTTGGTCTGGGTGATGTCCCACTTGGCGATGGCTTCTTCCATGCTGCGGCTGTGCACGGTCGGCAGCTGGGTGTGCAGCAGGCCGCCACGGGCCAGCGAGCCGAGGATGCTGAAGATGCCGCCGGCGCGGTGCACGTCTTCCATGTGGTACTTCTGGATGTTCGGCGCGACCTTGCACAGTTGCGGCACGTGACGGGACAGACGGTCGATGTCGCGCAGGTCGAAATCGATCTCGGCTTCCTGGGCAGCGGCCAGCAAGTGCAGGATGGTGTTGGTGGAACCGCCCATGGCGATGTCCAGGGTCATGGCGTTTTCGAAGGCCTGGAAGTTGGCGATGTTGCGCGGCAATACCGACTCGTCGTTCTCGCCGTAGTAACGCTTGCACAGCTCAACGATGGTGCGGCCGGCCTGCAGGAACAGCTGCTCGCGGTCGCTGTGGGTGGCCAAGGTCGAGCCGTTGCCCGGCAAGGCCAGGCCCAGCGCTTCAACCAGGCAGTTCATCGAGTTGGCGGTGAACATGCCGGAGCACGAACCGCAGGTCGGGCAGGCGCTGCGCTCGTACTCAGCGACTTTCTCGTCAGAAGCGCTGGAGTCGGCGGCGATCACCATGGCGTCGACCAGGTCGAGGCCGTGGGAGGCGAGTTTGGTCTTGCCGGCTTCCATCGGGCCGCCGGAGACGAAGATCACCGGGATGTTCAGGCGCAGGGACGCCATCAGCATGCCAGGGGTGATCTTGTCGCAGTTGGAAATGCAGACAATGGCGTCGGCGCAGTGGGCGTTGACCATGTACTCGACGGAGTCGGCGATGATCTCGCGGCTCGGCAGCGAATACAGCATGCCGTCGTGGCCCATGGCGATGCCGTCATCGACAGCGATGGTGTTGAATTCCTTGGCCACGCCGCCAGCGCGTTCGATCTCGCGGGCGACCAGTTGCCCCAGGTCCTTGAGGTGCACGTGGCCCGGTACGAACTGGGTGAACGAGTTGGCAATGGCGATGATCGGCTTCTTGAAGTCGTCATCTTTCATCCCCGTGGCGCGCCACAGTGCGCGTGCACCGGCCATGTTGCGGCCGTGGGTGGATGTTTTCGAGCGGTAATCAGGCATGAAGCACTCCGGGCGGCTAATCAGGTATCAAAAGGGAAGTGAGCTTCTATTGACGTCTGGAACACTCAGAAATGGCCGCGTGTCCGGAAGTTGCCGATAACTTTGCGGGATCGCCGCGCGCTTCAGCTTGAGCTCATAAACCCGCCGGGGATGACTGGCGATGAATGTTCGCGATTCTACACGGCTGGCGGCTGGAGGGAATGCCTGCAAACCTGGAGGCGGCGCTTACGAGACGTGCGGGCGCGTTTTCTGTAGGAGCGAGCCTGCTCGCGATGAACCTGAGAACGCCGCGGGGTACCAGGTTTCCCGCGTTATCGTTGACGACCATCGCGAGCAAGCTCGCTCCTACACGGTTGGGGGTGTATTAGAGCCAAATGGCATCCCACAGCGAGTAATCACCTACATGAGCGACAAGCCCAGCGCGCAATGGGTTGGCGATGATGTATCGCGCTGCTGCTTTCAAATCTTCCTCGCGACGCAAGGCTCGGTCGAAGTAGCCCTTTTGCCATACCGGTGCACACAGACTTCGCTGCTTATTGATGTGTCGTGCACAGCGGGATTTAGTGGCTTGCATCAGTTTCGGTAAATCACCGTTATGCAGTTCCACCAGCCAGTGAAAATGGTCTGGCATCACCACCCAGGCTACAGAGGTGGCAATGCCGGTTTCCTGAGCTTTTCTGAATTCCTGCACCACCAGACGACCCATGCGCCAATCCTTGAAGATCGGTTGCCGTTCATGGGTGACTGCGGTCAGTAGATAGATGCGACCAGGCTCTGAATGACGACCGGTACGTAATTGATGGGCTTTCGGCGTGCTGGACATTCCGTTGTCCTCTTCTGAGATGTGAAGAGAAACGATAGGTATGCAATGGGTGCTTGTCGCAGTGACAGTGGTTCTGGATATGTCATGTAAATGTAGGAGCGAGCTTGCTCGCGATGGACCCGAGAACACCGCGGGGCACCAGACTCCCCGCGTTATCGTTGACGACCATCGCGAGCAAGCTCGCTCCTACAGGTCAGTGCCCTATCCTGGCATTCGTCAGCAACCCCCAAAGGCTGAAGGCGATGAAGCCAACAGCAATGGTCATCAGCAAATTGCCCCCGGTTTGTGCGAGCGCAGCGCTGCTGACCGCGGCGGTGATGAACATAATGCTATTGCCTGCAGATGCTGCCGTTCCGGCGCTGTTTGAGAACAGCAACATGGCTGCGGAAATTGCGGCAGGTCGCACAAGGGTGACTGCCAGAGCACTGATCAGCATCGGTATGAGAAGGGTGATAGTTGTCATCAATTCATAATTGACGATCAATGCTAACAACACACCGGCGGCACCCAGCAATCCGAGCCCGATGTTGATTTGTAGTGTGAGGGAGATGTGTTTCTGCACGGCGCTGGCAACTACTCCACCAAGGAAGTAAGCCAACCCATACACCATAAGCACTAGCGCGTACTGGTATTCGGATAACTTCAACTCATCCATGAAAATCAGCGGCGTCACGCTGATCAATGCGAAGTAACAGGCAAACACTAACGCGGCAATCCACCAGTAGCGGATGAAGTCTCGATTTCCAACAATGGATTTCAGTGTGCGTAGAACGGAAACCGGTGTTCTTTGATGGCTGACTGCTTTGGATGGCAGTATTACTTGGGCATGGATAAACATACCGAGCGCCATGATCGCAAAACCATAAAAACTTCCCTGCCAATCGAACGTGGTTTGCAACCATGATCCCAATAGCGGCGATAGTGCAACAAAGGAGCCGCTTAGTGTCATGTAATAAATTCGCACTCGGGCGCGATCCTGTTCTTCGAACAAGTCCTCCACCAGTGCATGACCCAGTACAAAGAAACCACACCCGATTGCCTGGATGACGCGATATAGCAGGAAGCCCGGATAGTCTGTAGCCAGCACGCACCCTATCGAGCCGAGCGTAGAAACAACGATGCACCCAAGAAGAACTTCCTTGCGCCCCCACTTATCCGAGAGCGGGCCGGTTATTAATTGAGAAATCGCAAAAACCAGCGTGAACAGGCTGGTGGATAGGGCGATTTCTGAGGTTGAAGTGTTGAACTCCCCGGCCAAGGCAGGAAAAGAAGGCAGGAGGATATTCAGCGGGAAAAAAACTGATCAACGAGATGTTGGTAATGAGGATAAAGCGGGAGGCCCGTTGGCGTTTCAGGTCGCTACTTAGAGCTGGGTAAGAGGACTCAGACATTGTTTTTGTTTTCCGGAGTGATCAAGCGTTCATGCTTGAAACCAGAAACCGATACTAGTCTGGGACGCAGGGAGTTCAATCAAAAGCGCTGTAGGAGGCTTCCTGTTTTGATGCCGGGAACCTCTGTAGGAGCGAGCCTGCTCGCGATGAAATCAAAGACGCCGCGGGGTATCAGGTTCCCCGCGTTATCGTTGACGACTATCGCGAGCAAGCTCGCTCCTACATGGATTTGCGTTTTAGCTGTTCGGCAACAACCGGCAAGTAATGCTCTTGATGTAACGGGTTTCCGCAATCGCCGGGTGCACCGGATGATCCGGGCCCTGGCCGCCGCGTTCCAGCATCTGGATGTTGCGGTCCAGGTGACGGGCGCTGGTCAGCAGGATGTTCTGCAGGTCGTCTTCCGGCAGGTGCATCGAGCACGATGCGCTGACCAGGATGCCGTCCTTGGTGAGCAGGCGCATGGCTTGCTCGTTCAGGCGGCGGTAGGCGCCTTCGCCGTTTTTCATGTCTTTCTTGCGTTTGATGAACGCCGGTGGGTCGGCCACGATCACGTCGAAGCGTTCTTCGCTGGCTTTCAGCTCTTTGAGGGCTTCGAACACGTCGCCTTCGATGCAGGTCATTTTCTCGGCGAAGCCGTTCAGCGCGGCGTTGCGCTCGACGCCGTCAAGGGCGAAGGCCGAGGCATCGACGCAGAACACTTCGCTGGCGCCGAACGCGGCAGCCTGCACGCCCCAGCCGCCGATGTAGCTGTACAGGTCCAGCACGCGTTTGCCTTTGGCGTACGGCGCCAGGCGTGCGCGGTTCATGCGGTGGTCGTAGAACCAGCCGGTTTTCTGGCCCTGGATGACCGGTGCTTCGAATTTCACGCCGTTCTCTTCCAGTGCGACCCACTCCGGCACCAGGCCGAACACGGTTTCGACGTAGCGGGTGAGGCCTTCGGCGTCACGGGCGGCGGAGTCGTTCTTGAACAGGATGCCGCTTGGCTTGAGCACTTGGGTCAGCGCCGCGATCACGTCGTCTTTATGGGCTTCCATGGTCGCCGAAGCGATCTGCACCACCAGGATGTCGCCGAAACGGTCAACCACCAGGCCAGGCAGCAGGTCGGAGTCGCCGTAGACCAGGCGATAGAACGGCTTGTCGAACAGGCGCTCGCGCAGGGACAGGGCCACGTTCAGGCGGTGCACCAGCAGCGATTTGTCCAGCGGCAGCTTGATGTCGCGCGACAGCACACGGGCGCAGATCAGGTTGTTCGGGCTCATGGCGACGATGCCCAGCGGTTTGCCGCCGGCGGCTTCGAGGATCGCCTGGTCGCCGGCCTTGAAACCGTGCAAAGGCGTAGCGGCTACATCGATTTCGTTGCTGTAGACCCACAAGTGACCGTTGCGCAGACGACGGTCGGCGTTGGCTTTGAGGCGCAGGCTAGGCAGGGACATGTCGTCGCTCCGGAAAAAAGAGCGGGAGTATAGCGTGTTGAGACCCCGGATTGGCCTGCAAGTGGACATGTGGCGAGGGTTGTCTTGCGATTTGGTATGTCGGATCCAACTTCATAAAGGTTAGAATCGCCGTCTGACCCAGAGTGTGTACCTATGTCCCAAGAGCTGACTTCCGAACAGATCCAACACGCCCTGCAGGGCATCAGCGTACCGGCCCAGCCGCAGATCATGGTGGATTTGCAGATGGAGCAGTACATGCCCGACCCGGATCTGGAAGTCATTGCCAAGCTGATATCCCAGGATCCGGGTCTTTCCGGTTCCCTGCTGAAGATCGTCAATTCGCCGTATTACGGGCTGAGCAACAAGATTGCCTCGATCCAGCGCGCGGTCAATCTGCTGGGCAGCCGCTCGGTCATCAACCTGATCAATGCGCAGTCGATCAAGGGCGAGATGAATGACGACACCATTGTCACCCTGAACCGTTTCTGGGACACCGCTCAGGACGTGGCCATGACCTGCCTGACCCTGGCCAAGCGCATCGGCGTTGAAAATGGCGACGAAGCCTATGCCCTGGGCCTGTTCCACGACTGTGGCGTGCCCTTGATGCTCCAGCGTTTCCCCGACTACATGGGTGTTCTGGAGCAGGCCTATGCCAACGCCAGCGCCGAATGCCGGGTGGTGGACACGGAGAATCAGGTGTTCAATACCAATCACTCGGTGGTCGGTTATTACACGGCCAAGTCCTGGCGTCTGCCGGAGCACGTGAGCGCGGCGATCGCCAATCATCACAATGCGTTGGCGGTGTTCAGCGATGAGACTTCGCGCAACAGTTCGTTGAAGAACCTGTTGGCGATCCTGAAAATGGCCGAACACATTTGCGCGTCGCATCGGGTGCTGGGCAATCAGGCCGAAGATCACGAGTGGAACAGCATCGCGCCGCTGGTGCTCGATTATGTCGGCCTCTCGGACTACGACTTCGAGACCCTCAAGCAGACGATCCGCGACCTCGGCACTCATCGCTGAGTGTCGGACCTTTCCAGGCCATGCGCCTGATCCGAGAGCACCATGCCTGAATTGCCAGAAGTCGAAACCACCCGTCGCGGCATCGCGCCGTACCTGGAAGGCCAGCGCGTCAGCCGGGTGATCGTGCGTGATCGCCGTCTGCGTTGGCCGATCCCCGAGGACCTCGATGTGCGCCTGTCCGGCCAGCGCATCGTATTGGTGGAGCGGCGCGCCAAATACCTGCTGATCAACGCCGAAGTCGGCACCTTGATCAGCCATTTGGGCATGTCAGGCAACTTGCGTCTGGTGGAGGCCGGGTTGCCGGCGGCCAAGCATGAGCATGTGGACATCGAACTGGAGTCGGGCCTGGCCCTGCGTTACACCGATCCGCGGCGCTTCGGCGCCATGCTCTGGAGCCTCGATCCGCTCAATCACGAATTGCTGATTCGCCTGGGGCCGGAACCGCTGACCGACCTGTTCGACGGCGAACGCCTGTTCCAGCAGTCCCGTGGCCGTTCGATGGCGGTCAAGCCGTTCATCATGGATAACGCGGTGGTGGTGGGCGTCGGCAATATCTATGCGACCGAAGCGTTGTTCGCCGCCGGAATCGACCCGCGCCGCGAAGCCAAGAGCATTTCCCGTGCGCGGTATTTGAAACTGGCCATCGAGATCAAGCGCATCCTGGCGGCCGCCATCGAGCGCGGCGGTACAACGTTGCGGGACTTTATCGGTGGTGACGGTCAGCCCGGTTATTTCCAGCAGGAACTGTTCGTGTACGGCCGTGGTGGCGAACACTGCAAGGTCTGTGGCACGGGGCTGCGGGAAGTGAAGCTGGGGCAGCGCGCCAGCGTTTTTTGCCCGCGCTGTCAGAGCTGAAAGTCAGTCATAGCTTCAGTGAGGCTGATGACGCCTTCGCGAGCAAGCTCGCTCCCACAGGGGATTTGTGAACGGCCCAGATCTAATGTGGGAGCGAGCTTGCTCGCGATGACGCCCAAAAGAACACTACAACATTCAAGCCTTGCCGGTAATCTTGCGGTACTTCTCCATCAACTGCTCTTCAGTCTCCGGATGGGCTTCGTCCAGTGGAATGCAATCCACCGGGCAGACCTGCTGGCACTGCGGTTCGTCGTAGTGGCCGACACACTGGGTGCACAGGTTCGGGTCGATCACGTAGATCTCTTCGCCCTGGGAAATGGCGGCGTTCGGACACTCGGGTTCGCAGACGTCGCAGTTGATGCAATCGTCGGTGATGATCAGGGACATGCTAACTCCAGCCGGGGCGGCAGGCCCGGGCGCAATAAACCAATGCGTGTAATTGTGCCGCATTGGCGCCCGTGTTGCACGCAGGTGCGACGCACTGTAGGAGCCAGCCTGCTGGCGATGAAGCCGAGAACGCCGCGGGGTGTCAGGTTTCCCGCGTTATCGTTGACGTCCATCGCGAGCAGGCTCGCTCCTACAGTATTGCGGGGTTATTTCTTGAAGCGCTCGGTCAGGGCGTCCGCCACCGCAGGGTGTACGAACTTGGTGATATCGCCACCCAGGGCCGCAATTTCACGGACCAGCGTCGAGGAGATGAACGAATAACGCTCGGACGGGGTCAGGAACAGGCTTTCCACATCCGGCGCCAGTTGGCGGTTCATGTTGGCCAGCTGGAATTCGTATTCGAAGTCCGACACCGCGCGCAAACCACGCAGGAACACGTTGGCATTCTGCTCTTTGGCGAAATGCGCCAGCAGCGTCGAGAAACCGACGACTTCAACGTTCGGCAGATGTTTAGTGACCTCGCGCGCCAGTTCCACCCGTTGTTCCAGAGGAAACAGCGGGTTTTTCTTCGGGCTGGCCGCGACGGCGATGATCACGTGATCGAACAGGCGCGAGGCGCGTTCGACCAGATCGCCATGGCCCTTGGTAATAGGGTCGAAGGTACCTGGGTACAACACTCGGTTCATCGCGTCGTCCTGGCGGGAATCCGTTGGGGAGTCGGATGGTATCGCAGCCTTCCCGGTCGGCCAAGTCGCCTGTTGGGTAAGAAAGCACTATAGACGATGGGAATAATCGTCATTTTCATGAGTTTTTTAAACGCTCGGCCAGGGAAGTCGCCAGTTGTGCGGTCAGTCCGTAGACCGACAGCTGCGGGTTGGCGCCAATGCTGGTGGGGAACAGCGAGCCGTCGTGGATCGACAGATTGCCCAACTGATGGTGCCGGCCGAGGCTGTCGGTCACAGCATTTGTCGGGTCTTCACCCATGGCGCAGCCGCCCATCACATGGGCACTGCCCAGGCGCGTGCGATACAACTCCAGGCTCAGGCCATCAATCAGCGTACGGGCTTCGGCGAGGGTCTTCACGTAACGGGCGTCGGCGTGCATCGGCATGACGGCCTTGGCGCCACCGGCAAACTGGATCTCGGCCATGCTGTGGAATGCCCGGCGCAAGCCATCCCAGGCGTAAGGTGAGAGTTGGTAATCCAGCACCGGTGTGTCGTCGCTGCGCAATTCGACGCTGCCACCGGGGCTGTCCGGGTGAAAGCCGTCCCGCAGCAACGCCAGCATGGCGTGGGTATGGGGCAGATTGGCCATGTGTTGCGAATTCTCCTGCCCGAAACCGCCGAGCAAGGTTGCGGCCAGCGCCGGATGCAATGGCGGGACCTCCAGTTTGAAGGACATTTTGCCGGTTGTGCCGTCCTGCCACTGGAAATGGTCGGAATAGATCGACTGCGGCGCGCCGTAGAACGGGTTGACGACTTCGTCGAACAACGCGGCGGACATGTTCACCGGGTGCAGGAACGTACGTTTGCCCAGGCGCTTGTGCGGGTCGGGTGCCCCGGAGCGCATCAGCAAGGCCGGGCTGTTGATGCCGCCACCGGCCAGCACGAAATGCCGTGCCTTGACCGTGATGGTGCGCCCGGTCGGTGCGACGCAGCGATCATCCATCGCCGAGCAGTGCAGGCCGGTGATCTTGTCGCCGCTGATCATGAGTTTTTCGGCGCGGGCCAGATAAAGCAGCTCGCCGCCTTTTTCCAGGGTCGCCGGAATGGTGGTGACCATCATCGATTGCTTGGCGTTGGTCGGGCAGCCCATGCCGCAGTAGCCGAGGTTCCAGCAGCCGCGAACGTTGCGCGGGATGACGTGCCAGCTGTAACCGAGTTCCTGGCAGCCCTTGCGGATCACATCGTTGTTGGCGTTGGGCGGCACCATCCACGGCGCGACGCCCAGGCGCTGCTCCATTTTCTCGAACCACGGTGCCATGTCCGCCGGGCTGTGACCCTTGACGTTGTGCTCTTTGGCCCAGTGTTCCAGGGTCGGTTCCGGGGTGCGGAAACTGGAGGTCCAGTTGATCAGCGTGGTGCCGCCCACCGCCCGGCCCTGGAGGATGGTGATTGCGCCATCCTTGCTCATGCGGCCGATGCCTTCCTGATAGAGGCTGCTGTAGGCCTGGTCTTCGAGCAGTTTGAAGTCGCTGCTGGTCTTGAGCGGGCCTTCCTCGATCAGCAGCACTTTGTAACCGGCCGCGCTGAGGATTTCGGCGGTGGTGCCGCCGCCGGCACCGCTGCCGATGATCGCCACGTCTGCTTCGAGTGTCAGGTCCTGGGTCAGTTGTGAGCCGTTGTAGGTTTTCCAGCCTCGGGCCATGCCTTCGCGAAACGGATCGGGTACGGGCATCTTCGGGTTCTCTTTTTATTATTGGGGGGGCACGGTCAAATGTGGGAGCGAGCCTGCTCGCGATAGGGTCGACTCGGTTTCAGACCGTAGGCGGCCCGGGATACCCGCAATGCGCCCAGGATTCCTTGCGGCCGTACCACGCCATCATCACCAATTGCAGTAAAGAGCTGTGGCCCATGCGCAACAGGCTCAACGAGCTGTTTTCCCAGCGATCGAGGAAGTGCCGGATATCGTCGGCGCTGGCGTTTTCCCAGCTGCCCCAGATTCCGGTCAACGGTCCGCGGGTGACGGCCATGCCCAGCACATCGAACAGTTGGCGGGTCAGTTTGAGCATTTCCGGCGACAGGTGCGCGAGGTTGTAATCCAGGCTTTTAAGTGTGCCTTCGACAGTCTCGGGCATCCGATCGGAGGTCACGGCGCCATCGAGCATGACCGGAATCAACGCTCGCAAGAACAGCAGGTCGCCGCTGCGCAGCGTGACGAAGCCACTGGCCGGGACGCTCGCCGAACAGCCGCTGAGGCTGGCGCCCAACCCGGCAGTGGCGAGAAAGGCGCTGGCGCCGAGGCTGAATTTGAGCAACCCGCGCCGTGACAGTGCGGGTGTATCGGACAGACTGGGATTCATTCTTGTTATTTCCCGGCGGTGATGATCGTTAGCGGATGAACAGCTTCTGGATCAGCTTCTGGATCGATTTGCCATACGGCGGGTAAATCAGTTTCGCCGCGTTGAACCGCTGTTTGATCAAGACACCCTTGGCCTTGCTGAAGGTCAGGAAGCCTTCATGGCCATGGTAGTGACCCATGCCCGAGGCACCGATGCCGCCGAACGGCATGTCGTCCTGGGCGACGTGCAGCAGTGTGTCGTTCAGGCACACGCCGCCGGAGTGGGTTTCGTGCAGCACGCGCTGTTGTTCGCGCTTGTCGTAGCCGAAGTAATACAGCGCCAGTGGGCGCGGGCGTTGATTGATGTAGGCAAACGCCTGGTCCAGATCCTTGTACGGCACGATCGGCAGCAGCGGCCCGAAGATTTCGTCCTGCATCACCGTCATCTCGTCGGTGACATTGAGCAGCAGGCTATGGCCCATGCGGCGGCCCTGGCCCTGGTCGAACAGCGGCATCAACAACGCACCCTTGCTGGTGGCGTCGCTGATATAGCTGTTGAGGCGCGCCAGTTGTCGCTCATTGATGATCGCGGTGTAGTCCGGGTTGTCGGCCAGCGTCGGATAAAACCCGCGGACGGCAGAACGATAGGCTTCGACGAAACCTCCCACGCGATCCTCCGGCACCAGCACATAGTCCGGGGCTACGCAGGTCTGGCCGGCGTTCAGGGTTTTGCCGAAGGCGATGCGCTCGGCAGCGTCCTTGAGCGGTACATCGTGGGAAACGATGGCCGGGGACTTGCCGCCCAGCTCAAGGGTCACCGGGGTCAGGTTTTCCGCAGCGGCGCGCATCACGTGTTTGCCAATGCTGGTGGCGCCGGTGAACAGCAGGTGATCGAACGGCAGACGTGAAAACGCCACGCCAATATCTGCCTCGCCAAGGACCACGCACACCAGGTCTTCGGGGAAGATGCGCGCCAGCAGTTGCTTCATCAGCAGGCCGGTCGCGGGGGTCGACTCACTGAGCTTGAGCATCACCCGGTTGCCCGCCGACAGCGCGCCGACCAATGGACCAACGGCCAGGTACAGCGGGTAGTTCCACGGCACGATGACCCCGACCACGCCCAGCGGTTGGTAAACGACTTTGGCAGAGGCGGGCTGGAATGCGACACCGACCTTGCGCCGCGAAGCTCGCATCCAGCCCTTGAGGTGTTTGCTGGCGTAATGGATGCCGTGCAGGCTGGGCATCAGTTCGGCGACCAGGGTTTCATCGGCGCTGCGATGGCTGAAGTCCTGGCTGATCGCATCGATCAAGGCCTGGCGTTCGCTGTTCAATAAATCCTTCAGGGCCTTGAGCCATTGCTGACGCTGCGCGGCGGGTGGCATCGGGTTGGCGGCGTAGGCGACACGCTGAGCGTCGAACAGGGCCTGAAGCTCTTCCAGCGGCTGCTGTAGGTTTTGCAGGTAGGAAATGTCAGCAGTCATGGTCGGCTCCGGATTTATTGTAATGAAGCACTTTTTAGAGTGTATGCTCTAAAAAGTCAAATGACATCCTGTAACAGCTTTGTTTTATCCGCTCGCGGATAGATCTAAGATGCCCGTCAACGCACTCTGAATTAAAGCTCAAGCCATGGCCCCACGGATCAAAACCAGCGAGCGCATCGTGCAGAACAGCCTGGAGCTGTTCAACCAGCAGGGCGAGCGCAGCATCAGTACCAACCACATTGCTGCCCATATGGAAATTTCCCCGGGCAATCTGTACTACCACTTCCCTAACAAGCAGGCGATCATCGCCGTGCTGTTCAGCGAGTACGAAAGCCTGGTGGACAGCTTCCTGCGCCCGCCCCAGGGCCGCGCCGCCACGGTGGAAGACAAGCGCTTCTACCTCAAGGAGCTGCTGTCGGCGATGTGGCGCTACCGCTTTCTGCATCGCGATCTCGAACATTTGCTCGACAGCGACCCCGAGCTGGCCGACCGCTATCGACGCTTTTCCCAGCGTTGCCTGATCCAGGGTGGGGCGATTTATGAAGGTTTTGTCGCCGCCGGCATTTTGAAAATGGACAAGGTGCAGATCGAATCCCTGACTCTCAATGCCTGGATCATCCTCACGTCCTGGGTGCGCTTCCTGTGCACCACGCGGGAGAACTCCAGCCACTTGAGCGAACAGGCCATTAAACGCGGGGTTTATCAGGTGCTGGTGCTGGAAGCTGGGTTCGTCACGGATCAGTCCCGCGATGCGGTCAAGGCCTTGTTCGAAGAGTTTTACGTGCCCCTGGCCCAGGCGCTCGAGGAAGTGTCGTAGGATCGACGTCTGATAAAAATCACAGGAGCCCGTTATGCCCATTGCGCAACTGATCAGCCCGCAAGCACTGGACCTGAAAAAGGACCAGCCGGGGCTGGTGATTCTGGATTGTCGTTTTGCCCTCGAAGACCCGGTTTACGGTCAGCGCAGCTATGCCGAAGGGCACATCGCCGGTTCGAGCTACGCCGACCTCGAGCGTGATCTGAGTGGCGTGGTGGTCAAGGGCGTGACCGGGCGCCATCCGCTGCCCGAGCCGGCGCAACTGATCGAGCGCCTGCAAGCCTGGGGCATCAACGCCGATAGCGAAGTGGTTCTGTACGACGACGGTCCGGGGGCCTATGCGGCGCGGGCCTGGTGGTTGCTGGCCTGGTTGGGTAAACGCGACGGTGTATTCATCCTCGATGGCGGCCTCAAGGCCTGGCATGCGGCCGGTTTGCCGCTGAGCCTGGATGCGCCGGCGATCACTCGTGGTTCCTTCACCGGCAGTCCTGACACGGCGTTGCTGATCAGTGCCGAACAGCTGCAGAAGCGCCTCGCCCGGCCGGAACTGACCCTGCTCGATGCCCGCGCACTGCCGCGCTTCAAAGGTGAAGTGGAACCGATCGATCCGATCGCCGGGCACATTCCCGGCGCCCGGTGCGCGGCGTTTACCGACAACCTGGGCAGTGACGGGCGTTTTCTGCCGGCCGATCAGCTCAAGCAGCGTTTTGCCGCAAAACTGGGCGATCGTTCGCCGAAGGATCTGGTGGCGTACTGCGGTTCCGGCGTAACGGCGTGCCACAACCTGTTTGCGTTGTGTCTGGCCGGTTATCCGTTGGGTTCGCTGTATGCCGGGTCGTGGAGCGAGTGGATCAACGAGCCTGCGCGGGGCATTGCCACGGGCGAGTGAGCATCACGAAACCTTGTGGGAGCGAGCTTGCTCGCGATGGGGCCATCACATTCAATATTGATGCTGATTGTTAAGCCGCCATCGCGAGCAAGCTCACTCCCACAGGGATGGATGGTGTCTGTGAGATCTAGTTAAGCCTCGAGTCCCCTTTTTGCACTGCGATACGCCCCCGGTCCAACCCCATACACCTGCTTGAACTGCCGACTCAGGTGGCTCTGGTCGGCAAACCCCAGTTGCATGGCGACTTCCAGCGGCAGACAGCCACTCTGCAGCAACGCCCGTGCCCGGGCGATGCGTTGTTGCATCAGCCAGGTGTGCGGCGGCATGCCGGTGGCCCGGCGGAACACCCGGGCGAAATGGAAGGGCGAGAGGTTGACCGCCGCCGCCAGCGTCTCCAGTGAGGGTGGCGCTGCCAGTTGCGCGTGCAGCAATTCCTTGGCCAGGCTCACGGCCCGGTGTTCCTTGCCGGGCTTACCGGCATCGGGCACCGCCGCGTGACGCTGCAACAGCGACAGCACCAGTTCGCGCCAGACCGTTTGTTGCTGCAACGCGGTGGCGGGGCTTTCCAGCAGGCGATGAAGTTGGCAGAAGCCGTTCACCAGATCCTGATCGCGATACAGCGTGGCGCCGAAGGCCGGCAGGTGGTGGGTCGGCAGTTCGAGTTCGGCCAGCAGCGAGGTTATCTGCCCGCTGTCCGGATAAAACGCCCGGTAAAGCCAGCCATCCTCGGTGCCTTTGTGGCCGGTGTGCAATTCATCGGGGTTGATCAGCACCAGCGTGCCGCTGCCCGCGAGGTGTTCGGCACCGCGATAGCGATAACGCTGGGCACCGGCCATTATCATGCCGATCACATAGCCGTCATGCACGTGCGGGGCAAAACGATGATCGATGTAGCGGGCGGACAACAACTCGACCCCGGCCAGGGGCGGGGTTTGCCAGAAGTGGATTGACTCGCCCTGGTCAGCGTCCATGAGTCAGGCGCGCCCTGTGGCGGCCAGCCACTCGGGGATGCGCCGTTCAAGGTAGTAACCCGGTTGCCTTAGCGTACCGTCGACGAAGCCGACATGCCCGCCCTTGGCTTGCAGCTCGAATTGCGTGGATGCGGACAACTCATCGGCGTGCGGCAGGCTGTGGGGAAACACGAACGGATCGTCGGCGGCCTGAATCATCAAGGTCGGCGTACGAATCTCGCCGAGGAAGTAGCGGCTCGAGGCGCGGCGATAATAATCCTCGGCATCGACAAAGCCGTTCAGCGGTGCGGTAACCCGGCCATCAAAATCCCAGAACGTGCGCATGTTTTCCAGCGAGCCAAGCGCAGCCAATGCGGCCAGTCCATCCTCGCGTCCGTCGTGCTGGAACTGTCGCTGTTTGTTCTTGATGTAGGCGACCATCTCGCGCATGAAATGTGCCTGGTAAACCTTGGAGAAACCCTGGCCGATACGGTCGGCGCACTGGTCCAGGCGGAACGGCACCGATACCGCCACGGCGGCCGTCACGCCGCTGTCGCTGCCGGTTTCGCCCAGATGCTTGAGCAGGACATTACCCCCGAGGGAGTAGCCCACCGCATACAGGGGGGCGAGAGGTCGTTTGGCTCGCAAGTGTCTGATCGCTTCGGCCAGGTCTTCACTGGCACCGGAATGGTAACTGCGTGGCAGCAGATTGGGTTCGCCCGAGCAACCGCGCCAGTTCAGCGCGACGCTGGCCCAGCCCCGGTCACCCAAGGCTTTTTGTAGGCCAGCGACATAAGGTGAATTCGAGGACCCGGTAAGCCCGTGCAGCACCAGCACCAAAGGCGCGTCGGCGCTGTGCGGACCGTGCCAGTCCAGATCGAGGAAGTCGCCATCTTCAAGCCACAGGCGTTCGCGTTCGCGGCCGATGTGCACGGTTTTACGCCACAGCGGCCCCCACAAGGTTTGCAAGTGCGGATTGCCGAGGCCGAAGGCTGGGGTGAAGCGTTCTGGCGGATGGGGCACGTTCTTTCTCGATGCAGCGGTGCGTAGCAGGTACGCACCTTTTTCAGGCCGGTCGATTAACCGGCGATCTCTGCCATACGTTGCCACAACGAGTAGTAGACGCGCCCGGATTTCTGCTCGCGGTGCAGGCGCCAGTTCTCCGGCAGGCCCAGGGTCGACGGCGCGGACTCGCTTTCGGTGTACACCCAGGCATCTTCGGCCAGCCATTGGCGCTCTTCGAGCAACTTGCAAACGGCGGGCAGCAGGTTCTGGTTGAACGGCGGATCGAGGAACACCAGGTCGTAGGCCGTTGCGGTCTGGGTTTCCAGGTAGCGCAGGGCATCGGCGGTCTGGACCTGGCCGTTGGTGCACCGCAGGGTGCCCAGGTGCTCCTTCAGGCTGGACACTGCGATGCTGCTGGCGTCCAGCGCCTGGCCCATGGCCGCGCCACGGGACAGGGCTTCGAGGAACAACGCGCCGCTGCCGGTGAACGGGTCGAGCACCTTGGCGCCCGGCACGTACGGCGCGAGCCAGTTGAACAGGGTTTCACGCACGCGGTCCGGCGTCGGGCGCAGGCCCGGGGCGTCGGGGAAGCTCAGTTTGCGGCTGCGCCATTCGCCACCGATGATGCGCAACTGGTTCACGCCGTTATGGACGTTTTTGGCGGGTTTCTTGGGGCTGGCCATTAATGCTCCGGAACCCCGAGCGGCTGCTCGGAAGGTTTATCAGTAGGGGCCGGTAACGGCTTTTGCGGCACGGTCGGGCCAGCGCTGACGATGACCATTTTGTCCGTGCCCAGGTGTTTGTTCATGGCGGCTTTGACCTGTTCAACGGTCAAGGCCTGGGACTGTTGCATGAATTCTTCCAGGTGGCTCAACGGCAGGTTGTAGAAGCCGATGGCGCCCAGTTGGCCGACGATATCGGCGTTGCTGGCAGTAGACAGTGGAAAACTGCCGGCCAGTTCGCGCTTGGCGTCGTCGAGTTCCTTTTCGGTCGGGCCGGTTTCAAGGTAGTCGGCCAGGACGTCCTGCACCAGTTTCAGGGTGCCTTCGCTCATCTCGGCGCGGGTCTGCAGGTTGATCATGAACGGGCCGCGCACCTGCATCGGGGTGAAGCCAGAATACACGCCGTAGGTCAGGCCACGCTTCTCGCGCACTTCGCTCATCAACCGGGTGCCGAAACCGCCGCCACCGAGAATCTGGTTGCCCATGGACAGCGCCGCGTAGTCCGGATCGTCGCGATCGATGCCCAATTGCGCGAGCATCAGGTTGGTCTGCTTGGACGGGAATTCTATGTGGCCGATGCTCGCCTTCGGCTCAGTCGGCTGCGCGATTTTTGGCAGCGCCGGACCTTGGGGCAGGGCGGCGGAAACCTGTGCGGCAATCGTTTCGGCTTCGGCGCGGGACAGGTCGCCGACCAGCGCGATCACCACGTTACCGGCCGCGTAGGCTTTCTCGTGGAAAGCACGCAGTTGTGCCTGAGTGATCGCCGGTACGCTTTTCGCCGTGCCGTCGCTGGAATGCGCGTACGGGTGATCACCGTACAAGCGGCTCATCAGTTCCAGGCTCGCCAGTTTGCCGGGGTTCTGTTTCTGGTATTCGAAACCGGCGAGCATCTGGTTCTTGATGCGCAGCAGTGAGTCGGCAGGGAAGGTCGGCTTGCCGATGACTTCGGCGAACAGCTTCAGGGCCGGCTCGCGCTTGTCCTTGGCACTCAGGCTGCGCAGTGAAGCGATTGCCATGTCTTTGTAAGCACCGTTGCCGAAATCGGCGCCCAGGCCTTCGAAGCCCTGGGCAATGGCGCCGACGTCTTTGCCGGCCACGCCTTCGTTGAGCATGGCGTTGGTCAGAAGCGCCAGGCCTGGTGCATCGCCATCCTGGCTGCTGCCGGCGGCGAAGATCAGGCGCATGTCGAACATCGGCAGCTCATGGGCTTCGACGAACAGCACCTTGGTGCCTTCGGCCGTGTTCCAGGTCTGCACGTCCAGCTTGCGGTGGTCCGGCGCCTTGCCGTTGAGTTCGGTCAGCGATTGCAGTTTCTGGCTGGCCTTGGCTTTGTCCAGGGCTTCACTGGCACTGGTTTCGCCGGAGCGCGACAGATAGAACGCGGCAGAGCCGATAACGGCGGCAGCGATCAGCCCGATCAGGGCCAGGCGGGAGGGTTTACGCTCACTCATGAGTCGTCTCCAGAGGCAGTACATGGGCGACGCTGAGACGTTCGCGGGTGAAATACAGCTTGGCGGCTTTCTGGATATCTTCCGGGGTCACGCTTTCCAGGTCGGCCAGTTCGGTGTCCATCAGCTGCCATGACAGGCCGACGGTTTCCAGTTGGCCGATGGCGGTGGCCTGGCTGGTGATCGAGTCGCGCTCGTAGACCAGGCCGGCGATGACTTGTGCGCGAACCCGTTCGAGCTCTTCGGCCGTCGGCGCAGTGGTTTTCAACTGATCGAGCAGCTTCCACAATCCGGCTTCTGCCTGGGCGATGGTCTTGTGTTTCTGCGAGTTCGGCGACGCCGACAGGGTGAACAGGCTGTCGCCACGGGTGTAGGCGTCGTAACTCGACGAGCCGCCGGACACCAGTTCTTCTCCGCGCTCCAGTTGCGTCGGGATGCGTCCGCTGTACCCGCCATCGAGCAGTGCCGAGATCAGGCGAAGGGCATTGACCAGGCGCTTGTCTTCGGCGGTGGCAATGCTCGGCACGTTGAAGGCCAGCATCAAGCTTGGCAGTTGGGTTTGCACATGCAGGGTGATCTGGCGCTCGCCCGGTTCGGCCAGTTCCAGCGGCTTTTTCGCGGCTGGCACATCACGCTTGGCGATCGGACCGAAATAGCGTTGGGCCAGCGCCTTGACTTCGTCAGGCGTCACGTCGCCGACCACCACCAGCGTGGCGTTGTTCGGCACGTACCAGGTCTGGTACCAGTTGCGCAGTTCTTCGACCTTCATCCGCTCAAGATCGGCCATCCAGCCGATGGTCGGCGTGTGATAGCCGCTGGCCGGGTAAGCCATGGCCTTGAAGCGCTCATAGGCCTTGGACATCGGCTTGTCGTCGGTGCGCAGGCGACGTTCTTCCTTGATGACTTCAATTTCCTTGGCGAACTCGTCGGCCGGCAGGCGCAGGCTGGCCATGCGGTCGGCTTCCAGTTCGAAGGCCACGCCCAGGCGATCCCGGGCCAGCACCTGGTAGTACGCGGTGAAGTCGTCGCTGGTGAAAGCGTTCTCTTCGGCGCCGAGGTCGCGCAGGATCAGCGAGGCTTCACCGGGGCCGACCTTCTCGCTGCCCTTGAACATCATGTGTTCCAGAGCGTGGGACAGGCCGGTATTGCCCGGCGTCTCGTAGCTGGAGCCGACCTTGTACCAGACCTGGGAAACCACAACAGGTGCACGATGGTCTTCGCGCACGACCACCTTCAAGCCATTGTCTAGAGTGAATTCGTGGGTGGGTTGCGGGTCGGCAGCCAGGGCCGAAAGGGGCAGGCAAACTGTGCTGAGCAGCAGGCCTGCGGCGCGGCGGGCAAGAGCATTCATTCGTTTTCAAACCTTTGGGGCTGCCCGCTTGTTCTTAGCGTCAGCGGGCGAGAGGGTGCTAGGATACTGATCCGTTTTAGCGGCGGCCACGCCTATCAGGCCTTTATGCTTGATCAGGTTGAATGGGTTTGCGACGGAAGGTGGATATTTATCAACTGAATTCCGCGTTTTCGCCGATTTTGCTGCTTTAGTCCAATGAGAATTCGATTCCGTGAGGTGCCATTGAGCACCTCGACAAAATGTTGCGCGTGAACAAGCTGGGTGAAACACAGTCTGTTCTGCATCGATTATTTATTTGCCGGGGCGCCATTGGCGCGTCGCTACCGTGAGATAGCCGTCCTCCATGTTTGGTTCCAACGACGACAAGAAGACCCCAGCTGCGGCTGGCGAGAAAAAAAGCCTGTTCGGATGGCTGCGCAAAAAGCCGCAGGAACCCGTCGTCGAACAGCCACAAGCCATTCCTGAGCCAGCACCGACGCCGGTTCCGGTAATAGAAGAAGTGCCCGCGCCGGTTGTTCTGCCGGTTGCCGAGCCGTTGCTGCAGCCCAAGGTTGAAGCCGCTCCCGAACCTGTCAGCGAAATCGTCACCGAACAGCCGCTGGTCCCGACGGCCGAACCGTGGTTGACCCTGCCGGTAGCCGAAGAGCCCGTGGCGTTGGTCGAAAATGACCTGGCCCCCCACGTGACCCCGCCGATTCCGGCCCCGGCAGCGTTTGTGCCTGCACCGGTTCATGCGCCTGTGGTCGAAGCGATTGTTGAACCCGTCGTCGTGGCCGAGCCTGTTTCCGTTGTCAGCCAGCCAGAGGTTCCGGTATTCGATGCTCCGGTTGCTCCGGTTGCTCCGGTTGCTCAAGCACCGGCACCCGCTCCGATTCCTGCGCCGATCGCGACGCCCGTCGAAACCCCGGTAGAACCCGTACGCACCGAAGAAACCAAAGCCGGTTTCTTCGCCCGCCTCAAGCAGGGCCTGTCCAAGACCAGCGCCAGTATCGGCGAAGGCATGGCCAGCCTGTTCCTCGGCAAGAAGGTTATTGATGACGAACTGCTCGAGGACCTCGAGACCCGTCTGCTGACTGCCGACGTCGGTGTCGAAGCCACCTCGGTGATCATTCAGCGCCTGACGCAGAAGGTTGCGCGCAAGGAGCTGGCTGACGCCGATGCCCTGTATAAATCCCTGCAAGCCGAGCTGGCGGCCATGCTCAAGCCTGTCGAGCAGCCGCTGAAAATCACCTCGCAGAACAAGCCGTTCGTGATTCTGGTCGTCGGCGTCAACGGTGCCGGCAAGACCACCACCATCGGCAAGCTGGCGAAGAAACTGCAGCTGGAAGGCAAGAAAGTCATGCTCGCCGCAGGCGACACCTTCCGTGCGGCGGCGGTAGAGCAGTTGCAGGTCTGGGGCGAGCGCAACAAGATCCCGGTGATCGCCCAGCATACTGGCGCCGACTCGGCCTCGGTGATCTTCGACGCTGTGCAGGCCGCCAAGGCCCGTGGCATCGATGTGCTGATCGCCGACACCGCCGGCCGCCTGCACACCAAAGACAACCTGATGGAAGAACTGAAAAAGGTTCGCCGGGTGATCGGCAAGCTCGACGCCGACGCACCTCACGAAGTGCTCCTGGTGCTTGACGCCGGTACCGGCCAGAACGCCATCAACCAGGCCAAACAATTCAACCAGACCGTCGAACTGACCGGCCTGGCGCTGACCAAGCTCGACGGCACCGCCAAGGGCGGGGTGATTTTTGCCCTGGCCAAGCAATTCGGCCTGCCGATCCGCTACATTGGCGTCGGCGAAGGCATCGACGATTTGCGTACCTTTGAAGCAGAACCCTTTGTCCAGGCATTGTTTGCCGAGCGGGAGCGTTCATGATTCGTTTCGAACAGGTCGGTAAGCGCTACCCGAACGGTCACGTCGGCTTGCATGAGCTGAGCTTTCGAGTCCGTCGTGGCGAGTTCTTGTTTGTCACCGGCCATTCCGGCGCCGGTAAATCCACGCTGTTGCGCCTGTTGCTGGCGATGGAGCGCCCGACCAGCGGCAAGTTGCTGCTCGCCGGGCAAGACCTGAGCACCATCAGCAACGCGCAGATTCCTTTCTTGCGCCGGCAGATCGGCGTGGTGTTCCAGAATCACCAGTTGCTGTTCGATCGCACGGTGTTCAATAACGTCGCGTTGCCTTTGCAGATCCTGGGCCTGTCCAAGGCCGAGATCGCCAAGCGCGTGGACTCGGCACTGGAGCGCGTGGCGCTGTCGGATAAAACCGATCTGTACCCGGGTGACCTGTCCACCGGTCAGCAGCAGCGCGTCGGCATCGCCCGCGCCATCGTCCACCGTCCGGCCTTGCTGCTGGCGGATGAACCGACCGGTAACCTCGACCCGCGTCTGGCCGCCGAGATCATGGGGGTGTTCGAAGACATCAATCGCCTGGGCACCAGCGTGCTGATCGCCAGTCACGACCTGGCCCTGATCGCCCGCATGCGCCATCGCATGCTGACGCTGCAACGCGGTCGATTGATCGGTGACGGGGAGGCCGCGGTATGAGTGCAACACGTAGCCCCAAGGTTTCCGAGCGCGTGGCCCCGAAAGCCGCCGATCCGCAGCCGCAAAAGAAAAAACACGACGATGATGACGGGCCGGACTTCGCCACGTTGTTCCGTGCCTGGATCGAAAGCCATCGCGCCAGCATGGTCGACAGCCTGCGTCGCCTGGGCAAGCAGCCCATCGGCAGCTTTTTCACCTGCATGGTGATGGCGGTGGCCCTGAGCTTGCCCATGGGGCTGTCACTTTTGCTAAGTAACGTCGAGCGCCTGGGTGGTTCCTGGCAGCGCGCGGCGCAGATTTCCCTGTATCTGGACCTTGAGGCCAAGCCAGCCGAAGGCGAATCGCTGCGCGATCAGATCAAGGGCATGCCTGGCGTCGCCGACGCCGAATACGTTGGCCGGGATCAGGCGCTGGAAGAGTTCCAGCAACAGTCCGGTTTGGGCGAAGCCCTCAAGGAGTTGCCGGAGAACCCGTTGCCAGGCGTGGTGTTGGTAACGCCGACCGAAGTCGACAAGCCGGCCCTTGAAGCATTAAGACAAAAACTATCCGAGCTGCCGAAGGTACAGCAGGCGCAACTTGATTTAGTCTGGGTTGAGCGTCTGGCAGCCATCCTCAAGCTGGGTGACCGTTTTGTCTTCGGTTTGACCGTACTTCTGGTTTCTGCATTACTTTTGGTGATAGGCAATACCATTCGTCTTCATATTGAAAACCGCCGCACAGAGATAGAAGTGATTAAACTGGTCGGCGGCACTGACAGCTATGTCCGCAGGCCCTTCCTGTACATGGGGGCGCTGTATGGCTTCGGTGCGGGGATTCTGTCCTGGGGCGTGCTTGCGTTCGGCCTTGATTGGCTGAACGACGCGGTGGTAGGGCTGGCCGGTTTGTACGGCAGTGATTTTGCGCTGGCTGGAGTGCCAGTTGCCGACGGTCTGTCTCTCTTGCTTGGCGCGGTGCTGTTGGGGTATATCGGTGCATGGATTGCAGTCGCACGCCACCTGAGGGAGCTTGCGCCTAAGTAGTATCATTTTGCTCGTATTGACCTTTCAGCGTTTATGGGTTTTAGGGAACTTGTCTTTCGGTTTCCGGTCAATTTTCGCAGTGCTGAACTGCACGAGTTTGTAAGTCGGAGGTTTTTTCGTATGACCAATTCTTTGCAACCTGCATATGCTCTGGTCCCGGGTGCGAACCTGGAGGCCTATGTGCACACCGTCAACAGCATTCCATTGCTGTCGCCGGAGCAGGAGCGTGAACTGGCCGAGAGTCTCTATTATGAGCAGGATTTGGGGGCGGCTCGGCAGATGGTGCTCGCCCACCTGCGTTTTGTCGTACATATCGCCCGTAGCTATTCCGGCTACGGCCTGGCTCAGGCTGACCTGATCCAGGAAGGCAACGTCGGCCTGATGAAGGCCGTGAAGCGCTTCAACCCGGAAATGGGCGTGCGCCTGGTGTCCTTTGCCGTGCACTGGATCAAGGCGGAAATCCACGAGTTCATCCTGCGCAACTGGCGCATCGTGAAGGTCGCGACCACCAAGGCCCAGCGCAAGCTGTTCTTCAACCTGCGCAGCCAGAAGAAACGCCTGGCCTGGTTGAATAACGAGGAAGTTCATCGCGTCGCTGAAAGCCTGGGCGTAGAGCCTCGGGAAGTGCGCGAGATGGAAAGCCGCCTGACCGGCCATGACATGGCCTTCGACCCGGCTGCCGAAGCGGACGACGACAGTGCTTTCCAGTCGCCGGCCAACTATCTGGAAGACCACCGGTACGATCCGGCCCGTCAACTGGAGGACGCCGACTGGAGCGACAACTCCAACCACAACCTGCACGAAGCGCTGGAGGTGCTGGACGACCGTAGCCGTGACATTCTCTACCAGCGCTGGCTGGCGGAAGAAAAAGCCACGCTGCACGACCTGGCGCAGAAGTACAACGTGTCGGCCGAGCGTATTCGCCAGCTCGAGAAGAGCGCGATGAACAAGCTCAAGTTGTCGATCGCTGCGTAACTGGCGGGCAGGCAGTAAAAAAACCGAGCAGTGATCCTGTGGGAGCGAGCTTGCTCGCGATGAGGTCCGAACATTCAATACATAAGTTGAATGTCAGGCCGTCATCGCGGGCAAGCCCGCTCCCACAGTGGTTTTCAGGGCCTGAAGAATTGTGATCGGTTATTGAGACCAAGGTGCCCGACGCGAATCGTTCAGGCCCACCAGATAGCTATCCCCGCCCAACTGGCTCATCTGCTGTCGAATCCAGCCCGCTCGCCGCGAAACGTATGAAGTCGGATGGCTTGCGCTCCAGACCCGTGGGTTTGGCAGTACGGCGGCCAACAAGCTCGATTGCTGACGGCTGAGGTTCCTGGCGCTCACACCAAAATGATGCCGTGCCGCAGCCTCCGCGCCAAACACCCCGTCATCCCACTCGACACTGTTGAGGTACACCTCAAGAATCCGCTGCTTGGGCCAGAACACTTCGATCAGTCCGGTGAACCAGGCTTCCAGGCCTTTGCGCAGCCAGCTGCGGCCAGACCACAGGAACAGGTTTTTCGAGACTTGCTGGCTCAGGGTGCTGGCACCACGGATCGAACCGCCGCGCTCGTTATGGGCAAACGCCGCCTGAATCGCGCCGATATCGAAGCCCCAGTGCTCCGGGAATTTCTGGTCTTCGCCGGCAATCACCGCGACTTTCAGGTCGTCGGAGATCTCGTCCCAGGGTTTCCAGGTCCGTTGCAGGTCGATGGGTTCGCCGTCAATCCAGGATTCGATCTTGCGCTCGATCATCAGTGTCGTCCCCGGAGGCGGCACCACGCGAAAGATCAGCACCAGCAATACGCTGCCACCCATGAACCAGAGCACGGCCTTGGAGAAATGACGGAAATAGATACGCAGCATAGAGATGGCTTGGCCGAACCCGTTGAGCGGGCCATTATACAGACCCTTTGGATCGAAACTGACTGGAGTTCTGCATGCTGCGTGGCTTTCTGATGCTGGCCGCTTTTTTCGGCTTCACCGGTGTCGGCCTAGGGGCCTTTGCCGCCCATGGCCTGAAGAGCCGCCTGAGCGCCGAGTACCTGGCGATCTTCCACACTGGCGTCACCTATCAACTGGTGCACGCCTTGGCGTTGCTCGGTATCGCAGCGCTGGCCACGCAAATTCCCGGTCGACTCGTCACCTGGGCCGGTGCGTCGTTTGCCATCGGTATCCTGCTGTTCTCCGGCAGCCTGTACATCTTGACGCTGACCGGCATCAGCAAACTCGGCATCATCACGCCTTTCGGCGGTCTGGCCTTCCTGGTCGGCTGGCTCTGCCTGGGCCTTGCCGCCTGGCGCCTGACCTGATCCGGAATACGACCTCATGTAGGAGCTGCCGCAGGCTGCGATCTTTTGATCTTAAAAAACAAAAGGCAAAAGATCGCAGCCTGCGGCAGCTCCTACATGAAATGCACGAATCGCATTTCAAGACGAATGGCTTGGGTCAGCCTGACTGATCGGGCTAGAATGCCTGCCCCAAAAAATGATGGCGGCATCCGGCATGCGCATTCAGTTGAACGGCGAATCCTTTGAACTGCCCGACGGTGAAACCGTTGCGGCCCTGATCACCCGTCTGGACCTGACCGGACGCCGGGTGGCGGTCGAACTCAATCTGGATATCGTCCCGCGCAGTCAGCATGCAGACACCACGTTGAACGACGGCGATAACGTCGAAGTGGTGCACGCCATCGGCGGCGGCTAGTAGTCTCGGCCGAGAGGCCACAGAATTCTGCAAGTACCTCACCCCTACAGAGGATTTCCCATGAGCATCGTTCGCAGCGACAAGCCTTTCGTCCTGGCCGGTCGTACTTACCAGTCGCGTTTGCTGGTCGGTACCGGCAAGTACCGTGACATGGAAGAAACCCGCCTGGCCATCGAAGCCTCGGGTGCCGAGATCGTCACCTTCGCCGTGCGCCGCACCAACCTCGGTCAGATCGAGGGCGAGCCGAACCTGCTCGAAGTGCTGTCGCCGGATCGCTACACCTTCCTGCCGAACACCGCCGGTTGCTACGACGCCATCGAAGCCGTGCGCACCTGCCGCCTGGCCCGTGAGCTGCTCGACGGCCACAACCTGGTGAAGCTGGAAGTGCTGGCCGATCAGAAAACCCTGTTCCCCAACGTGATCGAAACCCTCAAGGCCGCCGAAACGCTGGTCAAGGAAGGCTTCGACGTGATGGTCTACACCAGTGATGACCCGATCATCGCCCGGCAATTGGCGGAAATCGGCTGTATCGCGGTGATGCCGCTGGCCGGTCTGATCGGTTCAGGTCTGGGGATCTGCAATCCGTACAACCTGCAGATCATCCTCGAAGAAGCCAAAATCCCGGTGCTGGTGGATGCTGGCGTCGGTACCGCTTCCGACGCCACCATCGCCATGGAACTGGGTTGTGATGCGGTGCTGATGAACTCGGCCATCGCCCACGCCCAGCAGCCGGTCATGATGGCTGAAGCCATGAAACATGCGATCGTCGCAGGCCGCCTGGCTTACCTCGCCGGCCGTATGCCGAAAAAACTCTATGCCAGCGCCTCTTCGCCGCTGGATGGTCTGATCAAGTAAGAGCCATTGATGACTGAATCGAACGACACGCCTATCCAGACGGAAGAAGGCGACGAGCGCCAACACCGCCGCATCAAGAGTTTCGTGATGCGCGCCGGGCGCATGACCGAAGGCCAGCAACGCGGCCTGGAGCAGGGCGCGCCGCTGTTCGTGCTGCCGCTGGCCGACGCGCCGGTGGACTTCGACCAGGTGTTCGGTCGCTCGGCACCGCGCTCGCTGGAAATCGGTTTTGGCATGGGCCATTCGCTGCTGGAAATGGCAGCGGCTGCACCGGACCAGGACTTCATCGGCGTCGAGGTTCACCGTCCGGGTGTCGGGGCGCTGCTCAATGGCGTGCTGACCCAGGGGCTGACCAACCTGCGAGTCTACGATTGTGATGCGATCGAAGTGCTCAACCGCTGCGTGGCCGATAACAGCCTTGATCGCCTGATGCTGTTTTTCCCGGATCCGTGGCACAAGAGCCGTCACCACAAGCGCCGTATCGTCCAGGCGTCCTTCGCCGAGCTGGTGCGCAGCAAGTTGAAGGTCGGCGGTATTCTGCACATGGCCACCGACTGGGAACCGTACGCCGAGTACATGCTGGAGGTGATGAATGTCGCCCCGGGTTACCGCAACCTCGCCGAAGACGGCAAGTGCGTACCGCGCCCGGCCGAGCGCCCGATCACCAAGTTCGAACGCCGTGGCGAACGTCTTGGGCATGGTGTGTGGGATTTGAAGTTCGAAAAACTGGCTTAAACTGCAATACAAAACAATGTGGGAGCGGGCTTGCTCGCGAAGGCGTCGTGTCAGTCGACATTAATGTTGTCTGATACACCGCTTTCGCGAGCAAGCCCGCTCCCACAGTCGTTTTGTGTGTGCTGCAGGGTCAGCGGCGATCCGCGACCACGCCAATCAACACCAACACCACCAACAACACCGGCGCCAGGCTGTAGTTGTTGAACTGGTTCAAGCCGCGCACGACCCATGGCGTGGCGTAGATCAGCGCCGCGCCGCTGCCGATCATGCACAGCAGGGACATCAGCGGCACGCGCAAGGCGCCGGCGATGCTGCCCAGGCGCTGCTCGACCCAGCCTTTGAAATCCGCACCAAACAGCACCAGCAGGCAGCCCACCAGGGCCAGGGCGATTTCCGAGAGGTTGCTGCGGCTCCAGCGAGACACGGTGGCAAGCAGGTCGAGTACCAAATCCATTCGATTTCCTTATGTCAGAAATTTCTGCAGCAAGTCGTTGAGGAAGAGTTGTCCGCGCATCGTGGCTACCAGGCGTGACGGTTCGACCTGCAACAGGCCGCTTTGTTCGGCTTCACGTCGGCTTTCAGCAAGGCTTTCCAGGGGCATGCCGGTACGTTCAGGGTACAGCCGCGATTCTACGCCTTCAGTCAGGCGCAGCGCGTTCATCAGGAATTCGAACGGCATTTCATCGTTGCCCAGCGCTTTCTCGCCGGCCCGGAAGCTTTTCGCCGGATTCAGGTAGTCCTTCGGCAGGCGGGTTTTCCAGGTGCGGACAATGCGCCCGTCCGGGTGACTGAGCTTGCCGTGGGCACCGGCGCCGATGCCGATGAAGTCGCCAAAACTCCAGTAGTTGAGGTTGTGTCGCGCCGGGCGACCGGGCAGGGCATAGGCCGAGACTTCGTACTGTGCGTAGCCGTGTTCAGCCAGCAGCGCTTGCCCGGCCTCCTGGATGTCCCACAGCGTGTCGTCTTCCGGCAGTGTCGGCGGCTGGTTCCAGAACACCGTGTTCGGTTCCAGGGTCAGTTGATACCACGACAGGTGTGTCGGTTTCAGGGCGATGGCTGTGCGCAGGTCGGCCAAGGCATCGTCCAGGGACTGATTCGGCAAGCCGTGCATCAAGTCCAGGTTGAAGTTGTCGAACCCGGCCTGCCGCGCCATGCCGGCGGCACGTACGGCTTCGTCGCCGTTGTGAATCCGCCCCAAGGCTTCAAGCTTTTCTTGCTGAAAACTCTGGATGCCGATCGACAGGCGATTGATCCCCAGTTTCCGGTATGCCACGAACTTGTCTTGCTCGAACGTACCCGGATTGGCTTCCAGCGTGATTTCGATGTCGCTGGCAAAGGGGATGCGTTGTTCGACGCCTCTGAGCAAGCGACCCAGGGAATCGGCACTGAACAGGCTCGGCGTGCCGCCACCAAAGAAGATCGAGCT
The DNA here is from genome assembly GCF_019219205.1 of Pseudomonas sp. PDM27. Lineage (NCBI taxonomy): Bacteria > Pseudomonadati > Pseudomonadota > Gammaproteobacteria > Pseudomonadales > Pseudomonadaceae > Pseudomonas > Pseudomonas sp. PDM27. The sequence continues at coordinate 263,651 of NZ_JAHUWF010000003.1, read as the reverse complement.
CAGCTCACGGCCATAGACGGCGTGCAGGTCCTGGTCGAGATCGGCCAGCAACGCGTCGACATACTCTTCCTCCGGCAGCACAGGGCTGGCGGTGTGGGAGTTGAAGTCGCAATAAGGGCATTTGCGCACACACCACGGGATGTGGATGTACAGCGCCAGGGGCGGCAACACAGGCAGTGCCGCCCGGGGCGATGAAGCATCGCCGCCGAAGATCAGCGGCGACGCGGATGATTCACGGGTCATTTCAAGCCCAGACGCTGGCGCAGCAGATCCATTGCACGGGCGCGGTGGCTGATCTGGTTCTTGTCGGCCGGGCTCAGCTCGGCGCTGGAGCAATCGCGCTCCGGCACCCAGAACAGCGGGTCGTAGCCAAAACCGTGTTCGCCGCTGGCCTGGGTCAGGATTCGCCCGTGCCACAAACCTTCGCAGAGGATCGGCAACGGATCGTCGGCATGACGTACCAGTGCCAGCACGCAGACGAACTGCGCCCCACGCTCGGCTTCAGGCACGTCTTTCAACACGTCGAGGAGCTTGGCGTTGTTCGCCGCATCGCCCTTGCCGTCGGCATAACGCGCCGAGTAGATACCCGGCGCACCGCCGAGGAAATCCACCGCCAGCCCGGAATCGTCGGCCAGCGCCGGCAAACCGGAAATGCGCGCGGCATTACGGGCCTTGAGGATGGCGTTCTCGACGAACGACAGGCCGGTTTCTTCAGGTTCGACGCTGCTGAACTCGCCGATCGAGCGCAGATGCACCGACTCGCCGAGCATGGCCTGGAGTTCTTTGAGTTTGCCGGCGTTATGGCTGGCCAATACGAGTTGCGTGAAGTTGATCATTGGCCAGGGAAGAGCTCTTGGTTGAAATTGATGGTGTTGATTTTGTCACCGGTCTGCACCTTGATGTCGAAGGTGCGGACTTCCTGCTGATCCACCGGATATTGTGCGATGTAGTAGATCGCGCCTTGTTCGGTGATCTGTTTGAACTGCAGTGGCACGGTCTGGCTGGTCAGGTCTTTGACCGAACCGCTCACCTGGGCCATCAGTGGCTTGCCTTCCTTGAGCACCGAGACATTGATCACGCCCTGGTTCTTGCTGCGGATCAGTTCGGCGGACTTGGCAATGTCCGGGGTCAGGTAGGTGGAGTTGAACGTGTTGTAGTGCACCGTCACGTCGCCAAAGGTTTCCTGGCGCTCGCCCTTGATGGCTTCGGCGCCCATGGCGGTGACGCTCAGGCAGGCAGTGAGTAGAAACAAAGCAAGACGACCCATGATCGTTCTCCTTGAAATAGGGTGGATCAGACCGCGACCTTGTGGTCGGAAAGTCCCGGACTGCTGACGCGGTAGATTCCGATCTCACCTAACAGATTAGGCCATAGCTTACTGGCCCACCCGTGCCGATGCTGTTGATCCACGGCAAGCCGATCAATGACCTTCGCTTCACGTTCGCGACACAAGGCTTCAAAGTCCGCGAAGGTGCAGAAGTGGATGTTCGGCGTGTTGTACCAGGTGTACGGCAGGAACTCGGAAACCGGCATCCGGCCCTTGCTCGCCAGGTACCAGCGGCAGCGCCAGTGACCGAAATTGGGGAAGGTGATGATGCACTGACGGCCCACGCGCAGCATTTCTTCGAGGATCTTGTCCGGGTAGTGCACGGCTTGCAGGGCCTGGGTCATGACCACGATGTCGAAACTGTTGCTGGCGAAGTTGCCCAGGCCCTTGTCCAGGTCCTGTTCGATGACGTTGATGCCCTTGGCCACGCACTCGGCGATGTTGTCGGCGTCGTTTTCCAGGCCATAACCGGTGACTTGCTTGTTATCGCGCAGCCAGGTCAGCAGTTCGCCATCGCCGCACCCGAGGTCGAGCACGCGGCTGCCGGCGGGGATCCATTCCTGGATGATTTCCAGATCAGCTCTCATGGCTTTCTCACAGCGTAATGCGGTTCATGTAATTGCCGAATGCCTGCAGGTAGCGCGGGATCGGAATCAGGAAGGCGTCGTGGCCTTGCGGTGCGTCGATCTCGAGGTAGCAGACGTCCTTGCGCGCGGCCATCAGTGCGTCCACCAGCTCGCGCGAGCGGGCAGGGGAGAAGCGCCAGTCGGTGGTGAACGACATCACGCAGAACTTGGCTTTCGCACCTTCGAAGGTTTTCGCCAGGTTATCGTCGAAGTTCGCCGCCGGATCGAAGTAATCGAGCGCCTTGGTCATCAACAGGTACGTGTTGGCATCAAAGCGCCCGGAGAACTCTTCGCCCTGATAGCGCAGGTAGCTTTCGACCTGGAACTCGACGCTGTGGAAGTCGTAGTTGAGCTTCTCGCTCTTCAGGCCGCGGCCGAATTTTTCGCCCATGGAGTCGTCGGACAGGTAGGTGATGTGCCCGACCATCCGCGCCAGCATCAGGCCGCGCTTGGGGATCACGCCCTGTTCCTGGAACGAACCGCCGTGGAATTCAGGGTCGGTGAGGATCGCTTGGCGCGCCACTTCGTTGAACGCGATGTTCTGTGCCGACAGCTTGGGGGCCGAGGCGATGGCCAGGCAGTGACGGATGCGGTCGGGGTAGGTGATGCTCCATTGCATCGCTTGCATGCCACCGAGGCTGCCGCCGATCACGGCCGCGAACTGGGCGATGCCGAGGCGATCGGCCAGGCGCGCCTGGCTGTGGACCCAATCTTCGACGGTCAATACCGGGAAATCGGCGCCGAACGGCTTGCCGGTGTCCGGGTTGATGCTGCTCGGGCCGGTGGAGCCGTTGCAGCCGCCGAGGTTGTTCAGGCTGACCACGAAGAACTTGTTGGTATCGATCGGCTTGCCGGGGCCGATGCAGCTGTCCCACCAACCGGGTTTGCGGTCGTCGGCGCTGTGATAGCCGGCAGCGTGGTGGTGCCCGGACAAGGCGTGGCAGATCAGCACGGCATTGCTCGCCGTGGCGTTGAGCGTACCGTAGGTTTCGTAGATCAGGTCATAGGCCGGGAGCGAACGACCACAGGCCAAAGCCAGCGGCTCGCTGAAGTGCGCCACTTGCGGCGTCACCAGACCAACAGAATCGGGGGGAAAGGCAGCTGGCATCGACCCTGCTCTCATTGAAATGAGGCGTAAGTCTAAAGACCGCTGGGGTTAGCGGCAAGCAAAGGCCGGGCCTGATTTCTTTCAGTAAGTCCGAGGTGCGCCATTCGCGAGCAAGCCCGCTCCCACAGAGGAACGCATTCCCCTGTGGGAGCGGGCTTGCTCGCGAAGGCAGCGCCTCGGTATATCAGTTCTGTCGCGCCAAACCAGGCAAGTCCGGCAACTTCTTCGGCGAGCAAATGCGCACCCGTTTCTGCCGGTTCAACTCGCCACTGATCAAGCTGACCTGGCTCTTGGACACGCCAAAGGCCTTGGCCAGAAACGCCATCAGGTACGCGTTGGCCTTGCCCTCGACTGGCGGCGCGGTCAGGCGGATCTTCAGGCGATCACCGTGCAGCCCGGCGAAATCATCGCTACGGGCTGCCGGTTGCAGGTGACACTCCAGAATCAGGTCGTCACCGTCCCAGCGAAACCAGCTCACCGGGTCAGATCAGCACGCGGAGGATTTGCGGCATCATGGTCAAGGCGGCGAGGTTGTTGATCACCAGCATGTCGATCAGTTTGATCGCCAGGAACGCAAAGATCGGCGACAGATCAAGCCCGCCCAGGTTTGGCAGGAACTTGCGGAATGGCGCCAGGGCCGGCTCGCAGACGTCGTTCACCAGTTCGGCGCCCGGGTTATGGCTGCCCGGTGCGACCCAGGACAGGATCACGCTGATGATCAGGGCAAAGAAGAAGATGTTCAGGAATAGCGCGGTCACACCGATGATCGACCAGATCAGCAGTTGCAGCGGATTGCCGGTGGTGCCGTAGGTCAGCAACAGGGTCAGGGCCATCAGGGCCAGTTGCACCAGGATCGCCAGCACCAGCGAGGACATGTCCAGGCCGAACACGCTCGGGATGATCCGGCGCAGCGGCTTGAGCAGGGGCTGGGTGGCCTTGACGATGAACTGGCAGATCGGGTTGTAGAAGTTCGCCCGCACCAGTTGCAGCACGAAGCGCATCAGCACGATCAGCAGGTACAGGCTGCCGAGGGTTTGCAGCACGTAGACCGCTGCGGTGTTCAATCCAATCATGAAAAGCTCCTTATTGACCCAGTTGTTCGGCCATCTCGGCCGAGCGATGCGCGGCAGCGCCGAGTGCTTTTTCGACCAGGGCTTCAAAACCATTGGCCTGGAACGACTTGATTGCAGCTTCAGTAGTGCCCGCAGGGGAGGTGACACGGCGGCGCAGCTCGGCTGCGTCGACGTCGCTGGAGACCGCCATGTGCGCGGCGCCCAGTGCGGTTTGCAGGGTCAGTTGCGCGGCGATGTCCGCCGGCAGGCCAAGTTTCACGCCGGCGGCGGTCATGGCCTCGATCAGCAGGAAGAAATACGCCGGGCCCGAGCCGGAAACGGCGGTGACGGCATCCAGTTGCTGCTCTTCATTGAGCCATAAGGCGATGCCGACCGCAGACAGCAGCTCCTGGGCTTGCTGACGCTGTTCGGCGCTCACTTGGGCTGTTGCGAACAAGCCGCTCACGCCCTGACGCAGTAGCGCCGGGGTGTTGGGCATGCAGCGCACGATCGGCTGGGCGCCAAGCCAGTTGTTCATGCTGGCGCAGGTGATGCCTGCGGCAATCGACACCACCAGTTGATGGGGCTTGAGGCTTGGGCGAATCGCTTCGCACACGGCTTTCATCGCCTGCGGCTTGACCGCAAGGACGACGACGTCGGCGCCGTCGATGGCCTGGGCGTTGTCGGCGAAGGTTTCGATGCCGTGTTCAGCGCTCACGCGGGCGCGGGTTTCTTCGCCCGGATCGCTGGCGCGGATCTGCGCGGCTTCCAGACCCTTGGCCCGCAGGCCGCCGATCAGGCTGGCGGCCATGTTGCCGGCACCGATAAAGGCAATACGCGTCTTGCTCATGTCAGGTCCTTATAAAGAAGAGAGTCGGTCATGGGTTATGGCCGATCGTAATCGCGGGCGCCAAACAGGGCCGTACCGATACGGACCCAGGTGGCGCCCTGGGCAATGGCCGACTCAAGGTCGTGGCTCATGCCCATGGAAAGTGTGTCGAGTGGCAGGTTCAGGCTGGCTTGCAGGCTTTGCACGGCCGCAAACGCGGCGTCCTGGGCGGCGCGATCTTCGGTCGGCTCAGGGATGGCCATCAGCCCGCGCAACGTCAGGCGCGGCAGGGCGCTGATGGCACTGGCCAGGGCCGGCAGGTCAGCCGGGGTGCAGCCGGATTTGCTGGCTTCACCGCTGACGTTGACCTGAATGCAGATATTCAGGGGCGGCAAATCGGCAGGACGTTGTTCGGACAGGCGTTGTGCGATTTTCAGGCGATCCACGGAATGCACCCAGTCGAAGTGCTCGGCGATAGCACGAGTCTTGTTCGATTGAATGGGGCCGATGAAGTGCCAGATCAAGGGCAGGTCGGCCAGTTCAAGCTGTTTGCCCAGCGCTTCCTGCAGGTAGTTCTCGCCAAAGTCGCGCAGGCCGGCGGCGTAGGCTTCACGCAGGTCCTGTGCAGGTTTGGTCTTGCTCACGGCCAGCAGATGGACGCTGTTTTCGGCGCGATTGGCGGCAAGTGTTGCGGCATGGATGCGCGAACTAACTTCGAGAATGTTGTCTGCTATGGTGGACATCAAGAGGCGCCAGCGGTCTGAAGGTTCGCGGCATTCTACTGGAATTGAGAGGCGCTATGGATATCACTGAACTGCTGGCGTTCAGCGCCAAACAGGGGGCGTCGGACCTGCATTTGTCTGCTGGCCTGCCGCCGATGATTCGGGTGGATGGCGATGTGCGGCGCATCAACCTGCCGGCCTTGGACCACCAACAGGTGCAGGCGCTGATCGATGCCATCATGAACGACACCCAGCGGGCGGACTTTGAGAAGCATCTGGAAATCGACTTTTCCTTTGAGGTGCCCGGTGTGGCGCGTTTTCGGGCCAATGCGTTCAATCAGAGCCGTGGCGCGGGTGCGGTGTTTCGCACCATTGCGGCGAAAGTGCAGAGCATGGACGAACTGGGCATGGGAGAAGTGTTTCGCAAAATGACCGACGCTCCCCGCGGCCTGGTGCTGGTGACCGGCCCGACCGGTTCCGGAAAATCCACCACGCTGGCGGCGATGATCGATTACCTCAATAACCATCGCCATCACCACATCCTCACTATTGAAGACCCTATCGAGTTTGTCCACGAGCCACGCAAGTGCCTGATCAACCAGCGTGAGGTCCACCGCGATACCCGCAGCTTCGCCACGGCCCTGCGCTCGGCGTTGCGGGAGGACCCGGACGTGATTCTGGTGGGGGAGATGCGCGATCTGGAAACCATACGCCTGGCGTTGACCGCCGCCGAAACCGGCCATCTGGTGTTCGGCACGCTGCACACCACGTCGGCGGCGAAGACCATTGACCGGGTGGTGGACGTGTTTCCGGGGGACGAGAAGTCAATGGTGCGCTCGATGCTCTCCGAGTCGCTGCTGGCGGTGGTGTCCCAGACGCTGGTGAAGAAGGTCGGCGGCGGGCGCATCGCGGCCCACGAGATCATGCTGGGGACGTCGGCGATCCGCAACCTGATCCGCGAAGACAAGGTGGCGCAGATGTACTCGGCGATTCAGTCGGGAGGGGCGTTGGGCATGCAGACGCTGGATATGTGCTTGAAGGACCTGGTGAACAGGGGGTTGATCAGTCGTGATCATGCGCGGGAGAAGGCGCGGTCGCCGGAGGGGTTTTGAGGAGGATGCTTGGTGCTTTCAAGGGCCTCTTCGCGAGCAAGTCGGATCGCGGCGGGAATTTCAAATCAGCGCTGAACAACCCGCATCTGATTCGGCTCTTTCGGCAGAACCCGCTTGGCAACCACGTAGTGGTTTTCCCAGTACGGTTTCTTCAAGGTGTCGATGCTCACCGACTTGCCGCGACGTGGCGCGTGGATGAAACGGTCATTGCCCAGGTAAATGGCGACGTGATTGACCCGACGGCTCTTGATGTTGAAGAAAATCAGGTCGCCCGGCTTCAGGTCGTTGCGATCGACTTTCTCCCCATGACCGCTGGCCATGGCATTGGAGGTGCGTGGCAGGTCGAACGTGGCGTCGTTGAACGCGTATTTCACCAGGCCGCTGCAGTCGAAGCCTTTGCTTGGGCTGCTGCCGCCCCAGCGATAGGGAGTGCCAAGGACGTTTACGGCGCGGCTCAGCACGTCGCTGCTTTCCTTGGTGCCCATCGGTGGAACCAGGCCGCTTTTGCTGTTGGCCAGGCTTGGAGCATATTTGGCGGATTTCTTGTCTTTGCTCGAAGGAGCAGAGACATGGGATTTAGGGGTGTAACCATTAACGTTAGGAAGACGTTGCTCACGATTGGTGGCGTGGGCGGCCAGTGGCATCAAAAGGCAAATGGTTAGCCATGTCTTGAAAAATGAACGCATTAGGCAAGGCTCTTAATAAGTTAGCGCGCAACTTTATAACAGCTTTTTTGCCGCTTCCGAGGCCGTTGGTCGATTCAACCTGGGGGACAATGGTGGCAAAAAAGCGGCAAAATGGCGCAATTGTCGGACAGAAGTCCGGTGTTACAAGGCTTTGACGGGAGTGAAGGTAGCATTTGCCATACGTCGGGTGCCTGTAAAAAAGTCACAAAGAATTGAAGAATATTTATCTATCGTGTGAATCGAGGTCATTCATGAACCCCTATCAACAGACTTATCCGCAGCAAGACACCCACAGCAAAGTGATCGGTTATTTGCTGTGGATTTTCGGATTTACCGGCGCTCACCGCTTCTATTACGGCAAGCCGGTGACCGGGACGATCTGGTTCTTCACCTTTGGTTTGCTGGGCATCGGCTGGCTGATCGACCTGTTCCTGATCCCGGCGATGGATCGCGAGGCTGACCTTCGGTTTACCGCGGGGCCCATCGAATACAACGTGGCGTGGATTCTGCTGACGTTTCTCGGGGTGTTCGGTGTGCACCGGATGTATCAGGGGAAATGGATCAGCGGGCTGCTGTACCTGCTCACCGGCGGGTTGTTCTTTCTCGGGGTGCTGTATGACTTCTGGACGTTGAATGACCAGGTGTCCGTGCGTAACGCGCAGCGTCGATAAGCGAAGCGCAAAAGATCGCAGCCTGTAGGAGCTGCCGCAGGCTGCGATCTTTTGTTTTCAAGCCTGGTGGCTAATGCGCCCATCCACCAGGGTGTAACGCACCACACCCGGCAAGCTGTGGCCAATGAACGGGCAGTTCTCGCCCTTCGACAACCAGGTTTCGCCCGCGACGGTCGAGGCCGCCGGGTCGAACAGCACGATGTCCGCCGCGCCACCCACCGCCAGTTTGCCTGCCGGCAGGCGCATGGCCTCGGCAGGGCCGGCGCTCAGGCGCTTCAGCAACGTCGGCAGGTCCAGCAAGCCGTCTTCGACCAGGGTCATCGCCAGTGGCAATAGCAGTTCAACGCTGCTGATGCCCGGCTCGGTGGCGCCGAACGGTGCCAGCTTGGCGTCACGCTCATGGGGTTGGTGATGGCTGGAGATGGCCGAGATCACGCCGGATTTCACCGCTGCGCGCAGGCCATCGCGGTCGGCGCGGGTGCGTAGCGGCGGCTGGACGTGATACAGGCTGCTGAAGTCGATCAGGGCTTCGTCGGTCAGGATCAACTGGTACAGGGCGACATCCGCGGTCACCTTCAGGCCTCGGGCCTGGGCCTGGGCGATCAGTTCCACGCCGCGGGCACTGGTGAGCTGGCTGAAGTGCGCGCGCACGCCGGTCTGTTCAACCAGCAGCAGGTCCCGGGCCAGGGCGACGGTTTCGGCGCTTTCCGGGATGCCCGGCAAGCCAAGGAAACTGGCGGTCGGGCCTTCGTGAGCCAGACCGCCTTCGGCCAGGTCGTGATCCTGGGAGTTGAAAATCACCGTCAGGTCGAAAGTGGCCGCGTAGTCCAGTGCCCGGCACAGGGTGCGGGTGTTGCGGAAGCTCTCCAGGCCGTTGCCGAAGGCCACGCAACCGGCGTCGCGCAAGGCAACCAGCTCGGCCAGTTGCTCACCGTCCAGGCCTTTGCTCAGGGCGCCAATCGGGAAGACTTTGGTGTTACCGGCCTCACGGGCGCGGTCGAGGATCAGTTCGGCCACCGCCGAGGTGTCCAGCACCGGTTTGGTCTTCGGCGGGCAGCACAGGCTGGTCACGCCGCCAGCCGCCGCCGCGCGGGTTTCGCTGACAATCGAGCCTTTGCGGCTGTAACCCGGCTCGCGCAGGGCAACGTTGAGGTCGACCAGGCCGGGAGCGGCCACCAGGCCTTTGGCGTCGATCGTGTCGACGGCGACAAAACCGGCGGGCGCCGCGCCAAGGGCGACGACTTTGCAGGCTTCAATGTGGATATCGGTCACTTGATCCAGGCCGCTGGCCGGATCGATCACGCGGGCGCCGAGAATGCTGAGCTTCACTGTGCGTTCTCCTGTTCGAATTGGCCCTGCTCGAATTGACGCTGCGCAGTCTGCCCGCTCATGGCCATGGACAGCACGGCCATACGAATGGCGATCCCGTAGGTCACCTGGTTGAGGATCACCGAGTGCGGGCCGTCGGCCACTGCCGACTCGATTTCCACGCCGCGGTTGATCGGCCCCGGGTGCATCACGATGGCATCGGGTTTGGCGCCGGCCAGGCGCGCGGTGGTCAGGCCGAACAGGCGGTAGAACTCGCCCTCGCTCGGCAGCAGGCCGCCGGTCATGCGTTCACGCTGCAGACGCAACATGATCACCACGTCGACGTCCTTCAGGCCTTCGGTCATGTCGGTGTAGACCTTCACGCCGTATTGCTCGATGCCGATCGGCAGCAGGGTCTTCGGCGCGATCACGCGGATGTCCGGGCAACCGAGGGTTTTCAGGGCCAGCATGTTCGAGCGCGCTACCCGCGAGTGCAGGATGTCGCCGACGATGGCCACCGAAAGGTTTTCGAAACCGCCCTTGTGCCGGCGAATGGTGAGCATGTCGAGCATGCCCTGGGTCGGGTGCGCGTGCCGGCCGTCACCACCGTTGATGATCGCCACTTGCGGGCAGACATGCTCGGCGATGAAGTGCGCGGCACCGGAGTCACCGTGGCGCACGACGAACATGTCGGCGGCCATGGCTTCCAGGTTGCGCAGGGTGTCGAGCAGGGTTTCGCCCTTGCTCGCGGACGACGTGGACACGTTGAGGGTGATCACGTCCGCCGAGAGCCGCTGGGCCGCCAGTTCGAAGGTGGTGCGGGTACGGGTCGAGTTCTCGAAGAACACATTGCACACGGTCTTGCCGCGCAGCAACGGGACTTTCTTCACGGCCCGGGCGCCGACTTCGAGGAAGGAGTCGGCAGTGTCGAGGATTTCCGTCAACAGCTCACGGCGCAAACCGTCGAGCGAGAGGAAGTGGCGCAGCTGGCCCTGATCATTGAGCTGCAGCGGGCGCTTGGTGTCTAGAGGCGTCATCGCAAGGGGGACTCTCAATAGGGCGAATTAAAGGGCGAGGTCTTGCAGTTCGAGCGCGAGTTCCGGGCCGGACAGCTTCACCCGTTCGTGGGCGGCCAGCGACAGGGTCGCGCCCACCACGTTCGGGCGGATCGGCAGTTCGCCGGCGTCCAGGTCCAGCATGCACACCAGCGTCACGCTGGCCGGGCGGCCGTAGTCGAACAGTTCGTTCATGGCGGCGCGGATGGTCCGGCCGCTCATCAGCACGTCGTCGATCAGCACCAGGTGCTGGCCTTCGATCTCGAACGGCAGCGCCGAAGGGCGAACCTGCGGGTGCAGGCCGTTCTGGCTGAAATCGTCGCGGTAGAAGGATACGTCGAGGGTGCCGAGGGGCTCATTGCTGCCCAATTCCTTGAGCAGGGCCTGGGCCACCCAGACGCCGCCGGTACGAATGCCGACGAAACGCGGGTCGCTGATGCCACGGTGTTCCAGGTGGGCCTTCAGGCGCGTGGCCATCTGGCTGATCAGTTCGGCGGGATTGGGCAGGCTCATGGTTGCTCCTTCTTGGGCCCGAGCCGGGTTTCACGCGAGGTGGCTCGGGTTGTAGCTAAGAGAGACGCATCGCGGCTCTTCAGGATTCGAACAGTGCGCCATTTTCGTCGAGCCAGCCTTGCAGCAGCAGGGCGGCGGCGATGGCGTCGACCGGGTTGTCGCGGTAACTGCCTTTCTGGCCGCCACGAGCCAGGCGTTCGCCCTTGGCCTCGAAGGTGGTCAGGCGTTCATCGTGGGTATAGAAGGGCAGGTTGAAGCGGCCGTTCAGGCGCCGGGCGAACTTTTCCGCGCGGGCGCACATGTCGCTGGGCGTGCCGTCCATGTTCAGCGGCAGGCCGACCACCACGGCATCGGGTTTCCACTCGTTGATGAGGGCTTCGACCTGGTTCCAGTCAGGAATGCCGTTCTGCGCTTTCAGGGTGCATAGCTCACGGGCCTGGCCGGTAATCACCTGGCCGACCGCAACGCCGATCTGTTTGGTGCCGTAGTCAAAACCCAGAATCAGCTTCAGGGCCATCAGGCGTGCCCCGCCTGGCTGGTCAGCAGGCTGAGGTTGACGCCCAGGTGTCTGGCGGCCGCTTCCAGGCGAAGTTCGCTGCTGGTGTTGAACAGGATGTCGGCGTCAAACGGGCAGTTCAGCCAGGCGTTCTGCGCCAGTTCGGCCTCCAGTTGCCCGGCTTCCCAGCCGGCATAACCGAGGGCGATCAGGCTTTTTGCCGGGCCGACGCCGTCAGCGATGGCGAACAGGACGTCCTGGGACGTCGACAGGGACAACTCATCTTCCAGATCAACGGTCGCCTGGAAACTCTGCCCCTTGGGGTGAAGGACGAAGCCGCGATCGGTTTGCACCGGGCCGCCGATGAAGATCGGCACATGCTGGCAGAGCGCTGGTGGTTCGATTTCCGGGCGTAATTGCTCAAGGATATCGGCCAGATTCAGCTCTTGCGGACGGTTGACCACCAGCCCCATGGCACCATTGGCCGTGTGCTCGACGATGTAGGTCAAGGTGTGCGCAAAGTTCGGGTCGGCCATGTGCGGCATGGCGATCAGGAATTGATGCTTGAGGTAGCTGGGGCTGACGTTTTTCATGTGCGCTAGTGTGGCGTTCGAGGGGCGAACTGACAAGCTTGAGAGCGCCAAAAGATCGCAGCCTTCGGCAGCTCCTACAGGGGGAATGTGTACATCTGTAGGAGCTGCCGAAGGCTGCGATCTTTTAATTACTGGAAAGGCGATCGCCGCGGGCAAACTTCCAGGTCCGGATGATCTCCAGCCGGTCAACATCCGACAGATCCCCGGTAAAGGGTGCGAACGGCGCCGCCAGCCGGACGATCCGTTGCGCCGCCTGGTCCAGCAGCGGCTGGCCTGAAGATTCCAGCACCAGCACCTCATACAGCGAGCCGTCACGGTTGATCGACACCATCAGGCGCAAATTGCCGTAGATCTGTTTGCGCCGTGCTTCGTCGGGGTAATTGAGGTTGCCGATGCGCTCGACTTTCTTGCGCCATTCGTCCTTGTACCAGGCGCCCTTGTCGCGCATGGTCGAGGCGGCGCTCAAGCGGTGGATGCGCGGGCGCTTGGCGTACAGTTGTTGTTCGGCGGCCAGTTCCGCTTCGAGGCTGGCGATGTCGCTGGACAGTTGCTCGCTGTCGAACGTCGGCGCCTGGACCTGGGGTTTGACCTCGGTCTTGGGCTCCTCGGTCTTGGCGGGGGCTTTTTTCGGCTTCGGCGCCACGGTGGTCACGGCAGCCTTCGGTGGGGCTACCTGCACTTCAGGCTTGGCGGCCGGCGGTGGCGTGACTTTCTGTACCTTGTTGTCTTGGAAGGGCGCGACCTCGGTGGTCTTGGGAATTGCCTTTTTATCCAGGGTGCCGCTGCCTTGCTGGTTCTCTTGCGCCAGGAAATCGGCCTTTTCAGGCTTCTTTTCGCTTTTGAAGGTGGCGAGGGTGATTTCCAGGGTTTTGCTGATCTGCTTGGGCTCGACCACGGCAAACCCGACACCCAGCAGCAAGGCCAGGTGGATCAGCGCCGCCAGGAACAGGGTAAAACCGAGGCGATCGGCCGGGCGCACGCCACGGTGGGCGAGTTCGGCAGGCAGATCGGACGGGAGGGTCATGGCAAAAAAAACCAACATCGCGTTTTTACGGGCCCGGCATGATAACGCAATGTTGGTTTTTAGCTTCAAGCTTCAAGCTGCAAGCGACAAGCTGTAGAGGGGCAGCTTCAAGCTTGTGGCTTGTGGCTTGCGGCTTGCAGCTTCTTCTCGATGGCATCCATCAGCAGGCCGCCGATATCGGTGCCAAAGGCATTGTCGATTTCGCGGATGCAGGTCGGGCTGGTGACGTTGATCTCGGTCAGATGCTCGCCGATCACGTCCAGGCCAACGAACAACAGGCCTTTTTCACGCAGGGTCGGGCCGACTTGTGCGGCGATCCAGCGATCCTTTTCGGTCAGTGGACGGGCTTCGCCACGGCCGCCGGCGGCGAGGTTGCCACGGGTTTCGCCCTGGGCCGGAATCCGTGCCAGGCAATAATCCACAGGCTCGCCGTCGATCATCAGGATGCGCTTGTCGCCGTCCTTGATGGCCGGCAGGTAGGCCTGGCCCATGATCTGCTGGGCGCCGAGGGCCGTGAGGGTTTCGAGGATCACCGACAGGTTAGGGTCGCCCGCGCGGTGACGGAAGATCGACGTGCCGCCCATGCCGTCCAGCGGCTTGAGGATCACATCGCCGTGTTTGGCGGCGAACTCACGCAACACGTCGGCGCGGCGGCTGACCACGGTCGGCGGTGTGCACTGCGGGAACAGCGTGGCGAACAGCTTTTCGTTGCAGTCGCGCAGGCTCTGCGGCTTGTTCACCACCAGCACGCCGGCGCGCTCGGCCTGTTCCAGCAAGTAGGTGGAATAGACGAACTCCATGTCGAACGGCGGATCCTTGCGCATCAGGATCACGTCCAGATCGCTCAGCAGCGCGTCGCTTTCGGCACCCAGTTCGAACCATTTTTCCGGGTTGGCGAACACCTGCAGTGGACGCATCCGTGCCCGGGCCTCACCTTCGCCCTGATACAGGTCGCGCTGTTCCATATAGAACAGCTCCCAGCCACGCTTCTGCGCGGCCAGCAACATGGCCAGCGAGCTATCCTTTTTATAGGAAATGCTGGCGATAGGGTCCATGACAATCCCGACGCGAACGCTCATTGGGTTTTCCTCGAAATTTGGGGGCCGGACGTTGATCTTCTGTGGGAGCGAGCCTGCTCGCGATGGCGTGTCAGTCGACATCAATGCAGCTGATACACCATCGCGAGCAGGCTCGCTCCCACAAAAAGCGATCAGGCCAAAGGGCCGTATAAAAGTGGCGTCAGAGTGGCGCTGAGTGTGTTTGCGGTCAAGGAAAAACCATCGCCCCGGTCGGCCGATAGATTGGTTCTGGAGACTGTGCTAAAAAGGCTGCCATGCCGTGCTGGCCCTTGAGTATCAAGGGTTTCGAGCCGCCAATTACCCGCAAACGGACAATTTGATTCGTAAAGGCGACGCAGAGCATCTTATGGAACAGCACCCCAGCGCCTTGAAGGTCATGGTGATCGACGATTCGAAGACGATCCGTCGCACCGCCGAAACGCTGCTCAAGAACGTGGGTTGTGAGGTCATCACGGCCATCGACGGCTTCGATGCCCTGGCCAAGATTGCCGACAACCACCCCGGCATCATCTTTGTCGACATCATGATGCCGCGCCTGGATGGCTATCAGACCTGCGCCCTGATCAAGAACAACAGTGCGTTCAAGTCCACCCCGGTGATTATGCTGTCATCCAAGGATGGCCTGTTCGACAAGGCCAAGGGGCGCATCGTCGGCTCCGACCAGTTTTTGACCAAGCCTTTCAGCAAGGAAGAATTGCTCGACGCGATCCAGGCCCATGTACCTGGTTTCGCCGCCGTTTTGCCGCAGTAGGACACGCACAGTGATGCTCGGCCATCGGGCCCTGCGTCGACAAGAATGGGGAAGACCATGGCTCGTATTCTGATCGTCGATGATTCGCCGACCGAAATGTACAAACTGACCGGCATGCTGGAAAAGCACGGTCATGAAGTGTTGAAAGCCGAAAACGGCGCCGACGGCGTGGCCCTGGCCCGCCAGGAAAAGCCCGATGCCGTCCTGATGGACATCGTCATGCCCGGCCTCAATGGCTTCCAGGCAACACGCCAGTTGACCAAGGACCCGGAAACCGGACACATCCCGGTGATCATCATCACCACCAAGGACCAGGACACCGACAAGGTCTGGGGTACGCGCCAGGGCGCCAAGGACTACCTGACCAAACCGGTCGATGAAGAGACCCTGATCAAAACCCTGAACAACGTGCTGGCCGGTTGATCGTCAAGCCATGAACGAGTCGCTGACGGCTTTCGAACTGCTGCTGCAGATCGACCAGCGTTGTCGTTTGCTGGCGGCGGACTTGCCGTCCCAGCCGACCCGCCGGGACAGCTGGAGCGGTATCGGTTTTCGCCTGGGCGAGCATTGGTACGTCGCACCCATGAGTGAGGTCAGCGAAGTCTTGCATGAGCCGCGACTCACTCAGCTGCCGGGGGTCAAATCCTGGGTCAGGGGTGTCGCCAACCTGCGTGGGCGATTGCTGCCGGTCATGGATCTGAGCGGTTTTTTCGGGCACGAACTTTCGGCGGTGCGCCGGCAGCGCCGGGTGTTGGTGGTGGACCACGATGAGGTGTTTGCCGGGTTGCTGGTCGATGAAGTCTTCGGCCTCCAGCACTTTGCCCAGGACAGCCTGGAGCCGGTGCCGGCAGACGCGTTGAAGGGGGCGGTGGCGGCATTCGTCAAAGGCCGGTTTCAGCGCGGGCAGTGCTGGCAGGTGTTCAGTCCGTTTGCGTTGACGCGGTCTCAGGGGTTCATGAACGTCGCGGTGTAGCCGGAACAACACAGATCCAAAGTGGGAGCGGGCTTGCTCGCGAAGGCGGCAGTCCATTCAACATTGATTTTGGCTGATCTACCGCTTTCGCGAGCAAGCCCGCTCCCACAGGGTTCCGGGCAGGCCAGGAAGTGGGTTAACAGGCGAGGACCGATGACAAAAACAAAAGCAGGCAAGCCAATGGAAGGGTCGCGCAGCCGGTCGCAGATCATCGTGCTGTTCATCGCGCTGATCGTCTTCATCATGCTGCTGTTCGCCAACTTCGCGTACCTCAACACCCAGGCTACCTACGACAAACAGTACATCGGCCACGCCGGCGAACTGCGCGTGTTGTCCCAGCGTATCGCCAAGAACGCCACCGAAGCGGCCGCCGGCAAGGCTGCCGCGTTCAAGTTGCTCAGCGATGCGCGCAACGATTTTGCCCGGCGCTGGGGCTATCTGAAGAAGGGCGACCCGGCCACCAGCCTGCCACCGGCCCCCGCCACCGTGCGTCCTGAGATGCGTGCGGTGCAACAGGACTGGGACCGCCTGCTGAAAAACACCGACGCGATCCTCTCCAGCGAGCAAACCGTACTGTCCCTGCATCAGGTCGCCGCGACGCTGGCCGAAACCGTGCCGCAGTTGCAGGTCGAGTACGAAAAAGTCGTCGAGATCCTCCTGCAACGGGGCGCCCCGGCGGCCCAGGTGGCCATGGCCCAGCGCCAATCGCTGCTGGCCGAGCGGATCCTCGGTGCGGTCAATACGGTATTGGCCGGCGACGAAAACTCACAGCAGGCCGCCGATGCGTTCGGGCGTGACGCGACGCAGTTCGGCAAGGTGCTCAACGGCATGCTCCAGGGCGACCCGGCGCTCAAGGTCAGCCAGGTCGAAGACCGCGACGCCCGTGCGCGACTGACGGAAATCGCCGAGCTGTTCGAGTTCGTCTCGGGCTCGGTGGACGAGATCCTCGAAACCTCGCCTGAGCTGTTCAAGGTCCGTGAATCGGCCTCGAACATTTTCAGTCTCTCGCAAACCCTGCTCGACGAAGCCTCACACCTGGCCAGCGGTTTTGAAAACATGGTCGGCGGGCGCACCACCGACACCATAGGCGGTTATGTGCTGGGCTTGCTGGCGCTGACTTCGATCATCCTGATCGGCCTGGTGATGGTGCGCGAAACCAATCGCCAGCTGCGCGAAACCGCCGAGAAAAACGAGCGTAACCAGAACGCGATCATGCGTTTGCTCGACGAGATCGAAGACCTGGCCGACGGCGACCTCACGGTGACGGCCTCGGTGACGGAAGACTTTACTGGCACCATCGCCGACTCGATCAATTACTCCGTCGACCAGTTGCGCGATCTGGTCGCGACCATCAACCTCACCGCCGGCCAGGTCGCCGCCGCCGTGCAGGAAACCCAGGCCACCGCCATGCACCTGGCCCAGGCTTCGGAACATCAGGCCCAGCAGATTTCCGAGGCCTCGATGGCGATCAACGACATGGCCGAGTCCATCGACCAGGTGTCGGCCAATGCCGCTGAATCTTCGGCGGTTGCCGAACGCTCGGTGGAAATCGCCAACAAGGGCAACGAGGTGGTGCACAACACCATCCACGGCATGGACAACATTCGCGAGCAGATTCAGGACACCGCCAAGCGCATCAAGCGCCTTGGCGAGTCGTCCCAGGAAATCGGCGACATTGTCAGCCTGATCGATGACATTGCCGACCAGACCAACATCCTCGCTCTCAACGCGGCCATCCAGGCGTCCATGGCTGGCGACGCCGGTCGCGGTTTCGCCGTGGTGGCCGATGAGGTGCAGCGGCTGGCCGAGCGCTCCTCCGCCGCCACCCGGCAGATCGAGACCCTGGTGCGGGCGATCCAGACCGACACCAACGAGGCGGTCATCTCCATGGAGCAGACGACGACCGAAGTGGTGCGCGGCGCCCGACTGGCGCAGGATGCCGGTGTGGCCCTGGAAGAAATCGAGGGTGTGTCGAAGACGCTTGCGGCGCTGATCCAGAGCATCTCCAATGCCGCGCAACAGCAGACGTCGTCGGCCGGCCAGATTTCCCTGACGATGAACGTGATCCAGCAGATCACCTCGCAGACGTCGTCGGGTTCCACCGCCACGGCCGACAGCATCGGCAACCTGGCTAAAATGGCCAGTCAGTTGCGTCGTTCGGTGTCCGGTTTCACCTTGCCGGATGCCAAGGCGCAGGTTGTGGACAAAGCTTGAACCGCCCATGGGTATCTGAATTGTGATTGGAGTGGTTATGGGTGATCGGCACGACTATGTGGCCCTCGAGTGGGTCAAGGGCGAGATTGCCGAAACGCTGAAACAGGCTCATCACGCGATTGAAAACCTGCTCGATGACCCGCAGGCGACGCACGCGCTGGATGAATGCCTTGCGTGCATCCATCAGGTCCACGGCAGTTTGCAGATGGTCGAATTCTACGGTGCGGCGTTGCTCGCCGAAGAAATGGAACAGCTGGCCATGGCCTTGCAGGGCAACCGTGTCAGCCATCGCGACGAGGCGTTGCACCTGTTGATGCAGGCCCTCGGGCAGTTGCCGATCTACCTGGACCGGGTGCAAGGTGCGCGCCGCGACTTGCCACTGGTGGTGCTGCCACTGATCAACGACCTGCGCAGCGCCCGTGGCGAAAGCCTGCTGTCGGAAACCAGCCTGTTCAGCCCGCAATTGCCCGAGTTGCCTGCGCTGGACGCAGAAACGCTGGCGCAGCTGGAGCCGGCCGAATTGCCCAATGTGCTGCGCAAGCTGCGGCAGATACTGCAAATGGCGTTGGTCGGGTTCCTGCGTGAGCAGGACAACGAAACCAACCTCGATTACCTGGCCAAGGTCTTCGCCCGCCTCGAAGCACTGTGCGCCAATGCACCCCTGAGCCCGCTATGGCAGGTGGCCTCGGCGCTGGTCGAAGGCATGCAGGGCGGTGCGATTGCCAACAGCCCGGCCTTGCGCAGCCTGTTCAAGGATGCCGACAAGGAGCTCAAGCGCCTGCTCGAAGAAGGCATGCGCGGCATCAACCAACCGGCGCCACCGGAGCTGCTCAAGAGTTTGCTGTTCTACATTGCCAAAGCCGAACATCCCACCGGGCAGATGCTGACCATGAAAGAACGCTACTCACTGGACGACGCACTGCCCGACAGCGCAATGGTCGATGAAGAACGCGCGCGGCTGGCCGGTCCCGACCGTGACGCCATGCGTTCGGTGCTGGCAGCGCTCTGCGAAGAGCTGGTGCGGGTCAAGGAGCGCCTGGATCTGTTCGTGCGCAGTGACCGCCAGCACACCGCCGACCTCGACAGCCTGCTGGCACCACTGCGGCAAATCGCCGATACCCTGGCGGTCCTGGGCTTCGGCCAGCCGCGCAAGGTGATCATCGATCAATTGGCGGTGGTGCTCAGCCTCGCCCAGGGCCAGCGCGAACCCAACGATGCGATCCTCATGGACGTTGCCGGGGCCTTGCTGTACGTCGAGGCGACGCTGGCCGGCATGGTCGGCACCGTGGAGCCGGAGAGCCAGGATGACAATCGCCTGCCGACCACCGACCTGACGCAGATCCATCAGATCGTGATCAAGGAGGCCCGCATCTGTTTGCAGCAGGCCAAGGACATGATCGTCGACTACATCGACGCCGATTGGGACCGCCAGCATTTGCAGGCGCTGCCGGCCTTGCTGACCCAGGTACGCGGCGCGCTGGCGATGATTCCGTTGAGCCGGGCGGCGAGCCTGGTCGACACCTGCAATCACTTCATTCGCGAGCACCTGTTGCTCGAGCCGGGTCAGCCGGGCTGGCAGGAACTGGACAGCCTGGCCGACGTGATCACCAGCCTCGAGTACTACCTCGAGCGCCTCGGCGATGACCCGCAGGCGCAGGGTGAAAACCTGCTCGATGTCGCGGAAAAAAGCCTGGCGAGCCTCGGGTTCTTCCCCAGTGAGCAGCATGTGCCCGTGCTGGATGATGTGCTCAACCCGAGCGAAGCGCAGGTCATGCAGATGATGCAGGAGCTGGATGACCCGCAGATCGTCCAGACCCTGGCCGATGTGCTCGCCAGCCCAGTTTCGAGCCTGAACCCGCCCGCCCTGGACACCCCGGGCAGCCTGCTGCCGCCACCCCCGGGCGAAGTACCGGTGGACGAGGAACTGCGCGAGGTGTTCCTTGAAGAGACCGACGAAGTCCTGGAAATCCTGCGCGAGTATTTGCCGCGCTGGTCGGTCAACCCTGACAACCGCTCGGCCTTGAGCGAACTGCGCCGCGCCTTTCATACCCTCAAGGGCAGTGGCCGCATGGTGCGCGCCCTGGTGCTGGGCGAGCTGGCCTGGGCCGTGGAAAACCTGCTCAACCGCGTACTGGAAAACAGCGTGGAGCCGGGCGCTACGGTGCAGCAACTGATTGGCGATGTGCTGCAGCTGCTGCCGGAGCTGGTGGCTGAATACGCCGCCAATGCCCAGCGCCAGCGCAACGATGTCGACCAGTTGGCCGCCCGCGCCCATGCCTTGGCCAAGGGCGACGAACCGGTGTCCGATGAGGATACGCAGGATGTCGCGGCCCTCGATCCGCTGTTGCTGGAGATCTTCCGCAAAGAAGCGCAAACCCACTTGGGCAGCCTCAATCGCTTCCTTGATCAGGCTGCCGAGCACGTGCCGTTGCAGGCCAGCGACGAATTGCAGCGGGCCTTGCACACCCTCAAGGGCAGTGCCTCCATGGCCGGTGTCTTGCCGATTGCCGAGCTGGCCGCGCCACTGGATCAACTGGCCCGGGAATACAAGGCGCACCTGATCGCGCTGGACCTGGACGAAGTGGAATTGCTGCTGGAGGCAGAAGGGCTGTTCCGCCTCGGTTTGCGCCAGCTCAAGAGCGATCCGCTGGCGGAAATTCCCGGCGCCCGGGATTTGACCGAGCGAGCCAAAGCGCTGCTGGCCGAGCGCCTGGAAAACCTGCTGAACACTCCGAACACCGGGTTGCGGATCAAGCGCGACCCGCAACTGATCAACAACTTCCTCGCCCAGGGCATGGACATCCTGCTGGACGCCGAGAGCCTGCTGCAACGTTGGCAGCAACACCCCGGCGAACGCCAGGAACTCAGCGCGCTACTGGATGAATTGACCACCCTCGGCGAAGGCGCCCACCTGGCCGACCTGCACCCGGTGGATGAGCTGTGCGAGGCGTTGCTCGACCTCTACGGTGCCGTGGAAGAAAGCAGCCTGGCGGTCAGCGAGCGGTTTTTCCATGAGGCTCAGGGTGCCCACGAAGCGCTGATCAACATGCTCGACGAACTGGCCGCCGGTCAGGAAGTCAGCCCGCAACCGCAACGGATCAGGGCCTTGCGCGAGCTGCTCGACGAGAGCCTCGACCCGTCGGCCACGGGCCTGATCCGCAGTGATGGCAGCCGCACCCTGAGCATCCGCGAGCTGGGTGCAGCCACCGAGGAACTTGAGCGCACGCTACCCCCTGCCCCTGTGGGAGCGAGCTCGCTCGCGATGGACTCAAATGCGCCGCGCTTATCCAATGACAACGCGTCATCGTTAACGCCCATCGCGAGCGAGCTCGCTCCTACAGGAGAGGGGCGCGAACTGGACGATGAAATCGTCGCGATCTTCCTTGAAGAAGCGGTGGACATCCTCGAAAGCGCCGGTCAGGCCTTGCAGCGCTGGTTGCGCGACTCGGACAACGCCGCGCCGCTGTCGTCCCTGCAACGGGATTTGCACACCCTCAAAGGCGGCGCGCGCATGGCCGAGGTCGGGCCGGTCGGTGATCTGGCCCATGAACTGGAAAGCCTTTACGAAGGCCTGGTGGATCGGCGCTACGCCTACAGCGACTCATTGGCGGTGCTATTGCAGCAGAGCCATGACCGCTTGGCGCAGTACCTTGACCAGTTACAGCACAACCAGCCCCTGGGCGATTGCGCTGAGCTGATCGAGGCTATTCGCGCCTACCGGCTGGGCCACTCCGGCGCCGCCGAGGTCAGCGAACTGGCGGCCACCAATGACTCGGTCGCCCATGATCCGGAGTTGCTGGAGATCTTCCTCGAGGAAGGTTTCGACATCATCGAAAGCTCCGGTGCGGCGCTGGAGCGCTGGCAGGCCCAGCCTTCTAGCCGTCAGGAAGTGGAAACCCTGCTGCGCGACCTGCACACCCTCAAGGGTGGTGCACGCATGGTGGAAATCGCCGCGATTGGCGACCTGGCCCATGAACTGGAGTTCCTCTACGAAGGCCTGTCCACCGGCGTGCTGCAACCGACGGCGCCGTTATTCGCGCTGTTGCAACGCAGCCATGACCGCCTGGCGCAGATGCTCGACGCGGCCCGCGCCGGTGAGCCGATGCCGCCCGCCGACCGCTTGATCGATGCGATCAAGAACTTCAGCCACCCGGCCGTGCCCGAGGCGCCCACGCCGGTTGCGTCGCCGGCCACGCCCAAGGCCGAACCACTGGCGCCGCCGTCCGATGCCGGCGCCGACATGGTCAAGGTCTCGGCAGAGCTGCTCGACGATCTGGTCAACCTGGCCGGTGAAACATCGATCTTCCGTGGCCGGATCGAACAGCAGGTCAACGATGCGCACATCGCCCTGAGCGAGATGGAGACCACCATCGAGCGCATGCGCGACCAGTTGCGCCGCCTCGATACCGAAACCCAGGGGCGGATCCTCAGCCGCCAGCAAGTCGACGCCGAACGCCTGGGCTATGAAGAGTTCGACCCGCTCGAAATGGATCGCCACTCGCAATTGCAGCAACTGTCCCGCGCGTTGTTCGAATCGGCCTCTGACTTGCTCGACCTCAAGGAAACCCTCGAGCGGCGCAATCAGGACACGGAAAACCTGCTGCAACAGCAGGGCCGCATCAACACCGAGTTGCAGGAAGGGCTGATGCGCACGCGCATGGTGCCGTTCGAACGCATGCTCCCGCGGTTACAGCGCATCGTCCGCCAGGTGTCCAGCGAGTTGGGCAAGGACGTGGATTTCATCGTCGATAACGCTGAAGGCGAGATGGATCGCAACGTGCTTGAACGCATGGCCGCGCCCCTGGAACACATGCTGCGCAACGCCGTCGACCATGGCCTGGAGTCCGTCGAAGCGCGGCTGGCGGCGGGGAAACCGGCCAAGGGCAAGATCACCCTCGATCTGCTGCGCGAAGGCGGCGACATCATATTCGACATCCGCGACGACGGCGCCGGTGTGCCGCTGGACGCGGTGCGGCGCAAGGCGATCAAGCGCGGCATGCTCGCCCCGGACAGCGTCATCAGTGATCACGACGTGTTGCAGTTCATCCTGCAACCGGGGTTTTCCACCGCCGAGAAAATCACCCAGATCTCCGGGCGCGGCGTCGGCATGGACGTGGTGCACGAAGAGGTGCGGCAACTGGGCGGCACCATGAGCATCGACTCGGTGCCCGGGCAGGGTGTGCATTTCCGCATTCGCCTGCCGTTTACCGTATCGGTCAACCGGGCGCTGATGGTGCAGTGCGGTGAGGACCAATACGCGATCCCGCTCAATACCATCGACGGCATCGTTCGCGTCCTGCCCAATGAGCTTGAAGGCTATTTCCGTTTCGATTCGCCCACCTACGAATACGCCGGGCAGCGTTACGAGCTGTGCTATCTGGGTGAGCTGCTGAAAACCATCCCGCGCCCGAAACTGTTGGGCCAGAGCCTGCCGTTGCCGGTGCTGCTGGTGCAGTGCAACGAACGTCACATCGCGGTGCTGGTAGACGCCATGGCCGGCACTCGCGAGATCGTGGTCAAGAGCCTGGGGCCGCAGTTCGCGGCGGTGCAAGGGGTGTCCGGGGCGACGATTCTCGGCGATGGCCGGGTGGTGCTGATCCTGGATCTGCTGGCGCCGATCCGCGCCATGCAGGCCCGCGTACCCCAGCATCCCGCGGGGCAGGAGATCGAGGTCGAACCGCATCGGCCGTTGCTGGTGATGGTGGTCGACGACTCGGTCACCGTGCGCAAGGTCACCAGCCGCTTGCTCGAACGCCACGGCATGAACGTACTGACCGCCAAGGACGGGGTCGATGCCATGCTGCTGCTGGAAGAGCACATGCCCGACCTGATGCTGCTGGATATCGAGATGCCGCGCATGGACGGCTTCGAGGTCGCGACCCAGGTGCGCAATGACGAACGCCTGCAGCACCTGCCGATCATCATGATCACTTCCCGCACCGGTCAGAAACACCGCGATCGCGCCATGGCCATCGGCGTCAATGACTACCTGGGCAAGCCGTACCAGGAATCGGTGCTGCTCGAAAGCATCGCCTTTTGGAGCAAGACCCATGCTTGAACACCGCACCAGCAACCTCACCGGCCTGCTGCTGCCGTTGGCCGACCGCAACCTGATCCTGCCCAACGTCGCCGTGGCCGAGCTGATCGATTACCAGCAACCGGGGACCTTCGATCTCGACACACCGCCGTGGTACCTGGGCCTGGTGACATGGCGCGAACGGCAGATACCGCTGCTGAGTTTCGAGTCGGCCTGCGGGCAGAAAATCGTCATCGGTGAACGCGCGCGGATCGTCATCCTCAACGCCCTTGGCGGGCGCCCCGAACTGAAGTTCATCGCGCTGCTGGTGCAGGGGATTCCGCGTTCGTGCAAGCTCTACAGCCAGTTGAGTTATGTGGATGTGCCGTTGTGTGCGCTGGAGCAGGCGGCGGTGCAGGTGGCGGATCAGGTGGCGAAGGTGCCGGATTTGTTGGCGCTGGAGGCGTTGTTGGTGGATGCCGGGTTGATAGACTGATTGCGGGTTTTGTGTTGATTGTGCTGGCCTCTTCGCGAGCAAGCCCGCTCCCACACTGGATTTGTGTTCGCCGCCGACCCAGTGTGGGAGCGGGCTTGCCCGCGAAGGAGTCAGTCCAGACAACCATTACCCTGAGCGTAACGATCCGCCACTCTGCTTGATTGATGCCCCCACCCAACACTCCTAATGTGACCCCCACGACAGCGAACCCGTGGAGTGGTCATGACAACAACAATATCCCCCGACTCGCGATGGACGCGGCGGCGCAGCGAAAAGCAGCGGCGTCTCGAGCTGGTGCGAGGTCTTGCCGACGGTGTGGTGTTGCCCACCGATAACATCGTCGCGGCGCTGGAGGCGTTGATCCTGCCGGGCGACCGCGTGGTGCTCGAAGGCAACAACCAGAAGCAGGCGGATTTCCTTTCACGTTCCCTGGCCAAGGCCGACCCCGCGAAGCTGCATGACCTGCACATGATCATGCCCAGCGTCGGGCGCGCCGAGCATCTGGACCTGTTCGAACGCGGCATTGCGCGCAAGCTCGACTTCTCTTTCGCCGGCACCCAAAGCCTGCGCATCAGCCAGTTGCTCGAAGACGGCCTGCTGGAAATCGGCGCGATCCACACCTACATCGAACTCTACGCACGGCTGGTGGTGGACCTGATTCCCAACGTCGTGCTCTCGGCCGGCTTCATGGCCGACCGCGCCGGCAACATCTACACCGGGCCGAGCACCGAAGACACCCCGGCACTGATAGAACCGGCGGCCTTCAGCGACGGCATCGTCATCGTCCAGGTCAACCAATTGGTGGACGATGTCAGCGACCTGCCGCGCGTCGACATTCCCGCCTCCTGGGTCGACTTCGTGGTGGTAGCCGACAAGCCGTTCTACATCGAACCGCTGTTCACCCGCGACCCGCGGCACATCAAGCCGGTGCACGTGCTGATGGCGATGATGGCGATCCGCGGCATCTACGAAAAACACAACGTGCAGTCCCTCAACCACGGCATCGGTTTCAACACCGCGGCCATCGAGCTGATCCTGCCGACCTACGGCGAATCCCTCGGCCTCAAAGGCAAGATCTGCCGCAACTGGACGCTCAACCCGCACCCGACCCTGATTCCGGCGATTGAAAGCGGCTGGGTCGAAAGCGTGCATTGCTTCGGCACCGAACTGGGGATGGAGAACTACATTGCGGCGCGGCCGGATGTGTTCTTTACCGGGCGCGACGGTTCCCTGCGTTCCAACCGAATGTTCAGCCAACTGGCCGGGCAATACGCCGTGGACCTGTTCATCGGTGCGACTTTGCAGGTCGATGGCGACGGCCACTCCTCCACCGTGACCCGTGGGCGCCTGGCCGGTTTCGGCGGTGCGCCGAACATGGGCCACGACCCGCGCGGTCGTCGCCACGGTACACCCGCCTGGCTCGACATGCGCAACACTGACGTGGCCGAGCCGATGCTCGAACGTGGCAAGAAGCTCGTGGTGCAGATGGTCGAGACCTTCCAGGAGGGCGGCAAACCGACCTTCGTCGAAACCCTT
This sequence comes from Pseudomonas sp. PDM27, assembly GCF_019219205.1. NCBI lineage: Bacteria > Pseudomonadati > Pseudomonadota > Gammaproteobacteria > Pseudomonadales > Pseudomonadaceae > Pseudomonas > Pseudomonas sp. PDM27. Next base: position 237,464 of record NZ_JAHUWF010000003.1, on the reverse strand, counting down.
GATGCCGTTGAGGTGGCGAAGAAAAGCGGCATGCCGCTGGCGCCGATCATGGTCTACGGCGACGACGTGACCCACTTGTTGACTGAAGAAGGCATCGCCTACCTGTACAAGGCGCGTTCGCTGGAAGAACGCCAGGCGATGATCGCCGCCGTCGCCGGGGTGACCGCCATCGGTTTGCGCCACAACCCCAAAGACACCGCGCGCATGCGCCGCGAAGGCCTGATCGCCTTGCCCGAAGACCTCGGCATCCGCCGCACCGACGCCACCCGCGAGCTGCTCGCGGCGAAGAGCGTGGCCGATCTGGTGGAGTGGTCCGGTGGCCTCTACAACCCGCCCGCCAAGTTCAGGAGCTGGTAATGCACGCATTCAACCTGCAACCCAAAACCCTGAGCCTGGCCGAGCGGCTGGCGGACCTGGCGGTGGACGCGCTGATCGACGAGGCTGATCTGTCGCCGAAACCGGCACTGGTCGACCGTCGCGGCAGTGGCGCCCACAGCGATTTGCACCTGGGGCTGATGCACGCTTCGGCGCTGTCCCTGTGGCCGGCCTTCAAGGCGATGGCCGACGCCGCGACAGCGTTCGGTGAGATCGGCTTGCCCCTGCGCGAAGCCGTCGGCCGCATCGGTCGTGAAGGCGAGCAAGCGATGCTCGACACCACGGGCGGCGTGAATACTCATCGCGGGGCGATCTGGGCCTTGGGCCTGTTGGTCACTGCCGCTGCGCTGGACCCTGAATCCACGGCTGCAAGCAGCGTATCGATTCGTGCGGCGCGTCTGGCATTGCTCGACGACCGTTACGCGCCGCGTCCACTCAGCCACGGCGCTCAAGTCGCTCAACGCTACGGCGCACGGGGCGCCCGTGAAGAAGCACAACTGGGCTTCCCGGCGGTGTTGCAACGCGCGTTGCCGCAACTCAAATGCAGCCGCGCCGCCGGCCATGGCGAACAGAACGCCCGGCTCGATGCACTGCTGGCGATCATGACGAATCTGGCCGACACCTGCGTGCTGTACCGCGCTGGAGAGCAAGGTCTGCACACCATGCAACTCGGCGCCCAGGCAGTGCTCGATGCCGGGGGTAGCGCCAGCCTCGCCGGACGTCGCCGCCTGCATGAGCTGGACCAACAACTCATCGCGTTGAATGCCTCGCCCGGCGGCGCTGCCGACCTGCTCGCAGCCTGCCTGTTCATCGACCGTATCGAGTCGGGCGACAGCCTCAAACAGGGAGCTTTCTGATGGAAACCTTATCTTTTGAATTCCCCGCCGGGCAGCCGCCACGCGGTCGTACCCTGGTGGGCTGTGTCGGCTCGGGCGATCTGGAAGTGCTGATCGAACCGGGTCAGGCCGGCAAGCTGACGATTAACGTGCAGACCTCGGTCAATGGCAGTGAACAACGCTGGCAGCATCTGTTCGCACGGATGTTCGATGGCCAGACGCCGCCGGCGATGGACATCGACATCCACGATTTCGGCGCGACCCCCGGCGTGGTGCGCCTGCGTCTGGAACAGGGTTTCGAGGAGATCGGCCATGACTGACAGCGCATCCCTGCTGAACAAACACAGCTTCGTCGAGCTCGGTGCGCGGCAACGGGCCAAGGCCCTGCTCGATGCCGGTACCTTCCGCGAACTGCTCGACCCCTTTCAACGGATCATGTCGCCGTGGCTGTCGCGCCAGGGCGTGGTGCCGCAAGCCGACGACGGCGTGGTGATCGCCAAGGGCAACCTCGATGGTTTGCCGGTGGTGATCGCCGCCATCGAAGGCGCGTTCCAGGGCGGTAGCCTGGGCGAAGTCGGCGGGGCAAAAATCGCCGGTGCGCTGGAGCTGGCCGCCGAAGACAACCGCAACGGCATCCCGACCCGCGCCGTGCTGCTGCTGGAAACCGGCGGCGTGCGCTTGCAGGAAGCCAACCTCGGCCTGGCGGCGATTGCCGACATCCACGCGGCGATTGTCGATTTGCAGCAGTACCAACCCGTGGTCGGAGTCGTGGCGGGCAGTGTCGGTTGCTTTGGCGGCATGTCGATTGCCGCCGGGTTGTGCAGCTACCTGTTGGTGACCCAGGAAGCGCGACTGGGCCTGAACGGTCCACAGGTGATCGAGCAGGAAGCCGGACTCGAGGAATACGACTCCCGCGACCGGCCCTTCATCTGGAGCCTGACCGGAGGCGAGCAGCGCTTCGCCAGTGGTCTGGTGGATCGCTATGTGGCCGACGACGTGGCGCAGATTCGCCTGCAGGTGGGTGAGTTGCTCCAGCAGGGTTTGCCGGCGCAATCACGCAGTCGTCAGGCTGAACTGTTCCTGCAACGCCTGGCGCGTCTGGACGCCGAACCGCAAATCGAGCCGTCCGTGGTTCGCGATCTGTACCAAGGAGAACGCCCATGAGCTCGTATTCCCTGCGTGGTTTGAACTGGTTCAACGCCTTGAGCGCCGGGGCGAAAGCGGTCGAGGGTTTGCCGGCTTCGCTGAAAGTCGCGGACGGTGCGCTGGGCGATCAGCCTGTGCGTTTCATCGCGGTGGTGGCCGATCCGGAAAACCGCTTCGTCCGTGCACGCAATGGCGAAGTAGGTTTGCTCGAAGGCTGGGGCCTGGCCAAGGCCGTGGATGAAGTCATCGCCGCCGATCAGAACAAGGCCCGCAAACGCGCCCTGATCGCCATCGTCGACGTGCCGAGCCAGGCTTACGGCCGACGTGAAGAAGCCCTCGGCATTCATCAGGCGCTGGCCGCAGCGGCGGGCAGTTACGCCCGTGCCCGCCTGGCCGGTCATGCGGTGATCGGTTTGCTGGTGGGCAAGGCAATGTCCGGGGCGTTCCTGGCCCACGGCTATCAGGCCAATCGCTTGATCGCCCTGCGCGATCCGGGGGTGATGGTGCATGCCATGGGCAAGGCGTCGGCGGCGCGGGTGACCTTGCGCAGCGTCGAAGAGCTCGAAGCCCTGGCGGCCAGCGTGCCGCCGATGGCCTATGACATCGACAGCTATGCCAGCCTCGGGCTGCTGTGGGAAACCTTGTCGGTGGAACAGATCGAGCAGCCGACTGCGGCGGATCTGGCGCGGGTGACCGGGTGCCTGAGTCAGGCGATGGGCGATATCGCCGAGAAGGGTGCAGATCTCAGCGGTCGTCTCGGTGCGGCCAATCGTGCGGCGTCGAGCAAGGTTCGCCAATTGCTGAGAGCACAGTGGTGAGTGCGCTTCTGGCTCACGACCTGCTGTGGGGCATGACCCCGCGGCAGTTGCCTGCGGATGCCCCGACCTGGGTGATCGACTCGATCAGTGCCGGCCAGCCGGTGGTGGTCCGTCGTGCCTTGTGCGCGGCGGGGCAGGTGGCGGTGGGTGTGCGCGGGCCGTTGCGCGAGCAGCGGTATGCGACGCAGATGGAAGTCGCCGCCATTACGCGGCGAGTGCGGCCGGAAGAACTCTGCCATGTTCAAGGCCTGCGTGATTTCCCGGCGCTGCGTGCCTTGGCGCAACTGCGCTCGCACCTTGATGAGAGTGGCTGGGTCTGGGGTGTCAGTGGCAGTGCCGGGTTTGAGTTGGCCAGCGGGTTTGCCGCGCTGCACGAGGGCAGCGATCTCGATCTGATCCTGCGTACACCGCGTCCGTTGAGTCGTGCCGATGCGCAGGCGCTGGTGGCCGTTCTCGACACGGCCGTGTGCCGCGTGGACCTGCAGTTGCAGACACCCTTGGGCGCCGTTGCCTTGCGCGAGTGGGCCGGCACTGCGTCGCGGGTCCTGTTGAAAAGTGCCACTCAGGCCAGTCTGGTCACTGACCCGTGGCATCCACAGGAGCAGGCAGCGTGAGCAGCTTGCTGGTGTTCCCCGGCCAGGGTGCGCAGCAACCCGGCATGCTGGCGCGTTTGCCTCGGGAAACGTTGAACGAGGCGAGCGATTGGCTCGGTGAAGACGTGACGCAGCTGGACTCTGCCGAAGCATTGCGGTCGACGAGGGCGGTTCAGCTTTGCCTGCTGATCGCTGGCGTCGCCGCTTCACGCCAGCTGGCCATGGCCCCGGACTACGTCGCCGGCTTGTCGATCGGCGCTTATCCGGCGGCAGTGGTGGCGGGTGCCTTGGGTTTCAGCGATGCGCTGCATTTGGTCAGCCTGCGCGGTGAGCTGATGCAGCAGGCTTATCCACAGGGCTACGGCATGACCGCGATCATCGGTCTGGAGCTGGCCTTGGTGGAAGATTTGTTGGCGCAGGTTCACAGCGCCGATGTGCCGGTCTATCTGGCCAATATCAACGCCGATAACCAGGTGGTGATTGCCGGTTGCGATGCGGCGATGAAAGCGGTGGCGGAGTTGGCGAAAGGTTGCGGAGCTGGCCTGGCCAAACGTCTGGCAGTGAGCGTGCCGTCCCACTGCCCACTGCTTGAGGTGCCCGCGCAACGGTTGGCCGAAGCCTTCGCCAAGGTGCCGCTGCAAACCCCGAAGGTGGGCTACCTGAGCGGCAGCCGTGCGCGTCCGCTGATCAAACCTGAAGCCTTGCGTGACGACCTGGCCTTCAACATGTGCCGCATCGTCGATTGGCGCGGCACGGTACAAAGCGCCTACGAGCGCGGCGTACGTCTACAGATCGAACTGCCGCCCGGTGCGGTGCTGACCGGGCTGGCGCGCCGGGTGTTCGAGCAGGGCACCGTGATTGCCTTCGACGGTGCGCGGCTCGATACCCTGCAGGCGCTGATGCGTGAGGAGGGAAGCCGCCACTCCTAAAACTCAGGCTTCGAACAACAAAAACAACATTCGAAATGCACTTTGAGGACTACGACAATGATTATTTACGGTGTGGCGCTGCTGGCGATCTGTACGCTGGCAGGGGTGATCATGGGTGACATGCTCGGCGTGTTGCTGGGTGTGAAATCAAACGTCGGCGGCGTCGGGATCGCGATGATCCTGCTGATTTGCGCACGGTTGTGGATGCACAGACGTGGCGGCATGACCCGGGAGTGCGAGATGGGCGTCGGTTTCTGGGGCGCGATGTACATCCCGGTGGTGGTGGCGATGGCGGCGCAACAAAACGTGGTCACGGCGCTGCACGGTGGCCCGGTGGCGGTGCTGGCGGCGATCGGTTCGGTGGTGGTTTGCGGTTGCACCATTGCCCTGATCAGCCGGACCCACAAAGGCGAACCCTTGCCCGATGAACCGGCGGATGTAACGCAGGTTGGCGCACCGGCAGGAGGTCGCTGATATGTGGGATCTGATCAAGAACGGTCTGGAACACAACGGTCTGGTCACCGCATTCGCCTTCGTCGGCGTGATCATGTGGGTGTCAGTGGTGATCTCCAAACGCCTGACCTTCGGACGCATCCACGGTTCGGCGATTGCCATCGTCATCGGCCTGGTGCTGGCCTGGGTTGGCGGCACGATGACCGGCGGGCAAAAGGGCCTGGCGGACTTGACGCTGTTTTCCGGCATCGGGTTGATGGGCGGCGCCATGCTGCGGGACTTCGCCATCGTCGCCACGGCATTCGAGGTGCAGGCCACGGAAGCGAAAAAGGCCGGTTTGATCGGCGTGATCGCGCTGCTGTTGGGCACGGTGCTGCCGTTCATTGTCGGTGCGTGCATGGCCTGGGTATTCGGTTACCGCGATGCGGTGAGCATGACCACCATTGGCGCCGGTGCGGTGACCTACATCGTCGGCCCAGTGACCGGAGCCGCGATTGGCGCCAGTTCCGATGTGGTGGCGCTGTCGATTGCCACCGGCCTGATCAAGGCGATCCTGGTGATGGTTGGCACGCCGATGGCGGCGCGCTGGATGGGCCTGGACAACCCGCGTTCGGCGATGGTGTTCGGTGGGCTCGCTGGCACGGTCAGCGGCGTGACCGCCGGCTTGGCGGCGACAGACCGGCGCCTGGTGCCTTATGGCGCGTTGACCGCGACCTTCCACACCGGGCTTGGCTGCTTGCTCGGGCCTTCGCTGTTGTTCTTCATTGTTCGCGGGATTGTCGGGTAGGTTCAGGGGCTGAGTTGTCGGGTCTGACGCTTTCGCGAGCAAGCCCGCTCCCACATTTGGAATGCGGTCGAATGTGGGAGCGGGCTTGCTCGCGAAGGGCGCGACTCGGTTTCAAGCCTGGCGATTGGCATACATCCGACACTCCGCCAGCAACGCCAGCAGGTTCGGATCACGCTCCTTGGCCTTCAGGAACACCACGCCAATGTGTTGCTGCAAGCGGTACTTTTCCTGCAACGGGATCAGCTTCACCCGGTTCTCGTACACCGCCGCAATCCGCCCCGGCAGCAACGCATAACCCACGCCCGAACTGACCATGCTCAGCAGGGTGAAGATGTCGTTGACCTGCATCGCCACCTTTGGCTCGAACCCTGCCTGCTCGAATACCCGCTTGCCGTCCTGATGGGTGGCGAAGCCCTGGGTCAGGGTGATGAAGGTTTCGTCGCGGACCTCGGCCAGGTCGACTTCAGTCCGTTGGGCAAACTTCGAGTCGGCGGGTGTGGCGAGGAAGATGTCGTCGGAAAACAACGGGATCTGTTCGCAATCCGGGTCGTTGATGCTGTCGTCCAGCGACACAAGGATCGCATCGACTTCCATGTTCTTGAGCTTGTAGAGCAGGTCGATGTTGGAGCCCAGAATCAGGTCGATGTTGAGTTCGCTGCGGCGGATTTTCAGGCCCATGATCAGTTGCGGTACGGTCTTCACCGTCAGCGAATACAGCGATCCCAACTTGAAACGCTCGGCCGAGAACCCGGCGGCCTCGCGGGTCAGGCGCACGCTTTCGACGACATCCTGAATCAGCTTCTGCGCCCGCTCTTCCAGCACGTAAGCGCTTTCCAGCGGCGTCAGGCTACGGCCTTCGTGCTTGAACAACGGGCAGCGCAGGGCACTTTCCAGGGAATGGATCGCCCGATGCACGCTGACGTTGCTGGTCTGCAATTCGGCGGCGGCGCGTGCCAGGTTGCCGGTGCGCATGAAGGCCAGGAACACCTCGAGTTTTTTCAGGGTCAACTCTTCATCGATCAGCATGGGGCGGACTCTCTTTGGTATCGATCAATTGTGCCCGTTAAACACTGAGCGTTGTAGGAGCTGCCGAAGGCTGCGATCTTTTGATCTTGATTTTTCGCAGCCCTTGAAGGTGCTGAAAATCAAAAGATCGCAGCCTTCGGCAGCTCCTACACGGGATTGCGCTATACGGAAAGATTGCGCTTTTAACCTTGAGGCCTGAGCCTTGCGCGTTGCGCTGATGAAATTCGAGGTGAGCACCACATGTATCACGGAGAAAGACTGAACGCCTGGACGCATCTGGCCGGGGCGGTGGCGGCGTTTATCGGCGGGGTGTGGCTGATTGTGCTGGCCAGTCTCGACGGCAGCCCGTGGAAGATTGTCAGCATGGCGATCTACGCCTTTACCTTGCTGGTGCTTTACAGCGCATCGACCGTGTACCACAGCGTGCGCGGACGCAAGAAAGCGATCATGCAGAAGGTCGATCACTTCTCGATCTACCTGTTGATCGCCGGCAGCTACACGCCGTTCTGCCTGGTGACCCTGCGCGGGCCGTGGGGCTGGACCTTGTTCGGGATTGTCTGGGGGCTGGCGCTGATCGGCATCCTGCAAGAGATCAAGCCGCGTTCGGAGGCGCGGATTCTGTCGATCGTGATTTATGCGGTGATGGGCTGGATTGTGCTGGTGGCGGTCAAGCCGCTGCTCGCGGCACTGGGCGGCGCCGGATTTGCGTGGTTGGCCTCGGGCGGGGTGTTGTACACCGTGGGGATTATCTTTTTTGCCCTTGATCATCGCCTGCGCCATGCCCACGGGATCTGGCATCTGTTCGTGATCGCCGGGAGCTTGCTGCACTTTGTGGCGATTTTCTTTTATGTCCTTTAAGGCTGTACCGGGGCCAGCCGATCCAGCTGCTCCCGGGCTCGGCGGCTGAATACCTGCAACAGATCGTTCAAGGTGTGGGGCGGTGGTTCGGCGGCGCGGGTCACTGCGTACAGGGTGATGGGTAACGGCGGTGCCAGAGGGCGGATCATTGTGTTGGCGGGAGAGGCGCCAAGGGCGGTGAACGGATCGATCACCGCCAGGCCCGCGCCGGATTCCACCATCGCCCGTGCCAGTGAGTAGGTTTGCACGGCGATGCGTACCCGGGGCGGCGGTTCGACCGCTTCCAGGTAACTGTCGAGCCGCGCGGCCAGTGGATCGGCGCTCGATAAACCGATTAGCGGCGCATCCGCCAGCGCCATCAGCGGCAACGGTTTACCCACCTCTTCCTGAGACCAGTAACCACTCGGCGCCAGCGCCACCAGCACGCCGGACGCCAGCGCCTGGGCCTTGAGCCCCGGGTGATCCGGGCGTTGCAGGGTCAGGGCGACATCCACTTCGCGCATCAACAGGTTCTGTACCAGTTCGCGACTGTGGGCGCTGGAGAGTTCGCAAGCGATGTCCGGGTAACGCCCGGTCCATTCGTGAATGGCCGGCGGCAGCAAAGACAGGGCCAGCGCCGGGGTGGCACCGATGCGCAGGCTGTGGCCCGGTTCGCGGCGTAGGCTCTGCGCCAGGCGTCGCACGCCTTGCAGGCTTTCACTGACCTTGTCCACTTCACGCTCCAGCTCCAGCGCTTCCGGCGTCGCCTGCAACTTGCCGCGTACCCGCAGGAACAGCGGGAAACCCAATTGTTGCTCGGCGTGCTGCAACACCTTGCTCACCGCCGGCTGCGAGACGTGCAGCAATTGCGCGGCAGCGCTGATCGAACCGGTCTGGCGGATGGCCTGGAAAATCTCGATATGGCGAAGACGCATGGCAAGTCCATAACCTTTGTTTATGGGTTTGCCATCTTTATGCATTGTTCAACGTCTGTCACCTGGCTCTAACCTTGGCCTCGTCTTCACAACGGTTTTAAGGACGGACATGGCTCAGCGTGTGTGCATCATCGGTGGCGGTGTGATTGGCCTGGCAACGGCCTATGCGCTGGTGCGCGACGGCTTCGAGGTGACGGTGGTCGAGGCACGGGGCTCGCTGGGCAGCGAAACCAGCTTCGCCAACGGCGGCCAGTTGTCCTATCGCTATGTCGCCCCCCTGGCCGACGCCGGTGTGCCTTTGCAAGCCATAGGCTGGATGCTGCGCGGCGACTCACCGTTGAAACTGCGCCCGCGCTTTGACCCGGCCCAGTGGCGCTGGATGGCATCGTTCCTCGGCGCCTGCCGCCGCTCGGTCAACCGCGAGAACGCCGCGCACTTGCTGCGCCTGGCGCTGTTCAGCCAGGACACATTGAAGTCCTGGCGCGAGGGCGATGGGCTGACGGGATTCCAATGGCGGCGCAATGGCAAACTGGTGACCTTCCGCCAGAACAGCAGCTTCGAGCGTGCGCGCCAGAGCCTGGCCGACCCGCAGCAACAGCAGGTGTTGTCGCCGGCCGAATGCGCGCAACTGGAACCGGCGCTGATCGATGCGCCCTTTGTCGGGGCGATCTACACCCCGGACGAAGAGGTGGGCGACTGCCACGGTTTTTGCCAGCAACTGGCCGCCCGGCTGCAAGCGTCCGGCCGTTGCGAGTTTCGTCTCGGGCAAGCGGTAACCGGCATCCGCCACAGCAACGGCAGCGTCAACGCCATCGAACTGGGCGAGCAAGTGCTGTCGGTCGATCAACTGGTGATCGCCGCCGGTCACCGCAGCCCGCTGTTGGCGCTTCCCGGGCTGCAACTGCCACTTTACCCGCTCAAGGGCTACAGCCTGACCGTGCCGATCGGCGCCGGTCACCGGGCGCCGGACGTGAGCATCACCGACTACGACCGCAAGATCGTCTATGCGCGCATCGGCAAGCAATTGCGAGTGGCGGCAATGGTCGACATTGTCGGCTTCGACCCTGCTTTGGACCCCAAACGCCTGGCGCTGATCAAGCGTCAGGCCCATGACACCTTTCCCAATGCCGGCGCCTATGACGAAGCCGTCGAGTGGGCTGGCATGCGCCCGGCCACCCCTAGCGGCGTGCCGTTGCTGGGCGCGACGGCGTATCGCAACCTGTGGCTCAACCTCGGCCACGGCGCGCTGGGTTTTACCCTGGCATGCGGCAGCGGGCGCTTGATCAGCGAACTGATCGGCGAGCGCCAGCCGTCCATCGACCTTCAGGGTTTCAGCCACCGGGCCGCCTGAATGCTGATTTCTGAAGAGGACACTGCAATGACCATTACCCGACTGCACAGCAACCCGCGCCTGTCTGGCGCCGTGACCTTTGGCGACCTGGTGTTTCTCTCCGGGCAGGTGCCGGGCGATGCCCGGGATGCCAGCGGCCAGACCCGCGAAGTGCTGGCGAAAATCGATACCTTGCTGGCCGAGGCGGGCAGCGACAAGGATCATCTGCTCAGTGCGACCATTTACCTGAAGAACATCACCGAGGATTTCGCCGCGATGAACGAGGTCTGGTCGGCCTGGCTGTCGCCGGGGCAGGCACCGAGCCGCACCACGGTGCAGGCCGAACTGGCCCGCCCGCAGGTGCTGGTGGAAATCACCGTCATCGCTGCACGCGTCTGATAAACCAACACCCACAACGGAGAATAACAATGCAAAAAATCACGTTGCTCGCTTGTACGCTTGGCCTGTTGCTCGGCAGTCAGGTTCAGGCCAATGAAGCGCCCCTGACCGGCACCCTGAGCAAAATCGCCAGCGCCAACAGCATCACCCTGGGCTATCGCGATGCTTCGGTGCCGTTCTCCTACGTGGGTGATCACAGCGGCAAGCCGATGGGTTACTCGGTGGATCTGGCGGGCAAGATCGTCGAGCGCATCCAGCAGCAACTGGCGCTGCCGGACTTGAAGGTGAAGTACAACCTGGTGACCTCGCAGACCCGTATTCCACTGGTGCAAAACGGCACCGTGGACCTGGAGTGCGGCTCCACCGGCGTGACTGCCGAACGACAGAAGCAGGTGGCGTTCTCTTATGGTTTCATCTATGTCAAAGGCCAGTTGCTGACCGCGAAGGACAGCGGGATCAAGAGCTTCGCTGACCTGCGCGGCAAGAATGTGGTGACCACCGCCGGTACCACCAACGAGCGCTTCCTGAAAAGCTACAACGTCGATCACAAGATCGACATGTTCGTGATCAGCGCCAAGGACCACGGCGAAGCCTTCCAGATGCTGCAGTCGGGCCGGGCGGCGGCGTTCTACATGGACGACGCGCTGCTCTATGGCGAGCGCGCAAAGGCCAACGACCCGCACAAATGGGTGGTGGTCGGGGAGGAGCAATCGCGGGAGATCTACAGCTGCATGGTGCGCAAGGACGATCCGCAGTTCCTGGCGCTGGTCAACGGTGCGTTGGCGGATCTGTACAGCTCGGGCGAGATCAATGGCATCTACAAACGCTGGTTCGAGCAGCCGATCCCGCCGAAGGGTTTGAACCTTGAGTTCCCGATGACCAGCGAACTCAAGGCGATCATTGCCAAACCGGTGAGCGATCCGGTGCAGTAGCAGCCAGATCGGCCTCTAGACCGTGTCGAGGCCATTCGCGAGCAAGCCCGCTCCCACAGAATGCGTTCCAATGTGGGAGCGGGCTTGCTCGCGAAGGCGGCCTAGAAATCACCCCAGAGTTGCTGGGCCACCGCCAGTGCAACAACCGGCGCGGTTTCGGTGCGCAGTACCCGTGGACCGAGGCGGGCGGCGTGGAAGCCGACGGCCTTGGCCTGATCGACTTCGGCATCGGACAAACCACCTTCCGGACCGATCAGGAATGCCAGACTTGAAGGTTTGGCATGGCTCACCAGCGGCTCGGCCACCGGATGCAGCACCAGCTTCAACTCGGCTTGCGTCTGCTTCAACCAGTCAGTCAGCAACAGCGGCGGATGAATCACCGGTACCCGTGAACGGCCGCATTGCTCGCAAGCGCTGATCGCCACCTGGCGCCAGTGCAGCAGGCGTTTGTCGGCGCGCTCGTCCTTGAGCCGGACTTCGCAGCGTTCGGTGAAGATCGGGGTGATTTCGCTGACGCCCAGTTCCGTGGCTTTCTGAATCGCCCAGTCCATGCGCTCGCCCCGGGACAGGCCCTGGCCGAGATGGATTTGCAGCGGCGATTCGATTTGCCCGGCGAAGCTTTCATCGATCTGCACCACCACGCGCTTTTTGCCGACTTCGACCAGCCTGGCGCGAAACTCCTGGCCCGAGCCGTCGAACAATTGCAACGCATCGCCCTCGGCCATGCGCAGCACGCGGCTGATGTAATGGGCCTGGGCTTCGGGCAACTCGTGCTCGCCGGTGCTCAGGGGGGCGTCGATGAAGAAGCGGGACAGTCTCATGCGGGGTCTCTGTAATTCGTGTGTAGGTCTTATGGGCGCCTTAGCGGGCAAGCCCGCTCCCACAAAGTAATGCGGTCAACTGTGGGAGCGGGCTTGCTCGCGAAGGCGTCAGCCCTGACCCCACAACAGTCCAGATAAAAACAATCAACCCGGATCACGGAACCCCGGATGGAAGTCCTTCGGCACCGCAACGCTGACGCTGTCACGGGTGGCAATGTCGATCCCTTCGCTGGCCACTTCGGCCAGGAAGTCAATCTGCTCCGGCGTGATCACGTACGGCGGCAGGAAATACACCACGCTGCCCAATGGGCGCAGTAAAGCACCGCGCTCCAGGGCGTGCTGGAACACCTTCAGGCCACGGCGCTCCTGCCACGGGTAAGCCTCTTTGCTGGCCTTGTCCTTGACCATCTCGATGGCCAGCACCATGCCGGTCTGGCGCACTTCGGACACGTTCGGGTGATCCACCAGATGCGCCGTCGACGAAGCCATGCGCTGCGCCAGGGCCTTGTTGTTCTCGATGACGTTGTCTTCTTCGAAGATGTCCAGCGTCGCCAGGGCCGCCGCGCACGCCAGCGGGTTGCCGGTGTAGCTGTGGGAGTGCAGGAAGGCGCGCAGGGTCGGGTAGTCGTCGTAGAAGGCGCTGTAGACTTCGTCTGTGGTCATGCACGCCGCCAGTGGCAGGTAGCCGCCGGTCAGGGCCTTGGACAGGCACAGGAAGTCCGGGCGGATGCCGGCCTGCTCGCAGGCGAACATCGTCCCGGTGCGGCCGAAACCAACAGCGATTTCGTCGTGGATCAGGTGCACGCCGTAGCGGTCGCAGGCTTCGCGCAGCAGCTTGAGGTACACCGGGTGGTACATGCGCATGCCGCCGGCGCCCTGGATCAGCGGCTCGACAATCACGGCTGCGACGCTGTCATGGTTCTCGGCCAGGGTCTGCTCCATCACGGCGAACATATTGCGCGAATGGTCTTCCCAGCTCATGCCCTCGGGACGCTGGTAGCAGTCCGGGCTCGGCACTTTGATGGTGTCCATCAACAGCGCCTTGTAGGTCTCGGTGAACAGCGGCACGTCGCCCACCGACATCGCCGCCATGGTTTCGCCGTGGTAGCTGTTGGTCAGGGTGACGAAGCGCTTCTTGTTCGGCTGGCCGCGATTGAGCCAGTAGTGAAAGCTCATTTTCAGCGCGACTTCGATGCAGGACGAGCCGTTATCGGCGTAGAAGCACCGGGTCAGGCCTTCCGGCGTCATCTTCACCAGGCGTTCGGACAGTTCGATCACCGGTTGATGACTGAAGCCGGCAAGGATCACATGTTCGAGCTGATCGACCTGATCCTTGATGCGCTGGTTGATCCGCGGGTTGGCGTGCCCGAACACATTGACCCACCAGGAGCTGACCGCATCGAGGTAGCGTTTGCCTTCGAAGTCTTCCAGCCACACGCCTTCCCCGCGTTTGATCGGGATCAGCGGCAGTTGTTCGTGATCTTTCATCTGGGTGCAGGGATGCCACAGCACGGCGAGATCGCGTTGCATCCACTGATTATTCAGGCCCATTTTCACTCTCCTGGAGGCGGTCCGTTATCTGCGCGGACAAACAATCGGGCAAGCCTATGCAATGCGTGCCACGGGGACAACCCATTGTGTCGAAAGAGCTACTTTGTCCAGGCCGATAGACGTTGCTGGCAGGTGCCTGATGGCTGACGTATCCTTCGCGCTTCTTGAGCCGTCTGGCTCGCAAAAACTGCTGTTTTCCTCGTGTAATTCCGGAGTTCGCTGAATGTCTGTCGGTTGGCTGCGCGCCTGTGCGCTGGTGATGTTGGGGCTGTTCAGCGTGTCTGCGCTGGCCAAGGATAAAACCGCGATCGTGATCGGCGGCGGCCTGTCGGGCCTGACTGCCGCGTACGAGCTGCAGAGCAAGGGCTGGCAGGTCACCCTGCTGGAAGCCAAGTCGAGCCTGGGCGGCCGTTCCGGCATGGCCACCAGCGAGTGGATCGGCAACGACAAGACTCAGCCGGTGCTGAACAAGTACGTATCGAACTTCAAGCTGAGCACCACGCCGGCCCCTGAATTCGTGCGGACCCCAGGGTACCTGATCGATGGCGAGTATTTCTCTGCCGCCGATCTGGCGACCAAACAGCCGGCTACCGCCGAGGCGCTCAAGCGCTTCGACAAGACCGTGGACGATCTGGCGCGTTCGATCGACGACCCGCTGAACCCGGCCGCCAACAACACGCTGCACGCGCTGGATCAGATCAACGTGTCCAGCTGGCTCGACAAGCAGAACCTGCCGGCCACCGCCCGCCAGTTGATCAACCAGCAGATCCGTACCCGCTACGACGAACCTTCGCGCTTGTCGCTGCTGTACTTCGCGCAGCAGAGCCGCGTCTACCGTGGCGTCTCCGATCGTGACCTGCGCGCTGCGCGCCTGGTCGGTGGCAGCCCGGTGCTGGCCCAGGCCCTGGTCAAGCAGCTGAAAACCATCAAGACCAACTCCCCGGTCTCGGCGATCATTCAGGACAAGGACGGCGTGACCGTCAAAGTCGATGGCGTCGGCTATCGGGCTGACTACGTGGTGTTGGCGGTGCCACTGCGCGCCCTGAACAAGATCCAGATGACCCCGGCGCTGGACGCCCAGCACCTGGCGGCGATCAAGGGCACCAACTACGGCTGGCGCGACCAGATCATGCTGAAGTTCAAGACGCCGGTGTGGGAAAGCAAGGCGCGCATGTCCGGCGAGATCTACAGCAATACTGGCCTGGGCATGTTGTGGATCGAGCCTGCCCTGAAGGGCGGCGCCAACGTGGTGATCAACCTGTCCGGTGACAACGCGCGGGTGATGCAGGCATTCGGCGACAAGCAGATGGTCGATCAGGTGTTGATCCGCCTGCACGCGTTCTATCCACAGGCCCGTGGTTCGTTCACCGGTTATGAAATCCGTCGCTACAGCACCGACCCATCGACTGGCGGCGCCTACCTGGCCTTCGGTCCGGGCCAGATCAGCAAGTTCTGGCGCCTGTGGGAACGCCCGATTCAGCGCGTAACCTTCGCTGGCGAACACACCGACACCCTGTACCCTGGCACCCTGGAAGGCGCGCTGCGCACCGGTCAGCGTGCAGCCAGCCAGGTTGAAGACCTGGCGGCGGGCAAGTCGTTCGAACCGGCCAAAGTAGTCCCGGCTGCTGCTGCGGCAGGCGCTGGTGCGGTGGCGGCGAAGAAGGGCAACTTCTTCAGCAACCTGTTCGGCGGCTCGGATGACGAGAAGAAGCCGGAACCGGTCAAGACGCCTGAGCCTGTAGTACCGCCAGCACCTGCTCCGGCACCAGCCCCGGCCGTCGCGCCGGCACCGGTGGAAGCACCGAAGCCTGCGGCACCGGTAAAAACCGAGCCAGCCAAGAAGGCACCGGCCAAACCGGCCGCCAAGACCGAGGCGAAAAAAGCCCCGGCCAAGGCACCCGCCAAGAAAGCCGAGCCGGCCAAGAAGCCAGCGGCCAAACCGGCTGCGACTCCGGCAACGGAGGCCAAGGCGCAGTAACGTTCAGACGTAAAAAAGCGCGGCTCAAGGGCCGCGCTTTTTTTTGCCTGGAGAAAAACCGGGAGCAGAATCGAATAAATCTTTTGATACAGGTGTTCTCTGGTTTGTATTCACTTTTCCTCACAATTTCGACTTTAATCTTTCCTTAACTCGCAGGCTTCAGACTGTTGATCGTATTTTTCGATATTTCAAAGCAAATTTTTCCGCTTTAATTCGATAGATAACTCGATACTCTTGGGCTAGCACTTACAGGGATCCAGGCAATGCAGCTACGTAACTCTACCTCCCGCTACGGCTGGGTCAGCATCTTCATGCACTGGGGCGTGGCACTGGCGGTCTTTGGTCTGTTCGCGCTTGGGCTGTGGATGGTCGGGCTCGACTACTACAGCACCTGGCGCAAAGACGCGCCGGACCTGCACAAGAGCATCGGCCTGGTGGTGTTGGGTGTGATGCTGCTGCGGGTACTGTGGCGCTTCATCAGCCCGCCGCCGCCAACCCTGGCCAGCTACAGCCGCATGACGCGTCTGGGCGCCAGGTTCGGTCATGGCTTCCTCTACCTCAGTCTGTTTGCCGTGTTGATTGCCGGTTACCTGATTTCCACCGCAGAAGGCGTCGGTATCCCGGTGTTTGGCTTGTTTGAAGTGCCTGCCCTGGTCTCCGGATTGCCGGACCAGGCAGATACCGCTGGGGTGATTCACCTCTATCTGGCGTGGGTGCTGGTAATTTTTTCCGGCCTCCATGCGTTGGCAGCATTGAAGCACCACTTTATCGACCGTGATGTGACCCTCAAGCGAATGCTGGGTCGCAAAGCCTGAAGTTCAACCTCGACTCCCAAGGAAAACAAAGCATGTTGAAAAAGACTCTGGCCGCTCTGGCAATCGGTTCGGCCCTGTTGTCCGCCGGTAACGTAATGGCCGCTGACTACGTGGTCGACAAAGAAGGCCAGCACGCCTTCGTTGACTTCAAGATCAGCCACCTGGGCTACAGCTTCATCACCGGTACTTTCAAGGACATCGACGGCAAGTTCAGCTTCGACGCTACCAAGCCTGAAGACAGCAAGATCGAGTTCAACGTAAACACCGCCAGCGTGTTCACCAACAACGCCGAGCGTGACAAGCACATCGCCAGCAAAGACTTCCTGAACGCCAGCAAAGCCACGTTTGTTTCCACCAGCGTCAAACCTACCGGCAAAAATGCCGCTGGCAAGGACACTGCTGACGTGGCTGGCGACCTGACGATCCTCGGCGTGACCAAGCCAATCGTGGTCAAGGCCACGTTCCTGGGTGAGGGCAAGGATCCATGGGGCGGCTACCGTGCAGGCTTTGAGGGTACTTTCAGCCTCAAGCGTTCCGATTTCGGCAAGCAGAAAGACCTGGGCCCATCGTCCGACGCGGTTGAGATGTACGTGACGTTCGAAGGTGTCAAAGCGAAATAACTTTCGCCGCTGACAGAAAAACGCCCGCTGCTCCCACGAGCACGGGCGTTTTTTATTGCCCTACACAATCCCCTGTAGGAGCTGCCGCAGGCTGCGATCTTTTGATTTTCAGGCGCAAAAGATCGCAGCCTTCGGCAGCTCCTACATAAGCGGGTTGGAGTACCAAAAAAAATGCCCCGGACCTTTCGGCGCGGGGCACTTTTTATTGCAGCGATAACTCAGCGATTGCGGGTCAGCAGCGCTGGTTTCTCACCCCGAGGACGGCTTGGCAGTTGATCCAGTTGCTCAGGTGTCGGGAAGCGGTCGGCTTTCGATTCCTTGTGCATGATCTTCGGTGCCGGGCCACGCGGGTTCTGCACAGCCGGCTCCGAACGAGGCTGGTCGTCACGGGCCGGGCGGCGATTGCGTGAGTCTTCGCGGCGGGCCTGGCCATCGCGCGGTGCGCCACTGCGAGGACCGCTACGCTTGGCCGGCGGGGTGCCGGTGCTGGCGCCATCGCTGTTGCGTGGACCGTTCTGACGACCTTGTGGTTTGCCGGAACGTGGAGTGCCTGCGGCGGTGCCCTGTGCCGGAGCACCCGGACGGCGACCACGGCCTTGTGCGGGTTTCTGCTGCGGTACGTAGTCGACGCGGTTACCGAAGTTATCGATATCGTCGTCCAGGAACTCGTCCGGGGCACGGTCAGCGGCGGCACGAGGAGGCTGCGACGGACGCTGTTCGCGAGCCGGAGTGCCTTCACGTGGCTTCTGCTGACGGGCAGGGCGCTCGCCGCGTTCGCCGGCCGGTTTTTCCTTGCCCTTGTCCTTGCCTTTGTCCTTGCGACCGCCGCCACCACCGCTGCCGTTCGGACCGTCGCCGCGCGGGCCACGCGGATTGCGCGGGTTGCGCATGTCCGGACGCTCGCGCACTTCAGGCTTTTCCGCCTCGATGGTGCTTGCATCGAAGCCCATCAGGTCGCCGTCGGCGATTTTCTGCTTGGTCATGCGTTCGATGCTTTTCAGCAGTTTTTCTTCGTCCGGGGCGACCAGCGAAATCGCCTCGCCCGAACGACCGGCACGACCGGTACGGCCGATTCGGTGCACGTAGTCTTCATCGACATTCGGCAGTTCGAAGTTGACCACGTGTGGCAACTGGTCGATGTCCAGGCCGCGGGCGGCGATGTCGGTGGCCACCAGGATGCGCACGGTGCCGGCCTTGAAGTCGGCCAGGGCTTTGGTGCGGGCGTTCTGGCTCTTGTTGCCGTGGATCGCGACGGCGCTCAGGCCGTGTTTGTCCAGGTACTCGGCCAGGCGGTTGGCGCCGTGCTTGGTGCGGGTGAACACCAGTACCTGTTCCCAGGCGCCAGCGGTGATCAGGTGCGCCAGCAAGGCACGCTTGTGGCTGGCCGGCAGACGGAATACGCGTTGTTCGATACGCTCGACCGTGGTGTTCGGCGGCGTGACTTCGATGCGTTCCGGGTTGTGCAGCAGCTTGCCGGCGAGGTCGGTGATGTCCTTGGAGAAGGTCGCCGAGAACAGCAGGTTCTGGCGTTTGGCCGGCAGGCGGGCCAAGACCTTTTTCACGTCATGGACGAAGCCCATGTCGAGCATGCGGTCGGCCTCGTCCAGCACGAGGATTTCCACGTGGGACAGATCGACGCTGCCTTGGCCGGCCAGGTCGAGCAGTCGGCCAGGGCAGGCTACCAGCACGTCTACGCCACGGGACATGGCCTGAACCTGCGGGTTCATGCCGACACCACCGAAGATGCAGGCGCTGACAAACTTCAGGTCACGGGCATAGACCTTGAAGCTTTCATGCACTTGCGCGGCGAGTTCGCGAGTCGGGGTCAGGACCAGCACGCGCGGCTGGCGCGGGCCGTGACGCTGGGATTTGTCCGGGTGACCGTTGGGGAACAACCGCTCCAGGATCGGAAGGGCGAAACCGCCGGTTTTACCAGTACCTGTCTGTGCCGCGACCATCAGGTCGCGACCTTGCAACACGGCGGGAATGGCCCGCTGTTGCACCGGAGTAGGCTCGGTATAGCCCGCTGCCTCGATGGCGCGGACTAAAGCCTCGGAGAGACCGAGGGAAGCAAAGGACATGAGTAATCCTGTTTTAGTTAGGGCTTGGCCCAATGGGAGTCTTGCCTGGCGCGAATGGCGTTTAAGAGGACGCAATCCCGTCCGGTCCTGCTGGGTCTCGAAGGCTCGTCTGCAAGCGCTCGCGCGGGCTGAAAGCTGCGCAGTAGCGGGGTTGAGATACCTTTAACGATTCCGGGCGTCCGGGCGTGAGCCTGGCGGGAAGGCCGGAGTATAACAGAGCAATCACTGCGCGCTGCTTTCCTGCTGCTCAACGGTTTTTTCCGTGGCGGCGGTGGCCTTTTCAGTCTTCATGCTGACGGCCGGTTCCGCGCCATAGCGCGCACTCAGTTCGGCGTAGGCGGGCTCGCGCTTGAAGCGTTTGAGTTCGGCACCGAAACGTTGCACCAGCAGATCCATGCCCGCATTGCGCCGCACCGCGAGAAACTGGCTCTGCTGGCTGATGATCGTCGGGTTTTCGGTGATCTTGTCGCGGATGCCCAGTTCATCGAGCAAATGCTGGCCGACCCGGCGGTCGGTAATCAACAGGTCAATCCGCCCGCGCAGCAGTTTGCCGAAGTTGGCTTCGTGGGTGGGCGCCGGCTCGCGGGTGAACAGTGTGGAGTCGCTGAAGTCCTTGCTGTACAGGTAACCCGGCGAGGTGCCGATGGTCAGGCCGCGCAAGTCATCAAGGGTGCGAAACGGATGGGGCCGGTCATTGGCGTAGAACAATACGAATTGCACTTCAGACAGTGGTTCGCTGGGGTAGAGAAGGGTCGCATCACGCTCATCGCTGTGAAAGATGTCCAGCGCGCCGTCGGCCTGGCCTGATTCAAGCATCGACAGGCAGCGTTTCCATGGCAGGAACTGCCACTCCACCTCGATGCCCAGGCGCTTGAAGACAATTGCAGTGGTTTCGTAGTCCAGGCCCAGTGATTTGCCGTTGTCCTCGTACACATAAGGCGCCCACGGCTCCGTGACAATGCGCAACTTCTCGCCCCGGGCGGCGAAGCTCAGGCAAGTGAAGGCAAGTACGGCGATTAACTGCGTGATCAAAGGCATGGGCTTGAGATTACGACGAGAAACCGGAAAGAGCCAGAAACTCACCGCAGATGCTCTAACTCCGTGGGTTGCCGCACATTAATAGTGCGTTGAAAGCAAAAGATCGCAGCCTGCGGCAGCTCCTACAAGAGCTGCCGCAGGCTGCGATCTTTTGATATTGCTTTGCTTAACGCGGCAACTTCAGGTTGTTCCACACCGCCAGACTCGCTTCAGCCTGGTTCAGTGTGTAGAAGTGCAAGCCTGGAGCACCACCCTGCAGCAGTTGTTCGCACATCTCGGTGATGACCTGTTCGCCAAAGCGCTGAATGCTCTGGGTGTCGTCGCCGTAAGCTTCCAGTTGCTTGCGGATCCAGCGCGGGATTTCCGCACCGCAGGCATCGGAGAAGCGCGCCAGCTTGCTGTAGTTGGTGATCGGCATGATGCCCGGCACGATCGGGATGTCCACGCCCAACGCCCGCACACGTTCCACGAAGTAGAAGTAGCAGTCGGCGTTGAAGAAGTACTGGGTGATCGCGCTGTCGGCGCCGGCGTTGGCCTTGCGCACGAAGTTGGCGACATCGTCTTCGAAGTTGCGCGCTTGCGGATGCATTTCCGGGTAGGCGGCGACTTCGATGTGGAAATGGTCGCCGGTTTCTTCACGAATGAATTCAACCAGGTCATTGGCGTGGCGCATTTCGCCACTGGCCATGCCCATGCCCGAAGGCAGGTCACCGCGCAGGGCGACGATGCGCTTGATGCCGGCGGCCTTGTACTGGGCCAGCAGACCGCGCAGGTCGTCTTTGCTGTCGCCCACGCAGGACAGATGCGGAGCGGCAGGGATTTTGACTTCGCTTTCTAGCTGCAACACGGTGTTCAGCGTGCGATCACGGGTCGAACCGCCGGCGCCATAGGTGCAGGAGAAGAAATCGGGGTTGTAGAGGGCCAGCTGACGAGCAGTGGCGAGCAGCTTTTCATGCCCAGCATCGGTCTTCGTAGGGAAGAACTCGAAGCTGTAGCGACGATCTTGGGACATGGGAATACCCTTGAAAACGCGTAAGCCTGTGAGGCTTGCAAATCCCATGTGGGAGCGGGCTTGCCCGCGAAAGCGGTGGGTCAGTCGACATTAATGTTGAATGATGAACCGCTTTCGCGAGCAAGCCCGCTCCCACAGGGAGAGCAGGCAGCAGAACCGATCAGTAGCGGTAAGCGTGCGGCTTGAACGGACCTTCGACGGTCACGCCGATGTAGTCGGCCTGGGTCTTGGTCAGTTGAGTCACAACACCGCCGAAGCCACGGACCATTTCCAGGGCCACTTCTTCGTCGAGTTTCTTCGGCAGTACTTCAACGGTCAGGCGCTCGGCTTTCTGGGCTGGCGACAGGTCGGCGTACTTCTGGCCGAACAGGAAGATCTGCGCCAGAACCTGGTTGGCGAACGAACCGTCCATGATGCGGCTCGGGTGGCCGGTGGCGTTGCCCAGGTTAACCAGGCGGCCTTCGGCCAGCAGGATCAGGTAGTCATCGTTCTGCGGGTCGAAATCGCCAGCGCCGGTACGGTGGATCTTGTGAACCTGCGGCTTCACTTCTTCCCATGCCCAGTTCTTGCGCATGAAAGCGGTGTCGATTTCGTTGTCGAAGTGGCCGATGTTGCAGACAACAGCGCGCTTCTTCAGGGCCTTGAGCATGTTCGCGTCGCAAACATTGACGTTGCCGGTGGTGGTCACGATCAGGTCGATCTTGCCCAGCAGCGCCTTGTCGATGCTGGCTTCGGTACCGTTGTTGATACCGTCGATGAACGGCGATACCAGTTCGAAACCGTCCATGCAGGCTTGCATGGCGCAGATCGGGTCAACTTCGGAAACCTTGACGATCATGCCTTCCTGACGCAGGGACTGAGCGGAGCCCTTGCCCACGTCACCGTAGCCGATCACCAGCGCTTGCTTGCCGGACAGCAGGTGGTCGGTGCCGCGCTTGATGGCATCGTTCAGGCTGTGACGGCAGCCGTACTTGTTGTCGTTCTTGCTCTTGGTCACCGAGTCGTTGACGTTGATGGCCGGGATTTTCAGCTCGCCCTTGGCCAGCATGTCCAGCAGGCGGTGAACGCCGGTGGTGGTCTCTTCAGTCACGCCGTGGACGCGATCCAGAACCTGTGGGTACTTCTTGTGCAGCAGTTCGGTCAGGTCGCCGCCGTCGTCGAGGATCATGTTGGCGTCCCATGGCTGGCCATCCTTGAGGATGGTTTGCTCCAGGCACCACTCGTACTCTTGTTCGGTTTCACCTTTCCAGGCGAAAACCGGGATGCCGGCAGCGGCGATGGAAGCGGCGGCCTGATCCTGAGTCGAGAAAATGTTGCAGGACGACCAGCGCACTTCGGCACCCAGGGCAACCAGGGTCTCGATCAGCACGGCAGTCTGAATGGTCATGTGGATGCAGCCGAGGATCTTCGCGCCCTTGAGCGGTTGCTCTTCGGAGTACTTGCGACGCAGACCCATCAGGGCTGGCATTTCGGATTCGGCGATGATGGTTTCGCGACGACCCCAGGCAGCCAGGGACATGTCGGCGACTTTGTAATCGGTAAAATCTGCAGGCGTGATAACAGCGCTCATGAAGAGCCTCCATTCGTAATGTATGCGAATGGGCGCCGTTGTGCGTTTAGTGTCTGGCTTAAGGCCAGGCAACGCCCCATCCGAGCCTGACAGGTCGAACCTGCTGCAGCGCCCCTCGGACAGGTGGCGGGAAAACGGTATCAAGTGATGATGACCGTTTTGAAACGGTGGCGATTATAGCGGGCTATGCCGATCTTCCAAAGCGTTTCTGTCGGTCAATGTCCGAACGGTAATCGAGACCATAGTCGATGCTCAATAGAGCTCTGGGGCGGGCTCTGCCATGATGGTCAGCATCATTCGGCAAGACGCTCAGGAGTGAACATGAATTTCCACACCCGCAAATGGGTAAAACCCGAAGACCTCAATCCTAACGGCACGTTGTTCGGTGGCAGCCTGCTGCGCTGGATCGACGAAGAGGCGGCGATCTACGCCATCGTCCAGTTGGGCAACCAGCGTGTGGTGACCAAGTACATTTCCGAAATCAACTTCGTCAGCGCCTCGCGCCAGGGCGACATCATCGAACTGGGCATCACCGCCACCGAGTTCGGCCGTACCTCGATCACCCTGACCTGCGAAGTGCGCAACAAGATCACCCGCAAGAGCATCCTCACGGTCGAGAAAATGGTCTTCGTCAACCTCGGTGAAGACGGCTTGCCGGCGCCCCACGGCCGGACCGAGATCAAGTACGTCAAAGACCAGTTCCAGGACGATGACGCCGGCTCGTAATGCGAGCCTGTAGGAGCTGCCGCAGGCTGCGATCTTTTGATCCTGATTTTAAAAGATCAAAAGATCGCAGCCTGCGGCAGCTCCTACAGAACGGAATAGAACCCCCGCGTGTCGTAGCTAAATAGCCCGCCACTGGTTGCGCACATCATGAACTCGGCACAAGACGGCAAGACCCCGAACCTTTCGGCGCAAGAGGAGCACGATGTCGAAAAGAGCCAGCCGCCCCGTGCCGCGGTGTTGCACGAGATCATCCGCACCCAGGGCGATCAGGAGCTGGAGCGCAGCATTGCCGCTTTGTGGTGGTCGGCGCTGGCGGCGGGGTTGACCATGGGCCTGTCGCTGATGGGCATGGGCCTGCTCAATTCGCGCCTGCCGGACGGCGAAGGGTTCAAGGTCATCGCCAGTTTCGGTTATTGCGCCGGTTTCCTCGCGGTGATCCTCGCGCGTCAGCAACTGTTCACCGAAAACACCCTGACCGCCGTGCTGCCAGTGATGACCAAACCGACCCTGGCCAACTTCGGCCGTCTGCTGCGGCTGTGGACGGTGGTGCTGATCGGTAACCTCTGCGGCACCTTGCTGGTGGCGTACGTAATGCTGGAGCTGCCGATTTTCGACAGCAAGACCGACGTCGCCTTCCTCGATATCGGCCGCAAGGTCATGGAAAACGACGCCAGCCAGATGTTCGCCAAGGGCATCGTTTCCGGCTGGATGATCGCGACCATGGTCTGGATGATTCCGTCCATGGAGAGCGCCAAGATGTGGATCATCATCCTCATCACCTACCTCATGGCGCTGGGAGACTTCACCCATATCGTCGTCGGCTCGCTGGAGGTTTCGTATCTGGTGTTTGCCGGCGAGTTGCCGTGGAAGGACTTCTGGCTGGTGTTCGCCGGGCCGACGCTGGTGGGGAACATCATAGGTGGCAGTTTTATTTTCGCGCTGATCAGTCATGCGCAGATTCGCAGCGAAAGCGGACCACCGAAAGCGTCAGCGGATCAGAGCCAGGCACCTGATCCGCAGAAGATCAAAAAACCATCAAGGTGATGCTCAGCCCGCCGCAATCAACGCAGCCGCACTGCGACGCTGGCGATAGATGAAGAACAGTGCGGTCAGCACGGTCAAGCCGCTGACCAGTGCGCCGGTCCACGGCAAGTCCGCCAGGTCCGCGCCGCTGGCCACTACCAGGCCGCCAATCCATGCGCCGGCGGCGTTGCCGAGGTTGAAGGCACTCTGGTTCAACGTTGAGCCGAGGTTCGGTGCTTCATGGGCCTGATCGATGATCAGCAGTTGCAGGATCGGGCACAGCGCGAAGGCGAACGTCCCCCACAACACCAGTGTGATTGCCGCCGGAATCACCGATTGGCTGGTTTGTGTGAACGCCGCCAGCACCACAAGCACCGCCAATGCCATGCCCACCAGCGATGGCAGCAAGCGGCTGTCCGCCAGACGACCGCCGAGCATGCTGCCGGCGGTCAAGCCAACACCGAACAACAGCAACATGATGGTGACGCCGTGGGGGCTGACGCCAGTGATGTCCTGCAGGATCGGCGCGATGTAAGTGAACACACTGAACAGGCTGGTGGAGGCCAGCACGCTCATGCCCAGGGCCAGCAGCACGTTGGCCTTGCCCAGCACCTTGAACTCGCTGGCCAGGTTGGCTTTATCCATCGCGATGTTTTTTGGCAGCCAGACCCATTGCGCAATCGCGGCCAGCACACCAATCACCGACACCGCCCAGAACGTCGAGCGCCAACCCGCGAATTGCCCGAGCGCGGTACCCAATGGTACGCCGAGCACGTTGGCCAGGGTCAGGCCGGTGAACATCATGGCAATCGCCTGGGCCCGTTTGTTGGGGGCAACGAGTCCGGCAGCCACCACCGAACCGATGCCGAAAAAGGCGCCGTGGCAGAGTGCCGTGATCACCCGCGCGGCCATCAGCGTGGTGTAATTCGGTGCCAGCGCGCAGAGCATGTTGCCGAGGATGAACATCAGCGTCATGCCCAGCAGGGTGGCTTTGCGCGGCATGTTGGCGGTGCCGACGGCGAGGATCGGTGCACCGAACACCACGCCCAGGGCGTAACCGGTGATCAGCAATCCGGCATCGGGAATGCTGACGCCGAGATCGCGGGCGACGTCGGGCAACAGGCCCATGATGACGAATTCGGTGGTGCCGATGCCGAAGGCGGCAACGGCGAGGGCAAGCAAAGCGAGTGGCATGCGCAAGGTCTCTGTCGGTAGTCTTGACGCTGTGATCAGGCATACGCAGGCCGACGACCGTTCTCGACGAGAGCGGGTCGGGCAGGATTTTTATTGGAATTGGTCTGTGCGCAACTGAGTGCGGCGTGGTCGTTTGCAGTATAAACAGCTGCTGACATATGGCGAATCAAATCTCTACCGGAATACTGTAGGAGCGAGCTTGCTCGCGAAAGACGTCAAGGCGACGCGTTTATCCAGACAGCACGCGTTATCGTTAACGTCCATCGCGAGCAAGCTCGCTCCCACAGGGATCGTGTAGACAACAAAAGGAGTGGGCCGTGCTTGCGACGGCGTTGGTGTTGGTGGCGGCGCTGTTGCACGCGGCGTGGAATACCCTGATCAAGTTCAGTGCGGAGCGGCTGTTGGTGGTGGCCTGCATGGACAGCGTGGCGCTGCTCTTTGTCGCGCTGATGGTGCCGTTCCTGAGCATGCCGCCGCTGGAGATCTGGCCGTGGATCCTGGCCTCGGCGGCGTTCGAGTTGCTCTATCGCTACTTGCTGATCCAGGCCTATCGGGTCGGTGACCTCGGCCTGGTCTATCCGCTGATGCGCGGCCTGTCACCCTTGGTGGTGCTGGCGCTGACGCTGATCTTTGCCGGGGAGGTGCTGACCCATCAGCAGATTTTCGGAATCCTGCTGATCCCGTTCGGCATGCTGTGCCTGCTCTGGCAGGGCGGTGGCGGTGCGCGTTTGCCGTGGTCGATGCTGCCGGTGGTGGCGTTGATCGGCCTGTGCATCGGTTGCTACACCTACATCGACGGTCAGGCCTTGCGGCGCTGGTCTCATCCACTGGATTACCTGGTCTGGGTCACCTTGCTCAGTGCCTGGCCGTTTCCATTGTTGGCATTGGTGCGCAAACGACCCGCGTTCATGCTGTTCTGGCGCGAGCAGTGGCGCCTGGGCCTGGCGGTCGGGTTTTGCGTGTTGTTCAGCTACGCTCTGGTGCTGTGGGCGATGCAATTGGGCTCGATTGCCGAAGCGGCGGCGTTGCGCGAGATCAGCGTCATTCTGGTGGTGCTGTTTGGCATGCGCTACCTCAAAGAACCTTTTGGCGGGCCACGCCTCTTAGCCTGTGGGCTGGTGCTGATCGGCATACTGGTGATGAAGTTCTGATCGCCGTTGATGGATTCGATTTTCTACAACTTGAAGAAGGGACTGCGTAATGACGGTTGCTCTATGGTGCATTTTGATTGCGATCTTCCTGCCGTATCTGTGCACGGGTGTCGCGAAGGTCAGTGGCGGGTTCCGACTGAAGGACAATCATGATCCACGAGGGTTTCTCGACTCCCTGGAGGGATTGGGCAAGCGGGCAAATGCGGCGCAGCTGAACAGTTTTGAAGTGACGCCGGCGTTTGCAGCCGCGGTGATCGTGGCGCACCTGGCGGGCAACGCCGAATTGGTGACCATCAATGTGTTGTCGGTGTTGTTCATCACCAGCCGCCTGCTTTTCATCATTTTCTATCTGGCGGACCTGGCGGCGCTGCGGTCGTTGATGTGGTTCGTGGGGATGGCGTTGATCGTGAGTTTCTTTGTGGTGTCCGTCTGAGTCTCAGGCGCTAGTCAAGGCCTCTTCGCGAGCAAGCCCGCTCCCACATTTGATCCTCAGTGGACACAGATTCTGTGTTCGACAGTGATCCGGTGTGGGAGCGGGCTTGCTCGCGAAGGCTATTTGTCAGGCGATGCGAGACTCAAGGATTGGTTTTAACCGCATCGGCCACCTGCGGCACTTGCGGCAACGCCGCACCTTTGGGCCAGAGCATCCAGATCTGCCCCTGCTGTTTCATGTCCCCGGCCAGTTGCCCGGCTGCATCGCCCGTGCCCCAGAACAGATCCGCCCGGACTTCGCCGGCAATCGCACCGCCGGTGTCCTGTGCTGCTACGGGGCGAACCAGGGCTGTGCCGTCCGGTCTGGTGGTAGACAGCCACAGCAGGCTGCCAAGCGGAATCACCTTGCGATCCACGGCTGCGCTGTAACCGGCGGTCAACGGTACGTTCAACGAACCGCGCGGCCCTTCGTTGCTGTCCGGGTTACGGGTGAAGAACACATAGCTGGGGTTGCTGCCGAGCAGTTCGGGAATCCGCGACGGATTGGCCTTGGCCCAGGTGCTGATGGCACCCATGGTCACGTCTTCTTTTTTCAACTCGCCCTGTTCCACCAGCCAGCGGCCGATCGGTCGATACGGATGGCCGTTCTGGTCGGCATAGGCGATGCGTAACTGGCGGCCGTTATCGAGCTGGATGCGACCGGAACCCTGGATTTGCAGGAACTGCAGGTTCATCGGATCGGTCAGCCAGGCCACGACCGGTGCATTGACCCCTTTGCTCTCGATGGTGGCCGCATCGTCGTACGGCTTGAGCACGCGACCTTCAAGTCGACCGCGCAGGCGTTTGCCCTTGAGTTCCGGGTAAATGCTGTCGAGGGCGACGATGATCATGTCTTCGGGGACGCCATAGACCGGGACATTGGCCATGCTGGTCTGGGTCAGGCTGCCCGGATAGACCGGCTCGTAGTAACCGGTGATCAAGCCGTTGGGGTTGTCGTTGGCGGCGCGCAGGCCATACACATCGAGGTTCTGCTTGAGAAAGCCGCGAATGTCGCTGGCGGTTTGCGGCACGTTGGCCGCGGCTGCGCAGGTGCCACCCCAGACCGGGTCGGCCTTGAGCCGGGTGCAGGCGCTGCGCCAGGAGCCGAAACCGGCGATCAGGTCGGCGTCGGACACCGCCGGCAGCGCTTCCCATGTAGCGCTGGAGTAAGTGGCCAGGGCATGGGTTTTCGGTTGTTGCTTGTCGCCACCGGTGCAGCCTGCGAGCAGGGCCATCATCGGCAGGGACCAGGCCAGGCTGTGACGCCATGCCTTGAAACGGCTGTTCATGGAGTGATTCCTTTGCCGGTTGCCTGATCGCTCCATGCGTTCAAGCAACCCTTATTGATAATAGGGCTATTGGTCTTTGCCGATGACGCGAGGATACTGGCCGCCGTTTCCCGTGACCTGAAGCCACCATGACTCTTAAAAGACTTTCTGTTGTATTGCTGGCCTGCCTGACATTGTCCGCTTGTGGCGGCGTTGACCCCAACTCGCCGCTCGGTCAACGCAAGGCCATTTTCAAGCAGATGCTCAAGACCGGCGAAGACCTGGGCGGCATGTTGCGCGGGCGGATCCCGTTCGATGGCCCGAAATTCGCCGAGGGCGCGGTGAAGCTCGATGGGTTGTCCCGTGAGCCGTGGCAGCATTTTCCGCAGGCGCGCGAGGAGGATCACACCAGCGCCAAGAGCGATGTCTGGGAGCAGCAGGCACGCTTTCAGGGCATGGCCCGCGATCTTGAGTCCGCCACCGGTGAATTGGTGATCGCCAGCCAGATTCAACCCTACAAGGCCAGCAACCTGGGGCCGGCGGTGCAGAAGGTCGAAGATGCTTGCAGTGCATGTCATAAGGCGTTTCGGGATCATTGAGTGGTGTTGTTCGGTCTGACGCTTTCGCGAGCAGGCTCGCTCCCACAGGTGGTCTCATAACCCTGTGGGAGCGAGCCTGCTCGCGAAGACTGCTTTGGCAACACCGAAATCTTTGTTCCTTAATCTGTACTTACTTATCCAGCTCATCCAGGGCGTCCTGCAATTCCTTGCGGGCATCGGCGAGTTTGTCTTTGCGCGTGTTGATCTTGTCGGGGTCGCCTTTGCTCATGGCCTTGTCGAGGTCCGCCTGACGCTTGCTGACTTCGTGCCTGGCGTCGAGCACCTTGTTTTCCCGTTCCTTCTTCAGCGAGGCGTCGGTGCAGTTGGCTTCGACTTCGCTCAGGGCTTTTTCCAGGCCGGCCTGCTGGTCGGCGTTGCCGTGGACCTTGGCCAATTCGATCTGGTTGACGATACCTTGCTTCTTGGCGGCGCAACCGGACAGCCCCGGCGCTTCCTCGTCCGCCATCAACGGGGTGGCCAGCATGCTGCACAGGGCCAGGAGGGCGAGCGGTGAAAGAAATTTCATAAAAGCTCCATGTAAGAAGGCCAGCGGGCCGGTGTGGCAATGGCTTGTTGGAGCCCAGCGGTCCCCAGGGGTTCCCGGTGGGTACGGGGCCGGCAGCTAAAAGCCGTCAATCCCCGTTTCACGTAACGTTTCACTCAAGGCCAGGACCTGCGGGTCGCGGAAAAAAGCGTTCAGTTGCGCCGCGCGTCCCGGCCCGATACCGGCCTCGGCCTGCCATTGCTCGATGTCTCGCTGCGCCAGCGTCTGCCATGAATCGCCGAGAGGCGCCGGACCTGTCGGCGGCAATCCCAGGGCTTTCAGCCAGTGCGCGAACGGGCGTTGCCGGGCCCGGTTGAAGCTGTCTGCAAGGCGAGTCGCACCGCGTTCGCCGAAACCGTCAATGGTAGCAAGCTCTTGGGCATCAAGGGTCAACCAATCCAGCAGACCGTTCAGGCGACCTGTTGCAAGAAGTTTTTCCCACGTGCCCGGACCGACATAGGGCAGCGCCAGACCCTGTTTGCCGCTGAGCCAGGTCAGGCGTGCGAGAAATTGGCCCTCACAACCCGGAGTTGGCTGCCAGCAACTCAATGAATGAAAGTCCGCTGCCGTCGGCACGTTCAGTTCGACGCGCTCGCTGCTGCGCAACACGACGTCATCGAGCCTGGGAATGGTCAGCCCGGCCAGGCTGATGGCGACCTGATCGCCCGGACGTATGTCCATTGCCCGCCAGCGTTGCAGCGAGCTGACGCTGACGTGTTTGATTTGCCGGTCATCGAGCATCACCGGGGTCAGTTCAAGTACCGGAGTGATCCGCCCGGTCCGGCCGATTTTGAAATGAACCTGGCGGACTTCGGCCAGTGCCTGGGCGAAGGGATATTTCCAGGCGATGGCCCAGTAGGGTGGCCGGACTTGCCAGCGTTCGGCGGCCGGGCGCTGGTTCTGGCGCAGGACGATGCCGTCGCTGGCAAAGGGCAGGGAGGCGCGATACCAGTGTTCGCGCCAGCGTTCGGCATCGAAGACGGAGGCGATTGGCTGGCTGTAGGCTGTGGTATTCGGGAAGCCCAGCGCCGTCAGTACTTCTGCCCGGGCAAGTGTGCCTGTCGGCCCTAGGGGCCAGTCCCAGACAAACAGGTCGATGCCGGCGGCCTGTTCGGCGCTCAGGACCTTGCGCGCCATCAGGCCCGCCACCGTGGCGCGAGCGTTGAGGCTACCGGCCCGGGCCTGCACATGATCGGTCAGGCGCCAATACAGTTCGCCTTGTACGAGCAAATCCCGAGGCTGGGATAGCTGCTGCGGGATGGCCGGAATCTGTCGTGCCGGAGCCGTCCAGTCCTGACCGCTCTCGCCGTCGCCGCGGCTGATGGCCTGAGCCAACTGACCATTACGGTAAACCAGGGTCACCGCCACCCCGTCGATTTTAGGCTGGGCCCAGACGTCCACCCGGTCACTCAGCCATTTTTCGACGGAAGGCCGATCATGAAGTTTGCCCAGGCCGGTATGGACGATGGGGTGGGGCAGCGCGCCGCGCGCAGTGCGCAAGGGGTCTGCGGGTGGGTTCAGGTTGAAGCAGTGGAGCCATTGGGTGAGTCGCGCGCGGGACTGGTCGTAGAGTTCATCGGCGACCAGTGAATGTCCCTGACGGTGATAGCTGTCGTCCCATAAGTCGATTTGATGTTGCAGTTTGTTGACTTCCTTCAGGGCGCGTTCGGATGGCCAGTCCGGGCACTCGGTGGCACTGGCATTCAGGCAGGCAAGGGTCAGTAGGGCGGCGAAAAACAGGCGCAGGTCGGGAAGCATCTTGAGCGTCCTTGCTCGGTGAGGTGTGTGAAGGCTAGGTCAGTATCTGTTGGCGCAGCGAGGGGGTGTTTTGCCGGGTATTTCCGGTGTCTGTGCTGGCCTCTTCGCGAGCAGGCTCGCTCCCACAGGGTTATGAGTTAGTCATGTGGGAGCGAGCCTGCTCGCGAAGGCCGCGACGCGGTCTCAAGCGAAAGCCAATAAAAAGCCCCGCAGGGCGCGAACCGTGCGGGGCTTCGGGTGTTGCGGGGAAGTCTTACAGGCCGGCGGCAGAACGCAGGGCGTCGGCGCGGTCGGTTTTTTCCCAGGTGAACGTGGTGAAGGTGTCGTCACCAACGGTCTTGGTTGCCGGGGTGCGACCGAAGTGGCCGTACGCAGCGGTTTCCTGGTACATCGGGTGCAGCAGGTCGAGCATGGTGGTGATCGCGTATGGACGCAGGTCGAATACTTCGCGAACCAGTTTGACGATCTTGTCGTCGCTGATCTTGCCGGTGCCGAAGGTGTTCAACGAGATCGAAGTCGGTTGAGCAACACCGATCGCGTAGGAAACCTGGATCTCGCAACGCTCGGCCAGGCCGGCGGCAACGATGTTCTTGGCCACGTAACGACCGGCGTAGGCCGCCGAACGGTCAACCTTCGATGGATCTTTACCGGAGAACGCGCCACCGCCGTGACGGGCCATGCCGCCGTAGCTGTCGACGATGATCTTGCGACCGGTCAGGCCGCAGTCACCCACCGGGCCGCCAATGATGAACTGGCCGGTCGGGTTGATGTGGAACTGGGTGTCCTTGCTCAGCAGTTCGGCAGGCAGCACGTGCTTGACGATCAACTCCATCACGCCTTCGCGCAGGTCGTTGTACGACACTTCCGGGTTGTGCTGGGTCGACAGGACGACCGCGTCGATACCGACAACCTTGCCGTTTTCGTAGCGGCAGGTCACTTGCGACTTGGCATCCGGACGCAGCCAAGGCAGCAGGCCGGATTTGCGGGCTTCAGCCTGGCGCTGCACCAGCTGGTGCGAGAAGGTGATAGGCGCTGGCATCAGCACGTCGGTTTCGTTGCTGGCGTAGCCGAACATCAGGCCTTGGTCGCCAGCGCCCTGATCTTCAGGCTTGGCACGGTCGACGCCCTGGTTGATGTCAGGGGACTGCTTGCCGATGATGTTCATCACGCCGCAGGTCGCGCCGTCGAAGCCGACGTCGGAGCTGGTGTAGCCGATGTCGGTGATCACGTCACGAACGATCTGCTCCAGGTCAACCCAGGCCGAAGTGGTGACTTCGCCGGCGATGATGGCCACGCCCGTTTTCACCAGAGTCTCGCACGCCACACGGGCGAACTTGTCTTCAGCAATGATGGCGTCCAGCACCGCATCAGAAATCTGGTCGGCGATTTTGTCCGGATGCCCTTCAGACACGGACTCGGAGGTGAAAAGGGAGTATTCGCTCATCTCGATGTTTTCCTGAAATTACCGATGGTGAGTGTCGCCAGCCGGTCGCTGAAAGTGGCGAACCTGGATCTGGAAACCATTACGTAAGCCTACATAGAGGCTTTCCCCGGGAACGAGTCCCGCAGCGGTGGCCCAACGGGCCAGATCGTCCTGTTCAAACCCCAGCCAGAGATCACCGCAGGCCTCCTTGGCCCAACTCTGGTTGTGGCTACATAACTCTGTCACCAACAGGCTACCGCCTGGTTGCAGCAAGTGGGCCATGTGCTTGAGCGCATCGGCCGGCGCGGCAAAATGATGCAGCACCATGTTCAGTACCACGCAATCGGCCTTGAGGCTGACGCCGTTCAATGCATCGGCCAATTGCAGGCTGACGTTAGTCAGCTTGTCGCGTTCGCAGACCTGGCGCGCCAGTTCGAGCATCGCGGTGCTGTTGTCCAGTGCCGTGACCTGCGAGAAGCGGCGCGCCAGTTCCGGCAGGAATGCGCCATCGCCGGGGCCGACTTCAATGGCCGTGGCGTCTTTGCCCAGGCTCAACTTGTCGAGCAGGGCCACCACGCTTTCGCGGTACTGCGGCAGGCCGGCGATCAAGTCTTGCTGGGCGCGAAACTTCTCCGCTACCCGTGAGAAAAAGTCCTGGCTGGCGGCTGCTCGTTGCCCGTGGACCTGGGCGATGCGCGCCTGCACATCGGCCGGCAGCGTCAGGTTGTCCACTTCTTCGAGCAGGGCTGCGTGCAATTTGCCGCCCAGCAGTTCGGTGTGGGGCAGGGCACGACGGTAAAAAATCGCATTGCCTTCGCGGCGCGTTGCCACCAGGCCGGCCTGGGCCAGTACCTTGAGGTGGTGGCTCATGCCTGACTGGCCGATGCCGAAGATCTGCGCCAGTTCCAGCACGCCAAACGAATCGTTGGCCAGTGCGCGCAAAACATTCAACCGCAGAGGATCGCCGCCAGCCTTGCACAAGGCCGCCAGCTCATCGCAATCATCATGTTGAATGGAGGGCACGCGTAAATTCATAAGGCCGGCAGTCTAGTCACGGGTCGAAGGCATCGCAAGAGCAATATCAAAAAGTTTTGATATTGCTCGATAGATGGCACTTCTTGACGTTAGCTTCAGTCAACAAACGAACAGCGGAAAGGTTTCATCAGGCGAATACGTCGTTATCCATTGGAAAAACGCCTTCAGATGACTATCTGTCATTGCCCCGAGGCGGCCCGGTGAGGGAAAATGCTCGCCTTTTTTCCGTTTCGTTTTATTCAAGTCCCCCAGGAGAACAGCGATGCCTAGCCGTCGTGAGCGTGCCAACGCCATTCGTGCCCTCAGCATGGATGCCGTGCAAAAAGCCAACAGCGGCCATCCCGGTGCCCCAATGGGTATGGCGGATATCGCCGAGGTACTTTGGCGCGACTACCTCAAGCACAACCCGAGCAATCCATCGTTCGCCGACCGTGACCGCTTCGTGCTGTCCAACGGCCATGGCTCGATGCTGATCTACTCGCTGCTGCACCTGACCGGCTACGACCTGTCGATCGATGACCTCAAGCAGTTCCGTCAACTGCACAGCCGCACCCCGGGCCACCCGGAACTCGGCTACACCCCGGGCGTGGAAACCACCACCGGTCCACTGGGCCAGGGCCTGGCCAACGCCGTGGGTTTTGCCCTGGCTGAAAAAGTCATGGCGGCGCAGTTCAACCGTCCTGGCCACAACATCGTCGACCACCACACCTATGTGTTCCTGGGTGATGGCTGCATGATGGAAGGCATTTCCCACGAAGTCGCTTCCCTGGCCGGTACCCTGGGCCTGGGCAAGCTGATCGCCTTCTACGATGACAACGGCATCTCCATCGATGGCGAAGTCGAAGGCTGGTTCACCGACGACACGCCGAAGCGTTTCGAATCCTACAACTGGCAAGTGATCCGCAACGTCGACGGTCACGATCCGGAAGAGATCAAGACCGCGATCGACACGGCACGCAAAAGCGCGCAGCCAACCCTGATCTGCTGCAAGACCACCATCGGCTTCGGTTCGCCGAACAAGCAAGGCAAGGAAGACTGCCACGGCGCCCCGCTGGGTGACGCGGAAATCGCCCTGACCCGTGCGGCACTGAAGTGGAACCACGGCCCGTTCGAAATCCCGGCCGATATCTACGCCGAGTGGGACGCCAAGGAAGCAGGTAAGGCCGTCGAAGCCGAGTGGGACCAGCGTTTCGCTGCCTACTCCGCTGCCTTCCCGACTGAAGCCAACGAACTGGTGCGTCGCCTGAGCGGTGACCTGCCAGCTGACTTCAGCGAAAAAGCCGCGGCCTACATCGCCGAAGTGGCTGCCAAGGGCGAAACCATCGCCAGCCGTAAAGCCAGCCAGAATGCGCTGAACGCATTTGGCCCGCTGCTGCCCGAGTTCCTCGGCGGTTCGGCTGACCTGGCCGGTTCCAACCTGACCCTGTGGAAAGGTTGCAAAGGCGTTACCGCCGAAGACGCCAGCGGCAACTACATGTACTACGGCGTGCGCGAGTTCGGCATGACCGCGATCATGAACGGCGTTGCCCTGCACGGCGGCCTGGTGCCTTACGGCGCGACCTTCCTGATGTTCATGGAATATGCCCGCAACGCAGTGCGCATGTCGGCCCTGATGAAGCAGCGTGTGATCCACGTCTACACCCACGACTCCATCGGTCTGGGCGAAGACGGCCCGACTCACCAGCCAATCGAACAACTGGCCAGCCTGCGCTGCACGCCGAACCTCGACACCTGGCGTCCAGCCGACGCCGTTGAGTCGGCGGTGTGCTGGAAGTACGCGCTGGAGCGCAAGGACGGTCCTTCGGCCCTGATCTTCTCGCGCCAGAATCTGCAGCACCAAACCCGCAATGCGATTCAGATCGAAGAGATCGCGCGTGGCGGTTACGTGTTGAAGGACTGCGCGGGCGAGCCTGAGCTGATCCTGATCGCTACCGGTTCGGAAGTCGGCCTGGCTGTTCAAGCCTTCGACAAACTGACCGAGCAGGGCCGCAAGGTGCGCGTGGTTTCCATGCCGTGCACCAGCGTGTTCGATGCCCAGGACGCCGGCTACAAGCAATCGGTCCTGCCGTTGCAGGTCAGTGCACGTATTGCCATCGAGGCTTCCCATGCGGACTACTGGTACAAGTACGTGGGCCTGGAAGGCCGCGTGATCGGCATGACCACCTACGGCGAGTCGGCGCCTGCGTCGGCCTTGTTCGAAGAGTTCGGCTTCACCCTGGAAAACATCCTGGGTCAGGCTGAAGAACTGCTGGAAGACTAAATCCGGAAATCGGGTTGTCTGAACTGACGCTATCGCGAGCAAGCTCGCTCCCACATGGACGGTGTATACCCTGTGGGAGCGAGCTTGCTCGCGATGACAATGGAACATTCAACGCTGCACTAACGGATTCACCACGGTAATCGAGAACCCCATGCCTCAACCGCGTCCCTACAAAGTTGCACTCAACGGCTACGGCCGGATTGGTCGTTGCGTCTTGCGTGCGTTGTTCGAGCGAGGCGACAAGGCCGGGTTTGAAATTGTCGCGATCAACGATCTGGCGGACATGGCCAGCATCGAATACCTGACACGCTTCGACTCCACCCATGGCCGGTTCCCCGGCGAAGTGAAAGTCGACGGCGATTGTCTGCATATTAATGGCGACTGCGTGAAGGTCCTGCGCAGTGCCACCCCCGAAGGCATCGATTGGGCATCCCTGGGCATCGATCTGGTGCTGGAGTGCTCCGGCGCTTACCACACTCGCGAAGACGGCCAGCGTTTCCTCGACGCCGGCGCCCCGCGTGTGCTGTTTTCCCAGCCGATGGCCAGCGAGACCGATGTCGACGCGACCATCGTCTACGGCGTGAACCAGGATTGCCTGACCGGCGATGAACTGCTGGTGTCCAACGCGTCCTGCACGACCAACTGCGGCGTGCCGCTGTTGCGCCTGCTGAATCAGGCCATTGGCCTGGATTACGTGTCGATCACCACCATTCACTCGGCGATGAACGATCAGCCGGTCATCGATGCCTATCACCACGAAGACCTGCGCCGCACCCGTTCGGCGTTCCAGTCGGTGATTCCGGTGTCCACCGGTCTGGCGCGTGGTATCGAACGCCTGTTGCCGGAACTTGCCGGACGAATTCAGGCCAAAGCCGTGCGGGTGCCGACGGTCAACGTGTCCTGCCTCGATATCACGATGCAGACCGCCACCGCGACCGACGCCACCGAGGTCAACCGGATCCTGCGCGAAGCCGCCACCAGCGGCCCGCTCAAAGGCCTGCTGGCTTACACCGAGTTACCCCACGCAAGCTGTGATTTCAACCATGACCCACATTCGGCGATCGTCGATGCCAGTCAGACCCGCGTTTCCGGCCCACGGCTGGTGAACATCCTGGCCTGGTTCGACAACGAATGGGGTTTTGCCAACCGAATGCTGGACGTTGCAGAACACTATCTGCAAACAGCAACTTCAAAAAAACCGTAGGAAGTGCGACCCATGACCGTGTTGAAGATGTCCGACCTCGATCTGCAAGGTAAGCGCGTATTGATCCGCGAAGACCTCAACGTCCCAGTCAAGGACGGTGTTGTCACCAGCGATGCGCGTATCCTGGCCTCGCTGCCGACCATCAAGCTGGCCCTGGAAAAAGGCGCGGCCGTGATGGTCTGCTCGCACCTTGGCCGTCCGACCGAAGGCGAGTTCTCGGCCGAGAACAGCCTCAAGCCGGTTGCCGACTACCTGAGCCGTGCCCTGGGCCGTGAAGTGCCGCTGGTGGCCGATTACCTGGGCGGTGTTGACGTCAAGGCCGGCGACATCGTGCTGTTCGAAAACGTGCGCTTCAACAAAGGCGAGAAAAAGAACGCCGACGAACTGGCCAAGCAATACGCCGCCCTGTGCGACGTGTTCGTGATGGATGCCTTCGGCACCGCTCACCGTGCCGAGGGTTCGACCCACGGCGTGGCCAAGTTCGCCAAAGTCGCCGCTGCCGGCCCGCTGCTGGCCGCTGAACTGGACGCACTGGGCAAAGCCCTGGGCGCCCCGGCCCAGCCGATGGCGGCCATCGTCGCCGGCTCCAAGGTGTCGACCAAACTCGACGTGCTGAACAGCCTGAGTCAGATCTGCGATCAGTTGATCGTCGGCGGCGGCATTGCCAACACCTTCCTGGCCGCTGCCGGTCACCCGGTCGGCAAGTCGCTGTACGAGCCGGACCTGCTCGACACCGCTCGCGCCATCGCCGCCAAAGTCAGCGTGCCGCTGCCAGTGGACGTAGTGGTTGCCAAGGAATTCGCGGAAAGCGCCGCTGCGACCGTCAAGCTGATCGCTGACGTCGCTGCCGACGACATGATCCTGGACATCGGCCCGCAGACCGCGGCGAACTTCGCCGAACTGCTGAAATCGTCCAAGACCATCCTGTGGAATGGTCCGGTCGGTGTGTTCGAATTCGACCAGTTCGGCAATGGCACCAAAGTGCTGGCCCAGGCCATCGCAGACAGCGCGGCGTTCTCCATTGCTGGCGGTGGCGACACCCTGGCTGCTATCGACAAATATGGCGTGGCCGAGCAGATCTCCTACATTTCTACCGGTGGCGGCGCGTTCCTCGAGTTCGTCGAAGGCAAGGTGCTGCCAGCCGTTGAAGTCCTGGAAAGCCGGGCCAAGGCCTGAGGGTCGCCCGTTTGACCAGGCAAGGGAGTGTTGACATGGTCAAGACGTTAGCGCTGTTGATCGTCGCAAGTTCGCTGGTGGCGTGCGGGAGTAACCCGAAGGCCACTGCGGAACCGGCGCCGTCCGAGTCGGACAAGGGCTGCTACCAGGCTGACTGGCAGGCCGAAACCAACCCGGTGCTCAACAAGCGTTCCGGGCCGGAAGGCCTGGACAAATACGAGACCCGGACGCCCGCCAAGGAACATGGCTGCCCTTGACGGGTCTGACTCATTACTCAGGGCTGGCAGCGTGCGCCGCCAGTCGAGGGACACGGATGAAAGGTTTTATCGCCGTTACGGCGCTGGCGCTGTTGGCCGGTTGTGCTCAGATGGATCAGTTGAACCCGTTCCAGTCGTCCGCGCCTGTGGATAACTGGACCACCTGGACCTGCGACAGCCAGGCCAAAGTGCTGTGGCGCTACACCGACGACAGCCTTAGGGAAGTCGACGTGCGCCTGGGCGGTGCCGATCAGGTCTACCGCTTGAAGCAGGAACCGGGTGCATCGGGTTCGCTGTACAGCAATGACATGCTGGCGTTTCACATAAAAGGTGAGGAAGGCCTGGTTTACTGGGTCGCCACCAATGATTTGATCGGCCGTGGCTGTAAAGCGCAATAAACGGACTACGCCGTACCTGTAGGAGCGAGCCTGCTCGCGATGGTCGTTAACGATAACGCGGGGCACCTGAATGCCCGCGCTGTCTGGGCCACCATCGCGAGCAGGCTCGCTCCCACAGGGTTCCGGGGAAGTTCTTGAGATTTTCGCAACACCGAATTCGCAGCCCGGGCCAACCCCCGATCTGCAATAACTTGAATAGCCGCCGCCGCTACGGCAGGCTGGCACGATTAACGACCCTCAACCGGGAGAGACACACACAATGGCACTTATCAGCATGCGCCAGATGCTGGACCACGCAGCCGAGTTCGGCTACGGCGTTCCAGCCTTCAACGTCAACAACCTTGAGCAGATGCGCGCCATCATGGAAGCCGCTGACAAGACTGACTCCCCGGTGATCGTCCAGGCTTCGGCCGGTGCTCGCAAATACGCCGGTGCACCGTTCCTGCGTCACCTGATCCTGGCGGCAATCGAAGAATTCCCGCACATCCCGGTGTGCATGCACCAGGACCACGGCACCAGCCCTGACGTCTGCCAGCGCTCCATCCAGCTGGGCTTCAGCTCGGTGATGATGGACGGTTCCCTGGGCGAAGACGGCAAGACCCCGACCGACTACGACTACAACGTGCGCGTCACCCAACAGACCGTGGCCATGGCTCACGCCTGCGGCGTTTCGGTAGAGGGCGAGCTGGGTTGCCTGGGTTCGCTGGAAACCGGCATGGCCGGTGAAGAAGATGGCATCGGCGCCGAAGGCGTTCTGGATCACAGCCAGATGCTGACCGACCCGGAAGAAGCCGCTGACTTCGTAAAACGCACTCAGGTTGATGCCCTGGCCATTGCCATCGGCACCAGCCACGGCGCCTACAAGTTCACCAAGCCGCCTACCGGCGACGTGCTGGCGATCGACCGCATCAAGGAA
The DNA here is from genome assembly GCF_019219205.1 of Pseudomonas sp. PDM27. Classification (NCBI taxonomy): domain Bacteria; kingdom Pseudomonadati; phylum Pseudomonadota; class Gammaproteobacteria; order Pseudomonadales; family Pseudomonadaceae; genus Pseudomonas; species Pseudomonas sp. PDM27. Next base: position 197,179 of record NZ_JAHUWF010000003.1, on the reverse strand, counting down.
ATCCACAAGCGCATTCCGAACACTCACCTGGTGATGCACGGTTCGTCTTCGGTTCCGCAAGAGTGGCTGGCGATCATCAACCAGTACGGCGGCGACATCAAGGAAACCTACGGCGTACCGGTTGAAGAAATCGTCGAAGGCATCAAGCACGGCGTGCGCAAGGTCAACATCGACACCGACCTGCGCCTGGCATCCACTGGCGCCATGCGTCGCCTGATGGCCACCAACCCGAGCGAATTCGACCCGCGTAAATTCTTCGGCGCCACCGTCACCGCCATGCGCGACGTGTGCATCGCTCGCTACGAAGCTTTCGGTACCGCCGGCAACGCTTCGAAGATCAAGCCGATCTCCCTGGAAGGCATGTATCAGCGTTACCTGAAAGGTGAGTTGAACGCCAAGGTCAACTAAGACCATCAGCGTTTCAGTCGCATGAAAAACCCGCAGAAATGCGGGTTTTTTTATTGAAGTTCAGGCGGGCCTGTTATTTCGAATAGTAGGCGACGGTTTTTATAATCTGCAGTATCTGACTTCAATCAATTGTTGGAGTTGGAAAATCATGAAACAAGTATTCAAAAAAATGACTGTCGCCGGGCTGTTTAGTTTGTTTGCCTTCGCCGGTACCAGCTATGCCGCTGAATCATGCCCCACCGTGAACAGCATTACGGCTACACCGATCAGCGAAACCCGCGGATTCAACTATGCAGCCAATTCTATTCGTGGCGGCTGGAAGGGTGAAAATCCTCGAGCAACCGAGTCGTACCTGGATAAAGTCGAGTTCACCTCGGCGGCGATCAGGCAAACCACTGATAATGGCAACACCGTCTACTTTGTCGCTTGTGACTATGAAGGCGAGGGCCCGGCGGGCGTGCGGATGTCGCAGCGCTTTGCAACACCTGCCAAACCTGTAGGTCCTGCATGGAAGGACGAGTACTGCACGGCTGGTTTGAGCGAGTGCTCGTTCAAATTTGATTAAGTCGTTTTTTATCACACAACTAATAGCCTTATATTTAAGGCTGTTAGTTGTGCTAAGTGTTTCGGGCTTATTGGAGAGTTTAATTCTCGGCTGGGTGTCACGCTACCGCGCGTCCTTAAATGAAGTCGCTATTTGTTGTGATCGATGTCCAGTTTGCTGAACGTCACCTTGCCGCCTTCGCTGGTGTACCCGGTGTTGTCCTGCACATAGACCCCGGCCTTGAAGTACAGCGGCTTGTTGCGCCAGGTTGTGCTGATTTGCGTATCCCACTGATAACCTGCCGCGCTGATGCCCAAGGCCCCGCCGGGGCTGAGGTGGATGAGGTAGTTGAACTCCTGGTCGAGTTTCACCCCCGTCGCAACAATGATCACCCGGCCTGTATCGTCATCGGGATGCATCCGGACCTTGGCGACGATATTGCCGGTGGCCGTACTGGTTTTGTATTGGTACTCGACCTTCACCAGAGGTTTCTGGCTTTGATAGGCATGGATCTGGCCGATAACGACTTTGCCGGAGCTCGGCACCTGGTTCACTGCCAGCGTGGCATACAGCAAATTGTCGGCTTCCGGGTAATACCAGTTTTTCAACGTGCCGTTGCTGTAGGTTTCACGTAATTCGGTGCGCGGATAAATCGCGTTTTCGGTACGGGAACCGGTCACGGGCGTCCAGAAAAATAATGTGCCGGTATCGGAATGGAAGTATTGATCCTTGAAGCCATCCACCAGTTTGGCGGTTTCGACGGTGTACGGCGGGCTGCCAACGGGAACGCTGAGGTTCCAGGTTGCGAGATCGATCATGTCGGTTCTTCCACTGGGTTCATGCTGCACGGACGTGCCAGAAGCTCTAGGCCGCGCCTTTTGGGCGGCCTTTATAAGCGTAGCGGGGGATTTTGTTAATGCTTGCCTGACGGGTGGTTGACGTCAACATCCTGTCGAAATGCCATCTTTTCCGGTTTTCATCGGACTGAACATTCGACCGTTAGTCGGTAAAAAGACACAATGATTAAATGATGGCTCACTGATACCTTCTGCTTTTGCAGAACGGGGTCTAGAGTGAAGGCACAGTATTTGTCCGGTTTTCACGAGAAACCGGCCTGACACCCCGCAATTAGAGAAGCAGCATGGAATGCGCGCAACCCACGCCAGTAGAAGGCGGCTCAACCCTTTTAGTCGTAGACGATTACCCTGAAAACCTGATCAGCATGCGCGCGTTGTTACAGCGCCAGGGCTGGCGGGTCATTACCGCCACCTCGGGTTTCGAGGCTCTCGGCCTGTTGCTTGAACACGATATCGACCTGGTGCTGCTGGACGTGCAGATGCCGGGCATGGACGGTTATGAAGTGGCGCGCCTGATGCGCGGTAGCCAGCGGACCCGCCTCACGCCGATCATTTTCCTGACCGCCAATGAACAGTCCCAGGACGCGGTGATCAAGGGCTATGCCAGCGGTGCGGTGGATTACCTGTTCAAGCCGTTCGACCCGCAGATCTTCACGCCCAAGGTCCAGGCATTGCTCGAACACCAGCGCAACCGCCGGGCCTTGCAGCGCTTGAGTCATGATCTTGAATCCGCCCGGGCCTTTAATGCGTCGGTGCTGGATAACGCGGCCGAAGGCATCCTGGTATTGGGGGAGGACGGTCTGATCGGTTTTGCCAATCCGGCGATGTCGCGGCTGCTCAATGCCCCGGTGCAGGAACTGCAAGGCAAGGAATTTCTGGACTATCTGCAAAAACCCCATGTCCCGGTCTGGGCCGATTCCGAGTTTTTCACGGGCTACAAACGTGGCGAAACCTTGCGCCTGCACGATGCTCTGCTGCGTACGACGCGCGGCCAGCAGGTGCCGGTGGCCTTGTCCTGTGCGCCTTTGCCTGCCGAGCAACATGCAATGGTAGTGACCGTGCTGGACATGTCGGTGGTGCGCCATCTGCATCAGCAACTGGAGTTTCAGGCGGTCACCGATCCGCTGACCGGATTGCTCAACCGCCGCGGTTTCTACCAGACCGTAGAGAACCTGCTGTTGCGCGGTGAGCGTTCCGACAGTTCCTGGGTCTTGATGTATCTGGATCTCGACGGCTTCAAGCGCGTCAATGATTCGCTCGGGCACGATGCCGGTGATCGGGTGCTGCGCTGGGTCTCCGAACAGTTGAAGGCGTGCTTGCGGCCCTTCGACATCCTGGCGCGGATGGGCGGCGATGAATTCACCGCGCTGCTGGATCTGGAGTTCCCCGAGCAAGCGGCGAAGATTGCCGAGAAGCTCATCGAGCGCGTGTCGATCTGTCAGCAGGTCGACGGCCTCGATATCGCCCTGGGTGCCAGCATCGGCATTGCTACGTTCCCCGATTGTGGTGCCAATCTCGACGGGATGCTGCGGGCGGCCGACATCGCCATGTACGAAGCCAAGCGTGCCGGGCGTCAGCAATATCGCTTCTACGATCACGAAATGAACGGCCGGGCGCGCTCGCGGCTGATGCTGGAAGACAGTGTGCGCACGGCCATCGAGAACCGGGATTTCAACCTGGTGTATCAGCCTCAGGTTGCGATTGCGGACGGTCGGATTCGTGGTTTCGAGGCCTTGCTGCGCTGGCAGCATCCAAGCGTTGGCGACGTGCCGCCGGGGCTGTTTTTGCCATTGCTGGAAGAGGCGCGGCTGATCAGTCGTCTGGGCAGCTGGATCTACCACCGCAGCGCCGGGCAGCGTAAAGCCTGGGAAACCCTGTTCACCGAGGATCTGGTGCTCGGCGTCAGCTTGAGCAGTACACAGTTCGGCATGCCCAATCTGGCCACCGAACTGCGCCAGGTGCTGGAGCGCCATGGCTTGCAACCGCGTCATCTGGAGGTCGAGATCACGGAAGAGGCCTTGATGCATCACCCCGAGGAAACCCGCAAGCAGTTACGCCTGTTGCACAATCTGGGCGTACGAGTGGCATTGGATGACTTTGGGGCCGGCCCGTGCTCCCTGTCGCACCTGCGTGACCTGGAGCTGGACACCCTCAAGCTCGACCGCCATTTGATAGCCCGGTTGCCGGACTCGGTACGGGATGCGGCGCTAGTGCGCAGTGTGATCGACCTGTGCAAACAGTTCGGGGTGCTGGTGATTGCCGAAGGGGTGGAAACCGTCGCGCAGTATGAATGGTTGCGGGCCAACGGCTGCGAATATGTGCAAGGCTTTCTGGTGGCCCGGCCGATGATGGCCGAGGACGCCGGGGTCTTTGTCCAGCCGTTTGACTGGAGCGCGCTTCCCTGCTGAATTCGCTACACTGGCGACCTTTCAGTGACCTGTATTGCCGCCCCGATGACCGTGTTGAAATATCTCCAGGCCTATCCCGCCACCTTGCAGGATCAGGTGCGCCAGCTGATCGCCGACGGTCGGCTGGGCGATTACCTGAGCCAGCGTTACCCGCAAAAGCACGGTGTGCAGAGCGACAAGGCGCTGTACACCTATGCCCTGGACCTCAAGCAGGAATACCTGCGTAATGCTCCGGCCATCGACAAGGTGCTGTTCGACAACCGCCTGGACCTGACTCACCGTGCCCTTGGCCTGCACACCACGATCTCCCGGGTGCAAGGCGGCAAGCTCAAGGCCAAGAAGGAAATCCGCATCGCTTCGCTGTTCAAGGAAGCGCCTTGCGAGTTCCTGAAAATGATCGTGGTGCATGAGTTGGCGCACTTCAAGGAATCGGACCACAACAAGGCTTTCTACAAACTGTGCGAGCACATGCTGCCGGGGTATCACCAGGTGGAGTTCGATGTGCGGGTGTACCTGACGTGGCGGGATCTGTAGGAGCTGCCGCAGGCTGCGACCTTTTAAGGAGCATCAGATGGACGTGAGCAAGACCAAAAGCAGCTTCTACCGCCGGTTGTATGTGGCGTACCTGATCGACAGCGGACTGGCCAGCAGCGTCCCGGCGCTTACCGAAGTGACCGGCATGCCCCGGCGCACGGCGCAGGACACCATAGCGGCGTTGGCGGATCTGGATATCGTCTGTGAATTCGAGCAGGAAGAGGGCGCGCGCAACCATGCGGGGCGCTATCGGATTCGCGAGTGGGGTGCGATTGATCGGGGGTGGATCGAGCGTAATCTGCGGCAGATCAAGGCGGTGCTGGAGTATCCCTGAAATCTGTAGTGTCTGAGCCGACGCCTTCGCGGGCAAGCCCGCTCCCACACTGGATTGCGGTCCCCTGTGGGAGCGGGCTTGCTCGCGAAGAGGCCCTCAAGGACGACGCATGCCAATGTGTGGAATGCCATCTTCCACATACTCCTCACCCGCCACGACAAACCCATAGCGCCCGTAATACCCCTGCAAATGCGCCTGGGCCGAAAGGTAGACCGGCAGGCCGGGCCAGTACTTCTCGATCTGTTTCAGCGCCTGGTCCATCAGTTCATGCCCCAGGCCCACCCCGCGCGCCTGCGGGGCAATGATCACCCGCCCGATCACCACGTCGCCGCCCTGCGATTGCGGGTCAAGCAACCGCAGGTAGGCCACCAGCCGGTTACCGTCCCAGGCCATCACGTGGCAGGTGTCGCCATCCAGGTCCTGGCCATCGATATCCTGGTAAACGCATTTCTGCTCGACGACGAACACTTCCGCGCGCAGCTGCAAAATGGCGTACAGCTGCTCCTTGCCCAGGTCACTGTGATGTTTGCAGATCCAATCGACTGTCATGTTTTGATTCCCTGAAAACGTCGTTCCGATACTAAGCGCACTCACGCCAGAAGTCTTTATGGCGGAAGAATCTGTGACAAAGGCCAAAATGCCATCATTCATTTCTCGCGTGGATGTCTTCTTTGTGTAATCTGGATCGAAGCGCTGTGCTATGGCTTCGATGAGCTAATGTTGAGTACCCGGGTATTGCCGGATCAGGGGCCTTGGGGTTTTGGCTGAAAACACGTCGGGCAATCGCCCGCTAAGGATTTTCTAGCATGCCGCGATTGCATCGAGCTTTTGCCTTGATTGGATTGCTGTTGCTGGTTCAGGGAGCGGCGGCAGAAAAACTGCGGTTGGTCGCTGATGCCTGGCCACCCTTTACCGATGCCACGCTCGTCAACGGTGGTCTGGCCACGGACATTGTCAGTACCGCGCTCGCCAGGGCCGGCTATGCCAGTGAGTTTGAACAAGTGCCCTGGGCGCGGGCCTTGATGGGATTGGGTGAGGGCCGATACGACGTGCTGGTCAACGCCTGGTACACCGAGGAGCGTACAAGACTCGGCCAGTTTTCCGGCGAATACCTGCTCAACCGCGTACGCTTTCTCAAGCGTAAAGACGCGCCCATCGAATTCAATAACCTGCAGCAATTGCACACTTATCCGATTGCCATCGTGCGCGGTTACGCCTATTCGCCTGGGTTCGACAATGATGACTCGTTGCAGAAAGTCCCCGTGCACAGCTTCGCCATGGCCGTGCGTATGGTCGCTGCCGACCGGGTCAAACTGACGCTGGAAGATGAGTACGTCGCCCGCTATTACCTGGCCCGCGAGTCACCCAAGGTACGAAACGCCGTGGAATTCCTGCCCAAGGCTTTGAGCGAGAACAGCCTGCATATTCTGGTCAGCCTGAAGAACCCGCAGCATGAGCAGATCGTTGCCGGATTCGACCGGGAGATCGCGGCGATGAAGGCGGACGGGAGTTATGAAAAGTTGATGAAGCAGCATGGGATGTGAGTGGGTTGTGCCAGTTTCTGTACTGTTGCTGATGGCCTCTTCGCGGGCAAGCCCGCTCCCACAGTGGGCGAGGGTGAACACAAATCTTGTGACCATCAGATAACCCTGTGGGAGCGGGCTTGCCCGCGAAGAGGCCGGTACAGCCAGCCTGAATCTCAATCCTCACTCGTATCCTTGATGAGATGCGCCGCCAGTGTCCGCAACGGCCCGAGCTGCCGGCAGATCAATGCCAACTGCGTCTGCACCAGTCGCTGGCCTTCATCGATTTCATCCGGCATCTGTTCCAGTTCATTGGCCAGTGCTTCTTCTTCATCGCTCTGAATTGCAATCGAAGCCTTGCTCGCCAGCCCCTGGGCGATCTCGTCGATGCTGGCAGCCAGTTTCACCCCGGCCCCCTCGATCAACTGTTCACGCACGTCTGCCGGCAGTGGGGTTTCCCGGTGCGCACCCAGGCCCGACAGGTAACTGAGCAGCGTGTGCGACAGCACCAGGAAGCGGAAGCCCACGTCCGCTTCCTTTCGGAAATGCCCCGGCTCCATCAGCATATTGGCCAGCGTGGTCGACAGCGCCGCGTCGGCGTTGTGCGCGTTGCGGCGGGCTAGGCGGTAGGCCAGGTCGTCGCTTTTGCCCGCCGCGTACTGCTGCATGATCTGGCGCAGGTAAATGCTGTTGCAGGCCAGGGTGTTGGCCAGCACTTTGTTCAGGCGCCGGCCTTGCCAGTCCGGCAGGAACAGGAACACCGCCAGCCCGGCGATCAGGCTGCCGAGCAAGGTATCGAACAGCCGTGGCAGGAACAGTCCATAACCGTCACCCACCTGGTTGAAGCAGAACAGCACCATCAGGGTGATTGCCGCCGTCGCCAGGGTGTAGCGGGTGGTGCGGTTGGTAAAGAACACCACCCCGGCAGCAATGGCAAAGCACGACTGGATCAGCGGGTTCGGGAACAGGTCGAACAGCGCCCAGGCCAGCGTCAGGCCGATGGCAGTGCCAATGATCCGTTGACCGAGTTTGCGGCGGGTGGCGCCGTAGTTCGGTTGGCAGACGAACAGCGTCGTGAGGATGATCCAGTAGCCCTGGGACGGGTGGATCAAATGCACCATGGCGTAGCCGATGCTCAACGCCAGGGGCAATCGCAGGGCATGACGGAACAGCAAGGAGGTCGGCGTCAGCTGCGTGCGCAGGCGAACCCACACGTCCTTGAGGTTGCGTGGCGAACGGTCGAGCAAGCTGCTGTCGGTGGCGTCGGCCAGGGCGTCGGGGTTGCTGGCATCGCTGAGCAAGCGGTCGAGGGTGCCGAGGTTGGCCGCCAGTGCCCGCAGCGAACGCAGCAGGCCGCGCCAGGCCGGGTTGCTCTGGATGCGCAGGTGTTCGAGAGAGGCATCCAGATCGCTGAGGGCCTCGGTGAAACTGGCGTCATAGGTGAACGGTTGACGCATTTGGATCGATTCGGCCAGGGCACGGCAGGCTTTGCCTTGCTGACGCAACAGGCGTTGGCAGCGGAACATGACGTCACTGTGGAAAAACGCTTCTGCGAGTGCGTTGTACGGATAGTGTGAAGAGCTGGCGCGTTCGTGGATGTCCTGGGCGAGGAAGTACAGTTTCAGGTAGCGGCTGACCTTCGACCCCGGGCGCCCGTTGCCGACCCGGTGCAGGATGATTTCCTTGGCGGCATTCAGTGCCGCCACCACTCGACCGTTCTGCTGGGCCAGTTCCAGGCGCCGCGCTTCCACGTCCATCTGCCGGATCGGCTCGAACAGTGAAGATTTCAGCTTCAGGTAATAGCCCAGCTCGCGGAACAGCCGCGCCAGGCTCTGCTGCACCGGCTGATTGGAAAACAGTGCCTGCCACAACACCGACAGCAGGCCATACCAGGCGGCACCGGCCACCAGCAGCACCGGCTCGTGCCAGACGTCGGTCACCGCGCCGCCACGCTGGTCCACGCCGATCATGGTGTAGACCGACAGGATCAAGGTTGCCGAAGCAATCGCGCCGTAGCGCTCGCCTAGGGCGCCGAGCATGGTCAGGCAGAACGCGGCCAGGGCGAAAGCGATGATAAACAGCGAGGGGTAGGGGAAGAGCAGTTCGACGGACAGGGCAGCGACAGCGAAACACACCAGTGTCACCGCCAGCGCGTTGAGACGACCCTGCCAGCTGTCATCGGTCTCGGCCAGGGCACTGGCGATAATCCCCAGGAACAACGGGATCAGCAGGCCCATTTCGTCCTGGTACCAACACAGCGCCATGGTGCCGGTCAGGGCAATGAATACCCGCACGCTGTAGCTGAATTTATCCAGCGCCCAAAGGCGCCGCAGAGACTGGCGGAACGAAGTCGATGACATGAAGTGCGAAGGCCTTCCGAGGCAATGACGCTAAATTGAGCCACTAATGACGCCGACGCAATGGCGCCGATCACATCAGACAGCAAAATCTGTTCCTTTGAGCATTGGTGATCTGGGTTGATCACAAGTTTTGTGGCTGGCCTGGAAACCTGTGGGAGCGAGCTTGCTCGCGATGAGGCCATAACATTCAACAGAGATGTTGACTGATAGGCCGCCATCGCGAGCAAGCTCGCTCCCACAGGGGGATTGTGTAGGTTTCTGAATCAGACGTACTGCGCCGCCGCGTAGCCCGAAGCCCAGGCCCACTGGAAGTTGAATCCGCCCAGATGCCCGGTGACATCCAGCACTTCACCGATGAAATACAGGCCCGGGCTTTTCAGCGATTCCATGGTCTTGGACGACACTTCATTGGTGTTGACGCCGCCCAGGGTCACCTCGGCGGTGCGATAACCTTCGGTGCCCGCCGGCACGACTTTCCAGCTCGCCAGTTTCTCGGCGATGTCAGCCAGTTCCGCGTGGGTGTACTGCTTCATCGGTTTGGAGACGAACCAGTTGTCCGCCAGCAGGTTGGCCATCTTCTTGGTGAAGATTTCACCGAGCAGGGTTTTCAGCTCGCTGTTGGGGCGTTCGGCCTGTTGCTGTTGCAGCCAGCCCGGCACGTCGTGATCGGGCATCAGGTTGATCTCGACGGTATCGCCGGACTCCCAGAACGACGAGATCTGCAAGATCGCCGGGCCGCTGAGGCCGCGGTGGGTAAACAGGATGTTCTCGCGGAAGCTCTGGTCGTTGCAGCTCACCAGGCAATCCACCGAGGTACCGGACAACTCGGTGCACAACACCTTGAGCTGATCGGTGATGGTGAATGGCACCAGGCCGGCGCGGGTCGGCAGCAGCTCGTGGCCGAACTGCCTGGCCACCTGGTAACCGAAGCCGGTGGCGCCCAGCGTCGGGATCGACAGACCGCCGGTGGCGATCACCAGGGATTCGCAGGTGATCTGGTCGAGCGTCGTGTCCAGCAGGTAGCCGTTTTCGAGCTTCTCGATGGTCTGGATAGAGGTGTCCAGGTGCAGGCTGACGCCGACCTGGTCGCACTCGTTCAGCAGCATTTCGAGGATGTCGCTGGATTTGTTATCGCAGAACAACTGGCCGAGTTTTTTCTCGTGGTACGGCACGCCGTGCTTGGCCACCATGCCGATGAAATCCCACTGGGTGTAACGAGCCAGGGCGGATTTGCAGAAATGGGCATTCTGCGAGAGAAAATTGCCCGGTTCCGTGTACATGTTGGTGAAATTGCAGCGGCCACCGCCGGACATCAGGATTTTCTTGCCAGCCTTGTTCGCGTGGTCGAGCAGCAGCACCTTGCGCCCGCGCCCGGCGGCGGTCAGCGCACACATCAACCCTGCGGCGCCAGCGCCAATGATCACGACTTCGGTAGAGCGCAAAACGGTGTCCTCTTGATGATTCACCACAAAACAAACCTGTAGGAGCGAGCCTGCTCGCGATGGACGTCAACGATAACGCGGGGTGTCTGATACCCAGCGGTGTTCTGTCGTCCATCGCGAGCAGGCTCGCTCCTACAGGGGGCGATGCGTTTTTACAGGATGCGCACGCGCAACGAACGGCCCTTGATCTTGCCGTCGTTCAAACGCTGCAAGGCCTGTTTGGCGACGCCGCGCTCCACGGCCACATAGGCCTGGAAGTCGAAAATCGCGATCTTGCCGACCTGGGCGCCGGGGATGCCGGCGTCGCCGGTCAGTGCGCCAAGAATGTCGCCCGGACGGACCTTGTCCTTGCGGCCGCCAGCGATGCACAGGGTGCTCATCTGCGGCAACAGCGGACCACCGCCCTTGGAGGTGAGGTTGTCCACCTGATCCCAGGTCAGCGGTGTTTTCTGCAATTGCTCGATAGCTTGTGCACGCTGCGCTTCGGACGGCGCCACCAGGCTGATCGCCAGGCCTTTCTCGCCGGCGCGGCCGGTACGGCCGACGCGGTGGATGTGGATTTCCGAATCGCGGGCCAGCTCGACGTTGATCACCATGTCCAGGGAATCGATGTCCAGACCACGGGCCGCGACGTCGGTGGCGACCAGTACCGAAGTACTGCGGTTGGCGAACATCGCCAGCACCTGGTCGCGGTCACGCTGTTCCAGATCACCGTGCAGGCCAACGGCGGAGATGCCTTTGGCGGTCAGGTGATCGACGGTTTCCTGAACCTGCTGCTTGGTGAAGCAGAAGGCTACGCAGGACGCCGGGCGGAAGTGGCCAAGTACCTTGGTCACCGCACTCATGCGGTCATCCGGGGAGATTTCGTAGAAGCGCTGCTCGATCTGTGTGTCGTCGTGGAATGCTTCGGCCTTCACTTGCTGCGGGTTGCGCATGAACTTCGAGGCCAGCTGCTTGATGCCCACCGGGTAGGTCGCGGAGAACAGCAGGGTCTGGCGACGCTCCGGGGCCTGCATGATGATTTCTTCGATGGAGTCGTAGAAACCCATGTCGAGCATGCGGTCGGCTTCGTCGAGGATCAGGGTGTTGAGGCCGTGAAGGACCAGCGAGCCCTTGCGCAGGTGCTGCTGGATGCGCCCCGGAGTGCCGACGATGATGTGCGCGCCGTGCTCCAGCGAAGCGATCTGCGGGCCGAGGGACACGCCGCCGCACAGGGTCAGGACCTTGATGTTGTCTTCGGCACGGGCCAGGCGACGGATTTCCTTGGCGACCTGGTCGGCCAACTCGCGGGTCGGGCACAGGATCAGTGCCTGGCAACCGAAGTAGCGCGGATTGATCGGGTTCAGCAGGCCGATGCCGAAGGCCGCGGTCTTGCCGCTGCCGGTCTTGGCCTGGGCGATCAGGTCCATACCCTTGAGGATCACCGGCAAGCTTTGCGCCTGGATCGGCGTCATCTGGGCATAACCGAGGGATTCGAGGTTAGCCAGCATGGCGGCAGACAGCGGCAAAGTATTAAATTCGGTGGCGATGGTGGTCACGGGACTGGCCTGCAAAACAAAATGTCGCGCAGTGTACCAGTCCGATGGCCATTCGCCCTAAGGCTCTATGTGCTCTTCCGGACGTTTAACACGCCGTCCGTCATTCTTTGACAGCTGCGAGAAGATCGTCGCGGCCAGCATCGCCATGATTCCAACGGTCACAAAGGTCAGCTGGAACGCGCCCAAAACCGTCTCCACGCCATCATTGCCGATCTCCGCCGTAAAGCCGCCGAGCAACGCACCGGCGCAGGCAACGCCCAGGCTCAGGGACAATTGCGCGACCACCGACAGCAGGCTGTTGCCGCTGCTGGCGCTGGCGTCGTCGAGGTCGATCAGGGTCACGGTGTTCATCGCGGTGAACTGCAGGGAGTTGATCGCGCCAAGGATCGCCAGCAGGCACAGCAGTAGCCAATACGGCGTCTGCTCGCTGACCAGGCCCATGCTCGCCAGCATGATGCCCAGTGCCAGGGTATTGCCGGTCAGCACGATGCGGTAACCCAGACGTTCGATCAGCGGCCGCGCCACCCACTTGGCGATCATCGCCGCAGCGGCCAGCGGCAGCATGCTCATCCCGGCCTGGGACGGCGAGTAGCCCAGCGCCACTTGCAGCAGTAACGGCACCAGAAAGGGCAGGGCGCCGCTGCCGAGGCGGGCGAACAGGTTGCCGAGAATGCCCACGGCAAAGGTTCGGGTCTTGAACAGCGACGGCGCGAACAACGGGTTTTCGATGTGCCCGGCGCGCAGCCAGTACGCCGCCAGGCACGCCATGCCGCCGAACAGCAGCAACATTACCCGCAGGTGCGGCAGGTGCAACTCGCCCAGGCCTTCCATGGCGATGGTGATCAGAATCATCGCCGCGCCGAACAGCACGAAGCCCAGGCTGTCGAAACGGGTGCGTTCCGAGCCGCGCAGGTCCGGGATGAATTTCCATACGGCGTAGCAACCGACCAGCCCCACCGGCAGGTTGATCAGGAAGATCCAGTGCCAGGTCAGGTACTGCACCATCCAACCGCCCATGGTCGGGCCGATCAGCGGGCCGAGCAGCCCGGGAATGGTGATGAAGCCCATGATCCGCACCAGTTCCGAACGCGGGTAGGCGCGCAGCACCACCAGCCGCCCGACCGGCAGCATCAACGCTCCGCCCAGGCCCTGGATCACCCGGGCGCCGATCAGCAGGCTCAGGCTGCTCGACAATGCGCAGAGCAACGAGCCGAGACTGAACAGCAGGATTGCGCTGAAGAAGATCTTCCTGGTGCCAAAACGGTCGGCGATCCAGCCCGAAGCCGGGATCAGCAAGGCGACCGTGAGCATGTAGGCGATGATCACCCCCTGCATGCGCAATGGGTCCTCGGCCAGGTCGCGGGCCATGGCCGGCAGGGCGGTGTTGAGGATCGTCCCGTCGAGGGACTGCATGAAGAAGGCTATGGCGACGACCCAGGGTATCCAGCGGGCGGTGACAGCGTCGAGAGGCGGGCGGTTGGGCATGGGACCTCTTGTGGTGGTCAGGTAACCGGACCCTGTGGGAGCGGGCTTGCCCGCGAAGAGGCCGTAACATTCAACATCAATGTCGACTGATCCGCCGCTTTCGCGGGCAAGCCCGCTCCCACAGGTATTGCGTTTACAGGGTCAGAGTCAATCGGCTGACCAACGCCCCAGGCAATAGCGCCGAAGCCGTCGCCCGCTGGCTGTAGGTACTCGCCGACAACAACAACTCCCGCTCCGCGGTCAACGCTTCCAGCCGCGAACCGAGCAGGCTGAAGGCGCTGTCATCAAAGCGCATGGTGTTGACCGGTGCCTGAATCTCGCCGTTCTCGACCCAGAACGTGGCGAAGCGGGTCATGCCGGTCAGGCGTGCGGCCGGTTGATCCGAAAAGTTCAGGTACCACAGGTTGCTGATGTACAGCCCCGTACCCAACCGCTTGAGGATGTCCGCGTCAGGCAATGCCCCGGCTTTCATGTTCAGCGCGCTCGGGGATTCACCGCCGCTGGCGCCGTTGGCGGTCAAACCGTATTCCGCGGCGCTGCGCGAACTGACCAGTTGTGCCCCGGCCTTGCCGTTGACGATCAACCCCAGGTCGCTGCGCGGATAACCTTCATCGGAAAACGCCGGGCTCAGTGAGCCGCTGACTTTTTCGTCCAGCGAGACCAGCGGGCTGAACGCGCTGTCGCCACCGTAGAGCCTTTGCAGCGGGCTGCTTTTGCTGGCAATCGACTGTGCCGAGAAACCACCCCAGCACAGCATGCCCATGATCTCTTCCAGCGCCGCCGGTGCCAGGTAAGCGCGGTACTGGCCGGGCGCCAAAGTGCGTAGCGGCCGTCCCAGAAACTCAAGCTGCTCGCGGGCTTGCTCGAAGCGTTTGGCAAAGCCTTCGCTGTTCCAGTCCTGCCCGGCATAGCTGGCTTTTACTGCCTGGCCGTTCTCGTGGAACAGGCTGAAGTCGAAATTGAAGCTGTTGGCCTGATGCCAGCCGAAGGCGCCCGAAGAACTGGCAAAGCCACGACTGATCGGTCCGGCAGCGTAGAAACCGACAAGATCCAGGCCTTCGGCGGCCTGGGTGATTTGCGCGACCACCTGTTCGGTGTCCGGCAGCGGTTGGGCCTGCACGTTGTTGCTCTGCCAGCCATTGTGGTTGAGCAGCAGATACGGGTCTGGAGGCAACAACGGCAAGGTATCGCGCAGCTGTTGCAGGCCTTCGTTCAAACGTTGCAGATCAACCTGGGGATCGCCGGCCAACGTGATTTGCAGATCGGCATGGCGGCCTTCGTTGATCAGTTTCAGGCCGATGCTCGCCTGCTGCACCTGACCGGCCTGACGCACCTTGGCGTGGTTGAAACGTATGAAGGCCGAGGATTCGGCGGCGTAGCTGAGGGTGAACTGTTCGGGCTCGTGAAGCGCTGCACGCAGGCTGTTGACCAGCGCCTTGAACGATGCGGACTGGCTGATTGACGGATGCATCAGGCGTCTCCTCCGAATACATCAACGTTACTGAACACGCAGGCCGGTGACGCGTGGCCGACGCGGATCACCTGGTTCGGCTCGCCCTTACCGCAATTCGGTGTGCCGAGGACCTTGAAGGTACTGGCATCGCCGACGGCGCTGAGGCTTTTCCAGAACTGCGCGGAGATGCCCCTGTAATTGGGATTCTTTACCACGCCCTTGAGTTCGCCGTTTTCTATCAGTTGGCCCCATTCGCAGCCGAACTGGAATTTATTGCGGGCATCGTCGATCGACCAGGAACGGTTGGTCGACATCAGCACGCCGTGCTCGATACCGCCGATCAGCTGCTCGATGGACTGATCGCCCGGCTCGATGTTGAGGTTGGCCATGCGATCGATCGGCGGACGGTTCCAGCCGCAGGCGCGACTGTTGGCGACGCCGTCCATGCCGGCACGGAATTGCGACAACGCACCGCCCAGCGGGCGCAGCAACAGGCCTTCACGGATTAGGAACTGTTTGCTGGCGGGCGTGCCGTCGTCGTCATGGCCATAGCTGGCGAGTTCTTCGGGGATCTCCGGGTCGAAGGTCACGTTGAGCAGGCCGGAGCCGTATTGCAGTCGGCCGAAATCCTCGGCTTTGACGAAACTGGTGCCGGCGTAATTGCGTTCGTCTCCCAGAATGCGGTCCAGCTCCAGCGGATGGCCGATGGATTCGTGGATTTGCAGCATCATCTGGTCGGGCATCAGCAGCAGGTCGCGCTTGCCTTGCGGTGTGTTTGGCGCCAGCAGCAGTTGCAGCGCCTGATCAGCCACCTGGGCGCCGGCACCGATCAGGCCGCAGCGGCTGATAACGTCTGCCGCGCCTTGCTGGCCGAAGTTCTCGCGCCCCAGGCTGCGGGTCTGGCTGTCGTTGCCGTCGTAGGCCGTGACGTCCAGGCCGGGGTACACAAAGCGTTGCGCCTGGCGCAGTTCGGCACCGGCGCTATTGAGATAAATCTGCTCGACGTGAGTGATGCCGAGGCTGACCTGCCAGTTCACCAGACGCTCGTCCCTGGGCACGGCGGCCGACTCGGCGCCGAGCAGTTGGTAGCAGTCGTTCAGTGACGGGAAGGGCTGGTCGAGGTTCGGCGAAAAATAATCGGCACGGTCGCTGGAAACAGCCTGCGAACGCAGGTCCAGCAAGGCGTGGGGCTTGAGTCGACGGGCCTGGAGTTCGGCGCGCTCGAGGGCGGCCTGCAGGCCTTGTTGTGACAGATCGTTGGTCGCCGCATAAGCCTCGACGCCATTGACCCGCACGGTCAGCATTGCCCCTTCGTCACGGCTCAGGCTCGGCGGTTCTGCGACGTTCTTGCGCACCGACAGGTACTGCCCGGATTCGCGCACATAACGCAGGGAAAAGAATTCAGCACCCGTGCGCAAGGCAGCGAAGCGCTGCTTGAGCTGGGGGTAGAAGTCGAACATTCGTGAACCTCCTGGGTATGGAGTGGTGATGGCGCGGTGCTGCGAGGGGAAGGGGTGAAACGATTGCGTGGCGCTAGATTAGGCCTGCGAGGGGGGGAGGATCAAGGGTGGTGCGGTGTTGGGAGGGATTACTGGGAGGGGCGGGAGATATGTGTTGCTTGGTAAGGCCCCTTCGCGAGCAGGCTCGCTCCCACAAAGGATCTGAGTCGTAAACAGATCAAATGTGGGAGCGAGCCTGCTCGCGAATAGCCGTACCGCGGTGTTATGCCTTAAGCGATCTGGCTCACTTCCCGCACCGGCTTGCCCTTCACCGGCGCTTCACCGGCCACATAGTAAGTGGCTGTGCTGCGCGGCAATGGCTTGCGACCACGGATCTTGTCGGCGATTTTCTCGGCCATCATGATCGTTGGTGCGTTCAGGTTGCCGGTGGTGATGATCGGCATGATCGAGGCATCGACCACGCGCAGGCCTTGCATGCCATGCACGCGACCTTCGCCATCGACCACGGCCATCTCGTCGGTGCCCATCTTGCACGAGCAGGACGGGTGGAACGCGGTTTCGGCGTGTTCGCGGATGAACTTGTCCAGTTGCTCGTCGGTTTGCACCTCGATGCCCGGACTGATCTCGCGACCACGGAAGGCGTCCAGCGCCGGCTGTTGCATGATTTCACGGGTCAGGCGGATGCCGTCGCGGAATTCCTGCCAGTCCTGCTCGGTGGCCATGTAGTTGAACAGGATGCTCGGGTGCTGGCGTGGGTCCTTGGACTTGGCCTGGATGCGACCACGGCTTGGCGAGCGCATGGAGCCCATGTGCGCCTGGAAGCCGTGCTCTTTCACGCCGTTGCTGCCGTTGTAGTTAATCGCTACCGGCAGGAAGTGGTACTGGATGTTCGGCCATTCGAATTCCGGACGGGTACGGATGAAACCGCCGGCTTCGAACTGGTTGCTGGCGCCGATGCCGGTGCCGTTGAACAGCCACTCGGCACCGATGGCCGGCTGGTTGTGCAAGAGCAGCGACGGGTAGAGCGAGACCGGTTGGGTGCAAGCGTATTGCAGGTACAGCTCAAGGTGGTCCTGCAGGTTTTCACCGACGCCCGGCAGGTCGTGGACCACCGGAATGTCGAGCTTGTTCAGCAGTTCGGCCGGGCCGACGCCGGAGCGTTGCAGGATCTGCGGCGAAGCGATGGCGCCGGAGCACAGCAGTACTTCCTTGCGTGCTTTGACTTCAACGCGCTCTTCAGCGTCGCCCACCAGGTAACGCACGCCGACCGCACGCTTGCCTTCGAACAGGATCTTGTCGGTCAGGGCGTGGGTGACGATGGTCAGGGTCGAACGCTTCTTGGCGACGTCCAGGTAACCACGGGCGGTGGAGGCACGACGACCTTTCGGTGTCACGGTGCGGTCCATCGGGCCGAAGCCTTCCTGCTGGTAGCCGTTCAAGTCTTCGGTGCGCGGGTAACCGGCCTGTACGCCGGCTTCAACCATGGCGTGGAACAGCGGGTTGTTGCCGGCTTTTGGCGTGGTCACGCTGACCGGGCCTTCGCCACCGTGGTAGTCGTTCGGGCCGATGTCACGGGTTTCCGCCTTGCGGAAATAGGGCAGGCAGTCCAGGTACGACCAGTCTTCCAGGCCTGGCAGTTTCGCCCAGCCGTCGTAGTCCATGGCGTTGCCGCGGATGTAGCACATGCCGTTGATCAGCGAAGAACCGCCCAGGCCCTTGCCGCGACCGCACTCCATGCGACGACCGTCCATGTGTGGCTCTGGATCGGTTTCGTAGGCCCAGTTGTAGCGACGGCCTTGCAGCGGGAACGCCAGGGCGGCCGGCATTTGCGTGCGGAAGTCGAAACGGTAGTCCGGGCCGCCCGCTTCGAGCAGCAGGACGGTGACGCCGGCGTCTTCGGTCAGACGGGTCGCCAGGGTGTTACCGGCCGAGCCGGCACCGATGATGATGTAGTCGAATTCTTGGGACATTGAATGCACCCTCTTTGAAGTTGGTTCAGGTCGCCTGTCGCCTGGACGCCGCGCAACCTGTGGCGAGGGGGCTTGCCCCCGTTCGGCTGCGCAGCAGTCGTAAAATCTGCGACTGCTTTCTATCTGAAGACTTGCGGTGTCTGGAGAGGGGCTGCTTCGCAGCCCAACGGGGGCAAGCCCCCTCGCCACAGAGACCTCGCAGTGCTTAGAACACCGAGACGTAATCGCCCAGCTCGACCTGTACCGATTTGATGCGGGTGAAGTTGTTCAGCGAGCTGATGCCGTTCTCACGGCCGACACCCGACTGCTTGTAGCCGCCAACCGGCATCTTCGCGTCGGACTCGCCCCAGGCGTTGATCCAGCAGATACCGGCTTCCAGTTGGTGAATCACGCGGTGCGCGCGGTTCAGGTCGCGGGTGACGATACCGGCGGCCAGGCCGAATTCGGTGTCGTTGGCGCGACGGATCACTTCTTCTTCGGTTTCGTAGGTGAGGATCGCCATCACCGGGCCAAAGATTTCTTCACGGACGATGGTCATGTCGTCGGTGCAGTCGGTGAACACGGTCGGGGCCACGAAGGCGCCTTTGGCGAAGTCGCCGTCGGTCAGGCGCTCGCCGCCGCACAGTACGCGGGCACCTTCTTCCTTGCCCTTGGCGATGTAGCCCAGCACGTTTTCCATGTGGGCGAAGCTGACCAATGGGCCGAAGTTGGTGTTTTCGTCTTCAGGGTTGCCGACGCGGATGCGCGCAACGCGCTCAACGATCTTGGCTTCGAAAGCAGCTTTCAGGTGGGCCGGTACGAACACGCGGGTGCCGTTGGTGCACACCTGACCGGAGCTGTAGAAGTTGGCCATCATCGCGGTGTCGGCAGCGCGATCGAGGTCGGCGTCGTCACAGATGATCAGCGGCGACTTGCCGCCCAGTTCCATGGTCACTTCCTTGAGCGAAGAGCTCGAAGCGCTGGCCATGACTTTCTTGCCGGTGTCGGTGCCGCCGGTGAACGAGACTTTCTCGATGCGCGGGTGCTCGGTCAGCCAGGTGCCGACTTCACGGCCGCTGCCGGTCAGGACGTTGAACACGCCGTTTGGCACGCCGGCTTCGGTGTAGATCTCGGCCAGTTTCAGGGTGGTCAGCGAGGTGACTTCGCTTGGCTTGAAGATCATCGCGTTACCGGCCGCCAGGGCTGGCGCGGATTTCCACAGGGCGATCTGGATCGGGTAGTTCCACGCGCCGATACCGGCCACGACGCCCAGCGGCTCGCGACGGGTGTAGACGAACGAGGTGGTGCGCAGCGGAATCTGCTCGCCTTCGATGGCCGGAACCAGGCCTGCGTAGTACTCCAGCACATCAGCGCCGGTGACGATGTCAACGTAGCGGGTTTCGGAGTACGACTTGCCGGTGTCCAGGGTTTCCAGGGCGGCCAGTTCGTCGTTGCGCTCACGCAGGATTTCCACGGCGCGACGCAGGATGCGCGAACGCTCCATGGCGGTCATGGCAGCCCAGATTTTCTGGCCCTTTTCGGCGCTGACGACGGCGCGCTCGACGTCATCGAAGGTGGCACGTTGTACTTTTGCGAGGACTTCACCGTTAGCCGGGTTGATGGCTTCGAAAGTGGCGTCGCTGCTGGCGTCAGAGTAAGCGCCATCGATGTAGAGTTTTTGCAGTTCGAAACGGGCCATAAAGTCCTCGCAAGTGCATCAGTGATTGGCGCGGTCCGGTGGTTGAGCGTTCTGTGTGCTCTAACTCACCTGCTTGGCCAGTTGGAAATCCATGTATTCGTAAGCGATCTGGTGCGCCTGCCCGGTGTCGAAAGCATCTCCCGACAGCGCGCCGCGCAACCACAAACCGTCAATGAGGGCTGCCAGGCCACGGGCTGCACTGCGCGCATCGTCGAGCGGCAGTACGCGGCGGAACTGGCAGCACAGGTTGGAATACAGACGGTGATCGTTGATCCGCTGCAACCTGTGCAAAGACGGGTGGTGCATGCTGGTGGCCCAGAAGGCCAGCCAGGTTTTCATTGCCGGGCCATTGACCTGGCTGGCGTCGAAGTTGCCTTCGATGATCACCTGCAGATGCGCCCGCGGGCTTGCATCTGTCAGCGCCTGACGGCGTGCGGTGACGTTCTCGCTGAGGACACTCATCAGGTACTGCGCCGTGGCAGCGATCAGGCCGTTCTTGTCCTGAAAGTAATGACTGATGATGCCATTCGAGACACCGGCCAAACGGGCGATCAGCGCAATGCTGGCGTCCCCCATTCCGACCTGGTCGACCGCCAGCAATGTGGCTTCGATCAACTGTTGGCGACGGATGGGTTGCATACCGACCTTGGGCATCTTGCACATCTCCTTAGGCCTTCCGGCAGACGTCAAACGACTACCGGCTTGAGGGCCAGTCTATTTTGTTTTGATTGAACGTTCAATCAACAAAGAATAAGATCTGCGACAAATCGTCGCTGCCTACAGATTTTCCCAACATGTAGCGGCGGAAAAAATGACTTCCGAATCTGCTCGAAACCTACGCGCTGTGGCGCTCAAGGGGTTTCGGGCTTTTTTCGGGGTGTCTTTATATCACCCGCTGGTCGGCTGCCCACTAACCGATTGGTCGGGTAACTCGTTTGCCTTGCGTTCTTCTCTCGCACTGCCCGGAGCATCTGTGCCATGAGTTCTGCCTCGCTAATAAAGACCCCACCGCAGAAGGTGTCGGTCAACGGTTGGGTGTTCTACACCTCTACCGCGTTGATTCTGTTGTTGACCGCCATTCTGATCATCGCCCCGCAAGAGGCCGGCAGAATGCTGGGTACGGCGCAAGCCTGGTTGTCCCGCAGCTTCGGCTGGTACTACATGGTGGTAATTGCCGCCTATCTGATTTTCGTCGTCGGCCTGGCGTTTTCGTCCTACGGCAAACTCAAGCTGGGCAGCAAGGATGACACCCCGGACTTCAGCTACGGCGCCTGGGCGGGGATGCTGTTTTCCTCGGGTATCGGCATCTCGTTGTTGTATTTCGGCGCGTCCGAACCGCTGGACCACTACTTCAACCCGCCGGAAGGCGTGGCTGGCAGTAACCTCGCGGCACGTCAGGCAGTACAACTGACGTTCCTGCATTGGGGCCTGCACGGCTGGGCGATTTACGCGCTGGTCGGTTTGGCGGTGGCGTACTTTGCCTACCGCCATAACCAGCCGCTGGCATTGCGTTCGGCACTGTATCCGCTGGTGGGTGAGCGCTGGGTCAAGGGCGCGGCCGGTCACGCGGTGGACGGCTTCGGCATGTTCGTGACCCTGCTGGGTCTGGTGACCAACCTGGGGATTGGTTCGCTGCAGGTGTCGTCGGGCCTTGAAAACCTGTTCGGCATGGAGCACAGCAACACCAACCTGCTGATCGTGATCATCGTGATGAGCACCGTGGCGACCATCGCCGCTGTGTCGGGTGTGGAAAACGGCATCCGTCGTCTGTCCAACCTGAACATCGTGCTGTTCAGCGGCCTGCTGATTTTCGTCCTGCTGTTCGGCCCGACCCTGCACCTGCTCAACGGCTTCGTGCAGAACGTCGGCGACTACCTGAACGGCGTGGTGCTGAAGACCTTCGACCTCTATGTGTATGAAGGCGACGCCGAGAAGTCCGACCGCTGGTTGGGCCTGTGGACCCTGTTCTACTGGGCCTGGTGGATTTCCTGGGCACCATTCGTGGGCATGTTCATCGCACGTATTTCCCGTGGTCGCACGGTGCGTGAACTGGTGGCCGGCGTACTGCTGATTCCGCTGGGCTTCACTTTGGCGTGGCTGTCGATCTTCGGTAACTCGGCCCTGGACCTGGTGATGAACCATGGGGCGGTGGAGCTTGGAAAAACGGCGCTGGAACAGCCGTCCATGGCGATCTACCAGTTGCTTGAGCATTACCCGGCGTCGAAGGTGGTGATCGGCGTATCGATTTTCGTTGGTTTCGTGCTGTTCCTGACCCCGGCGGATTCCGGCGCGGTGATGATGGCCAACCTGTCGTGCAAGGGCGGTACCGTCGATGAAGACGCGCCGCACTGGCTGCGGATCTTCTGGTCGGCGGTGATCACCCTGGTGACCATCGGCCTGCTGTTCGCCGGTAACTTCGAAGCCATGCAAACCATGGTGGTGCTGGCTGGTCTGCCGTTCTCGGTGGTGCTGGTGTTCTTCATGTTCGGCTTGCACAAGGCCATGCGCCAGGACGTGCAGATCGAACAGGAGCAAGCGGAGCTGGCGGCGCGCGGTCGTCGTGGTTTCAGCGAGCGTTTGACCCAGTTGGACCTGCAGCCGAGCCAGTCGGTAGTGCAGCGCTTCATGGACAAGCAAGTGAGCCCGGCGCTGGAAGATGCGACGGCGCAAATGCGTGCTCAAGGCCTGCAGGTTCAGACGCTGCTGGGTAAGTCCAAGCGTTGCATGGGCGTGCGCGTCGAGATGGAAGAGGGCAACCCGTTTGTCTACGAAGTGAGCCTGGATGGCTACCTGGCTACGCCGACTGAATCGGCACAGTCGGATGAGGCGCGTCAGCGCTTCTATCGCGCCGAGGTTTACCTGCATAACGGTAGCCAGGACTACGACTTGATGGGTTTCACCCAGGATCAGATCACCCGTGACGTGCTCGATCAGTTTGAAAGCCATCGGCAGCTGCTTGGCCGGGTTTACAGCTAAAGCTTGGGTCTGCGGTGTACGGAATGCACCGCAATCCCTGTGGGAGCGAGCTTGCTCGCGATAGCGGAGGGACAGTCAACACTCATGTTGAATGTTAAGCCCTCATCGCGAGCAAGCTCGCTCCCACAGGTTGTTCACCGTACATATGGGAGCGGGCTCGCCCGCGAAGGGGTCATCAGCATCAACGCTGCATTACCCGATACCCCATAAACAAAAACGCCGCGATTCTCTCGCGGCGTTTTTGTGTCTGTTGCCTTACCCCAGGTTCTTGCCGAGCAGTGCGTGATACAGCTCGCTGTCGCCCAGAATCCCCACCACCTTGTTGTTGTCATGCAGCACCAGCTTGTTGCCGGTCTGATAACGAATCTGCAGCGCATCGCGCATGCCGATGTTCGAGTCCACCAGGGTTGGTCGACGACCCAGGCCTTCAACGGCCTGGCCCGGTATCCAGTTCTGCAAGTCCAGCGCAGACCCGTTCTGGCGAGCGCCCTTGATGGTGTTGCCTTCGGCCAGGTCCAGCCACGAATCACCGCCTGGATCCAGGCACACCGAACCGTTGATGCGTTTGCAGTTGTCCAAGGTGCGCATCAGGCTGCGGCCGCACAGTACGTTCAGCGGGTTGGTGTGGGCCACGAAGGTCCGCACGTAGTCGTCCGCCGGGTTGAGGACGATTTCTTCCGGCTTGCTGTACTGGATGATCCGGCCGTCTTTCATGATCGCGATACGGGAGCCCAGTTTCAGGGCTTCGTCGAGGTCGTGGCTTACGAACACGATGGTCTTGCTCAGCTTGCGTTGCAGTTCCAGCAGTTCGTCCTGCAGACCCTGGCGGATCAGCGGGTCGAGTGCCGAGAACGGTTCGTCCATCAGCAGGATGTCGGCGTCCATCGCCAGGGCACGGGCCAGGCCCACGCGTTGCTGCATACCACCGGACAGCTCGTTGGGTTTCTTGTTGCGCCACTGGGTCAGGCCCACCAGCTCAAGCTTGTCGTCCACCAGTTTGCGTCGTTCCTTCTCAGGCCGACCCTGCATTTCCAGGCCAAAGCTGATGTTCTCGCGAACGGTCAGCCAAGGCATCAA
The DNA here is from genome assembly GCF_019219205.1 of Pseudomonas sp. PDM27. NCBI lineage: Bacteria > Pseudomonadati > Pseudomonadota > Gammaproteobacteria > Pseudomonadales > Pseudomonadaceae > Pseudomonas > Pseudomonas sp. PDM27. The sequence continues at coordinate 173,132 of NZ_JAHUWF010000003.1, read as the reverse complement.
GGCGAACTTCTGGAACACCATCGCGATGCGTTTGGTGCGCATCATTTTCAGTTCGGCCGGGGTGCAGGAGGCGATGTCGATCTGCTTGCCTTCGTGCTCGACGAACAACTTGCCACGGCTGACGGTGTTCAGGCCGTTGATGCAGCGCAGCAGGCTGGACTTGCCGGAGCCGGACAGGCCCATCAGTACGCAGATTTCACCTTTTTCGATATCCAGGCTGGCTTTTTCAACACCGACGATCTGCCCGGTCTTTTTCAGGATCTCGTTGCGGGTCATGCCCTGATCCAGCAGCTTGAGCGCCTCGCGTGGATCTTTGGAGAAGATAACGTCAACGTTATCGAAGCGAATAATGCTCATGCGTCACCCCCTACCTTGGCGTCGGGTTGTTTGCAGATACGGTCGAGCATGATCGCCAGCAGTACGATCGCCAGGCCTGCTTCGAAGCCCAGGGCGATATCAGCAGTGTTCAGTGCGTTGACCACCGGTTTGCCCAAACCATCGGCGCCCACCAGTGCCGCGATCACCACCATCGAAAGAGACAGCATGATGCACTGGGTGATGCCTGCCGCGATGCTTGGCATGGCGTGGGGCAGTTCGATTCGCGAGAGCAGTTGACGCCGGGAGCAGCCAAAGGCCTTGCCGGCGTCCATCAGTTCTTCCGGAACATCGCGGATACCCAGGTAGGTCAGGCGGATGGGCGCGGCAATCGCGAACACCACCGTCGAAATCAGGCCCGGGACCACACCCAGACCAAAGAGGGTCAGGGTAGGAATGAGGTATACGAAGGTCGGTACGGTCTGCATCAGATCGAGTACCGGACGCATTACAGTATAGAACATCGGCTTGTGCGCGGCGACGATGCCCAGGGGCACACCGATGAGCACGCAGACCAGGGTGGCGAACAACACCTGGGCCAGGGTTTCCATGGTTTCCTGCCAGTACCCCAGATTGAGGATCAGCAGAAAGGAGGCAACGACAAACGCGGTCAGGCCCCATTTGCGTTGAATGAAGTGTGCCAGTAGAGCGATCAGGCCGATCAGCGCCAGCGGGTTGAACCAGGTCAGCGCAAACGTCACGCCGTGGATCATCGTTTCCAGTGTCACGGCGATTGCGTCGAAGGTGTTGGCGCCGTGTTGCGTCAACCATTCAACGAAGCCCGCGATGTACTGGCCTAGAGGTATTTTCTGATCAATCAGCATGGTAGTGAACGTCCGCATGCAAGGAAATAAACAGCCCGGACGGCCTGGGCCGTCCGGCATAAGCGATTACTGTGCGAGCTTGGCTTTCACGGCTTCCAGGCCAGGTTTACCGTCAGTGGTGGTCACGCCAGCGAGCCAGGTATCGAGCACCTGTGGATTCTTTTTCAGCCAGGCCTTGGCGGCCGCGTCAGGCTTCATCTTGTCGTCCAGGATGTTGCCCATCAGTTCGCTTTCCATGTCGACCGTGAACTCCAGGTTTTTCAGCAACTGACCGACGTTGCTGCATTCCTCGGCGTAGCCCTTGCGGGTGTTGGTCGCCACGGTGGCGGCGCCAAAGTCGGGGCCGAAGAAATCGTCGCCGCCGGTCAGGTATTGAATCTTGAAACGCTTGTTCATCGGGTGCGGCGCCCAACCCAGGAACACCACGGCGGTGTCACGTTTCTGCGCGCGGTCGACCTGCGACAGCATGCCGGCTTCGCTGGACTCGACGACCTTGAAGCCCGCGTCCTTGAGGCCGAAGGCGTTCTTGTCGATCATCGACTGGATCAGGCGGTTGCCGTCGTTGCCAGGCTCGATGCCGTAGATCTTGCCGTCGAGTTCTTTCTTGAATTTGGCGATGTCGGCGAAGTCATGCAGCCCCTTGTCATACAGGGCTTGAGGGACGGCGAGGGTGTATTTGGCGCCCTTGAGGTTGGTACGCACGGTTTCCACGGTGCCGGCATCGCGGTAGGCCTTGATGTCGTTTTCCATGGTCGGCATCCAGTTCCCCAGGAACACGTCCATGTTCTTGCCGTCGGCCAGCGACTTGTAGGTCACGGGCACGGAAATCATGGTGGTCTTGGTCTTGTAGCCGAGGGCGTTGAGCACGACGCTGGTGGTCGCGGTTGTCGCGGTGATGTCGGTCCAGCCGACATCGGAGAAGTTTACGGTATTGCACTGCGCCGGTTCTGCGGCTTGCGCCAGAACCGGCAGACTAAGCATGGCGGCCAACAACAACGACGGGGAACCTTTCATGGATGGACTCCTTGGTGTTTTTTTTGGCAGTGTTCCGACTGGACCACCGCACTTATAGGTTGCGGTTGGATGGCGTTCTGGAGACAGCTCTACCACGGCGCCTTGCAATCGAGTCGATATGATCATGTACCAGTGAAAATCTGACGCCTACAGGGTGCGTCGTATCCAGTACAGGGATGGTCGCATCCAGTGTCGGTGACGTCGTTTACAGATTTTTTCAGCCCTTTTTTCCCCTCTGAACCGCAAAAAAACGGCGAAAACACGGCGTAAAAGACACGCGGCGTTGGTGGGCATGAGTGCGTCGGTTAGAGACGTCGAACAACACGATAAAAGCTTGATGATGCGGTCATCTCGGCGGATTGCAGCTTCAGCGTAGCAGCTCCGTCACCCTGCGCTTTGGCGTGCGCAGTGGGCCCATTCAGGAGTTCGGCAGTCATGGCTATCAGTGTTTTCGACCTGTTCAAAATCGGCATCGGACCTTCCAGTTCGCACACCGTGGGGCCCATGCGGGCGGCGGCGTTGTTTGTGCAGGGCTTGCGCGAGCGGGGGCTGCTGGAACAGGTGCGGCGTGTCGAAGTCCAGCTGTTTGGCTCGTTGTCGGCCACCGGCATCGGCCACGGCAGCGACAACGCGGTGATCATGGGCCTGATGGGCGAGTGGCCGGATGCGATCGATCCGTCGCAAATCGGCATCCGTATCCAGGCCTTGCACGAAACCCACACGCTGTTGCTCGATGGTCGCCTGTCGGTTCCGTTCGTCTGGGCTCGGGACATGCGCCTGATCGACGAAAACCTGCCGTTCCACCCCAACGCCATGACCCTGATTGTCGAAGGCGATGACGGCGAATTGCATCGCGACACCTACTATTCGGTCGGCGGCGGTTTTGTCGTCGATGAGGCGCAAGCCTCCAGCGGTGTCGTGGATCTGGATCGCACCGTACTTCCTTATGACTTTTCCAGCGCCGCCGAGCTGTTGCAGCTGTGCAAGAAGCACAACCTGCGCGTGGCGGAATTAATGATGGCCAACGAGAAAGTCTGGCGCAGCGAAGAGGAAATCCGCAGCGGCCTGATGAAGCTCTGGCGCGCCATGCAGGATTGCGTTGAGCAGGGCCTGAAACACGAAGGCATCCTGCCCGGCGGGCTGAACGTGCGCCGCCGCGCGGCCAAGCTGCATCGCAGCCTTCAGGAACTGAACAAACCCAACGTGATTGGCTCGACCTTGAGCGCCATGGAATGGGTCAACCTGTTCGCCCTGGCGGTCAACGAAGAAAACGCCGCCGGTGGGCGCATGGTTACGGCACCGACCAACGGCGCGGCGGGGATCATTCCGGCAGTGCTGCACTACTTCATGAAGTTCAGCGAGGCCGTGACCGACGCCAATGTCGTCGACTACTTCCTCGGTGCGGCGGCGGTGGGCATCCTGTGCAAGAAGAACGCCTCGATCTCCGGTGCCGAAGTCGGTTGCCAGGGCGAAGTCGGTTCGGCCTGCGCCATGGCGGCCGCCGGGCTGGCGGAAATCCTTGGCGCCACGCCAGAGCAACTGTGCAACGCGGCGGAGATCGGTCTGGAACACAACCTCGGCCTGACCTGCGACCCGGTGGGTGGGCTGGTCCAGGTGCCGTGCATCGAGCGCAACGCGATTGCTGCGGTGAAGGCGATCAACGCCGCGCAGATGGCGTTGCGGGGCGATGGCCAGCACTTTATTTCGCTGGACCGGGTGATCCGCACCATGCGCGATACCGGTGCCGACATGCATGACAAATATAAGGAGACATCGCGGGGTGGGTTGGCGGTGAGTGCGGTGGAGTGTTGAGACCGCGTCGACCCCATCGCGAGCAAGCTCGCTCCCACAGGTTTTGCGTCGGTCACAAAAATTGTGTTCACCTTGATCCCTGTGGGAGCGAGCTTGCTCGCGATAGCGCCAGACCAGTCAAAACTGCGCGCTAAGTGAACACCCGGATTAAAACGCGCCTCCTTTTAGCGCGTCGCTCACAGATAAATTGTCTTGCCACTGATCGAGGGCCAGCCAGCCCTCGACCGCTCGTCACCTGTGCCTGCGGTGACACTCCTTTCCAGTGCGGCGCAACGCCGTTCCCACAAGTGCTACCGAATTGCTCACCGCTCGTGAGCCCGGGCGCTTGCCAGTCCTGATGGCCATTTAAATCCCCACGCCTTGCAAGACATATATAGACACATTCCGACGTCGTTTTTAGGAGTTATTGAACGCACATTCAAAAATAGGCATGGCAATTGCTCTGTCATTACAAAGCCCGTCTCCCACGCGAGAACGATGGCAATAAAAAGAGCCTCCGCCTGAGGCCATCACCCGCTTTGTGTGAGGAGATACCGCGATGACGACGTTCAACTCCGGGGCCCAACCCCAGAACCGTGCGCCTCAATCCATCGGCTTTCTGCTGCTGGACAATTTCACGCTGATTTCTCTGGCCTCCGCAGTGGAACCCCTGCGCATGGCCAACCAGTTGTCCGGTCGCGAGCTGTATCGGTGGACCACCCTCACCGTCGATGGCGGCCAGGTCTGGGCCAGTGACGGCCTGCAGATCACCCCCGACGCCTCCATGCACAAAGCCCCGCCAATGGACACTGTCATCGTCTGCGGCGGTATCGGCATCCAGCGCACTGTGACTCGTGAACATGTGTCATGGCTGCAAAGCCAGGCTCGCCAGTCCCGCCGCCTCGGCGCGGTGTGCACCGGCAGCTGGGCCCTGGCCTGCGCCGGCCTGCTCGACGGCTTCGATTGCAGCGTGCACTGGGAATGCCTGGCAGCCATGCAGGAAGCTTTCCCGCGGGTGGCCATGAGCACCCGCCTGTTCACCCTCGACCGTAACCGTTTCACCAGCTCCGGCGGCACCGCGCCGCTGGACATGATGCTGCACCTGATCAGCCGCGATCACGGCCGTGAACTGTCGGCGGCCATTTCGGAGATGTTTGTCTACGAGCGCATTCGCAACGAGCAGGATCACCAGCGTGTGCCGCTCAAGCACATGCTCGGCACGAATCAGCCAAAACTGCAGGAAATCGTTGCGCTGATGGAGGCCAACCTCGAAGAGCCGATCGATCTCGACGAACTGGCCGTCTATGTCGCGGTATCCCGTCGCCAGCTCGAACGTCTGTTCCAGAAATACCTGCACTGCTCGCCGTCGCGTTACTACCTCAAGCTGCGCCTGATCCGCGCCCGGCAACTGCTCAAGCAAACGCCGATGTCGATCATCGAAGTGGCGTCGGTGTGCGGTTTTGTTTCCACGCCGCACTTCTCCAAGTGCTACCGCGAATACTTCGGCATTCCGCCGCGTGACGAGCGTGTAGGCTCCAACACTACCCAGCAAGTGGCGATGATGCCGTTGCCGCAAGCCTTGGTGCTGTCGCCGTTGTCCGGGCCGTTGTCGGCGCTGAGCCAGGCGCGTAATGAGTCGACGTTTGCCAGCGTACGGCTTTAAACCGAGGCGTTTTCATCGCGAGCAGGCTCGCTCCCACAGTTGACCGAGTTCCAGCAGAGGAATGCGGTCGAATGTGGGAGCGAGCCTGCTCGCGAATGGATTTATCGGCCTGTGTGGCTCTGCTGATACTCCGCCAATGCCGGCAACAACTGCTTGTCGATCGCCTGACGCACTGCTGGCAGGATCGTCGCGCTGCTGGTGTACATCTGCTTGACCATGGTCCGCAGGGTCATCGCCCGTACATCGTTCAAACCCCGTACAGCACACTCGCAGGCCTGCTCGGCGGTGGCGCCGGTGGGCACCTCGAATCCCAACGACTTGAGCTGGCCCAACAGGTCTTCCTGGTCTATCAAATCGGCGTGCATCATGACGCAATCCTTCTTCAGGGAACGGTGTCGTGGCTCGATTCTGGTAGGGCCACGCAGTAGCGGCAAGGGCGAATTGTCGCAATGGCCGCAATGGCTATGAACAGGTCGTTTTCGACTAACTTGCCGTGCACAGGAGTGGGCACACTGGGCTCAGCTCGCTTCACGAAGGTTTGGTCACCCTCGCACGGCAGCTCCTCAACAGTACCCTCTGCCTCGATCCTGTCACGGCTTGATCGGGGCTTTTTTTGGTCGGTTGAAAAGCAAAAGATCGCAGCCTTCGGCAGCTCCTACATGGATCGTATTTCACCTGTAGGAGCTGCCGAAGGCTGCGATCTTTTAGAGGCTTAACGCTGCAACACCAGAATCCGCGACAACAACTCATCCCGGTCGACATAGCAACCCTGGAAGTGCCGCGCCCCGGTGGCGGGGTCGAAGGCGTTGCGGGCGTGCAGGGTGCGGCGGTTGTCGAAGCACCACAGCTCACCGGGATTGAGCCGCTGCATCAGGCGGAACCGGGGTTCGCGCGTCATCGCGATAAAGCGCCGGTAGGCGTGATAGAGCCTGGGCATCTGTTCCACCGAGGTGTCGAACGGTCCGCGCAGAAAGTTCGCCATGCGGATTTCCGATACCTGCCCCAACGTATCCAGGGCGATGATCGGCGCGAGGCAGCGGTAGTCGCTGTGGCGGTCCTTGTTGCGAAACTCTACGGGGATTTCGCAAAGGCTTTTGAATGACTCCGGGTCTTCTCGGCGCAGCGCATCGGCGATGGCAAAACCGTCGACAAATATGCTTTCGCCGCCCTCGGCGTCATTGACCAGGCAATGCAGGAATTGCAGCCCCGGTTGCAGCTCTCGGGTCGGCAAATCACTGTGCAGCGGCAGGTTGAAAGCGGTGTAGGCGTTGCTGTCGGCGTCGGCCTTCGATTGCACGTTGAACAGCACGCCGAAATTGCTCTCGCGGATGAAGGAAATCCGTTGCGCGATCAGCTTCAGGGAGCCGGGTTCGGTAGGCACGCCACGAACCTGGGTCAGGCCGACATCGCGAACCGCCAGCAGCCATTGCAGCAACGCCTGCGGGTCGTTCATCAGTGCTTGATATTCGAATACCGGCAACTGCAAATCGCTGTGCCAGAGCCTGGCTTTGGGCTTGCGTGCCAGGCGTTCGGCGCGGGATTCATCGTCATAGGCGTGGGCGCGCAGCCAGCCGGGATCGAAGCGGCTGGCGTGGCCATCCTGCCAATCCACCGACAGGCTGCCATCGGTGTCGATGTGTACGGCGTCAGGCATCAGGTCTTGAGCCACATCGACGATTTCCAGTACTTGCTCGCGGGTCACGGTGTAGACGCATAGCGGGCACGGGCAGTTGTCCCGCAGCCATTGATGGTGGAAAGGGCTGACGCGATCGTCGGCCCACTTCACCAGAACCCGGTCCGCCAATGTCTGCACGCCAGTCAGCGCGCTGATCAACGGATAGGTACGAAAGTCGGCAAATGCAGCGGCGGTGTTCATGGCGATCTCCTTGTTATTTTTTTGGGGGTAATGCGATCACTCGGCCAATGTACCCGGGCGTTGGCAGGTCCGCCTGTTCGGCGACGATGGCTTGCAGCCGATTCAAGGACTGTTCGCTGAACGGGGCCGAACGGGGTCCGGCGAGATCCACGTGCAGCAGCATCTGTTCATTACCGGCGAGCTCCTTGTCATCTCCGACCAGATGCAGGCTGTGATAGAGGTGCAGGCGTTTGCTGTCGTGGGCGATGATCTGGGTGTGCACTTCGACTTGGGCGTCGAGTTTCACTTCGTGCAGGTAGTTGAGGTGCAGTTCGAGAGTGAACAACGAGTTGCCGCTGGCTTCCCGGCTGTTGCTGTCCAGGCCCAGGCGATCCATCAGGGCATCGGTGGCGTAGCTGAAAATCAGCAGGTAGAAGGCGTCGCGCAGGTGGCCGTTGTAGTCGACCCAGTCGGGGATGATGGTGGTTTGGTAGGTGGTGAGGGTGGGCATGATGTCTGATCCAACATTGGTGGTGACTGGGCTGCCGTCTTCGCGAGCAGGCTCGCTCCCACAGTTGATTTGAAGTGTGAATACAATCTATGTCACTCAGCAGATCCCCTGTGGGAGCGAGCTTGCTCGCGATGGGGCCAGTGCTGCTGGCCCCAGGCCTGGGGGTTACTCGCTGAAGGCCATCCCATGCTTCTCTTTGGTGGTCTTCACCGCCTCCAGCACTGCCAGCAGGCAGTCATCACGATAGCGCTCCAGTGCCGAAATGCTGTGTTTGCCCAGTTGATCGCTGGTGCCCTCGACCACATCGTCGATCAGTTTGTCGGTCAGTTCCGGTGCCGGCAGGTAGGTCCATGGCAACTGCAACGCCGGGCCGAACTGCGCCATGAAGTGACGCATACCGGCATCACCACCGGCCAGGGTGTAGGTCAGGAAGGTGCCCATGAACGACCAGCGCAAGCCTGCGCCGAAACGAATCGCATCGTCGATTTCACCGGTAGTCGCCACGCCGTCGTTGACCAGATGCAGCGCCTCACGCCACAGCGCTTCGAGCAGGCGGTCGGCGATGAACCCCGGCACTTCCTTGCGCACGTGCAACGGGCGCATCCCCAGGGATTCATAGACTTTCATCGCCGCTTGCACGGCTTCGGGCGCGGTGTTTTTACCGCCGACCACTTCGACCAGCGGCAGCAGGTAAACCGGGTTGAACGGGTGACCGACCACGCAGCGCTCCGGGTGCGTGGCGCTCTCGTAGAACTCGCTCGGCAGCAGGCCGGAGGTGCTGGAGCCGATCAACGCATTGGGCTTGGCCGCCGCGCTGATTTTGCTGTGCAGGTCCAGTTTCAGCTCAAGGCGTTCCGGGGCGCTTTCCTGGATGAAGTCAGCGTCGCGAACGCATTCTTCGATGGTCGCGACAAAACGCAGGCGATCCTGCGATGCACCTGGCGCCAGTCCTTGTTTCTCCAGTGCGCCCCAAGCGTTGGCGACGCGTTTGCGCAGGGCTGCTTCAGCGCCTGGTGCCGGGTCCCAGGCCACTACGTCCAGGCCATGGGCGAGGGCGCGGGACACCCAGCCGCTGCCGATGACACCGCTGCCCAGGGCGGCGAAGGTTTTGATTTCGGTGATGAAGCTCATGGTCAATTCCTGAATTTGGCTCGGAAAAAAACTGTGGGAGCGAGCTTGCTCGCGAAGAGGTCTGTACATCCGACAGATCTCTTGCGTCAGTCATGCCGCCTTCGCGAGCAAGCTCGCTCCCACAGGGGGAAAGTTGTTGTGAATTAACCGCGCTGGGTCAGGCCCATTTTCTTGCGGCCTTCAGCGGGGGTGAGCACGCGGGCACCGAGGCGGCTGAGGATTTCCGTGGCGCGTTCGACCAGTTGGCCGTTGGTCGCCAGCACGCCCTTGTCCAGCCACAGGTTGTCTTCCAGCCCGACCCGCACGTTGCCGCCGAGCAACACCGCTTGCGCCGCCATCGGCATCTGCATGCGACCGATACCGAAGCCGGCCCAGACCGCGTCGGCCGGCAGGTTGTCGACCATGGCCTTCATGGTGGTGGTGTCCGCCGGAGCGCCCCACGGGATGCCCAGGCACAGCTGGAACAACGGGTTGTCGAGCAGGCCTTCCTTGATCATCTGCTTGGCGAACCACAGGTGGCCGGTGTCGAAGATTTCCAGCTCGGCCTTCACGCCCAGCTCTTGAATGCGTTTGGCACCAGCGCGCAGCTGGGCCGGGGTGGAGACGTAAATGGTGTCGCCGTCGCCGAAGTTCAGGGTGCCGCAATCGAGGGTGCAGATTTCCGGCAGCAGTTCTTCGACGTGGGCCAGGCGGGTCAGCGGGCCGACCAGATCGGTGTTCGGGCCGAATTCCATCGGATTTTCGCCGGCACCGATTTCCAGGTCGCCGCCCATGCCGGCAGTGAGGTTGACGATGATGTCCACGTCCGCCTCGCGGATACGCTCCATCACCTCGCGATACAGCGCCACATCACGGCTGAACTTGCCGGTTTGCGGGTCACGTACATGGCAGTGAACCACGGTGGCACCGGCCTTGGCGGCTTCCACGGCGGCAGCCGCGATTTGTTTCGGGGTGACCGGCACGTGTGGGCTCTTGGCGGTCGTGTCGCCAGCACCGGTGAGTGCGCAGGTGATGATGACGTCGTGGTTCATTTGGCGGTTCCTTACAGGCGAGTTTTTGGTTTTGGCCGGGCGTGGTGGTCCCGTTCGCAGCCCGTTTGGGCTGCGATACGGTGGTGGGTTCGGGTTTATTTACTGGTCAGTTGCAGGTTTTCAGCGGCCGGTTTGCCATCGAAGGTAGTGACGCCTTCAAGCCAGCGTTTTTTGTCCTGCGGGTGATCCTTGAGCCATCTTTTGGCCGACTCGAGAGCGTCCTTGTGGTCCAGCAGTGGCTGCATCATCCGGCTCTCGTCTTCGGCGGTGAACGTCAGGTTGCTCAGCAGGCGACCGATGTTCGGGCATTGCTCGGTGTAGGTCGGCGCGGTGACGGTCCACACGGTTGCCTTGCCTTCGTTCGGGCCGAGGGCGTCGTCGCTGCCGGTGAGGTAGGTCATTTTCACGTTGACGTTCATCGGGTGCGGGGCCCAGCCGAAGAACACCACGGCTTCGTTGCGACGCACGGCGCGATCCACCGCGGCGAGCATGCCGGCTTCACTGGACTCGACCAGCTGGAACTTGCCGAGGCCGAACTGGTTCTTGGAGATCATCGCCTTGATCTGGGTATTGGCGCCCGAGCCAGGCTCGATGCCGTAGATCTTGCCGCCCAGTTCTTTTTCGAATTTGGCGATGTCAGCGAAGGTTTTCAGGCCCTTGTCAGCGAGGTAGGTCGGCACGGCGAGGGTCGCGCGGGCGTCTTGCAGGCTTGGCGCTTCAAGCACCTTGACCTGCTTGGCATCGACGAAGGGGGTGATGGTCTGGGTCATCAGCGGGTTCCAGTAGCCGAGGAACAGGTCCAGACGCTGGTCGCGGATCCCGGCGAAGATGATTTGCTGGGAGGCGCTGGTTTGTTTGGTGCTGTAGCCGAGGCCATCGAGCAATACCTGGGTCATGGCACTGGTGGCGATTACGTCGGTCCAGTTCACTACACCCATGCGCACGTTCTGGCATGCGGCGGGTTCGGCGGCCATGACACTGGCGCTCAGTAACGCGGTACCACTGAGTGCAAGAACACAGCTGCTGATCAGTCGTTTCATTCTCAGGTTCCTCGGCAGTTCGTTTATTGTGAGTTCCGGTGTCTGATGCGCCGGTGATGCCAAGTTACGCAGCAAAGCACCGATGAAAGCGCACTGCGGCGACCAGCTCTTGCACTGCAGCGACCTGCGCTCTTGAAAGCCGCTTGCAACTGGCGTATCAACATCCTCACGCTGCCCGCCCTCTCGTTACCTGGCCTCTTGTTACCTGCTAAGCGAGTGCGCTCCATGTCCCAGGATTTCTACTTCTTGTTGATGCCGGGTTTCTCGGCCATCGGATTCATCTCGGCCATCGAGCCGTTGCGGGTCGCCAATCGCTTTCGTGGCGAGCTTTATCGCTGGCATGTGCTGAGCGCCGATGGCGGGGCAGTGCTGGCCAGTAACGGTATGTCGGTCAACGCCGATGCGGCGCTGGAGCCGCTGAAGAAGGGCGCGACCTTGTTGGTGGTCGCCGGCTTCGAACCCCTGAAATTCGCGACCCCGGCACTTGAACATTGGTTGCGCCGACTGGACAACGAAGGCGTGACCCTTGGCGCCATCGACACCGGCAGTTTCATCCTCGCCGAGGCGGGTTTGCTCGACGGCCATCGCCTGACCCTGCACTGGGAAGCCATCGACGCCTTCAAGGAGTCTTATCCACAGCTCAGCGTCACCCAGGAATTGTTCGAGATCGACCGCCGGCGCATCACCTCCGCTGGCGGCACCGCCTCCATCGATTTAATGCTGGATTTGATCGCCCAGGCCCATGGCCCGGAACTGGCGATCCAGGTCAGCGAACAATTTGTGCTCGGCCGCATCCGTCCGCGCAAAGACCACCAACGCATGGAAGTCGCCACGCGCTACGGCATCAGCAACAAGAAGCTGGTGCAGGTGATCGGTGAGATGGAACAGCACAGCGAACCGCCGCTGAGTACGCTGGAACTGGCGGAATCGATCAAGGTGACGCGGCGGCAGTTGGAGCGGTTGTTCCGGTTGCACCTGAACGACACGCCGAGCAATTTCTATCTGCGACTGAGGCTGGAGAAGGCGCGGCAACTGCTCCGTCAGACAGACATGAGCGTGCTGGAGGTGAGCATTGCCTGCGGGTTTGAGTCACCGTCGTATTTCACCCGCAGTTATCGGGCGAAATATGAGCGATGCCCGCGGGAGGATCGACGTACCGCTAAAGCGTAAAATCAAAAGATCGCAGCCTTTGGCAGCTCCTACATGGGGTCCTCCTGTAGGAGCTGCCGAAGGCTGCGATCTTTTGATCTTGGCGGTATTACTTCTTCAACAGCGCCGAACAAGCCGCTTTAAACGCCTCATGCTGATACTTGTTCAGCGTCTGCGGCAGCTCGACATTGAATTTCTTGCACTGCGCCGTGATGGTCTGCGGCGATAGCAGCGTCACTTCGCAATTCTCCAGTAACTGGAAAACCCCTTCGATCTTGAACGTGGTCGGACCACCGGCGAATTCACCTTTCTTGCTGCGCTTCTTGATCGCGATGCGGTCGATGGAATTTTCGCGCACAAAGGAGGCGACCTGAGCGGCAAACACTTTGACGTTGGCGGCTTCGTCGTCATCGTCCAGGGCAATTTTCTTGGTGGCGAGCGCGACATGGCTCAGCGCCTGGCCGTCCAGCGTGGCCACGGCGATGATCGCTTCGCTGCCTTTGATTTCGATGCCGCAGACTTTCATGTTGAATCCCTTTACTGGCTGAAGCGTGCAGCTTACAGCTCAAGTTGAGTGGCGAATGGATCATTCCTGCCCAATCGACTCCAAAAACTCCGACCGTTCATCACTCATCCGCGCAATGCAGTCGTTCTGGGCAATGGTGAACGCCTTGCTGCCACCGGTGGCCGGGAAGGCTTCGACGGCGCAGTCGGCATCCCGGGTCTTCAGCCATTGCTGTTGGGCGGCCTTGAGCTTGGCGGTGATGTCGGCCAGTTGCGACGGGTTTTTGCCGTATTGCGACTGCATGCGGTCGCTCAGGCCCTGGAGGTTTTCCTTGAGCAGGTCTTCGGCGCTGGTTTTGCTGAAGGCCGAGCACTCGAGGGTCTGGACGTCGTTTTCGACTTTATCGCACGGGTTGTCGTCGGACTCCTCCGCTGCGTGTACGCCGGTCGCAATCAGTGCCAAAGCCAGAAGGATGGATTTCATTCAGGTCGCCGCTCTATTCCAGTGATGCAGCGAATTCTGGCCCAAGCCGAGGGCCTTGAACAGGTCGCTGATTGTGCCTGGCGACGACCCTTTGTCGCGGATTGACGCTTTCGGCAAACCCCCTGTCGTTTTTGCACCCGGTCGCCGAGGCACCGAGGCATATGCTGGCCCCAAAGCGCCGGCAGACGATTCGGCGCATGAATCGCTAATAAGGGGACAGCCTGATGAGCCCAGCCGAATTGCACGCCGACAGCATCGTTATCGACGGGCTGATTATTGCCAAGTGGAACCGTGAACTGTTCGAAGACATGCGCAAGGGCGGTTTGACCGCAGCCAACTGCACCGTGTCGGTGTGGGAGGGCTTTCAGGCCACCGTCAACAACATTGCCGCGAGCCAGAAGCTGATCCGCGAGAACAGCGACCTGGTGATGCCGGTGCGTACCACCGCCGACATCCGCAAGGCCAAGGAGCAGGGCAAGACCGGCATCCTCTTCGGCTTCCAGAATGCCCATGCCTATGAAGACCAGATCGGCTATGTCGAGGTGTTCAAGCAGCTCGGCGTGGGCATCGTGCAGATGTGCTACAACACCCAGAACCTGGTGGGCACCGGTTGCTATGAGCGTGATGGCGGTCTGTCGGGCTTCGGTCGCGAAATCGTCGCCGAGATGAACCGCGTTGGCGTGATGTGCGACCTGTCCCACGTTGGCTCCAAGACTTCCGAAGAAGTCATCCTCGAGTCGAAAAAGCCGGTCTGCTACTCCCACTGCCTGCCGTCGGGGCTCAAGGAGCACCCACGCAACAAGTCCGATGAAGAACTCAAGTTCATTGCCGACCACGGCGGCTTTGTCGGCGTCACCATGTTCGCGCCATTCCTCGCCAAGGGTATCGACTCGACCATCGACGACTACGCCGAAGCCATCGAGTACGTGATGAACATCGTCGGCGAAGACGCCATCGGCATCGGCACCGACTTCACCCAGGGCCATGGCCAGGACTTCTTCGAATACCTGACCCACGACAAGGGCTACGCCCGCCGCCTGACCAGCTTCGGCAAGATCATCAACCCGCTGGGTATCCGCACCGTGGGCGAGTTCCCGAACCTGACCGAAACCCTGCTCAAGCGCGGCCACTCCGAGCGAGTGGTACGCAAGATCATGGGCGAAAACTGGGTGAACGTCCTCAAGGACGTTTGGGGCGAGTAAGCCACTGCACCTCTGAATCCTTTCCCCCGGCCGCCCGCGCCGGGGGCAACACCAAAATTTTTCTGGAGTTAAGTTTCCATGGCCAAGATCGCCCCGCAATTGCCAATCGAAGTCGACAGCGAGACCGGTGTCTGGACGTCCGACGCCCTGCCGATGCTGTATGTGCCACGGCATTTCTTCGTCAACAACCACATGGGCATCGAGGAAGTGCTGGGCGCTGAAGCCTATGCCGAAATCCTCTACAAGGCCGGCTACAAATCCGCCTGGCACTGGTGTGAAAAAGAAGCCGAATGCCATGGCCTGGAAGGCGTCGCGGTGTTCGAACACTACATGAAGCGCCTGTCGCAGCGCGGCTGGGGCCTGTTCAAGATCCAGGACATCGACCTCGACAAAGGCACCGCCAGCGTCAAGCTCGAACACTCGGCGTTCGTCTACGTGTACGGCAAGGTCGGGCGCAAGGTCGACTACATGTTCACTGGCTGGTTTGCCGGCGCGATGGACCAGATCCTCGCCGCTCGCGGCAGCAAGATCCGCACCGTGGCCGAGCAAGTCTACGGTGGCTCCGAAGAGGGCCACGAAGACGGCTTGTTCATCGTCAAGCCGTTGTAAGTCGAGGAACCCGCCATGGCTTTCGAAGCAATGTTCCAGCCGATCCAGATCGGCAAACTGACCATCCGTAACCGCGTGCTCAGCACCGCGCACGCCGAGGTTTATGCCACCGACGGCGGCATGACCACCGATCGGTACGTCAAGTATTACGAAGAGAAAGCCAAGGGCGGGATCGGCCTGGCGATTTGCGGCGGTTCGTCCGTGGTGGCCATCGACAGCCCGCAGGAGTGGTGGAGTTCGGTCAACCTGTCCACCGACCGCATCATTCCGCACTTCCAGAATCTGGCCGATGCCATGCATAAGCACGGCGCCAAGATCATGATCCAGATTACCCACATGGGCCGTCGCTCGCGTTGGGACGGCTTCAACTGGCCGACGCTGATGTCGCCGTCGGGTGTGCGCGAGCCGGTGCACCGTGCCACTTGCAAAACCATCGAGCCGGAAGAGATCTGGCGGGTGATCGGTAACTACGCTCAAGCGGCTCGCCGCGCCAAGGCCGGTGGCCTGGACGGTGTCGAGCTGTCGGCGGTGCACCAGCACATGATCGACCAGTTCTGGAGCCCGCGGGTCAACAAGCGTACCGACGAATGGGGCGGCACCTTCGAAGGCCGGATGAAGTTCGGTCTGGAAGTCTTGAAAGCCGTACGCGCCGAGGTCGGTGACGATTTCTGCGTGGGCATGCGCATCTGTGGTGACGAGTTCCACCCGGACGGCCTGTCCCACGAAGACATGAAGCAGATCGCCAAGTATTACGACGACACCGGCATGCTCGACTTCATCGGCGTCGTGGGTTCGGGTTGCGACACCCACAACACCCTGGCCAACGTGATTCCGAACATGAGTTATCCGCCGGAGCCGTTCCTGCACCTGGCGGCCGGCATCAAGGAAGTGGTCAAGGTTCCAGTGCTGCACGCGCAGAACATCAAGGACCCGAACCAGGCCACCCGTATTCTGGAAGGCGGTTACGTCGACATGGTCGGCATGACCCGCGCGCACATCGCCGACCCGCACCTGATCGCCAAGATCAAGATGGGCCAGATCGACCAGATCAAGCAATGTGTCGGTGCCAACTACTGCATCGACCGTCAGTATCAGGGCCTGGATGTGCTGTGCATCCAGAACGCCGCGACTTCTCGTGAATACATGGGCCTGCCGCACATCATCGAAAAAACCACTGGCGTGAAACGCAAGGTGGTGGTGGTCGGTGCCGGTCCTGCCGGGATGGAGGCCGCCCGCGTGGCCGCCGAGCGTGGCCACGACGTGACCCTGTTCGAGAAAAAGGAGTTCATCGGCGGGCAGATCACCACCGCATCGAAAGCCCCGCAACGGGACCAGATCGCCGGTATCACCCGCTGGTATCAGCTGGAACTGGCACGGTTGAAAGTCGACCTGCGCCTGGGCACCGCGGCTGACGCGCCAACCATCATGGACCTGCGTCCGGACGTGGTGGTGCTGGCTGTCGGCGGTCATCCGTTCATCGAGCAGAACGAACACTGGGGCGCGGCTGAAGGCCTGGTGGTCAGCAGCTGGGACATCCTCGACGGCAAGGTTGCACCGGGCAAGAACGTGCTGGTCTACGACACCATTTGCGAGTTCACCGGCATGTCGACCGCTGACTTCATCGCGGACAAGGGCAGCCAGGTCGAGATCGTCACCGACGATATCAAGCCGGGCGTGGCCATCGGGGGTACATCGTTCCCGACTTACTACCGCAGCATGTACCCGAAAGAAGTGATCATGACCGGCGACATGATGCTGGAGAAGGTCTACCGCGAAGGCGACAAGCTGGTGGCGGTACTGGAAAACGAATACACCGGCGCCAAAGAGGAGCGGGTGGTTGACCAGGTGGTCGTGGAAAACGGCGTGCGTCCGGACGAAGAAATCTACTACGCGCTGAAGGAAGGCTCGCGCAACAAAGGCCAGATCGACGTCGAAGCCTTGTTCGCGATCAAGCCGCAACCTTGCCTGGAACAGAGCGGCGACGGCTACCTGCTGTTCCGCATTGGTGACTGCGTGGCCCAGCGTAACGTGCACGCGGCGATCTATGACGCGCTGCGGTTGTGCAAGGATTTCTAAAGGCTGCACTTGACCCTGTGGGAGCGGGCTTGCCCGCGAATGCAATCTGTCTGCCGACATTGATGTCGACTGACCCACCGCTTTCGCGGGCAAGCCCGCTCCCACAGGAACCGCTGACCGCGTTTCTCCAAGATGTTCTGGTGGGAGCTTCACCATGTTGAACACCCTTCTTCCAATCCTGTTGTTCGCAGCCCTGGGCCTTGGTGTCCTGGGCGCGTTGCGGCGGGTGGCCATGTGGCGCCGGGGCCGGGCTTCGAAAGTCGACCTGATCGGCGGCCTGTTCGCCATGCCCAAGCGCTACATGGTCGACTTGCACCATGTGGTGGCGCGGGACAAATACATTGCCAACACCCACGTCGCCACGGCCGGGGGTGCGGTGGCGTCCATCGTGTTGGCGATTCTGGTGCATGGTTTCGGCCTGCATAACCGCTTCCTCGGCTATGCGCTGCTGCTGATGTCGGCGGTGATGTTCGTCGGCGCGATCTTCGTTTACCTGCGTCGGCGCAACCCGCCGTCGCGTCTGTCGAAAGGCCCATGGATGCGCCTGCCGAAAAGCCTGCTGGCGTTCTCGGCCTCGTTCTTCCTGTTGACCCTGCCGGTGGCGGGCATCCTCCCGGAAAACTTCGGCGGCTGGCTGTTGGCAGCGATTCTCGGGGTTGGCGTGTTGTGGGGCGTGTCGGAGCTGTTCTTCGGCATGACCTGGGGCGGGCCGATGAAGCACGCCTTTGCCGGCGCCTTGCACTTGGCCTGGCACCGCCGCGCCGAACGTTTTGGCGGCGGCCGTTCCACCGGTTTGAAGCCGCTGGATCTTAGCGACCTGAGTGCGCCACTGGGTGTGGAAAAACCCAAGGATTTCACCTGGAACCAATTGCTTGGCTTCGACGCCTGCGTGCAGTGCGGTAAATGCGAAGCCGCGTGCCCGGCCTTCGCCGCCGGCCAGCCGTTGAACCCGAAAAAACTGATTCAGGACATGGTCGTCGGCCTGGCCGGTGGCACCGATGCAAAATTCGCTGGCAGCCCCTATCCCGGCAAAGCGATTGGCGAGCACGCTGGGAATCCGCATCAACCGATCGTCAACGGTCTGGTGGACGCCGAGACCCTGTGGTCGTGCACGACTTGCCGCGCCTGCGTCGAGGAGTGCCCGATGATGATCGAGCACGTCGATGCCATCGTCGACATGCGCCGTCACTTGACCCTGGAAAAGGGCGCGACCCCGAACAAGGGCGCCGAAGTCCTGGAAAACCTGATCGCCACCGACAACCCGGGCGGCTTTGCGCCAGGCGGGCGGATGAACTGGGCGGCGGACTTGAACCTCAACCTGCTCAGCGAAAAGAAATCCACCGACGTGCTGTTCTGGGTCGGCGACGGCGCCTTCGACATGCGCAACCAGCGCACCCTGCGCGCCTTCGTCAAAGTGCTCAAGGCGGCGAAAATCGACTTCGCCGTGCTCGGCCTCGAAGAACGCGACAGCGGTGACGTGGCCCGGCGCCTGGGCGATGAAGCAACGTTCCAATTGCTGGCCAAGCGCAACATCCAGACCCTGGCCAAGTACAGCTTCAACCGCATCGTCACCTGCGATCCGCACAGCTTCCACGTGCTGAAAAACGAATACGGCGCCTTCGATGGCAACTACCTGGTGCAGCACCACAGCACCTACATGGCGGAAATCATCGATGCTGGCGCGCTGAACCTCGGTCAGCACAAAGGTGACAGCGTGACTTACCACGACCCGTGCTACCTCGGCCGCTACAACGGCGAATACGAGGCGCCGCGCCAGGTGTTGCGCGCGCTCGGGATCGAAGTGAAAGAGATGCAACGTTCCGGTTTCCGCTCCCGCTGCTGCGGCGGTGGTGGCGGCGCGCCGATCACCGACATTCCGGGCAAGCAACGCATTCCTGACATGCGCATGGAAGACATCCGCGAAACCGGTGCCGAACTGGTGGCCGTGGGTTGTCCACAGTGCACCGCGATGCTCGAAGGCGTGGTCGAACCCCGGCCGCTGATCAAGGACATCGCCGAACTGGTGGCCGACGCGTTGCTCGACGACGCCGCGCCCGCCAAGACACCCGTCAAGCGTGAACCTGCGGAGGCCCACTGATGAGCGACATTATCCGCCGCGACCCTCGGGCCGAATGGATCGCCCGCAACCGTCTGCATCCATTGCACGCGGCCATGCAACCGGCGCAGCACAGCTGGATGGGGCCTAACGGTGTCATCCGCAAGAATCCCCATGGCATTGGCTTTATCGGCCCCAATGGCATCAAGCGCATCGACCGCAGCGGCGCCCAGCAGGGCGGGACGACTAAACGTTCAGCCGCGGTTGAAGTGCAATTGCCATTGCATCAGGTGGCCGCGCCGGCGTTTTACATCAGCGTGGTGCCGGACATGGTCGGTGGCCGCTTGAGCAGTCACGACCGCGACCTGCTGGGCCTGGCCCATCAACTGGCCGGCAAGGACGGCGCGGTGCTGGCCGTGGTGTTCGGCGAGCACAAGGAAAGCGCTTTTGCCACGGCGGGCGTCGACCGCCTGCTGGTGCTGGAAGGCGAAGCGTTCAGTGGTTATGCACCGGAGCAACGGGTCCAGGGCCTGCGGGCTGTGGATAACCAGTTCAGCCCACGTCACTGGTTGTTGCCGGACAGTCGCACCGGTGGCGGGGAACTGGGTCGACGCTTTGCCGCCGCCCTGGGCGAACGCCCCGCCACACGGGTCTGGCAGGTCAAGGAACAGGAGTGCATCGGCCGCGCCGGTGCCGGTCTGCAAGACCTTGCCCGTCCGTTGGCGCGCTTGATTCTGGCGGCTGCCGAGTGCGCCGAACCGGTCAGTGAAACCCGTCATGAAGCGTTGCCGGTGGAGTTATCCACAACCGTGGCGCGCAGCCTGTCGCGGATTGAAGACCTGGGTGCGGTAGCGGTGGACCCGGCCGCGATTCCGATGGCCGAGGCCGAGTTCATTTTCTCCGGCGGCAACGGGGTCAAGGACTGGGGCCTTTTCCACAGGACCGCCGAAGCCCTTGGCGCGACCGAAGGCGCATCCCGGGTGGCGGTGGACGACGGCTTCATGGCCCGCGACCGTCAGGTCGGGGCATCCGGTACCTGGGTGACTGCACGGGTCTATGTGGCCGTGGGGATTTCCGGGGCGATCCAGCACCTGCAGGGCATCGGTGCCTGCGACAAGGTGGTGGCGATCAACCTCGACCCTGGCTGCGACATGATCAAGCGTGCCGACCTCTCGGTGATCGGCGAGAGTGCGGAGATTCTTCAAGCCTTGATCGAAGCGGTAGAGGCTTACCGCAACGACGCCAAGCGCGATGCGGCTTAAGGGAAGGAAAGGGTTATGAGCACGAAAATCATCAGCCTGGTGTCCATCGGCGCCCACCCGACGTCCGGTCGGCCGCGTCGCGCGGAACAGGATGCGCGGGCGGTGGAACTGGGCCTGCAACTGGCTGGGGATAACTTGCAGGTGCTGCATGCCGGCGACATCGCCGAGCCTGCGCTGCGCGCGTACCTGGGCATGGGCCTCGAACAGTTGCATGTGCTTGAGCAACCCGAGGGTGCCGATGCGCTGCCGGCACTGACCGAGTATCTGCGCGATGCCGGTGCTCAGGTGGTATTGACCGGCAGCCAGGCGGAAACCGGTGAAGGCTCGGGCATGTTGCCCTTCCTGCTGGCTGAAAGCCTGGGCTGGCCGCTGGTGGTGGGGCTGGCACAGGTCGAGTCCATCGATGGCGGTTCGGCGCTGGTGCTGCAAGCCTTGCCGCGCGGTCAACGTCGTCGGCTGAAGGTGCGCCTGCCGTTTCTGGCAACGGTGGACAACGCCGCGCCCAAGCCTCGCCAGAGCGCATATGGCCCGGCCCGACGCGGCGTGCTGCAAGCGCAGGACGTTGAAGTCGTCGATGATGAACTGCTTGCAGTCGCCAGCCTGCAACCGGCCAAACCACGGCCCAAGCGCCTGAAAGTGATCAAGGCCAAGAGCGGCGCCGACCGCATGAAAGCCGCGACGGCCAAGGCCAGTGGTGGGGGCGGGCAGGTGCTCAAAGGCGTGACGGCCCAGGCCGGCGCCGAGGCCATCCTCAAATTGCTGATTGAAGAAGGTGTGGTCCGCTAACGCTTTCTGTAGGAGCTGCCGCAGGCTGCGATCTGTTGATCTTGTTTTTAATAATCAAGGTCAAAAGATCGCAGCCTGCGGCAGCTCCTACATGTGGATCGGATAAATCTGGCAGAGAAAAAACAATGGCAGTTGAATTTCGTTCGGCAGTGCGCGCGGATGCGCGTGAGATTGCGCGGTTGTTTCAGATTTCATCCGAGGGCGCTTCAGATTACATCTGGAGTCAGATCGCAGAACCCGGCCAGGATCTGTTGGATGTCGGCGCCATTCGGTATGCCCGCGACGGCGTGTATTTTTCCTACCAGAACTGCCTGATTGCCGAGGCCGATGGCCAGGTCATTGGCATGATGCACAGTTACGCGATGCGCCACGATCCACTGGCGGTGCCGACGACCGACCCGGTACTGGCGCCTTATGCCGACATGGAAGTGCCCGACACCCTGTATATCTCCAGCCTGGCCCTGCATGAAGGCTGGCGTAACCGGGGGCTGGGCATGCAGTTTCTCGCCCATGCTCAAGAACGGGCCGACCGACTGGGGCTCAATGGCCTGAGCCTGATCGACTATGCCGCCAATACCGGTGCCCGGCGTTTCTATGAAAGGCACGGCTTCACAATCATCAAGACCTGTCGGGTCACACCTCACCCGATGATCCGCGTCACGGGAGACGCTTATCTCATGCACAGGCCACTCTCAAGCTGCTGATCGAAGAGGGCGTGGTTCGCTGGTTTGAAAACAGCGCAAGCAGAGTGCTGGCGAGCAAGCCCTTACCCGGATTCGTTCTAGGGTGTTTGTGGAACAGAGGCCGCAGGAGTGGGGGCCACCTGTACGGGTGGTGGCACCGTCGGCGGTGCCGCTTGCTGTTCCACCGGTGGGGGCAACGGCTGCCAGGTGGCATCCGGTTGCTGCATCGGTGGTGGCAGCGGTGCACTCAGGGTGCTGGAGCCGCCACTGGATTTGAGTGTGAGGCTATTGCTCGTATCACGCAGGATCATCCCTTCGGTGGAACTGCGCGCCTCGGTGCCGCTGTGGAAGGTGCTGACCTGGGAGATCGGCAGATCCAGATTGCGTTCGATTCGGGGTGTAAGCAGCAGGATGATTTCGGTCTTCTGCTGGGTGCCCAGGTTGGTACCGAACAAGGTTTTGCCTAGCCAGGGGATATTGCTCAGCCATGGCAAACCCGACCCCTCATCAATGTCTGCCGTGCGGATCAGCCCTGAGACCACCTGGGTTTCATTGTTGCGTGCCGTCAGCATGGTCTTGGTGGAACGGGATCCCAGCTCAAAGGTGGCCGGAACATTTTCCGAACCAGGGATACGTTTGGTGATGTGGCTCATTTCTACAAACAGATCGAGAGTGATTTCGTCGGCCAGGCTGATATTGGGCTGCACTTCGATTTTCAGACCCACGTCCTGATAGCTCACTGACGAGGTGCTGATCTGGTTGGCGGTAGTGGTAGTGATGACGGGGATCTTGTCTCCGATATTGACCTGAGCCTTCTCGCGGTTTTTCACCCGAACCCTTGGGTTGGCCAGCGTCACGGTGTTACCGCTGCGTTGTAGCAGGTTGATTCGTGCTGAAGTACTCCCGGTGTCCAGCAAAATGTTATCGCCATTGATCCCCCGCAATGCGCTGATGGGCGTGCCGGCGAGACCTTCAGGCAAGTTGGCAAAGTTGCCCACCGACAGGCCGATGCTTTCCGGGTAGGCGATCCCCAGGTTCTGTTCGTCCGCCAGGCTGACTTCGAGCACCTGAATATCAACGGTCACTTCCGACTGGGCGATGTCGATGGCCTCCACCAGCTTTTCGACGGCGCTCAACGTGTCGAGACCATCGCGCACAATCACTGCATTGAGGCGTTCGTCCACCAGTACTTCCTTGGGCTTGAGCAACTGTTTGATTTCGGCGGCGATCAGCTTCGGGTCGCTGTGGCTCAGGTAGAAGGTGCGCACCGCCAGCTCACGGTATTCGCGATCTTTTTCCGGCCGTGAGGGGTACACCAGGATGGTGTTGGCGTTGAGGATTTTCTTCTGCAGTTGCTGGGTTGCCAGCAGCAGGTTGAGTGCATCTTCAGGGGTGGTTTTGGTGGCGGTCATGCTGGCGGCGGCATTGGGGTTCACGTCCTTGTCGATGACGAAGTTGACCCCGGACACGCGGGCGATGGTCTCGAAGATCGCCGCCAGGCTCTGGGAACTGAATTCCAGGCTCACGGGTTTGCGCATGGCTTCACTGAGGTCGGGGCTCAGGTTGTCGGCACTCACCAGCTCGCGGGTCAGGGCATTGCGCAGCTCCAGGGCCGCACGATAGTTGGGTTTTTGCGCGATGATCTGGCGCACCAGGTGGAGGGCCTCTACCGGGTTACTGTCTTTGATCGCAAAAGCCCGAGCCAATTGCGGGCGCAGTTGCGTCATCATCTGGATGCTCTGGATTTCCTGGCGGGCGCCGAGGTTGCCGGGGTCGTACTTGAGGATGGTTTGCATCGCCGCGATGGCCGCGGCGTCATCACCGCGCATCAACGCGGCACTGGCCTCGCGGCTGTATTGGGCGACCAGTATTTCCAGCTTGCTGAAGTTGGCGGTGCGCAAGCGCACGTCTTCGGGATTTTCCTTGGCTTCGGCTTGCAGCAGTTCTACCGAATCCACGATCTGTCCTTTCTGGCGCAGTTCGTCGCTTTGCTCGATGGCGCGTTGCGTCTCGCAACCGGTCAGCAGGATCAATCCAAAGCTGCAATGAACTAATGTGCGCGTTGACATGAGCGTTCTCTTTGTCCCGTCACGGGTAGGTACCCAGGTGTAAAGTGCTGACGTGCTTCATGGGCAAGTACGTCAGCACCACGCGGGTGTCAGTCAATTTGTCCAGTCGGTAGTCTTTGTCGAGCATGCCGCCAGGCCGAATCCGGCCTGGTACCGTGCATTGGTTGCACAAGGTGTAATGGTTGCCGTTGCCTCTGAGCACGACGATCTTGGCCTGGTTTTGATAGCGCCATTGCGCACTGACAACGAACGGCAGTGGTGGCGGTGTCGGTATCGGGTTGCTGACGACCGAGGGCGCAGGAGGCGGCTGCCAGGTTTGTATCGGGAACACGTCCACCACGGTGCCGGGTTCAGCAACTCGTGTGTTCTTTGGCTCAGGCGCAGGAGTGGGGGGCGCTCCCGGTGCGGCTGCGGTGGGGGATGTTGGCGTGTCGGGACTGCCCGTCTGATCCTCCCAGAACAACCAGCCGCAACCGAACAGGGTGAGCAGCAGCAAGATCCGCAAATAGAGTGGCACTTTCATTCAATCACCCCCAATACGCTTAATTTGAGGTTGATGGTCAGTTGTGCAGCGTCGATCGCCTTGCGCTCCAGCCTGAGGTTTTCGATACGCACCGCCGGCTCTTGCACCACGGCGGCCAAGGCCTGACGTAAGGCTGGATAAGTGCCGGCCAGAGGGATTTCGATGTCCAGGCGTTGAAGTTCGCTATCGCCCGGCGTGGAGTAGGAAAGGGTGGTCTGATCGATACTGAAACCCTGTTGCTGAATGAGCGCCAGGATCTTTTCCAGGCGAGTCGCGAAGGCCTGGGCACTGGGTAGTTGTTCTACCACTGCCGGCTCAGTGACCTGCACGTCTTGAGGGCGTTCGGCGATAGCTGCCTGCAACTCCTGACGACGCAGGGCGTCCTGCTCAAGGGACGGGGCAATCAGTGTCAGTTTGATCACCAGTGTGCCGGCCATGGCCCCAATGGCGAGCACACCCCAGGAACCGAGAGTCTGCTGCCAGTGCACCAGCCGCCAGCGCAGGCGTGGTAGCCATTGAGCGAGGCCGGGAAGCTGACGAGTCAGACGCTTCATCACGGCCTACCCGCCGCCAAGGGTAAGCTTGACCAGCACCGGCCGTGCCGGATCGTTGGTCTTGCGGTTGCTTTGTTGCAGGCTCACGTGAACACCCTCCAGGTCCTTGAGCCGCTCGACAAAGCGAAACGCGTCGCCCAGTACCCGAGCTTCCAGTTCCAGGTTCAACAGTTGGGTTTGGGTATTCACCTCCAGATGAGTCAGGGCTATGTCGCTGGACCATGCCTGGCCCAAGGCATCGAGCAGCGGGAAAGGCGTGACTGCTTGCTGGCTGAAGATCACCAGCTGTTCTTTTTGCTCGGGCGAGAGGTGGATGGCCGCTTGAATCAGTTGTTCCTGTTGTCGGGCCAACTGGATGAATTGCTGCTCCAGTTCGTCGGTCTGTCGCTGCTGATGCTGCATCTGTTGCCAGTGTTCCCACGTCGTGAAGATCACCATCAGGGTGATCAGCCAGAGCAATGCCACAAGGGGGCGGCGGGTGGTGCCGGGGTGCAGGAAATCGATCATCGGCGAGCGCGCTGCCCGCAGGCGTTGCCAGCGGTTCTGCAGGTTCATGGTGCCGGCTCCATCAGCCAGGGGTGGGGTGGTCCCAGCCAGTGTTCTGGAGGCTCAATGGGGCGAGGGGTGGCGACAAAGGATGCGGGTGCGTGTTGTTCAACCAGCAGGTTTGCGGTGAACAGGTTATCGCTCAAAAGGCTGTCGGGAGCGGTGTGTATCAAACAGACCTGGCTGATTGCCCCATTTTGCATGTAGACGCAACCGAGGGCGCGGGCTTCAGGCACCGCCAACACACAGTCGCCAGGCAACCGTATGCGGTAATGCTGCAGGGCTGCCGTCAACAAAGGTGCACAGGTTCCCAGGGGCAGGGCCTTGAGTTTGAACAGGCTGCGCAAGTCTTCCAAAAGGTCCAGAGGGATGGCCACCGCAAGGCAGCTGTGACCGAAGCCAGCGTGGGCAACCTGCACCTGCCAAGGGAGCGGGTCAATGCCGGTCTGCTGGTTGAAGCTCGCCCGGGCGTAACCTTGCCAATCGGCCTGGCTGTACAGGCCGGCCTGCCAAGGCAGCATCCAGTAATGCACGTGTGGAAAACCGAGCAGCACCGTGACCCGGTCCAGATAACGTAGTCGTCCTCGTGGTGCCTGCTCCAGCAGGGTGGCGCAAGCACCCAGGGGCTCGCCGTCCTGGTGACTGCGCCAGACGGGTCCCGTTTTCCAGCGGGGGCGAGCAGCCCAGGTGGCGCCGGTGCTGTGCAGCAACACCACATGCTCAATACAGAGAGATGACACGGTGAATTTCCTTGAGTGTGGTGTGACCGGCGGCAGCGCTCGCCAGTGCGATATCGCGGATAAACAGGTGGCCGGATTGCTGCGCCAACTCCCGCAGGGCAGACGCCGAACTGCGTTGCAGCAATCCCTCCTTGATGCTGTCGTTGACAGCCAACACTTCGGCCAGGGCCAATCGCCCGCGATAGCCGGTATGGCGGCAGGCTTCACAACCTTTGCCGATCCGGTAGCGGCCTTTCTTCAAGTGCAGGTGCGAGAGCTTCGCAAGTCGCGTCAGTTCGGCATCGGGCTCGACTTCCACAGCGCATTCTTCGCATATGCGTCGTACCAGTCGTTGTGCGACCACGCCGTTCAGCGCCTCGACAAAGCTGGCCGGCTCCACGTCCATGTAGATAAATCGCTCCAGTACGCTGAAGGCGCTGTTGGCATGCACCGATGACATCACCAAGTGCCCGGTCAGGGCAGCCTGCACGGCAATGCCGGCCGTCTCGCCGTCGCGGATTTCCCCCACCAGAATCGTGTCCGGGTCATGGCGCAGAATCGAGCGCAGACCGCGGGCGAAGGTCAGACCCTTTTTGTCATTGACTGGAATTTGCAACACGCCCGGTAACTCGTACTCCACCGGGTCCTCGATGGTGATGATTTTTTTCTCGCCGGTGTTGGTCTCCGACAAGGCGGCATACAGAGTGGTGGACTTACCGCTGCCGGTCGGTCCCGTCACCAGCAACATGCCGTAGGGTTCGCTGGCGAGGGCGCGGATACGCTCGATGGTATCGGCGGCCAGCCCCAGGGCATCGAGGCTCAGCGATTCCCCCCGCTGCGACTTGTCGAGGATGCGCAGCACGGCATCTTCCCCGTGGATACTGGGCATGATCGATACCCGGAAATCCACCTCGCGAGCCTGAATTCTGGCTTTGAAACGACCGTCCTGGGGCACCCGTCGTTCGCCGATATCCAGCTCTGACAAGACCTTGATCCGCGACAGTGACTGCTCGGCCATGTCCAGCCCGGCGGCCTGTCCCATCTTTTGCAGCACGCCATCGATGCGGTACTTGATCTCCAGACCCTGAGGCGTGGTTTCGACGTGAATATCGCTGGCGCGACTTTGCAGGGCATCGAACAACATCGAGTTGACCAGGCGCACCACCGGGTTGTCGTCGAGGGCGATGCTGCTCAGGGATATTTCCTGGGCGGTCTCCATGACTCGGGCATTTTCGTCGTCTTCGCCGAAGGGTTGCATGACCCGTTGGCTGGTTTCGGCGAGGGTCAACTGCTCTTTCACCGCACCCGGCAAGCTCATGGCCAGTGGCAGTGGCTGCAACGTTTTCGAAGACTGAATCCAGCGACGGCTGGCCAGTGAAAACGGATCCCCCAAAACCAGACAAGGTTCACCTTGCCAGTCCACCACCAGCACCTGATGGATCAGCGCCTGGGGCAGTGGCAGGAGGTCGAAGCGCCAGTGGTTGGCGAGATCCGGCGGCTCGATGGCCTTTAAGCCCAGCCGGGTGGCAAGCGTCTGCAATTGCTCGGGTGCCTTGTCCAGGGTCTCCAGCAAGTAATTGGCTAGCGATAGCCCTTGCTGTTCGGCCAGTGCCTGCCATTGCCGGATTTGATCACTCATGGCTTTTTATCCCTGGATTGAGCCTGCAAGCTCGAAAATCGGCATGTACAACATGAACACAATCAGCCCGATCAAGCCGCCGACCACCAGCATCAGCAGCGGTTCGAAGACCTTGCTGAACAATTCGATGGCCCGTTCGAGCGCTTCGTCGTGAAATTGCGCGATGCGCTCGCACATCGCCGCCAATTCACCGCTTTGCTCGCCCACCCGTAGCAGGCGTTCAGCGACAGCGGTGGTCAGTTGATGGCGTGCCAGAGAAGTCGACAGCGGTTGACCGGCCTGGATGTCGGTCATGGCCTGGCGCAGTGCGCCCTGGCGCTCACTGGGCAGCAGCGCACCGGACAGTTCGATTGCCGTGACCACTGGCATCCCGCCCATCAACAGCATGCCGGCGGTACGATAAAACCGGGCGAGGATAAACAGCGTGCGTTGGGCACCCAGGCTCGGAATTTTCCAGAACAGTGTGGCGGCCCGGTGCTTGAAGGCAGCGCTGCGCAACAGCAGCACCAGGCCGGCGACGGCAGCCAGGGCGCCAAGCATCAGCTCCATCCCACGCGCTTGCACCAGTGCGCCCCACCAAACCATGAACCGGGCCGTGGCCGGCAGATCGGCTACCGCATCGAACACCGAGGCAAATCTCGGGATCACAAAAAACAACAGGAACAGCAGGACCAACGCACCGACACTCAGTACCACCAGGGGATACATCAGTGCTCCGCTGACGCGCTTCTTCACCGTTTCCAGATGCGCCTCAAAGTGGTGATAACGTCGCAGGGCGACGGACAACTGGCCGCTGTGCTCCGAGGAAGCCACGGTAGCGATCAACAGCGAAGGGAACGTCTGTGGCTTGAGCTGCATCGCCCGGGACAGTGCGTTGCCTTGGTACATCGATTCCAGCAGTTCACTCATGACCTGCCGATTGACGCCGGGCTCCGCCTTGTCGCGCAAGGTTTCCACGGCCTCTACCAGCACCAAGCCGGCGTCCAGCAGTACCACCAGTTCCTGGATGAACAGGCCCAGGGCAAATTTTGTGCGACGGCTGGGCAGTTTCAGCTCACGACGCGCTTGCACAGAGATGATCTGCGTACCGTCGTCCTGCAGTTGCCGGCGTGCCTGCGCAAGGTCCGGAGCCTGGATGCGCAGGGTCTGCAAATGGCCATCGCGGATGATGCGCGCTTCGAAGTCGCTCATGGTGTTTGCCCGGCCAGTTGTTGGCGGCGTCGCTGCAGTTCGCCGTAGTAACGCCAGACGGTGGCGGCGTAGCGCGAGCGCCGGGCATCGCGCCCGGGGCGCGTACCGGCGTTATAGGCGCCGACGGCTTGCCAGTCGTAACCTTTCTCGCGGATGAACCCGGCGAGCACCCACGCTCCGACGATCACGCTAGTGCAGGGTTGAGTCAGCAGGTGTTGTTCGGTAATGCCAAACTGCGCCAATGCCGGCAAATGGCGGCTGTTGATTTGCATCAGGCCGATGTCATGGCTGCCGTCGCTGTTGAGATTGCGGGCGGACGGGTTCAAGCCCGACTCAACCTTGGCGATGGCGTAAAGCAATAATGGGTCTATGTGGTAACGGCTGCCCGCCAGTTGCCAACAATTGGCGTGTGCGCCGTTGATCAAAAACAAAGCGCCCAGTGCGAGGACGAAAGGGTGCATGTTCATTGACCAAACACGATGTCAGCGTTAGTCCCTTCGCCGCCTGCCTGGCCATCGCGCCCAAGGGAGATAATTTCGATCTCGTGGGCTGCGCCGGGGTTTTTGAACAGATAGGGATTATTCCACGGGTCTGGTGGTGCGCCTTTGGGCAGATAAGGGCCATGCCAATTGGGTTCGGAGGCCGGGCGTTCGGTCAGTGCTTTCAAGCCCAGGGCTTCGCTGGGGTAATGACCGTTGTCCAGGCGGTACTGATTCAAGGTATCGCCCAAGGACTTCATCTGGCCTTTGGCGGATTGCACCTTGGCCAATTCAAGTCGATCGAACATCTTGGGGCCGACGT
Source organism: Pseudomonas sp. PDM27 (assembly GCF_019219205.1). Lineage (NCBI taxonomy): Bacteria > Pseudomonadati > Pseudomonadota > Gammaproteobacteria > Pseudomonadales > Pseudomonadaceae > Pseudomonas > Pseudomonas sp. PDM27. Next base: position 143,044 of record NZ_JAHUWF010000003.1, on the reverse strand, counting down.
AACCGGCGAGCAGGGCGATAATCAGCAGAACAACGAGCAGTTCTAATAGGGTGAAGCCCTGTTGTGAGTGTGAGGCAGTACGAGGTATCGATAGCGAGCGCATGGAAATACCCTGTTGGGAGTGCCAAGGTAAAGTGGTTGTGCGTAACTCTCCCGGCCCGTAATGACACAGGCACCGCCGGTAGAGCTACGTCACGGTATTTAAGGTGTTGCTGATTTCGCTTTATCTTGAAATTTTGTACCTGTGATGGGCTGTGAAACAGTAATTTTTCATGGGTAATTGCACTAACTTATTGCTTCTTTAAAAACGCGCCGCACAATTAAGCGCGGCGCTTTCCTGGTAGAAACTACTGGGGGTGTAGTTAATCGATTTTGTCCCAGGCATCTGTCCAGTCACTACCTACTCCTGGCTCGTAATGGGGCGGTGATTGCGAACACCACCCACTCGCAGTACTGCCTTTGCATTGATAGTTTGCACCTTTGTTCGAAACTTTCTCATTAGGGGCATAGGGAGGTGTTTTGTTCTTTACATAAGGGGGGTAACTGCCGCTGTCGGCCGGATTAATGATCACCTTCAATTCGGCTTGGTTGGATGTTTTGTTCTGCCGATCGACTACGGTCAACAGTACAGTGTGTTCTGCCGGTTCTTTGGACTTGAAGGCTTTGAATGTGACTGTGTCGGCATTGATTGTTCCGGTCTCTCCAGCGGGTGTCCAATTAAAGTCCAACTTGCCGTTGTACCCGACTGAGGACTGGCCAGAAAAGGTATAAGTCTGTTCTGACACCAATGAGGTTGGGCCGGTAATTCTTGCTACCGGGGGCCTTGGATCGGGAGGCGTCTCACCACCACCGGAGATGATGGACATGGCTTTGGTGTAAGCCTCTTTGGTTGCATAAACAGAGTTGGCGGCAGCGTTGGTGGTGTTGAAGACCACATTGCTGCCGTTTTTTTCACCTATTTTGGCGATGTTCGAGCCCACTTTCTCAGCCACCTGACGACCCCAGACATTCTGGTTCAAGTTGCTTTGGTCGATCGGGTGGGTGATATCAACGATTTCCTTGGCGGCAGGCGTATCGTCCATGATGCGGAAGTGCACGGAGTCCCCTGGCTTGAGGCGATCCATCTCGGAACCAATAAATGGACCCAGATCATGTAGTGGATCAGGTGTCCCACCACCGGCAATGGTGATGTCGCTACAGTTGTAGAAACCTTCGCCAGCCGGATCTTCGCGCTGCCACCGGGTAAAAAGCACGGCGTCACCCGAACGACCAGGCGGAAGGGTTACGTTGAACTTGAAGTAACCACTCGCCCCCGGAATCTTCGGAGGCTGACTGCCCCAGTCGGTGGGGGCGGGGTCGGTCATCCGTGCTTCATGGATTAAGTCCAGGTCGCTCCACTTCAGTTTCGTCGTCGCAGCGTTATAGCCGGGTTTACTGAGGTAAATTTTCACGAAGCTGGGTACATGAGGCGCTGTGCCAATAATTCGCACCACCATTTTGCCATTTTCGGGCGTTATTGTTGTTTTGTCCCACGTGGCCAAAGGTAAATTCAGACCATTCTTATTTTCGTCAGCTGCCGAGCAGAGTTCGCCATCCGGTATCGATTTTTCGACAGTGCTCTGATCTTTATAGTCTTTGATCAGCTTGGCCACTTCGTTCCATTGCTGCCCCGGATATGTTCCGCTCACTTCATGCACAGCTTTACAGGCTGGATCATTGGTGCCTTCCCAGAAGTTTGGGAGCGTATAGCAATGCACCTGTCGTGAAACGGGAGTATCCACTGCGCCATGGGCCCAGATCAGCGTGGGTACCAAAAACGCCGCCGCCATCGCCCACCCAAGCAGGTGTCGAATTTTTTTCTGTAAATTCTTCATTTTTGTGTCCACCTTCAATTCAGATAAACGTGTTCCGAACTGCATGGAACAACTAGGGTAAGTTGTTGCGGTAGGCTTTATCCGGTTGGTTGAGCTCCATTGGGTGTGACGCTTTTTGGAGGGTTACTCTGTCCAGGGCCATACAGAAACATCCACCCTTGATAACTGCCTTGTCCTGAGAAGCTTTGGTTTTCCCTTGAAAAGTTACTTTGCTTGAAAGGGGTTCCCTTTGCGGTGCTGTAGACGCCCATGATGGTGTCGCCCGGGCCCGGGATCAGGCCCCACTCGTTGGTACCGAGCAGAGGGTCCTCATAGACCCGGCGCAAGTAGCGTTGAATGGTGGGCAGGCGGCGGTCCAGTACCAGGTCGTCGAGGGTTTTGGGAAAGGTTTTGCCATGCTCGTAATACAGGCCGATGGCCCGGCGAATTTCTCCGCCTCGGGCCAGGAGCTCCAACTCACGCTCGCGTTGCATCACGCTGGACCAAAGCGTGCCCGCCTCCAGCAGCATCACCGCGACAATCGCCACTGAAACCTGCATGCCTATGAACACCGAGCCTCGTTGGTGCTGCCTACTCGTCTGCATAGGGGGTTCCGTCAGTACGTTGGCCTGAAGCACGATTGCACCCTTTGTTGGTAATAGTGCGGGTGTTGTCGTTGCTAGAGGTCTTTTCCTGTACTCGCGTGTTTAATAGAAATTCTCGAGCATTAGATGGCTCAATATTTTTTTGAACAGTCGAAGTGTATTTTTCCATTGGCATACTTATTTCGCTCTACTTGGAGTGAGCTCGAAAACTGCAGAAGTTAAATCCGGTAATAAATAGATACGCCAAGCGAGCATCTGCCACCAGCTGTTAGAAATAACAGTTACGACGAACGGTCGTGTGCAGATAAAAAGGAAGATAGGGCATCGCGACGGGGAAGTTATTGAACGCCTGGTGCCTATTACAGGCGCTCGAGTGAGTGTTTTTTACCAATCTGAATAAGGCGTTCCGTCATTGGCTTGACCTGTGGCACCGCTGCGCACATCACCCAGGCCGTGCTCATCGGATGCTTGTAGTTGCCAGGTATCACGCTTGCCGGTAAGGGGGTCGAGGGGGATTTCCCGCAAGTAACGACGGCTTACGAGTTCTTGGAGTGAGTCGGGGCTCTTGCCGTGATCTTCACGATATTGGTCCAGCGACTGGCGCAGTGAAACCAGGTTATGCCTGAGCACGGTTTCCTGGGCCTTGGTGTGTTGGCGAAAGTATTGGGGAGTGACGAGCGTCATGAGGGTGGCAATGATCGCCATGACCACCAGCAGTTCGATCAGGGTGAAACCACGCAAGTTGTTGCTACCATTGACTGTAAGGCGTTCCATTTAAACTCTTCCGTTGGCTGCGGGATGAAACGTCAAATACATCTTCTCCCTCGGATGGGTTGTCGGGACTGCTTCGGTAACTGCGCGATTGCCAGGTATCAATCGGTGAAAGTTCGGGGCACTCGCACACCGGGTCGCGGGGGATACGACGCAAAAAAAATATCTTTTGGCCTTTGATATCACTCTTGTCCGTGACGCCCTGGACTAATGCTTGCAAATTGGGAGGGTAACCACTGGCACTGATGCTTTGTTCAATGCGCTTGTCATCTGCGGCTTCTTTATAAGAATCAATCGCCCGCCGTATTTCCCGCAATGAACGTTGCAGTTCGAGTTCCCGGTCGCGTTGTCCCATCACCGCCGTCAGCGGATAAGCTACTGTCGAAAGAGTGGCTAGCAGAGCCAGCGTCAGTAGTAATTCAATCAGCGTAAAACCTTTGGCGCAGTGATGGCGAGGCGCTATCAATGATAGCTTGCCATGCCACATCACCGTTTAACCTCCATGCCTGCCAAGGACTTCTTCAATAACCCAGGCCATTGAAATTAACTGCTTGCCTGAGTGTAGAACAGGTTTTGATAGGGCAAGTGCTACTTGAGATGAAAGGTGCAGACCTCATATTCCAAGCCTCGTGCTGCAACCGCCAACGCGGTGAGCTAGAGTTTTCATGCGCTGTTTAAGGGTGCAGCACGGTTTCGGGATCATTCAGACATTCAGCGCATACTTATAAAACCCGGTTTTTATGAATGGGCTGGATATGAAGGCGTTCTGTCGGTGCCTGATGTTCTTTGCAGGATTCATGTGTTTATCGCCGGAGTTGATGGCTGCCCCCAAGGCAAAAACTTCTGACAACCCTGCTGCGCTCGATCCGGATTTTTATCAGTGGATAACCTCCGAGCAGGGGCAGAAGGCGTCTCTGACGCAGCTGCGACAGCAATGTGACAAGGTGCTGGACGCTGCGAAGAACCTCAGCTGTTCCGTCTCCGTCTTCGCCAGAATGCTGGAGGCCAAAGCCGCCAACCAGATCCCCGAATACTATCTGGCGATCAAGGGAAAACATGCACGAGCGATCGAGGCCAGCGCCGATCTGAAACCACTGTTTTCCACGTTTGGCCACCAATCGCTGGCGATCCTGGCGGCGGCCGGCGACTTTTCCATGAAAGGTTCGAATCAGCATGAAGTGCTGCGCATCTATCCGCAGGCCAACGACGCTTATGTCGCTGACGAGGTGCTGCCCTTTATTGATGTCGATGGGCCCAATGGTGCTTCGGCGCGTTTTGTTGTGGATACCGGCGCACCGCAAACCCGGGTCAACATCGACACTGCGAAACAGATGGGCATCAGGTTGTTGCCCGATGCTCAGTATCGCTACAGCACGTTTTATGGCGAAAAGGGCCTGGCCGCGAGGCTGGGAATTCTCCGGTCACTCAAAGTCGGCACACGCGAGTTCAGGAATGTACTGGTGTTTGTCAGCGACCGGGATAACTTGTTGGGGCTGGACCTGATCAGCAAGCTGGGGCGCTTGAAGATCACCAGAAGCGCTCTGGAACTCAATCCTGCGCCTGCCAGGCGCTGCGATGCGTTCATTGCCTTTAACCGCGTGGATCTCAACCAGCGGCTGGTGGTTGCCGCTCAGCTGGATCGCCGCACAACGCAGGCCATCATCGATACGGGAAATGTCGACTACCTGACGTCCGCGTTACCTGGCAGGCAGGTCAATGCCGTGCAGGCACTGATACCGGGAAGCTCGAACGGTTACACCGGCGACAACAAGCACTTCCAGCGCTTCGACGGCGTATTGGTCATGCAAGGCAACATCATGGCGGTCAGCTACAAATACTACCCGGGCTTCACCATCCCGCCGTCGCTGCTGGACGGGCAATACGTGCCGTCGATATTGCTCGGTTGGCGCGCCTTCAAAGACTTTGAATTGAACCTGGACCTGGACTCAGGTCGCTCATGCTTCAATAAGGTCTGAACGCGTTGGTGTTTACCCACAATCCCTGTTGGTGGTTCTGTGGATAACATGTTCGCCCCTCGCTACACCCCATACAGATCAAGCCCTGTAAGGCGTCGTTCAAAAAACAACCAGACTGGTTCGTGGTTTTTCCAAGCTTTTTCAAGGGGATAAGTGCTGCTGTCAACGCAGACTTGCCCCCAATCTCTGTTGGCGCTTCTGTGGATAAGATGTTTGCTCTCGGCTGCAGGCCTTGTAAACAGAGGTGCGCAGCCATCTGGTCATAAAATGATCAAAAGGTGGTTTTGCATCGTCGGCTTTCACGCAAACACTGGATTTTTCAAGGTTTCAGCGGTTTTCCACAGAGCCTTCCAAGTTAACCCCAAAGTCTGTTGGCGCTTCTGTGGATAAGGTGTTTGCCATCCTCTGAGAGCCATGAAGGCCGTGGCTTCTAGGCTTTAGATCAAAAAACGATCAGTCCACTCGTGGAAGCAAGCTTCTGGATAAGTCACGGTTTTTCTTTGATTTTTGTGAATAAAATTTCCAGCATATCCACAGTTGTCCCCAATAGCTGTGGGTGGAGATGTGGATAACTTGTTTGCGGAAGGCTGGAAGGTGCGGCGGGCATAGGTCTGAACGAGATAGGTCATATTTCGTACAGTTCTATGAATGGCGGGCAAGCCCCTGTAGGAGCGAGCCTGCTCGCGATAGACGTCAACGAAAACGTTGGCAACCTGACACCCGGCGGCGTTCTCAGGCTCATCGCGAGCAAGCTTGCTCCTACAGGGAGTGGATTTAGCCTTGGACCGGAACGCCCTTGAGGTAAGGCGCAGGCTCGGCCCCCAAGTTGCTCAGCAGGCGCTCGCTGTACCAGTCCACGAAGTTCACCACGCCGAACTCATAGGTCTTGGAGTACGGGCCAGGCTGGTAGGCGGTGGAGTTGATGCCGCGCTGGTTCTCTTCGGCCAGGCGACGGTCCTGGTCGTTGGTGGCGTCCCAGACCTGGCGCATGCGCTCCACGTCGTAGTCCACGCCTTCGACCGCGTCCTTGTGCACGATCCACTTGGTGGTGACCATGGTTTCCTGGGCGCTGATCGGCCACACGGTGAACACGATGATGTGGTCGCCCATGCAGTGGTTCCAGGAGTGCGGTAGGTGCAGGATGCGCATCGAGCCCAGGTCCGGGTTCTTGATGCGGCCCATCAGCTTGGCACAGCCCTGTTTGCCGTCCATGGTCATCGACACGGTGCCCTTGAGCAGCGGCATGCGCACGATGCGGTTGCGCAGGCCGAAGCTGGCGTGGGCGTAAGGGATCTTCTCGGCTTCCCAGGCGGCGGCGGAGGCGGCCACGTGGTCCTTGAACGCCTGGTCGGCGCGCGGGTCGGTGACGTCGTCCCATTCCAGCAGGGTTTTCAGCAGTTCCGGGTGCGATGCGTTGCAGTGGTAGCACTCGCGGTTGTTTTCCAGCACAAGCTTCCAGTTGGCCTTTTCCATCAAGGTAGTGGTGATCGCCACCTTGGTGTTCTCCATGTCGTACGGTTCCATGTAATGGTTCAGCGTCGACAGGAAGTCATCAATGGCTGGCGGGTTTTCCGACAGGCTGATGAAGATGTAGCCGCCGGCAGTCTTCACGTTCACCGGTTTGAGGCCGTACTGATTCATGTCGAAGTCGGCGCCCATCTCGGTGCCGGCGAACAGCAGGCGGCCGTCGAGTTCGTAGGTCCACTGGTGGTAGTGGCAAACCAGCTTGGCGACCTTGCCCTTTTCGCTGGTGCACAGGCGCGAGCCACGGTGGCGGCAGACGTTATGGAACGCGTGCACCACGCCTTCGGCGCCACGGATGACGATGATCGGGTTCTTGCCTATCTGCAGGGTCAGGTAGTTGCCCTTGGTAGGGATCTCGCAGGTCATGCCGGCGATCAGCCACTCTTTCTGAAAGATTTCCTGCATGTCGATATCAAACAGGCGCTCGTCGGAGTAAAACGGCTGCGGCAGCGAGAACGTGCGCTCGCGCTCCTGCAGCATTTGCGCGGTGGCCTTGCGTGCGGGTTCCAGCGGATCGCCCAGGCTCAGGGTAGTAGTGACGTCCATCGTTTTATCCTCAAGGCCATCTGCGTGGCCGGCGAAAGTGGCTAATCAGGTGTGCTGTTCAGGGTTGCTACGCAAGGTGTAAAGAATGTGTCTTGGTATGGGGCGAGTGTGGGGCCGGCGCTGGCCAGAACCTTATCCATGGGCGACATGGTGCAATCTGTTCCCGACGCGCAAGCCCCGGTCGTTGGGGGCTGGTCGCGATAAGCATGTCAATGTCGCAGATAGGTAAATGGGTGATCCGCGCTATACGCAGAATCGCCAACATGAAGGCCGGCAGTCGGCCGTGGAGATCAGCATGTCCAACAGCTTCCTGAATCCGGTAACCACCCAGACCTGGGCCAATGGTCGACACATCGTCCGTTGCGTCAAAGTCATCCAGGAAACCTGGGATGTGCGCACCTTTTGCTTTATGGCCGACCAGCCGATCCTGTTCTTCTTCAAGCCGGGGCAGTTTGTCACCCTGGAGCTGGAAATCGAAGGCCAGCCGATCATGCGTTCGTACACCATTTCCAGCTCGCCGTCGGTGCCGTACAGCTTTTCGGTGACCATCAAGCGCGTGCCGGGCGGCAAGGTCTCGAACTGGCTGCACGACACCCTGCACGAAGGCCAGGAACTGGCGGTGCACGGCCCGGTCGGGCTGTTCAATGCCATGGACTTCACCGCGCCGAAGGTGCTCTACCTCAGCGGCGGCGTGGGTATCACGCCGGTCATGTCCATGGCGCGCTGGTTCTACGACACCAACGGCAATGTCGACATGGTGTTTATCCACAGCGCCCGTTCGCCTAAAGACATCATCTACCACCGCGAGCTGGAGCACATGGCGTCGCGGATCGAGAACTTCAGCCTGCACCTGATCTGCGAGAAGCACGGCATGGGTGAGCCCTGGGCCGGTTATCGCGGTTACCTGAACCACAGAATGCTTGAATTGATGGCGCCTGACTTCCTTGAGCGCGAAGTGTTCTGCTGCGGCCCGACACCCTATATGAACGCGGTCAAGCGCTTGCTGGAAGGCGCAGGTTTCGACATGTCGCGTTACCACGAAGAATCCTTCGGTGCGACCCCGCCAGAGGCGCGCGCCGATGCGGTGGAGCACGCCGAGCAGGCCGCCGAGGCACCGGAAGTCGACGCCGCGGACCTGCACCAAGTGGAGTTCACCGCCTCCGGCAAGAGCATCCGCGTGGCCCCGGGCGAGACCGTGCATGCGGCGGCGGCCAAGGTCGGCCTGATGATTCCGAAAGCGTGCGGCATGGGCATCTGCGGCACCTGCAAGGTGTTGAAGCTGGGTGGCGAAGTGGAGATGGAGCACAACGGCGGGATCACCGAGGAAGACGAAGCCGAAGGGTTCATCCTGTCGTGCTGCAGCGTGCCGAAGGGCGACGTGCGTATCGAATTCTGACAGCCGCGAATCCCCTGTAGGAGCGAGCCTGCTCGCGATGGACGTCAACGATGCCGCTGGCAGCCTGGCACCCCGCGGCGTTCTCAGGTTCATCGCGAGCAGGCTGGCTCCTACAGGGGAGGGTTTTAGTCAATAAACAGATCTGTCATCAGCTTGTCGGTGCTGTCGGGCGCGAACCGATAGTGCCCGAACTCGGTCACGCCGTGTTCCCGCAGTATTTCCTCATCAATCAACAACCGCCCGGTCAGGCTGCGGTTTGTGCTGCTCAGAATCACATGTGCCGCATCCGCCATGATTGCAGGCGTTCGCGCATGCTTGAACGATTCCTTCGACCCCAACTGAAACTCGATGGCCGCGGTGGCAATCATCGTCTGTGGCCACAGCGAGTTGACGCTGATGCCGTAATTCCTGAATTCCTCACTCATGCCCAGGGTGAGCATGCTCATGCCGTACTTGGTGACGGTATAGGGGCTGTATTGGGCGAACCATCTGGTGGCCAGGTTCAGCGGCGGAGACAGGTTGAGGATGTGGCCACCGGACTTCTTCAGGTACGGCAGCGCAGCCTGGCTGCACAGCAATACGGCACGGGTGTTGATCTGGTGCATCAGGTCGAAGCGTTTCAGTTCAAGGTGCTGGACTCCTGTCAGCTTGATTGCCCCGGCGTTGTTGATCAGCGCGTCGATACCGCCGAAATGTTCGTTGGCCCGGGCCAGCGCCTCACGTACGGCATCCTCTTCACGTACATCCACCTGCAAGGCTAGCGCCTTGCCGCCTGCGGCTTCCACCTCCCGGGCTACGCTGAAAATCGTCCCGGGCAGCTTGGCGTGAGGTTCGGCGCTTTTGGCGGCGATCACGATGTTGGCCCCATCGCGTGCGGCCCGCAGCGCTATCTCGCGGCCGATGCCGCGGCTGGCGCCGGTGATGAACAGGGTTTTGCCTTGCAATGACATGCTGACGCTCCAGATTGTTGTTATGTGAGCGGATCGGCTCGACAAACAATGTAGACGAAGTCTTCAGGTGCGAACGATGAGGGGCGATTGGATTGGCTACTGTGGGAGCGGGCTTGCTCGCGAATACGGTGGGTCAGTTACCGCAGATGCTGAATGTACTACCGCTTTCGCGAGCAAGCCCGCTCCCACAGGGGGGGCGGTGTAAACCAGAGTTTTAGTGGGACATCACTTCACGGATGTCCTTCGCCAGCTCGCGCACGCGCGCTTCTTCGGTATCCCACGAGCACATGAAGCGTGCGCCGCCGTTGCCGATGAAGGTGTAGAAACGCCAGCCCCTGGCGGTCAGGGCAGCGATGGCCGGTTCCGAGAGTTGCAGGAACACGCCGTTGGCCTGCACCGGGAACATCAGCTCCACGCCAGGAATGTCGCTGACCAGTTCGGCCAGCAATTGCGCGCAGCGGTTGGCGTGGTTGGCGTATTTGAGCCAGGCGTCGTTTTCCAGGATGCCGACCCAGGGTGCCGACAGGAAGCGCATCTTTGAAGCCAGCTGCCCGGCCTGTTTGCAGCGGTAGTCGAAGTCTTCGGCGAGTTTGTGGTTGAAGAACAGGATCGCCTCGCCCACTGCCATGCCGTTCTTGGTGCCGCCGAAGCACAGCACGTCGACGCCGGCCTTCCAGGTCAGATCGGCCGGGGAGCAGCCGAGGAATGCGCAAGCGTTGGAGAAGCGTGCGCCGTCCATGTGCAGGTTCAGACCCAGCTCCTTGCAGGTGGCGCTGATGGCGCGGATTTCGTCCGGGGTGTAGACGCTGCCGACTTCGGTGGCCTGGGTCAGGGTCACCACGCGAGGTTTCGGGTAGTGGATGTCCTGGCGCTTGAGCGCGACTTCGCGGATCGATTCCGGGGTCAGCTTGCCGTTTTCAGTGCGGGCGATCAGCAGTTTGGAGCCGTTGGAAAAAAACTCCGGGGCGCCGCATTCGTCGGTTTCGACGTGAGCGGTTTCCGAGCAGATCACGCTGTGGTAACTCTGGCACAGCGAGGACAGCGCCAGCGAGTTGGCGGCGGTGCCGTTGAAGGCGAAAAACACTTCGCAGTCGGTTTCGAACAGTTTGCGGAAATCGTCGGACGCGCGGGCGGTCCATTCGTCGTCACCGTAGGCGCGCTGGTGGCCGTGGTTGGCCTGTTCCATGGCCGCCCAGGCTTCAGGGCAGATGCCGGAATAGTTGTCGCTGGCGAATTGTTGGCTCTTGTCGGTCATGGCCTGCTTCCGTGGTCGAGATGCCTATGGTGAAGCGTCCCGTGGTCAATGAGGGTGCGCTCTGTACCCAAGATCGTCAGGTGGAGCGCACAGGATGTCGCTGTGGGGAAAATACAGTGTCGAAGGGCAATTATGCACGTGATCATGCACAAGACCATGCACTTGAAGCCGCGCGACGGGGCACTGGATATGCTCAAGTGGCTGGCGCTTTTGAGCATGCTGCTCGATCACCTGCGATATGTCGGTTATTCCGCCGATTGGTTGTATGTGCCGGGGCGCCTGGCGTTTCCGTGGTTCTGCCTGGCGATGGCGGCCAATCTGGCGCGCGAGCGGACTACGACAACCGGTGGCCAGTGGCGCTATCTGGGGTGGTTGTTGCTGTTTAGCGCGGTGAGTGAAGTTCCCTACCGGATGTTCATTCCCCATCCCGACACCTTGAACGTGCTGCCCACCCTTGCCCTGGGCTTGCTGGTGGTTCGTGGCTGGCAGCAGCCGGGGCTTGCATCGCGGCTGCTGGCAGCTGGCGCATTGGTGCTGGCGGGTATTTTCTCAGAGCGACTGATGTTCGGTTTCTTTGGCGTGTTGTTGCCGTGGGTGATGTTGCTGGTGTTCCGACGACCCTGGTATTTCGCGCTGTTGGCGGGGTTGGCCTGTCTGGCGGCCAATCAATGGCAGGTGCTGTATCACGCGGCACGGCTGGGCAACCACGCGGCCATTCCGGCCATCGCCGCTTGTCTGATTGCGCCATGGCTCGGACTGTTCTTGTTGCGACACGTCCATGACGTAAAACCACCCCCGATGCGCCGCTGGGCGTATGCGCTCTATCCCCTGCATTTCCTGGTGTTGCTCGCAGTGCGACAGGCCATCGCCTGACCTGTGGGAGCGAGCTTGCTCGCGATGGCGGCGGGTCAGTCGACATCAATGTTGAATGTGATGCCGCTATCGCGAGCAAGCTCGCTCCCACAGGGGATCTGCGCTGGATCGACGGTCGTGTTTGGCCTGCCATTTCTTCCCATGTCGTAAACGCACCTTTGCGTGGCGCCCGTAGGCATTTGACGACTCCAAGCCAGTCATACCATCGCTACCAAAGGGCACTGCCGAAAAGCCAGTGCCTCACCGAGACGAATGGCGCACCGCCGCCGCTGGGAGAGACGCGATGTTCAGCAAGCAAGACCAGATCCAGGGTTACGACGATGCACTGCTGGCGGCGATGAATGCCGAGGAGCAACGTCAGGAAGATCACATCGAGCTGATCGCGTCGGAGAACTACACCAGCAAGCGCGTGATGCAGGCCCAGGGCAGCGGCCTGACCAACAAATACGCCGAAGGTTACCCGGGCAAGCGCTACTACGGTGGCTGCGAGCACGTCGACAAGGTCGAGGCCCTGGCCATCGAGCGCGCCAAGCAACTGTTCGGCGCCGATTACGCCAACGTCCAGCCGCACTCCGGTTCCTCGGCCAACAGCGCCGTATACCTGGCCCTGCTGCAAGCCGGCGACACCATCCTCGGCATGAGCCTGGCCCACGGCGGTCACCTGACCCACGGCGCCAAAGTGTCGTCCTCGGGCAAGCTGTACAACGCCGTGCAGTACGGCATCGACACCAAGACCGGTCTGATCGACTACGACGAAGTCGAGCGCCTGGCCGTCGAGTGCAAGCCGAAGATGATCGTTGCCGGCTTCTCGGCCTACTCCAAGACCCTCGACTTCCCGCGCTTCCGCCAGATCGCCGACAAGGTCGGTGCGCTGCTGTTCGTCGACATGGCCCACGTTGCCGGTCTGGTCGCGGCCGGTCTGTACCCGAACCCGCTGCCTTATGCCGACGTGGTCACCACCACCACCCACAAGACCCTGCGCGGTCCGCGTGGCGGCCTGATCCTGGCCAAGTCCAACGAAGAAATCGAGAAGAAGCTCAACGCGGCGGTTTTCCCGGGTGCCCAGGGCGGCCCGCTGATGCACGTGATCGCCGGTAAGGCGGTGTGCTTCAAGGAAGCGCTGGAGCCTGGCTTCAAGGCTTATCAGCAACAAGTGATCGACAACGCCCAGGCCATGGCCGGCGTGTTTATCAAACGCGGCTACGATGTAGTGTCCGGCGGTACCGACAACCACCTGTTCCTGGTCAGCCTGATCCGTCAGGGCCTGACCGGCAAGGACGCGGATGCCGCCCTCGGTCGCGCCCATATCACTGTGAACAAGAACGCTGTGCCGAACGATCCGCAGTCGCCGTTCGTGACCTCCGGCCTGCGCATCGGCACCCCGGCGGTGACCACGCGCGGCTTCAAGGTGGCCCAGTGCGTCACGCTGGCCGGCTGGATCTGCGACATCCTCGACAACCTCGGCGATGCCGATGTCGAGGCCAATGTCGCCGAGCAAGTGGCAGCCCTGTGCGCGGACTTCCCGGTTTATCGCTGAGTGCGGTTTTGGAGTAAATGACTATGCAACGCTACTCGGGCTTCGGCCTCTTCAAACACTCCCTCAGCCACCATGAAAACTGGCAGCGCATGTGGCGCACGCCGACCCCGAAAAAGGTCTACGACGTGGTCATCGTCGGCGGTGGCGGGCATGGCCTGGCCACGGCTTACTACCTGGCCAAGGAACACGGCATCACCAACGTGGCCGTGGTCGAGAAAGGCTGGCTGGGCGGCGGTAACACCGCGCGCAACACCACCATCGTGCGCTCCAACTACCTGTGGGACGAGTCGGCGCACCTGTACGAACACGCGATGAAACTGTGGGAAGGCCTGTCCCAGGACCTGAACTACAACGTGATGTTCTCCCAGCGCGGCGTCTACAACCTGTGCCACACCCTGCAGGACATCCGTGATTCCGAGCGTCGGGTCAGCGCCAACCGCCTCAATGGCGTGGACGGCGAACTGCTCGATGCCAAGCAAGTGGCCGACGAGATCCCGTACCTCGACTGCTCGAAAAACACTCGCTATCCGGTGATGGGCGCAACCGTCCAGCGTCGTGGTGGCGTGGCCCGTCACGATGCCGTGGCCTGGGGCTTTGCCCGGGCCGCCGACGCCCTTGGCGTGGACCTGATCCAGCAGACCGAAGTGATCGGTTTCCGCAAGGAAAACGGCGTGTGCATCGGCGTGGAAACCAACAAGGGCTTCATCGGCGCCAAGCGCGTCGGCGTGGTGACTGCCGGTAACTCCGGGCACATGGCCAAGCTCGCCGGTTTCCGCCTGCCGATCGAATCCCACCCGCTGCAAGCGCTGGTGTCCGAGCCGATCAAGCCGATTATCGACAGCGTGATCATGTCCAACGCCGTGCACGGCTACATCAGCCAGTCCGACAAGGGCGACCTGGTGATCGGCGCCGGTATCGACGGCTACAACGGCTACGGCCAGCGTGGTTCGTACCCGGTGATCGAACACACCATCCAGGCCATCGTCGAGATGTTCCCGGTGCTGTCGCGTGTGCGCATGAACCGTCAGTGGGGCGGCATCGTCGACACCACCCCGGATGCCTGCCCGATCATTTCGAAAACCCCGGTACCGAACATGTTCTTCAACTGCGGTTGGGGCACCGGCGGCTTCAAGGCCACACCGGGCTCGGGCAACGTGTTTGCCGCAAGCCTGGCCAAGGGCGAAATGCACCCATTGGCCGCACCTTTCTCCATCGACCGTTTCCACAACGGTGCGCTGATTGACGAACACGGCGCTGCTGCCGTCGCCCACTAACAGGAGAAATTTCCTATGTTGCATATCTTCTGTCCTCACTGCGGCGAACTGCGCTCCGAAGAGGAATTCCATGCATCCGGCCAGGCGCACATCCCGCGTCCACTGGACCCGAACAACTGCACCGACGAGGAGTGGGGCGACTACATGTTCTTCCGCGACAACCCGCGCGGTCTGCACCACGAGCTGTGGGATCACGTCGCCGGTTGCCGTCAGTACTTCAACGTCACCCGCGACACCGTGACCTACGAGATTCTCGAAACCTACAAGATCGGCACCAAGCCACAATTCACCGACAAGACCGATAGCCCGAAAGCGGCCAGTACGGCTCTGGGAGAGAAGGTATGAGCCAGATCAATCGCCTGTCCAACGGCGGACGGATCGACCGCAACAAAGTCTTGAGCTTCACCTTCAACGGCCAGAACTACAAAGGCTTCGAAGGCGATTCCCTGGCCGCTGCACTGCTGGCCAACGGCGTCGACATTATCGGTCGCAGCTTCAAGTATTCCCGTCCGCGCGGCATCTTCGCCGCCGGTGCCGAAGAGCCGAACGCGGTGCTGCAGATCGGCGCCACCGAAGCCACGCAGATCCCGAACGTGCGCGCCACGCAACAGGCGCTGTATCAAGGCCTGGTCGCCACCAGCACCAACGGCTGGCCGAGCGTGAACAACGACATGATGGGGATTCTCGGCAAGGTCGGCGGCAAGCTGATGCCGCCGGGTTTCTACTACAAAACCTTCATGTACCCGCAATCGTTCTGGATGACCTACGAGAAATACATTCGTAAGGCTGCCGGTCTTGGCCGCTCGCCGACCGAGAACGATCCGGACACCTACGACTACATGAACCAGCACTGCGACGTGCTGATCGTGGGTGCTGGTCCTGCCGGCCTGGCGGCTGCACTGGCCGCTGCGCGCAGCGGTGCCCGTGTGATTCTGGCTGACGAACAGGAAGAGTTCGGCGGCAGCCTGCTCGACTCCCGCGAAAGCCTCGACGGCAAGCCGGCGACCGAGTGGGTCGCCAGCGTCATCGACGAACTGAAGAACACCCCGGACGTGCTGCTGTTGCCGCGCGCCACCGTCAATGGCTATCACGACCACAACTTCCTGACCATTCACGAGCGCCTGACCGACCACCTCGGCGACCGCGCACCGATTGGCCAGGTGCGTCAGCGCATCCACCGGGTCCGTGCCAAGCGTGTGGTGCTGGCGACCGGCGCTCACGAGCGTCCACTGGTCTACGGCAACAACGATGTACCGGGCAACATGCTCGCCGGTGCCATCTCGACCTACGTGCGTCGTTACGGTGTGGCACCGGGCAAGAAGCTGGTGCTGTCGACCAACAACGACCACGCCTACCGCGTTGCCCTGGACTGGCTCGATGCCAGCCTGCAAGTGGTGGCCATCGCCGACGCCCGCAGCAACCCGCGTGGTGCGCTGGTGGAAGAGGCGCGTGCCAAAGGCATCCGCATCCTCACCGGCAGCGCCGTGATCGAGGCCCGTGGCAGCAAGCGCGTGACCGCTGCCCGTGTGGCCGCCATCGATGTCAAAGCCCACGCCGTGACCAGTCCTGGCGAATGGCTTGAATGCGACGTGGTGGCCAGTTCCGGTGGTTACAGCCCGGTGGTTCACCTGGCTTCGCACCTGGGTGGCAAGCCGATCTGGCGCGAAGACATCCTCGGTTTCGTACCGGGTGAGGCACCGCAGAAGCGTGTATGTGTCGGTGGCATCAACGGTGTCTTCGGCCTTGGCGATTCCCTGGCTGACGGTTTTGAAGGTGGCGCCCGCGCCGCCGCCGAAGCCGGGTTCCAGACGATCGAAGGTGTGTTGCCAAAAGCCCTGAGCCGTCTCGAAGAGCCGACCCTGGCGCTGTTCCAGGTTCCCCATGAAAAGAACACCGCACGGGCGCCGAAGCAATTCGTCGACCTGCAAAACGACGTCACCGCCGCCGCCATCGAACTGGCGACCCGCGAAGGCTTCGAGTCGGTCGAGCACGTCAAGCGCTACACCGCACTGGGCTTCGGCACCGATCAGGGCAAGCTCGGCAACGTCAACGGCCTGGCCATCGCCGCCCGTTCGCTGAACGTGACCATCCCGCAGATGGGCACCACCATGTTCCGTCCGAACTACACGCCGGTGACTTTCGGCGCCGTGGCCGGTCGTCACTGTGGGCACATCTTTGAGCCGGTGCGTTACACCGCGCTGCATCAATGGCACCTGAAAAACGGCGCCGAGTTCGAAGACGTCGGCCAGTGGAAACGTCCGTGGTACTTCCCGAAATCCGGTGAAGACCTGCACGCCGCGGTCAAGCGCGAATGCAAAGCCGTGCGCGACAGCGTCGGCCTGCTCGATGCTTCGACCCTGGGCAAGATCGACATCCAGGGCCCGGACGCCCGTGAGTTCCTCAACCGCGTCTACACCAACGCCTGGACCAAGCTCGACGTGGGCAAGGCGCGCTACGGCCTGATGTGCAAAGAAGACGGCATGGTCTTCGATGACGGCGTGACGGCCTGCCTGGCCGACAACCATTTCGTCATGACCACCACCACCGGCGGCGCGGCTCGTGTGCTGCAGTGGCTGGAGCTGTACCACCAGACCGAATGGCCGGACATGAAGGTGTACTTCACCTCCGTCACCGACCACTGGGCAACCATGACCCTGTCCGGGCCGAACAGCCGCAAGCTGCTCAGCGAAGTCACCGACATCGACTTGAGCAGCGAAGCCTTCCCGTTCATGACCTGGAAAGAAGGCCTGGTCGGCGGTGTGCCGGCGAGGGTGTTCCGGATTTCGTTTACCGGTGAGCTGTCGTACGAAGTCAACGTGCAAGCCGACTACGCCATGGGCGTGCTGGAAAAAATCGTCGACGCCGGCAAGAAGTACAACCTGACACCGTACGGCACCGAAACCATGCACGTGCTGCGGGCCGAGAAGGGTTTCATCATCGTCGGTCAGGACACTGACAGCTCAATGACCCCGGACGACCTGAACATGGGCTGGTGTGTCGGTCGCACCAAGCCGTTCTCGTGGATCGGCTGGCGTGGCATGAACCGTGAAGACTGTGTGCGTGATCAGCGCAAACAGCTGGTTGGCCTGAAGCCGATCGATCCGACCAAATGGTTGCCGGAAGGTGCGCAACTGGTGTTCAACACCAAGCAAGCCATCCCGATGACCATGGTGGGTCACGTGACTTCCAGCTACCTGCACAACTCCCTGGGCTATTCGTTTGCCATGGGCGTGGTCAAGGGCGGATTGCAGCGGATGGGCGAGCGAGTGTTCGCACCGCTGGCCGACGGTAGCGTGATCGAGGCGGAAATCGTTTCTTCGGTGTTCTTCGATCCGAAGGGTGAACGCCAGAACGTTTAAGGCTCGGGTCCTGTGGGGTGCCGGCTGCCGCTTTCGCGAGCAGGCTCGCTCCCACAGGAGATCGCGTACCCCTTGTGGGAGCGAGCCTGCTCGCGAAAGCGGCAGAACAGTCTCCACAGGGCTAACAGAATTCAGGAAAGGTGCTTTATGACCGCAGCCAATGTTTACCAACAACGCCCAACCTCCGGGGCCAAGGCCGAGTCGTCGTTGCATCATGCCGACCTCGCCAGCCTGGTGGGCAAGGGTCGCAAGAACGCCGGCGTGACCGTGCGTGAGAAAAAACTCCTCGGCCACCTGACCATTCGTGGCGACGGCCACGATGCCGCGTTCGCCGCCGGCGTGCACAAGGCCCTTGGCATCGAGTTGCCGGGTGCACTGACCGTCATCGTCAAAGGCGAGACCAGCCTGCAGTGGATGGGGCCGGATGAATGGCTGCTGATCGTGCCGAGCGGTGAAGAGCTTGCCGCCGAGCAGAAACTGCGTGAAGCACTGGGCGATCTGCACATTGCAATCGTCAACGTCAGCGGCGGCCAGCAACTCCTCGAACTGAGCGGCCCGAACGTGCGCCAGGTGCTGATGAAGTCCACCAGCTACGACGTGCACCCAAACAACTTCCCGGTGGGCAAAGCGGTCGGCACGGTGTTCGCCAAGTCGCAACTGATGATCCGTCACACCGCCGAAGACACCTGGGAACTGCTGATTCGTCGCAGCTTCTCGGACTACTGGTGGCTGTGGTTGCAGGATGCTTCTGCCGAATACGGGCTGAGCGTGCAAGCCTGATCACCACCTTCCTCTGTGGGAGCGAGCCTGCTCGCGATGGACTTGAGAGCGACGCGTTAAATCAGGAAGTACGCGTCATCGTTGACGTCCATCGCGAGCAGGCTCGCTCCCACAGATGGGTGCTTTGTTTACAGATCTCACAGGAGTCACCGCACCATGAGCCGCGCCCCAGACACATGGATTCTGACCGCCGACTGCCCCAGCGTCCTCGGCACCGTGGACGCGGTGACCCGCTTTCTGTTCGAGCAGGGCTGCTACGTCACCGAGCACCATTCCTTCGATGACCGGCTCTCGGGCCGTTTCTTCATTCGCGTGGAATTCCGTCAACCCGACGGCTTCGACGAGCAATCATTCCGCGCGGGGCTCGCCGAGCGCGGTGAAGCCTTTGGCATGATCTTCGAACTGACTGAACCGAACTACCGGCCGAAAGTGGTGATCATGGTCTCCAAGGCCGATCACTGCCTCAACGATTTGCTTTATCGCCAGCGCATCGGCCAATTGTCGATGGACGTGGCCGCGGTGGTCTCCAACCACCCGGACCTCAAGCCACTGGCTGACTGGCACCAGATTCCGTACTACCACTTCCCGCTGGACCCGAACGACAAGCCGTCGCAAGAGCGTCAGGTGTGGCAGGTGATCGAAGAGTCCGGTGCCGAGCTGGTGATCCTTGCGCGCTACATGCAAGTGCTGTCGCCCGAGTTGTGCCGCAAGCTCGATGGCAAGGCAATCAACATCCACCACTCCCTGCTGCCGGGTTTCAAGGGCGCCAAGCCCTATCACCAGGCCTACAACAAGGGGGTGAAACTGGTGGGCGCCACGGCGCATTACATCAACAACGACCTTGATGAAGGCCCGATCATTGCCCAGGGCGTCGAGGCAGTGGACCACAGCCATTACCCGGAAGACTTGATCGCCAAGGGGCGGGATATCGAAGGGCTGACGCTGGCGCGGGCGGTGGGTTATCACATTGAGCGTCGCGTGTTTTTGAATGCCAACAGGACGGTGGTCCTGTAGCGATTTCGATATCGCCAAGATCGCAGTCTTCGGCAGCTCCTACAGGGGTATGCGGTCATTGTAGGAGCTGCCGAAGGCTGCGATCTTTTGATTTACCGAGCACTTAACGCGCTGCCTGCCTGGGCGACGCGGTTCCATAAAAACAACAGCGAGGTGAAAGCATGTCTGGCAATCGTGGTGTGGTGTATCTCGGCGCTGGCAAGGTCGAAGTACAGAAGATTGACTATCCGAAAATGCAGGACCCGCGCGGTCGCAAGATCGAGCACGGGGTCATTCTCAAAGTAGTTTCCACCAACATCTGTGGTTCCGACCAGCACATGGTGCGCGGGCGTACCACGGCGCAAACCGGCCTTGTGTTGGGCCACGAAATCACTGGCGAAGTGATCGAGAAGGGCAGTGACGTCGAGAACCTGAAAATCGGCGACCTGGTGTCCGTACCGTTCAACGTGGCTTGCGGGCGCTGCCGTTCCTGCAAGGAAATGCACACCGGCGTGTGCCTGAGCGTCAACCCGGCCCGCCCGGGCGGTGCCTACGGTTATGTCGACATGGGCGACTGGACCGGCGGCCAGGCGGAATACGCCATGGTGCCGTACGCCGACTTCAACCTGCTGAAACTGCCGGATCGCGACCGGGCCATGGAAAAAATCCGTGACCTGACCTGCCTCTCCGACATCCTGCCGACCGGCTATCACGGTGCCGTGACTGCCGGCGTTGGCCCAGGCAGCACTGTGTACATCGCCGGTGCCGGTCCGGTCGGTCTGGCGGCGGCCGCATCCGCTCGCCTGCTGGGCGCGGCGGTGGTGATCATCGGTGACGTCAACACCGTTCGCCTGGCCCATGCCAAGGCCCAGGGCTTCGAGATTGCCGACCTGTCCCTGGACACGCCGCTGCACGAACAGATCGCCGCACTGCTGGGCGAACCGGAAGTGGATTGCGCCATCGACGCCGTCGGCTTCGAAGCCCGTGGCCATGGCCATGACGGCGTGAAACACGAAGCCCCGGCCACCGTGCTCAACTCGCTGATGGGCGTGGTGCGTGTGGCCGGCAAGATCGGCATTCCCGGCCTCTACGTGACCGAAGACCCGGGTGCTGTCGACGCTGCCGCGAAAATGGGCAGCCTGAGCATCCGCTTCGGGCTGGGCTGGGCCAAGTCCCACAGCTTCCACACCGGCCAGACCCCGGTCATGAAGTACAACCGCGCGCTCATGCAAGCGATCATGTGGGACCGTATCAACATCGCCGAAGTGGTGGGCGTTCAGGTGATCAGCCTGGACCAGGCTCCGCAGGGTTATGGCGAGTTTGATGCGGGCGTGCCGAAGAAGTTTGTGATCGATCCGCACAAGATGTTCAGCGCGGCGTAAGTTTTCACGCAAAATGAAACGGCGACCTTCAGGTCGCCGTTTTTTTAGGGGCAAAAGATCGCAGCCTGCGGCAGCTCCTACAGGGGAACGTATTGATCTTTTGATCTTCTGCTTTCACAGTGCCGCCAACGCCCCTTGGTACAGCACCGGCCCTGTCGGTTGCCCGGTCGGCGAGCCGCCCTTCGGTTCAAGGCTGACCGCCAGCGCAATCGGCTTGCCGATCAGCGCTATCTGCGTCTCGCTCAATTCGACTTTGCCTTTGCCGTTCGGCGGAACCACGCCGAGGGAAATCGGCTTGCCGTCCGCCGGTATCGCCCACAGTTCCAGGCTGCGATCCGGCCCGATGGCGGCCAACGCCAGTGGCTCGACTTGCAGGTAATCCTCGTGGACCAGAACGCGCAACGCCGGTTGCGCGTCGGCGCTCACCAGCGTGGCGCTGTAGCGGGCGTCGTCGGGGAGGTAGAGCACACCGAGCGTCACTGCGACCAGCAGCGAGAAAGCCGCCGCCGTCACTCGCAGCCAATTCCAGAACGGACGCTTCTCTGGCACGTGCAGCACTTGTGGTTCGATCCGCGCGGTAATGCCTTGCCAGACGCGGTCCGGCACCGGCTGCTCCGGCAGGGCATCGGTCAGGCTGACCAGGCTTTCCTGCCACTGTGCCAGTTCTGCGCGCAAGGCCGCATCTTCCAGCAACAGCTGTTCGAAACGCCGGCGCGCGGTGGCAGGCATCAGGCCGATGGCATAGTCGGCGGCGAGGGCGCGGCGCAGGGTCGGGGTTCGATAGTTCATGATTCAAGGCACCTGCGCAGGCGTTCCATGCCGCGGCGGATCCAGGACTTCACCGAGCCCAGCGGCGCGGCCAGGTGTTCGGCCAGTTCGGAACACGACAGTCCCTGGAAATAGGCGACGGTAATCGACTGGCGCTGCATGCCTTCGAGGCTGTCCAGGCAACGGTTCAAGGCGCTGGCTTCGCGGGCACTGTCCAGTTGCTCGTGGGCCGATGGGCTTTCATCCACGAGTCTCTGTTCTTCGAGATCGCTCAATGGCCGATCGCGGTGTTTGCGCAACTGGTCGATGGCCTGGTGACGGGTGATGTTGATCATCCAGGTCAACGGCGCCGACAGGTGCGCTTCGTAGCGTGATGCATTGTTCCAGATGCGCACGAAACTCTCTTGCAGCACCTCTTCGGCCAAGTCCGGACGACCCATGAAGCGCAGCGCTACCCCGTGCAGGCGCGGGCCGACGCTGCGGTATAGCGTCTCGAAGGCGCGGCGGTCACCCAGTGAACACTGGGCCAGCAATTGCCTGAGCTGATCGGCGTCGGCGATGGGAATGGCGGTTCTCCCGGAAAGCGGGTCAGGGGGCCGGTTGCAGGCAGAGGTTAGTTCACGGCGTGCAGTTGTTCCATTCACGGCGAACACCTCGGGCGGACCGCCGCCCCCGATGTGCGAGGGCGGCGGCACGGCTCAGCTTTTCGGCATCAGCACTTTGTCGATGACCTGAATGACCCCATTGGACTGGTACACGTCGTAGGTGGTGATGTCAGCGACGTCGCCCTTTTCATCCTTGATGGTGATGTTGTGCGGACCGTTCATCATGACCCACAGTTTGCCGCCGGCCACCGTGGTCAGTTCGGCCTTGCCGCCGCCTGCCCTGATTTTCTCGGACAGGGTCATCATGTCGAGTTTCCCGGCGACCACGTGGTAGGTGAGGAGGTGGGTCAGCGTGGCCTTGTTGGCCGGCTTGAGCAGGGTGTCGACGGTGCCCGCGGGCAGGGCGGTGAAGGCCGAATTGACCGGGGCGAACACGGTGAACGGGCCTTTGCCCTTGAGGGTGTCAACCAGGCCGGCGGCTTTTACAGCGGCGACCAGGGTGGTGTGATCGGCGGAGTTCACTGCGTTATCGATGATGTCCTTGCTTGGCAGCATGGTCTGGCCGCCGACCGTGACGGTGCCGTGGCCCATGTCCGCCGCTTGCACGGTGTTCAGGACGAGTCCGCCACCAAGGGCCAGGGTCAGCAGGCTGGCAATCAATGGCGTTTTGATCGAAGTGCGTTTCATGGTGATGATCCTTGTGATGAGAATCGGCCAGGAGTGTCTGTCCGTGCTTGATATACGCAGGCGGGGTGGAATTGGATGCAGTGGATCGCTATTTGCCACGACACCGACCTTGTAGGAGCTGCCGGAGGCTGCGATATTTTGATCCTGGCGATATTGAATTTGCCGAAGATCAAGATCAAAAGATCGCAGCCTGCGGCAGCTCCTACAGGGCCGGGAACAATCCTTGAGGGCGTCAGTCCAATGCACAGTTTTTCGCCGCCCATTGCCGGGCGGTGTTCATCGAGGATGTCTGAATGAAGATTTCACGCGGTTTTGCACTGGCATCGCTCCTGACCCTGGCGGCCAGCCCGGCTTTTGCACAGTTCAACCTGAGTGATGCAGCCAATGTCATTGCCGGCATGAAAGGCGATGACGCGGCCGAGACCGCCGCACCGACGCCGCAGACCGCCGATTTGCTGAGCACCCTCAGTGAATTGGACATCACTCCAGAGCAAGCCATCGGCGGCGCCGGGGCCATGCTGGGCCTGGCGAAGAACCAGTTGAGTTCGACCGACTACGCGCAATTGGCCAAAAGCGTGCCGGGCATCGACATGCTCTCGGGCGGCGGTGAGTTGGGCGCGCTGGCCGGCCTGCTCGGCTCCAGCGGCAAGGCTGCAGGGCTGGATAACGCCCTGGGCAACGTCAAGGACACCAACGACCTGAACAACGCCTTCGGCGCCCTGGGCATGGACAGCGGCATGATCGGCCTGTTCACCCCGGTGCTCTTGCAGTACCTCGGTCAGCAGGGCGTCGGTGGTACGCTGCTGAGCAGCCTGGGCAATATCTGGGGCGCCGGCGCTGGCGCCAGCACCGGTAGCTGATTCAGTAGCGCTCGGCGCGCAAGGCGTCGATGCGCCGGTCCTTCTCGATCCAGAGCTGGTTGACCCAGTTCTGGATCTTCTCGCGAAACACCGGATCGTTTTCGTAATCACCCTGCCATAGCGTCGGGTCGAGCTCGCGGGTCTTGATGTCGATGATGACCCTTGGCACATTGCCACTGATCAGGTCCCAGAACCCCGGAATCTTCTGCTGCGGGTATACCACCGTCACATCGAGAACGGCGTCCAGCTGCTCGCCCATTGCCGCCAGCACGAATGCCACGCCGCCAGCCTTTGGCTTGAGCAGGTGAGTGAACGGCGACTGCTGTTGAGCACTTTTCGCTGCGGTGAAGCGCGTACCTTCCAGATAGTTGACCACCGTCACCGGTTGGCGCTTGAACAGCTCGCAGGCCTTTTTGGTGATCTCCAGATCCTTGCCCGCCAGCTCCGGGTGTTTGGCCAGGAACGCCTTGCTGTAGCGCTTCATGAACGGGTAGTCCAGCGCCCACCACGCCAGGCCCAGGAAGGGCACCCAGATCAGCTCTTTCTTGAGGAAGAATTTGAAGAACGGCGTGCGCCGGTTCAGCGTCTGGATCAGCGCCGGGATGTCGACCCAGGATTGATGGTTGCTGATCACCAGGTACGAGGTATCGCGGCGCAGATCTTCACCGCCACGGATGTCCCATCGGGTGGGGATGCAGACGCGGAAAATCAGCTTGTCGATTTCCGACCAGGTTTCGGCGATCCACATCACCACCCAGGAGGCGTAATCGCGAAAGCGCCCGGGCAGGACCAGTTTGAGCAAGGCAAACACCATCAAGGGTCCGATCAGGACCAGGGTGTTGAGCAACAGCAGCAGTGTGACGAAACAGCCGGTGAGCAGGCGGCGCATAAAGAACTCTTGCAAGCGTTTGGGCGCGCCATGATAAGCAGCTTCGGGCGACAGGCCAAATCGCTATGACGAATGCTTCACCTGGGTGGCGGTAGGCTGGATACCCTCGTCCCTGTAGGAGCTGCAGAAGGCTGCGATCTTTTGACTTTGTCTTGAAGATCAAAAGATCGCAGCCTTCGGCAGCTCCTACAGGGCATTGATCTTCAAATATCTGCGAACGAATTCAACGGCCACGGTCTAAAATTCCGCTGCCCATCCTTCAAGGAAGCCCTACGTGAAATTGCTCCTCGCACTGCTTTCCCTCCTGGCCCTGCCGGTCATGGCCGCCGAGCCGACCCTGTACGGGCGTTACGAATACATCGCCCTGCCGGAAATCGGCGGGCAGGTCCTCAAGGCGAAAATGGACACCGGCGCCCTGACCGCATCCCTGTCGGCCAAGGATATCGAAACCTTCAAGCGTGACGGCGAAGACTGGGTGCGTTTCCGCCTGGCCACCAAGGATGCGGGCAACCAGGTCTACGAACACAAGGTCGCGCGCATCAGCAAGATCAAGACCCGCTCCGAAGAGGACGAGGAGGACAACGAAGTCGTCGCGCCGACCAAGCGTCCGGTGGTCGATCTGGAGCTGTGCCTGGGGCACGTCAAGCGCACGGTCGAGGTCAACCTGACAGACCGCAGCAGCTTCAACTACCCGTTGCTGATCGGCGCCAAGGCGTTGCGCGAATTCGGTGCGGCGGTGAACCCGGCACGGCGGTTTACCGCGGACAAACCCGATTGCTGATTGACGGGGTGTGAGGCTTGGGGCACCGTTCGCCCACATCCCTGCCGGGCTCGGACGCCATGCCTCATATCCTGATTGTCGAAGACGAAACGGCCATTGCCGACACCCTGATTTTCGCCCTGCAAGGCGAGGGCTTCACCACCACGTGGCTGAGCCTCGGCGCGGCGGCGCTGGAGCATCAGCGTCAGACCCCGGCGGATCTGATCATTCTCGATATCGGCCTGCCGGACATCAGCGGCTTCGAAACCTGCAAGCAACTGCGGCGCTTCAGCGAAGTGCCGGTGATGTTCCTCAGTGCCCGGGATGGCGAGATCGATCGCGTCGTGGGCCTGGAGATCGGTGCCGACGACTACGTGGTCAAGCCGTTCAGCCCGCGGGAGGTGGCGGCGCGGGTCCGGGCAATTCTCAAACGCATGTCACCCCGAACGGTGAGCGAACCGTCGACGACGCTGTTTCGCATCGATAGCGACCGTGTGCAAATCAGTTATCGCGGTCAACTGCTGACCCTTACCCGCCATGAATTCCGCCTGTTGCAATGCCTGCTGGAACAGCCCGAGCGCGTCTTCAGTCGCGAACAGTTGCTCGATGCCCTGGGTGTGGCCGCCGACGCCGGTTACGAGCGCAGCATCGACAGCCACATCAAGAGCGTGCGTGCCAAGTTGCGACGGGTGAAGGCTGACGCCGAACCGATCCAGACCCACCGCGGCCTCGGCTACAGCTACAGCCCGGGACACAGCTGATGCCGCTGGGAATCCGGTTTTTCCTGGTCTACGCACTGTTCATCGGCCTGACGGGCTACTTTGTGCTCAACACGGTCATGCAAGAGATCCGCCCCGGCGTTCGCCAGTCCACCGAAGAAACCCTGGTCGATACCGCCAACCTGATGGCCGAGATCCTGCGCGACGACTTCAAGGCCGGCACCCTCAATCAGAACCGCTGGCCGCAACTGCTCAAGGCTTATGGTGAGCGCCAGCCGGCGGCGAAAATCTGGGGCTTGGCGAAGAATCAGGTCAACCACCGCATCTACGTCACCGACGCCAAGGGCATCGTCGTGCTGGATTCCAGCGGGGCGGCGGTGGGGCAGGATTACTCGCGCTGGAACGACGTCTACCTGACCCTGCGCGGCGAATACGGCGCTCGTTCCACCCGCGGTGACCCGAACGATCCGGGGTCTTCGGTGATGCATGTCGGCGCGCCGATTCGCGACAACGGTCAGATCATCGGTGTAGTGACCGTGGCCAAGCCCAACAGCTCGTTGCAGCCATATGTGGATCGCACGGAACGCCGGTTGCTGGCGTATGGCGCCGGGCTGATCGGTCTCGGTTTGCTGTTCGGCGCGTTGTTGTCCTGGTGGCTGAGCCGCGCCCTGCGCAGATTGACCGCGTACGCCCAAGGCGTCAGTGCAGGCCGGCGGGTTGAAGTGCCGCATTATCGCGGGGGTGAGCTGGAACAATTGGCCACGGCGGTGGAGCAGATGCGCACGCAGCTTGAAGGCAAGGCCTACGTCGAGCGTTACGTGCACACACTGACCCACGAGTTGAAGAGTCCGCTGGCAGCCATTCGTGGCGCGGCGGAACTGTTGCAGGGCGATATGCCGCCGGTCCAGCGGCAGCGTTTTGTCGGCAACATCGACAGCGAAAGTGCGCGCATGCAGCAGTTGATCGAGCGCTTGTTGAATCTGGCGCAAGTCGAGCAGCGTCAGGGGCTGGAAGAACGCGTCGACGTGCCGCTGGGTGCTTTGGTGAGTGAGTTGCTGAGTGCTCAGGCGGCGCGAATCGAAGGCAAGCAGTTATGTGTGGAGCAAACCATTGCAGCGGATCTGACCGTGACCGGTGAGCCATTCCTGTTGCGTCAGGCGCTGGGAAATCTGCTGGAGAACGCTCTGGATTTCACCCCGGCTTGTGGCTTGCTGCGATTCAGTGCCACAAAGATCGGTGAGCAAATCGAATTCAAGCTTTTTAACCAGGCCGAGGCGATTCCCAACTATGCGTTGCCGCGCTTGAGCGAGCGCTTCTACTCACTGCCGCGTCCGGACAGTGGGCGAAAAAGCACAGGGTTGGGGCTTAACTTCGTTGAAGAGGTGGTCAAGTTGCATGGTGGGGCGATGAGTGTCGGTAATGTCGACTGTGGTGTAGAGGTCACGTTGCGCCTGCCTTAGGACCGAGTCGCGGCCATCGCGAGCAAGCTCGCTCCCACATGGGATCTCCCGCGAACACAAAATATATGCGAACCGAAGATCAAATGTGGGAGCGAGCTTGCTCGCGATGGGGTCGGTCAAGTCTCCACATAATCCCCACATTTCTCCCATAAAACCCCCACACAGCCACGCCAGACTTTTCCCATCCAAAACAGGGAGAGTCCCATGAACCGTAGCCTGACCCTAAAACTCGGGGCGATTGCCCTGCTGATTCTGTTGTTGTTGATCCCGCTGCTGATGATCAACGGTGTGATCCGCGACCGTCAGCAACTGCGCGACGGCGTGCTCGACGACATCGCCCGCAGTTTCAGTTTCAGCCAGCAGGTGAGCGGTCCGTTGCTGGTGGTGCCCTATCGCAAAGTGGTGCGCACCTGGAAGACCCGTGAAAAAACCAACGAGCGTTATCAAGACATCAGCGAAGAGCGCGGTCGTCTGTACTTCCTGCCGGAACGCTTCGAGCTCGACGGCCAGGTGCAGACCGAGTTGCGTTCCCGGGGGATTTACCAGGCGCGGCTGTTTCATGCCGACAATCGCATCAGTGGGCTTTTTTCGCTGCCGGCGCGGCTCGGAATCAAGGAAGACTTTGCCGATTACCGGTTCGACCAGCCGTTTCTCGCCGTTGGCATCAGCGACATCCGTGGTATCGAAAATGCCCTGAAACTCGAGCTCGACGGCCAGAGTCTGGACTTCATTCCCGGTAGCCAGGTCGGCTGGCTGGGTGAGGGCGTGCACGTGACACTGCCGGCGCTGAACACCGAACAGGCCGCGGAGCTGGCTTTCGGTTTTAACCTGCGCCTGCAAGGCACGGGCGTGTTGCAGGTATTGCCGGTGGGTAAAACCAGCACCGTCTCGCTGAGCGCCGACTGGCCACACCCAAGCTTCATCGGCAACTATCTGCCGGCCCAGCGTAACGTCACCGATCAGGGGTTCACCGCTAACTGGCAGGCGTCGTTTTTCTCCACCAATCTGCAGGAGGCCTTGAGCAGCTGCGTCACCGGCGGTGACTGCGCAGCCTTCAGCGGCCGCAGCTTCGGCGTGAGCTTTATCGACCCGGTGGACCAGTACCTGAAAAGCGACCGGGCGATCAAATACGCACTGTTGTTCATCGTCCTGACGTTCGCCGGCTTCTTCCTCTTCGAAGTGTTGAAAAGCCTGGCCGTGCACCCGGTGCAATACGCGCTGGTGGGGGTGGCCCTGGCGTTCTTTTACCTGCTGTTGCTGTCGCTGTCCGAGCACGTGGGTTTTGGGCTGGCCTATCTGTTGTCGGCGGCGGGCTGCGTGTCGTTGATCGGTTTTTATGTGTGCCATGTGCTGCGCAGCGTCGTGAACGGGTTGAGTTTCTCCGCGGGACTGGCGGCGTTGTACGGCCTGCTTTACGGCGTGTTGAGCGCCGAGGATTACGCGCTGTTGATGGGCTCGTTGCTGCTGTTCGGCTTGTTGGGCGTGTTCATGGTGCTGACCCGCAAGCTGGACTGGTACGGGATCGGGCAGAAAACGGCCAAGCCGTTGGACTTCGATATTGGAGCGGTGCAATGAACCGGTCGGTGGGGTTGCGCGAGGATCAGCGCTGGAGCGAGGTGTTGGTGACGCGGATTTTGCAGTGGTTGCCTGATGAACCGCGTTGGTATTTTCGCGAGCAGGCTCGCTCCCACAAGGGTTCTCCAGTGAATACAACATTTGTACGCACCGACGACCTACTGTGGGAGCGAGCCTGCTCGCGAAGCGGCCAGTACAGCCGGCGAAGTCCTAAGCCTTCGGCATCGTCGCAATCATCGAAGGCCGCTGACTCACCTCGAAGTACCACGCCGCCAGTTGCGGATTCGCCGTGCGCCAATCCAGATCCGGATGGCGCAGGTCCAGGTAACCCAGTGCACAGGCCACGCTGATCGCGGCCACATCGAAGTGGCTGGTCAGCTCGGCAATCGCGTCCTTTTCCAGCAGGGCCAGGGCGCGGCGGATCTTGTCGCGCTGGCCGTCGAGCCATTCGTCCCAGTGTTTCTCCGGGGCACGCAGGGCGACTTCGTAGCGCACCAGCACGGCCGCGTCCATGATCCCGTCGGCAAGGGAGGCGAGGGTCAGGCGCCGCCAGCGGGCCGAGCCTTCGCGGGGGATCAGCGGGTTGCCGACGTGCTGCTGATCGAGGTAGTCGAGGATGACCCGGCTGTCATGGATGACATTGCCATCGGCCAGGCGCAGGGCCGGGATTTTGCTCAGGGGGTTGTCGTCGATCAGGACCGGGTCCGGGGTCACCGGGGTGAGGACGCTGGTCTGTAGCGCCACGCGGTCCTGTTGACCGGTTTCGTGCAGCAGCACCATGACTTTGCGAACAAAGGGAGAGAGCGGGTTGTGGTACAGGGTCATGCTCGGGGCGGACATGGCAGCGTCTCGATCGGTGGCAGAGTCGGGCAGCATAGCGTGTTGGGGCGATTGCTCAAGATGGCCCCCACTGTAGGAGCGAGCTTGCTCGCGATGGACTTGAGAGCGCCGCTGGGTGTCAGGTTTCCCGCGTTATCGTTGACGTCCATCGCGAGCAAGCTCGCTCCTACAGGGGGTCAGCGGCGTTGCAGGAGGCCGCGCAGGGCCAGCACAGCCGGGATGCCCAGCCCCACCCAGCTCAGTGAATCCCACACACCATCGCCGAGCAACGCGGCAAACAGCCCTGCCGCGCTGAGCACCGCGATGACGGTGGGAATGGCAAAGACCTTCCAGAAATTCGACTGCCGGGGCTTCATGCCACGTTCTCCGCTTTTTCCAGCACAGGCCTGGCAGCCTTGCGCCGCACCACCCACAGGTAGACTCCGCTGCCGAGCACAATGATGGTCAGCACATCCAGGGTCGCCCAGAGGATTTGCATCGGCATGCCGCCGTAGTCGCCGAAGTGCAGCGGCTGCGACATGCCCATGGCATCCATGTACCAGGGCCGCTCGGCCACGGCGGTGACTTGCAGGGTGCTGGCGTCGATCAGCACCGGTGTCAGCAGGTGCGAGGTCAGGTGCGTGCTGCCTTTCATGAACACCGCGTAATGGTGCTCGCTGGAAAACCGCGTGCCGGGGAAGGCGATGAAGTCCGGTTGCATGCCCGGTGCGACGTCCTTGGCGATGTCGAGCAGACGGGTGGCCGGCGCCAGTTGCGTCAGCGGTGGCGCATCGCGGTACGGCGCGACCATCGCGCTCAGGCTGTCGTTGCGCCAGGCGGCAATGATCAGGTCGGCGCAGGCACTGATCACGCCGGTCACGCCGACCACCAGGGCCCAGGTCAAGGTCACGACGCCGATCAGGTTATGCAGGTCGAGCCAGCGCAGGCGGGTGGATTTGTCCTGGCGCACGGTGGCGAACTTCAGGCGGCGCATGAATGGCAGGTACAAGACGGTGCCGGAGACGATCGCCACCACGAACAGAATCCCCATGAACGCCAACAGCAGTTTGCCCGGTAAGCCGGCAAACATGTCCACGTGCAGGCGCAACATGACCATCATGAAACCACCGTTTGCCGACGGCATCTCCAGGGCCTCACCGGTACGGGCGTCGAGCATGAAGGTGTGGGACGAATTGGGTTCAGTGCCGGCGGTGGGGGCCATGATCGCAATCGCGGCATTGGGCTCGTCGTCCTCGAAGCCGAAATACTGCATGACTTCGCCAGGGCGATGCTTTTCAGCCGCCGCTACCAGTTGCTGCAAATCAAGCAGCGGGGTGTCTGCCGGCATCTGTTTCAGCTCGGCTGCATCACCGAGGAGGTGGTCGATCTCGTGATGGAAGATCAACGGCAGGCCGGTCAGTGCCAGCAGCAACAGGAACACCGTGCAAATCAGGCTGGTCCAGGTATGAACAGCGGACCAGCGGCGAATTGTTTTACTTTTCATTTCATAGCCTTCAGAAAAACCAAAGCCGTCCTTTGGGGACGGCTTGGTCATAGGGCGTGTCAGCTCAAACTGTTACCACTTGTACGTTGCACTGGCGACGACACTGCGCTGGTCGCCGTAGTAGCAGTAGAAGCTGTCGCAAGTCGAGATGTAGTCCTTGTCGAACAGGTTGGTTGCGTTAACGGCCAGCGAAGCGCCCTTGAGGCTGTTGTCCAGGCGGCCGAGGTCGTAGTGTACCGCGGCGTCGAACACCGTGTAGGCGTCGGCCTTGCCCAGCCAGGTGTTGGCCTCGTCGCCGTAAGTGTTGCCGGTGTAGCGCGCGCCGGCGCCGATGCCGAAACCGTCGAGCACCCCGTTGTGCCAGGTGTAGTCGCCCCATACCGATGCTTGCTGGTTAGGCATCAGTTGCAGGCGATTGCCCTTGAACGCGCCGTCTTGCACTTCGGATTTGGCCAAGGTGTAGGCGGCGGTGACCTTGAGGTTTTCGGTCACGTCGGAAACGGCTTCCAGCTCCAGGCCTTTGACTCTCACTTCACCGGTCTGGCTGGTGACCGTCACGTTGCCCACATTGTTGGTGACGGCAACGTTTTTCTGGGTCAGGTCATACACAGCGGCCGTCAGCAGTGTGTTGCTGCCCGGTGGCTGGTACTTGATACCCAGTTCCCACTGCTTGCCTTTGGTCGGCTTGAACGAATCGGTTGGCGAGGCGACGGCATTGCTGGCCGGCTGGAACGATTCGGCGTAGGACAAGTAAGGCACGAAGCCCGAGTCGAACACATAGCTGATCGCCGCGTTGCCGCTGAAGTTCTTGTCGCGCTGAGTGTTGGTGGCATCGCCCTTGTTGAAGAATTTGGTGCCGGTATGCACCCAGTCTTCACGACCGCCGAGGGTCAGGCGCCATTGGTCGAGGGCCATTTGATCCTGGACGTACAGACCCGTCTGGTAGGTCTTCTGGTCATAGTCATAAAACGCCGAGGAGCGTGGTGGACG
Organism: Pseudomonas sp. PDM27; assembly: GCF_019219205.1. Taxonomy (NCBI): domain Bacteria; kingdom Pseudomonadati; phylum Pseudomonadota; class Gammaproteobacteria; order Pseudomonadales; family Pseudomonadaceae; genus Pseudomonas; species Pseudomonas sp. PDM27. The sequence continues at coordinate 110,334 of NZ_JAHUWF010000003.1, read as the reverse complement.
GGTGATCGGCAAGCCATAGACCGGATCGTTGACGTTGATGGACGGTGCGGTGCCAAAGATCGAGGTGTAGTTGGTGTTGCTGCGCTGGTGGTCCAGGCCGATCAACAGCGTGTGATTGATGTCGCCGGTGGCGAAGTCGGCCTGGAGGTTGTTGTCCACGGCGAACTGGCTGATGTCTTCGTCGACATTGGTCGTGCCGCGCCCGGTGTTGCCTTCATCGTCTACGACAAATCCGATGGAGGGAAAGTAGCTGTTGACGGTCACCGTCTGGAACGACAAGTCCGACTTGGTGTAGCGCAGGTTCTGGCGGAACTGCCAGACATCGTTCAAGCGATGCTCGAAGGCATAACCCAGTGCGTAATAGGTGCGGTCGTAGAAATCGTAGTCCGGATCACCCAGGTTCTTGTGGTGCGAGATCTTGCCGAAGGGCATGTCGATCTTGGTGCCCTGAATCGGATAGAACTGGCTGGTAACGCCGGTATCGTCACGGGTGAACTGCGTCAGCAGGGTGAAGCGGGTGTCTTCGTCGATGTTCCAGGTCAGGCTTGGCGCAATGTTGTAGCGCTTGTCATCGATATGGTCGATCTGGGTGCCGCCGTCACGCACCACGCCGCTCACGCCATAGAGAAACCGGCCTTCGTCGTCGATCTTGCCGGTGCTGGCGAAGTTGATCTGGCGATGGTTGTCGCTGCCGTATTGCAGCTGGATTTCGCTGCTGGCTTCGGCGCTCGGGCGACGGCTGACCATGTCCAGCAGACCGCCTGGCGGGGTCTGGCCGTACACGGACGAGGCCGGGCCGCGCAGCAAGGCCAGGCGGTCGAGGTTCCAGGTTTCCTGTTTCGGGTTGGCGTATACGCCTTTTGGCAGGGGCAGGCCGTCGAGGAATTGAGTCGGCTCGAAACCACGCACACGCAGCCAGTCAGCGCGGGTGTCGCTGCCGTAGCTGCTGGCGGTGATGCCCGGCAGGTAGCGCACGGCGGCGTCAAGGGTATGCGCGTTGCGGTCGTCCATCTGCTCGCGAGTAACGACCGAAATCGAGCGCGGTACCTCGACCAGCGCGGTATCGGTCTTGGTGCCGGCGGCGGTGCGCTTGGCCACATAGCCTTGCACCGGGCCCCAGGCGCTTTCAGCGTCTTCCACACCAATCACGCTGGTTGCCGGCAGCGCCATCACGCCCTCGGGCACGGCCGCCAGGCTGTAGGTGCCGGCACTGCTTTGCTCAAGTTGCAGCCCGGTGCCACGCAGGGCCTCGCGCAGGGCGCCAGCGGCGTCGAACTGGCCGTTGACTGGCGCCGAGGTTTTGCCTGCCGCCAGGGATGGGTTCAACGACAAGGCCAGGCCGGCCTGGCTGGCGATCTGGTTCAGGGTGCTGGCCAGTGGTGCGGCTGGCAGGTTGTAGGCGCGAACGCTTGCCGCCTGCTCAGCGGCGACCAGTTGGCTGCTGGCCATAGGGGTGCAAAGGGCAACGGTGACCGCCAGCAAACTGGGGCGCAACAGGGTGTTCAGCGAACGGGACATACAGCGGCTCCTGAATGGAAACATTTCTCAATTGCCTGTGTGCCGAACGAGAATCAGAAAGTGATAGGGCTGGATGGAAATAATTTCGATTCAGCTATTCAATAAGTACTGAAGGGTTTCAGGCGTGCGCCTCTGTGGCGAGGGAGCTTGCTCCCGTTGGGTCGCGAAGCGGCCCCCGCGATTTATCAGGTAAACCGCATTTGCGGTTTGGCGACTGCTTCGCAGCCGAGCGGGAGCAAGCTCCCTCGCCACAAAGGGGCTGTGTGCGGGTTCAGGGCTTTGTTTCGGCCTTGGCTACTACCTTCACCCACCATTGCGTGTGCTGTTCGATCTGCACGGGCAGGGTCGGCAGCAGGGCATTGAGCGCCAGGTCGGTGTCACGCAGCGGGAAGCTGCCAGTGATGCGCAGGTCGGCCACTTCCGGCGCAACGCCGACGTAACCGGTTCGATAACGGCCGATTTCATGCACCAGATCTTCCAGCCGCGTGTTGTCCACCACCAGCATGCCGCGGGTCCAGGCATCCGCGCCGAAGTTGACGGCCAGAACCGGACCCAGGCCGTTATTGCGGAGCAACACCTGCTGGCCTTCGCGCAGAATCTGTTCATCCGGGCTGGACTCGGGGTGAACCGCCACCGCCGACTGCAACACACTCAGGCGTGTGCCTTCTTCTTCACGCTTGACCAGAAACCGCGTACCCAATGCACGCATGCTGCCTTCACGGGTTTCGACGATGAACGGCCGGGGATCGCCATGACCGGTTTCAACCAGGATTTCGCCTTCCTGAAGCACGATGCGCCGCTGCTTCTCATCGAAGCGCACATCCAGGGCACTGTGGGTGTTGAGATTGACCAGCGTGCCATCGGCCAGGCGCAGGGTGCGCTGCTCGCCAACGGCGGTGCGCTGGTCGGCCAGCCAGTAATCGATCGGCAGGTAACGTGGCCCGGCAAATAGCGCCAGGCCGATCACGGCTACCACGCTCGCCACGCCCTTACCGAGCTTGCGCACCCGTCGGCGGATGCCTTCGCGCGATTGCAGCAGGGCAGTGCGGGCCGGGCCATTGGCTGCGCTGAAGCGTTGGTCGAGCATGCCCAACTGGCGCCAGGCGCGGGCGTGCTCTTCGTGGGCGGCGTGCCACTTGGCGAATTCTTCGCGCTCTACCGGGTTGGCGCCATCCATGGACAACTGCCAGGCAATCGCTGCGTCCAGCACGTTGGCCGATACCGGTTTGGAACCGAGCGGGTTCATGTCGGCTCACCGTACAGCGCGATGTAGCATTGGCGAATGCCCTGGGCCAGGTACTGGCGCACCCGCGGCACCGATACCCCCAGGCGCTCGGCGATTTCTGCGTGGCCAAGACCGTCGAGACGGTTGTAGAGGAACGCCGCCCGGGCCTTGGTGGAAAGTTTGCCGAGCAAGCGGTCGATGTTTTTCAGGTCTTCGAGGATCATCTGCTGTTCTTCCGCCGACGGTTGTTCGGCTTCGGGAATCAGCATCAGCTCGGTGAGGTAAGCCTGCTCCAGCGCGGCGCGACGGAAATAATCGAACAACAGGCCCTTGGCGATGGCCACCAGGAATGCCCGCGGTTCGCGTGGTTCCTTCAGTTCCTCGCGGCCCAGCAAGCGCACGAACGTGTCCTGGCTCAGGTCTTCGGCCCGCTGTGGGCAGGCGACATTGCGTCGAAGCCAGGCCAATAGCCAACCGCGATGGTCGCGATATAACGCACCGACGAGCTCACTTTGAGGGCTTGGGACTGACGACACGCAGCATCACCGCTTGGGAAGTGTTAACTAACGAGAATTGTTCGCGATTGTGGCAGAGGCGCGGGAGGTCCGCAATCGGCGTTGGTCGGGAGACCGCGTCATCGTTCATCGCGGGCAAGCCCGCTCCCACAGGGGGGGGGCGGTACTCCTGTGGGAGCGGGCTTGCCCGCGATGAGGCCAGAGCAGGCGCCGAAGACTAGAAGGACGGTGCTTGTTGCCGACGCTTCCACTGACTCAATCGCTGTTGCAAATTCAGCGGGCTATGAATCTGCTGCTGCCGTGCGCGGCTGAACAGGATCAGCGCCAGTTCGGCCGTGGCCAGGGCGTCGGCGCTGGCGTGGTGACGTTCGAAGACTTCGAGCTTGAACCAGTCGATCCAGTCGTCCAGCCCGGCCTCGCGAAAGTGCGCCTGGGGGCATAGCAGCGGTGCAATGTCCGCCACGTCCAGAAACGGATGCTGCAACTTGAAACCCAGGTGATCTTTCAGCGCACGGCCGAGCATGTGCTGGTCAAACGGCGCGTGGAAGGCCAGTACCGGGCTGTCACCGAGGTATTCCATCAGGTCCACCAGCGCTTCTGCGGGATCGCTGCCCGCCGCAATGGCGCTGGGGCCAATGCCGTGGATCAGCACGCTGGGGCCGAGTTTTACTTGCGGATATTGCAAGGTGCGTTCGAACTGCTGGCGAAAGTCGATGGCCCCGTCCTCGATCGCTATCGCGCCAATCGATAACACATGGTCCTTGTTCAGGTTCAGCCCGGTGGTTTCCAGATCGAGCACCACCCAGCGCTGCTCACGCAGGCTGCATTCGCCCAAGGCGGCAGCGGTAGGCAAGCGTTCCAGGCGATGTTGCAGGTCGGCGGGCAGGGTGGGACTCGGCGGGCGCAGCCAGGAAAACAGGCTCATAACTGATACCGCAAGGTCAGGCTGCTCTGCAGGCGTTGGGCCTGACGCAGGGACTCACGCAGGATGCGCCGGTCCAGATGGTTGAGGCTGTCGGGATCGACCCGGTTCGAGTAGGGAAAATTCTCCCGGGTCTGTAATTGATGTTGCTGCATGCGGGTTTGCTGAATGAAGTGATAGGCCTCTTCGTACGCGGCGCCGTCCAGGGGTTCGATGACCTCTTTGGCGACCAATTGGCGAAAACGCTCCAGCGTGTTGTTGGCCTCGATGCCATGGGCCAGGGCCAGCAGTCGGGCGCCATCGACAAAGGGTGCCAAGCCCTGGATCTTCAGGTCCAGGGTGGCCTTCTCACCATTTTTGCGCGTCAGCACGAACTCGCGCAAACGCCCTACGGGCGGGCGATTGCGCAGCGCATTCTCGGCCATCATGCGCTGGAACAAACGGTTGTCGCCGACCTGATCGAGAATGCCCCGACGCAGCTGCTCGCAGCCTTGCTCGCTGCCCCAGACCACGCGCAGATCGAAATAGATGCTCGAGCCCAGCAGGTTCTCCGGGGTGGCCTCGCGGATGAACGCTGCAAAGCGCCGCGCCCATTCGGCCCGGGACAGGCACAGCTCGGGGTTGCCGGCCATGATATTGCCCTTGCACAAGGTGAAGCCGCACAGCGCCAGGCTCTGGTTGATCTGCTGGGCGATGGGCAACAACTTGCCGCGAATCTCGGCGGCATGGGCCGCATCCCTGGCTTCGAAGAGAATGCCGTTGTCCTGATCGGTGTGCAGGGTCTGCTCGCGACGGCCTTCACTGCCGAAGCACAGCCAACTGAATGGCACGCCGGGATCACCTTTTTCGGCGAGGGTCAGTTCGATTACCCGGCACACGGTGTGATCGTTGAGCAGGGTGATGATGTGGGTGATCTGCGTCGAAGACGCGCCATGGGCCAGCATGCGCTCGACCAGTTGGCCGATTTCGCCCCGCAGCGCCACCAGGTTTTCCACCTTCTGCGCGTTGCGGATGGTGCGCGCCAGGTGCACCAGGTCGACCCGTTGCAGGGAAAACAGGTCGCGCTCGGAAACCACGCCGCACAAGCGTTGGTCCTTGACCAGGCAGACATGAGCGATGTGACGCTCGGTCATGGCAATCGCCGCGTCGAATGCACTGTGATCCGGCGACAGGAAAAACGGCGCCCGGGTCATGTGCCCTTCGATGGCTTCGTTGAAATCACTGCTGCCGTTGGCCACGGTCTGACGCAGGTCGCGCAGGGTGAAAATCCCCAGTGGCGCTTTGAGTTCATCGACCACCACGATGCTGCCGACCTGTTGTTCGTGCATCAACGTCACGGCTTCGCGCAAGGGTGTCTGCGGTGCGCATGACACCGGGTGGCGCATGGCCAATTCGCCCAGTCGGGTATTGAGCGAATATTGGGTGCCGAGGGTTTCCACGGCTTTTTGCTGCACTTGCTGGTTGACCTGGTCCAGCAGGCTGCTGACGCAGCGCAGGGCGAAGTTGCGGAAGGTGTCCGATAGCGAAAACAGGCGGATGAACGCCGGCTTGTTCAGTTGCAGGCAAAAGGTGTCTTCACCGGCGAGGTGCTCGGTACGGGTCGCCCGTTCACCCAGCAACGCCGCGAGGGGAAAACATTCACCGGTGGTGATCTCGAAGACCGTTTCGGTGCCACCTTTTGCCGTATCCGGACGCTCGCCCACGACCCGGCCTTGTTTGACGATATAGAAGTGCTCGACCGGGCCGTCGGCGGGTTTGATGATGCTCTCGCCAGGGGCGTAGAAACGCAGCTGACATTGCTCGACCAGATACGCCAGGTGCGCGTGCTCCATCTGGTTGAAAGGCGGGAAGCGCTGAAGGAATTGCAACGTGCCCTGGATGTTCTGCAACACCGCGGTTTTCCCTGCCTGTGTGAAGGCGTCCGCTTTACTCATAACCATTACCGCAGTCTTTTTTTGAATTGTTGTAGTCGGATGACCTGGACATGGTCGACCCCTGTAGCCGGGGTGCCCATTGGACGTAAGTCTAGGTAGGCCGTTAGCGCCCTGAAATGTCGGAAAAATCCTACGCAAGTGTGCGAAAAACCTCTCGGCCCCCCTATTGGAAAATTATCTGTCGGAGTGCACATTGGTGGTCAGCTTAGCGATGTCTCATAACTGTGCTAGGGAATTGAATTGAACATGTAGAGAACGCCATGTCCGACCACGATATTTTGAGTGATGCCGAGCGCGAAGCGCTGAGTGCCGTCATGCTGGAACCTGACCTGCCACCGCAACGGGTGCTGATCGTCGATGACGATAAGGACGCCCGGGAGCTGCTGTCAGAGATCCTGGCGCTGGACGGTATTTCCTGCATAACAGCAGCCAGTGGCAAAGCGGCACTCAATATCCTGGTGGCTGAGGCAGAAATCAAAAAGCCCTCGATCGGACTACTTATCACCGACCTGCGGATGGGCCATGTAGATGGGCTGGAGCTGATCCGCCAGGTACGCGAATCGGTAAGGGCGGCGTTGCCGGTCATCATCGTCTCGGGCGATGCCGACGTAAAAGATGCGATCGCCGCGATGCATTTGAGTGTGGTGGACTTTCTGCTCAAGCCGATTGAAGCCAGTGATTTGCTGGTACTGGTAAAACACGAATTGGGCATTAAATAACGGATCTCCTGTAATTGTTAATTACAGGTTCGATTTGTTTTGGTGGGGTTAACTTGTAATTAAGTTTATCTGATTGGTCTGCGAAAAAGCTGCTCACAAATAGCTTGTTTCTTCTTTCGGTTATTCAGTTATCGTTCGGTTCTTGCAAACCAATGCAGGCATTTATTTGATGCTGTGCCTGGTTTAATAAAATCTGTCGTAGCACTATCCAGGTTGCCAGTTTGGCACTCCGCTTTTTAGTGGTTTGAGTACGCCGATGGTCGTCGTGTATTCAGTCTGCGGCTAGTTTCTGCAAATAAAATGCCGACAAAGGTCATTACTCTTCCTGGATTGTGTGGTTGTGTGTCGCAATGAGGACGATATGATAAAGAAAATTGAATTTCGCGATCTTGTACTTATTATCGGTGTGACAGTCATGTGGGGCAGTAATTATACTGTAATTGATATCAGTCTTGACGGTATCGATCCATTCATACTGACAGCGTTGCGCTTTACATTCTGTGCATTGCCATTGGTGTTCTTCATCCCGAAACCGAAGGGTGTCAGTACTTTTGTAACTATAGTCTACGGTTTGTTGTTTGGTATCGGAATGTGCTGGCTGATGAACTATGGCATGTTTCTTGGTGTCAGTGCCGGCGTGACCTCTTTGCTCTTGCAATTCAGTGCATTTTTCACGGTCATCTGGGGAGTATTGCTGTTTGGGGAGAAAATGACGGGAATACACGTGGCGGGTATTCTCATGGCGTTACTGGGGCTGATGTTTATTATTCATGTAACGGACGGTTATGCCGAAAGCTTTGGCCTTTTCCTGATACTCCTCGGTGCATTGTTCTGGAGTTTGTGCAATGTGCTGGTCAAGAAAAGCAAGGTGGTTGATATATTTTCCTTTGTCGTTTGGTCGAGTCTGTATGCAACACCGCCTCTCTATCTGATGACTTACTGGGTCAAGGGGGCAGCCCCCTTCCAAACGTTGCTAACGGACATAACTGCTCCGGTGCTGGTGTCTGTCCTGTTTCAGGCCTATGTGGCGACGGTATTCGGATATTGGGTGTGGAACCGAATGATTGAGAAGTATCCGGCGAGCCAGGTTGCACCGTTGTCAGTGATTGTTCCGATATCGGGTATTTTGACCTCATGGTATGTACTCGACGAACCCATTGGTGGCGAAAAACTGTTTGCTCTCATCATCACGGTCCTTGGAATTGCCTTGTTCATGAATGCATCGAGAATAGGCCGCCACATCGCTGCAAACGCGTTGCGTTTCAGGGGATAGTTCTGCATTTGCAGGAAGCAGAAACAAAAATCCCCCGGTTTTTCAACCGGGGGATTGCTGTGGAGTGAGCTGGATTACAACCCGTTCTTCGCCTTGAACTCGCGACGACGACGGTGCAGGACCGGCTCGGTGTAGCCGTTCGGCTGTTTGGTGCCTTCGACCACCAGTTCGACCGCTGCCTGGAAGGCGATGTTGCTGTCGAAGTTCGGGGCCAGCGGACGGTACAGCGCGTCGCCGGCGTTCTGACGGTCAACCACCGGCGCCATGCGCTTGAGGCTTTCCATGACCTGCTCTTCGGTGACGACGCCATGGCGCAGCCAGTTGGCGATGTGCTGGCTGGAAATACGCAGCGTGGCACGGTCTTCCATCAGGCCGACGTCATTGATGTCCGGCACTTTCGAACAGCCGACGCCCTGGTCGATCCAGCGCACCACGTAACCGAGAATGCCCTGGCTATTGTTGTCCAGTTCGTTCTTGATCTGTTCGGCGGTCCACTGCGGGTTCACCGCCAGCGGGATGGTCAGGATGTCGTCCACCGATGCATGGGCACGTTTGGCCAGTTCGGCCTGACGGGCGAACACGTCAACCTTGTGGTAGTGCAGTGCGTGCAGTGCCGCGGCAGTCGGCGAAGGTACCCAGGCGGTGTTGGCACCGGCCAGCGGGTGAGCGATTTTCTGTTCAAGCATCGCTGCCATCAGGTCCGGCATGGCCCACATGCCTTTACCGATCTGCGCGCGACCTTGCAGGCCGGTGCTCAGACCGATATCGACGTTGGAGTTCTCGTAGGCGCCGATCCATTTCTCCGCCTTCATGTCCGCCTTGCGCACCATCGGGCCGGCTTCCATGGAGGTGTGGATTTCATCGCCCGTGCGGTCGAGGAAACCGGTGTTGATGAACACCACACGCTCGCTCGCCGCCTTGATGCAGGCCTTGAGGTTGATCGTGGTACGACGCTCCTCGTCCATGATCCCGACTTTGAGGGTGTTGCGCGGCAGGCCCAGCACGTCTTCGATGCGACCGAACAGCTCGTTGGTGAACGCCGCTTCCTCAGGACCGTGCATCTTCGGTTTGACGATGTAGATCGAGCCGGTGCGGGTGTTTTTGCGCGAAGTGTTGCCGTTCAGGTTGTGCATCGATGCCAGGCAAGTCACCAGGCCATCGAGAATACCTTCCGGTACTTCGTTGCCTTGACTGTCGAGGATCGCGTCGATGGTCATCAGGTGGCCAACGTTGCGCACGAACAGCAACGAACGACCGTGCAGGCTCAGTTCACTGCCATCGACCGCTGTGTAGGTGCGGTCGGCGTTCATGGTGCGGGTAAAGGTCTGACCGCCCTTGGCGACGTCTTCCGACAGATCGCCCTTCATCAGGCCGAGCCAGTTGCGGTAGATCACCACTTTGTCATCAGCGTCGACGGCGGCAACCGAGTCTTCGCAGTCCATGATGGTGGTCAGTGCGGCTTCCATCAGGATGTCTTTGACGCCGGCCGCGTCGGTCTGGCCGACCGGGGTGCTGGCGTCGACCTGGATTTCGAAATGCAGGCCGTTGTTTTTCAGCAGGATCGCGGTCGGTGCAGCGGCATCGCCCTGGAAACCGATCAGTTGAGCGTCGTTGCGAAGGCCGGTGTTGCTGCCGCCTTTAAGGGCGACCACCAGTTTGCCGTCGACGATTTTGTAGCCGGTGGAATCGACGTGGGAGCCGGCCGCCAATGGTGCCGCTTCGTCGAGGAAAGCACGGGCGAAGGCGATGACCTTGTCACCGCGCACCTTGTTGTAGCCTTTGCCTTTTTCCGCGCCGTTGGCTTCGCTGATGGCGTCGGTGCCGTAGAGCGCGTCGTACAGCGAGCCCCAGCGGGCGTTCGAGGCGTTGAGGGCAAAGCGGGCGTTCATCACCGGCACCACGAGTTGCGGGCCGGCCATGCGGGCGATTTCGTCATCGACGTTTTGCGTCGTTGCCTGGAAATCGGCCGCTTCTGGCAGCAGATAACCGATGTCTTGCAGGAAGGCTTTATAGGCCACGGCGTCGTGCGGTTGACCAGCACGCGCTTGGTGCCAGCCGTCGATACGAGCCTGGAAATCATCGCGTTTGGCGAGTAGGGCTTTGTTCTTCGGCGCCAGGTCATGGATGACCTTGTCGGCACCGGCCCAGAACTTATCGGCGGTGAGGCCGGTACCGGGAATGGCTTCGTTGTTCACGAAGTCGAACAGGACTTTGGCGACCTGCAGGCCACCGACTTGAACGTGTTCAGTCATTGCTTGCCTCACTCTGCTCAGCTATTTCGCTTTTCAGCTCTTCAATTTAACAATGAAGCCTTTGGCCATTTAAACCACAAACCCCTTTGCCAGTACATGCCCATGACGGGCGGCTGGGTTGGGACCAATCAACGGCTTGGGGCCTTGCTGACAGGGCTTTCAGGGTTGCGAACGGGCCGGCGGCAGACATCGATCCAACGTTATGTAGTGCGCGCTGCGGCATACTACATGATGAATTGCGGATGTGAAAATTAGACTAATCACGTCGTTCTGCGACCCCATGACGCATTGCGGTCACGGCGCGGAACAGGATGTTCTCAAAAAACCAGTGGATTGTTCCAGTTAAATATCAAAAGATGTACACGATTTGTTGGGCCGGTCAGATCGGCGGTGCCTTCATTCGCGAGCAGGCTCGCTCCCACAAAGGCCCGCGCAACCCTTGTGGGAGCGAGCCTGCTCGCGAAGGCGCCTGACCTGTCGGCGCAGGTCCAACCCTTGCCTATACTTGGTTCTCTGTCACAAAAATCATGACCAGAGGGCTGCGCCATGGACCACCTCGTACTCACCGTTTTCGCACCGGACAAGCCCGGGCAAGTCGAGCGCATTGCCCAATGCATTGCCGAGCACGGCGGCAACTGGCTGGAAAGCCGCATGTCGCGCATGGCCGGACAATTCGCCGGCATTTTGCGGGTGGGCGTGCCGGCCGAGGCCTATGACGAATTGGTCGATGCCCTGCAAGGCTTGTCCACCCAGGGCATTCGCGTACTGATCGCCGAAAGCAGCATCGAACAATCCTGCACCTGGAAGCCGATCGCGATGGAACTGGTGGGCAATGATCGCCCGGGAATCGTGCGTGACATCACACGTTTGTTGAACGAGCAGGGGGTGAGTCTGGAACGGTTGGTTACCGAAGTGCGCCCGGCACCGATGAGCAGCGAGCCGTTGTTCCATGCCGAAGCGATTCTTGCCGTGCCGCTGACGCTGTCGCTGGACGTCCTGCAATCGCGCCTGGAAACCCTGGCCGACGATCTGATGGTCGAATTGGTGCTGCGCAGTGAGCCCTGATCAGGTTATCCAAGTTAAACGTGCACCGGCCTGTGGATAACCTGTAGAGACACCCCGCCAGGCCACGCCGACCGGGGTTCTTCAGGATCTGATCAAAAAACCAGCAGTTTCAGCCACTTGCGCACAATCGGCGGGGATCACGCTGTGGATAACCTTGGGAAGGAATGATGCAGGCCACGGAACCCGTGGCCTGTAGAGGTTTGTATGTTTTTTGATCAGCCGCGGCGACGCAAACTGAGCCACGCATCCACGCTGTAAACCGCCAGACCGGCCCAGATGAACATGAACGCTACCAGGGTGCTGGACGACAGATGCTCGCCAAACAGCAGGACCGCTTGCAGCAGCACCAATGTCGGCGCCAGATACTGGAGAAAGCCCAGTGTCGTGTAGGGCAAATGCCGTGCAGCCGCGTTGAAGCAGACCAGCGGCACCAGCGTGACCGGCCCGGCCGCCACCAGCCACCAGGCTTCTGATGTGGTCCAGAACTCGGCCTGAGCGCTGTGGGCGGTCGGATTGAAGAGCAACCAGGCAATGGCGATCGGCACCAGCATCCAGGTTTCCACCACCAGCCCCGGCAGTGCCTTGACCGGTGCCTGCTTGCGAATCAGCCCGTAGAAACCGAAGGTCAGTGCCAGCACAAGCGACACCCAGGGCAGGCTGCCGACTTGCCAGACCTGTTGCGCCACACCCACAGCCGCCAGACCGACGGCAATCCACTGCATGCGCCGCAGCCGTTCGCCAAGGATCAGCATGCCCAGCAACACGTTCACCAAGGGGTTGATGTAGTAACCGAGGCTGGCCTCCAGCATGCGGCCGTTGTTCACCGACCAGACGTAGGTCAGCCAGTTGGCCGCGATCAGCGCACCGCTCAGGGCCAGGATCGCCAGGCGTCGCGGGTTCTCCCGCAGCTCGCGCCACCAGCCGGGATGCTTCCACACCATCAGCAGCAAGGCGCCGAACAGCGCCGACCACAACACCCGATGGATGATGATTTCCACAGCGGGCACGCTGGCGATGGCTTTGAAGTAGAGGGGGAAAAGTCCCCAGATGATGTAGGCACTCAGACCCAGAATGTACCCGCGACGCGGGTTGGCGGCTTGCATGCAGAATCCTTGCTTAGGCAGCTAACAAAGTAGGGATTGTAAGGAGATTCGTCTGCGAATGTCCTGCCTGAATAGGTAGGTCTTTTGTGAACACAGAACCTGTGGGAGCGGGCTTGCTCGCGAAGGCGGCGTGTCAGTCGACATCAATGTTGAATGACACGCCGCCTTCGCGAGCAAGCCCGCTCCCACATGGGGTCTGTGTTTGTCAGAAGAGTTTTAGTGGCTCTTCCTGGAGCGCCGCCAATTGCTCGCGCAGTGCCAACACCTGATCACCCCAGTAACGCTCGGTGCCGAACCACGGAAAGCTGCGGGGGAACGCGGGATCGTCCCAGCGACGGGCGAGCCACGCGCTGTAGTGCAACAGGCGCAGGGCGCGCAAGGGCTCGATCAGCGCCAGTTCGCGCGGGTCGAAGTCGTGGAACTCGTTATAGCCATCCATCAGTTCCGACAACTGGCTCAGGCAATCCTGGCGATCACCGGCGAGCATCATCCAGATGTCCTGTACCGCCGGGCCCATGCGGCAGTCGTCGAGGTCGACGATATGGAACATCTCGTCGCGGCACATCATGTTGCCGGGGTGGCAGTCACCGTGCATGCGGATGTTCTGGTGCGGCGTGTTGCTGTAGGCATCTTCCACACGCTTGAGCAGATCTCGGGCCACCGACTCGTAGGCCGGCAGCAGGCTGCGGGGGATGAAGTTGCCGTCGAGCAACGTGGCCAGCGAGTCATGGCCGAAGTTTTTTACCGCCAGCGCTTCACGGTGCTCGAACGGCCGGGTCGAGCCGACCGCGTGCAGGCGTCCGAGCAGTTGGCCCAGGCGATACAGTTGATCGAGGTTGCCCGGCTCCGGTGCGCGGCCGCCGCGGCGGGGGAACAAGGTAAAACGGAAACCGCTGTGTTCGTGCAGGGTTTCACCGTTGTGGATCAACGGCGCCACGACCGGCACCTCGCAATCGGCGAGTTCGGCGGTGAACTGGTGTTCTTCCAGAATCGCTTCGTTGCTCCAGCGTTGCGGCCGGTAGAACTTGGCGATCAGTGGCTCGGCGTCTTCGATGCCGACCTGATAGACGCGGTTCTCGTAGCTGTTGAGCGCCAGGATGCGCGCGTCGCTGAGAAAGCCGATGCTTTCGACGGCATCGAGCACGAGGTCTGGCGTAAGGGTTTCAAACGGGTGGGCCATGCTGACTCCTGCGCGCAGCAGGCTGCTGCGTCCGGCCAGGCATGGTAGCGCAGACGGCAGGGCTTTAGGGGGTGGGCTTGAGATGTGTGGTGACTGGGCTGACGCCTTCGCGGGCAAGCCCGCTCCCACAGGATTGGCGCTGATTTGGAATCTGCGCATAACCCTGTGGGAGCGGGCTTGCCCGCGAAGAGGCGGGATCAGGCGCCGACGATCCCGCCATCTTCCCGCGAAATCGCCATCACCGAAGACCGCGGCTTGCCATTGGGCAGATGCTCGGGGAAGGTCGAGCCTCCGTTTTCACCCGGGTGCTGGATTCCGACGAACAGGGTTTTCTGGTCCGGCGAGAAGCTGATCCCGGTCACCTCGCAGCCCACCGGCCCGACCATGAAGCGGCGAATCTCGCCGGTCGCCGGATCAGCGCAGAGCATCTGGTTATTGCCCATGCCGGCAAAGTCACCGGTGTTGCTCACATCACCGTCGGTCAGGATCCACAAGCGTCCGGCCTTGTCGAAGCCCAAGCCGTCCGGGCTGTTGAACATGTTCTGCGGCGTAATGTTCGACGAGCCGGCCTTTGGCGTCCCGGCATGTGCGGCCGGGTTGCCGGCCACCACAAACAGGTCCCAGGCAAAGGTGTGTGAGGCGTGATCGTCGCGTTCGGTGCGCCAGCGCAGGATCTGGCCGTAGACGTTCTTCTCCCGCGGGTTCGGTCCGCCCACCGGTTGCCCGTCTTCGCCGCGCTTGGCGTTGTTGGTCAACGTGCAGTAGACCTGGCCGTCCTTGGGGCTGACCACGATCCATTCCGGGCGGTCCATGCGCGTGGCTTTCACCACACTGGCGGCGAGACGGGCGTGGATCAGCACTTCGGCCTGATCGGCAAAACCGCTGCTGGCGTCGATACCGTTTTTGCCGTGGGTCAGTTCGATCCATTCACCCTGGCCTTTCGGGTGATCGGCGTTGCCGTCCCCGGCATCGAAACGCGCCACATAGAGGGTGCCGTGATCGAGAATGTCGCGGTTGGCCTTGGGGTTCTTGTGGTCGATCTTGTCGCGGCTGACGAATTTGTAGATGAACTCGCCGCGCTCATCGTCGCCCATGTACACCACGGCATGGCCATCGCCGGTTTCGGCCAGGGCGGCGTTTTCGTGTTTGAAGCGGCCGAGGGCGGTGCGTTTGACCGGCGTCGACTGCGGATCGAACGGATCGATCTCCACCACCCAGCCATGACGGTTGAGTTCGTTGGGGTTCTTGGCCAGGTCGAAACGCTCGTCGTGTTGGTGCCAGTTGATTTCTTTGCTGGTCACCACCGCGCCGTAGCGTTTTTGCGCCGGGTCGAATTTCTGCTCGGCGTTGCTGCTGCCGAAGCAGTCGGTGAAGTTTTCTTCACAGGTCAGATAGGTGCCCCACGGCGTCTTGCCGTTGGCACAGTTCTGGAACGTGCCGAGAACGTTCTTGCCGTGGGGGTCGGCGCTGGTCTTCAGCAGTGCGTGACCGGCGGCTGGGCCGCTCAGGGTGATCGGCGCATTACCGTGAATGCGGCGGTTGTAGCGCGAGCCCTGGACGAATTGCCATTGGCCGTTCTTGCGCTGCACTTCAATCACCGACACACCTTCGCAGGCCAGCGCCTTGCGCACGTCTTCCGCCGATTGCGGCATGCCGCCGTGGGCGTAGAGGTAGCGGTAGTTGGTGTATTCGTTGTTGATCGCCATCAGCGCGCGGTCTTTTTCGCCCGGAAATTCGAACAGGCTCATGCCATCGTTGTTGTCGCCGAACTGGGCTTCCTGATGCACGGCGCTGCCGTTGCCGCTCGGGTCGAACGCCGGGCCGTCCTTGTGCAGGGGCTGGCCCCAGCTGATCAGCACCGAGGACTTGTAGCCCGGTGGCAGGGTGATGGCGTCGCTGGTGGCGGCGGCAATGCTGTCAAAGCCCAGCAATTGGCTGTTACCGGCGCTGACGCTGGCGGCCATCACACTGCGGCTCAGCAGGTTGCCGCCGAGGAACATCGCCGCGCCGCACAGGGCACCTGCGCTGATGAAGCGGCGACGACTGAGGCCGACCATGGTTTCGAGGTCGGTGGACTGGTTTTCTTCTAATAGGCTCATTTCAGGCTCCCTGCGGTTTTGCAGACACCTTAATGATGAGTAATGAACCTTTTGTTGCAGTTTGCTTAAAGCGGTGTACCCAGCAGAACCCTGGAGGGCGAAAACTCCACGCGCACGGGTTTGCCGCAGGTCAGCCCCAATGCCTGCAGATGCGTTGGTTCGTCCAGCGCGCACAGGGTCAGGCCGTTAGGCAGTGTGATGCGCACTTCGCTGGGGCCATCGTCGGCGTCGAGAATTTTCTCGATGGTGCCTTTCAGGCAATTGTTTCCCGGCGTTTCGGCTGAATCGACCTCCAGCACATCGAGCCAGCCGGCCTTGATCAAGGCCACGACTTCGGTGCCGATTTGCAGTTCCAGGCGCTCGGTGCTGTCGTGGGTGATTTGCGCATCGACGATCAAGCCTTCGGCGACTTCGAGGCGAATCAGGTCGTTGCGTCCCTGGGGCTCGATCGTCATCACCTTGCCGTGTAACTGATTGCGCGCGCTGGTGCGCAGCATCAAACGCCCGAGCAGGTCGAGGTCGCTGGCATCTTCAGCGGCTTCCAGCACCTGGGCCTGCAAGGCTTGCAGCTTCTGGTACAGCCGCAGCACCCGCTCGCCTTCTATGGAGAGACGGGCACCGCCCCCACCCTTGCCGCCGACAATCCGCTCCACCAACGGTTTCTGCGCCAGGTTGTTCAGCTCATCGATGGCATCCCAGGCAGCTTTGTAGCTCAGGCCCGCGCTTTTTGCCGCACGGGTGATCGAGCCTTGCTCGGCGATGTGCTGCAGCAGGGCGATGCGCTGCGGACGGCGGACAATGTGCTGGGACAACAAGGTGGGCAAAGACATGGCAAGTCGCTTTGGGTGGTGGCGATGGGGAGGACGGTGGCGGCTTGGCACGCGCGAGTCAAGTCAGGTTGTCTCGCCGGGTTTTGGCGTGCGGGCCAGGCAATAGACGTCGACCCGCGCGGCACCGGCGTCGATCAACAGCCAGGCCAGGGCCTGGGCCGTGGCACCGGTGGTGAGGACGTCGTCGATCAGGGCCAGGTGCCGGCCTTTGACGGTGGCACCGGGTATCAGGGTGAAAGCGTTGCGCAAATTCCTGCGCCGCGCTTGGGCATTCAAGGCCTGTTGGGCATCGGTGTCCTGGGTTCGCAGCAGTAACCGTTCGTCGCAAGGAATGTCCAGTGCGTCACTCAACCAGTGGGCCAGCATGGCTGCCTGGTTGAACCCGCGCTGGCGCAGGCGCCGGTTGGCCAGCGGTACCGGAATCAGCGCATGGGGCCGCTGCAGATCATCTTCGAAGCGATGTTGCAGGTATTGAGCGAGAAGTTCGGCGAGCAAGCGGCCAAACGGCCACTTTGCATTGTGTTTGAAGCGGGTGATCAGGCTGTCAACCGGAAAGCTGTAGGTCCAGGGGGCAATCACCTGTTCAAAGGCCGGTGGCTGCTTCAGGCAATGGCCGCAGGTCAGGCCCGCGGCCGGGAGCGGCAGGGCGCAGGTACGGCAGTGATCGCCCAGCCAGGGCAACTCGGTTTCGCAGGCCGTGCAGACAGGGACGATGCCGTCGGCGAGCTCATCGCACAAAAGACACGACTGTTTGTTTTTTGACCAGATGTAAACCAGTCCTTTGTTATGTGGTTGACAGCGCATCGCTCTTCCTTAAATATGCCGAAACATCTGTGAGGCGGCTGTGACATTCCATGACCCTGCCGCATGCCAAAGCATAATTCAAAGGAAACACCCATGAGCGCCAGCACCACTGCAACCCTGCGTCATGACTGGTCTTTGGCCGAAGTCAAAGCACTCTTCGTTCAGCCATTCAATGACCTGTTGTTCCAGGCGCAGACGGTGCACCGTGCGCATTTCGACGCCAACCGCGTTCAGGTCTCGACCCTGTTGTCGATCAAGACCGGCGCCTGCCCGGAAGATTGCAAATATTGTCCGCAGTCCGGTCACTACAACACCGGCCTGGAAAAAGAAAAACTGATGGAGGTGCAGAAGGTCCTCGAAGAGGCCGCTCGCGCCAAGGCCATCGGTTCGACCCGCTTCTGCATGGGCGCGGCGTGGAAGCACCCGTCGGCCAAGGACATGCCTTATGTTCTGAAGATGGTTGAAGGCGTGAAAGCCCTGGGCCTGGAAACCTGCATGACCCTCGGCCGCCTGGATCAGGACCAGACCGAAGCGCTGGCCAAGGCCGGCCTCGACTACTACAACCACAACCTCGATACATCGCCGGAGTTCTACGGCAGCATCATCACCACCCGCACCTACAGCGAGCGCCTGCAAACCCTGGCCTACGTGCGTGAGTCGGGGATGAAGATCTGCTCCGGCGGCATCCTCGGCATGGGCGAGTCCCTGGACGACCGCGCCAACCTGCTGATCCAGTTGGCCAACCTGCCGGAGCATCCGGAGTCGGTGCCGATCAACATGCTGGTGAAAGTCGCCGGTACGCCGCTGGAAAATGCCGACGACGTCGACCCGTTCGATTTCATCCGCATGCTCGCGGTCGCGCGCATCCTGATGCCGCAATCCCACGTGCGCCTGTCCGCCGGCCGCGAAGCCATGAACGAGCAGATGCAGGCTCTGGCGTTCTTCGCCGGTGCCAACTCGATTTTCTACGGCGAGAAACTGCTGACCACCGCCAACCCGCAGGCCGACAAGGACATGCAATTGTTCGGGCGCCTGGGCATCCTGCCGGAAGCCCGCGAAGAGCACGCCGATGAAGTGCATCAGGCGGCGATCGAGCAGGCGCTGGTGGAGCAGAAGAGCAGCGAGCAGTTCTATAACGCGGCGGTTTGAGCAACCACTGCGTCCACTGAATGAATGCAAAACCCCTGTGGGAGCGAGCTTGCTCGCGATAGCGTCAGGTCCGTCGACATCAATGTTGAATGTGACGCCGCCATCGCGAGCAAGCTCGCTCCCACAGGGATCGCATTCATTTTGATTTCTGTGATCTGAACTTCGAGGCCTGCATGTCTTTCGATCTCGCCGCACGCCTTGCTGCCCGTCGTGCCGAAAATCTCTACCGCCAGCGTCCGCTACTCGAAAGCCCGCAGGGGCCGCAAGTAGTGGTTGATGGCCGGCCGTTGCTGGCGTTCTGTAACAACGACTACCTGGGGCTGGCCAATCATCCACAAGTGATCGAAGCCTGGCGTGCCGGCGCTTTGAAGTGGGGGGTGGGCGGCGGCGCCTCACATCTGGTCATCGGCCATAGCGCCCCGCACCATGCCCTGGAAGAAGCCTTGGCCGACCTGACCGGTCGCCCACGCGCGTTGCTGTTCACCACCGGTTACATGGCCAACCTCGGTGCGGTCACGGCGCTGGTGGGGCAGGGTGATACGGTGCTCGAAGACCGGCTCAATCATGCGTCGCTGCTCGACGCGGGGCTGCTGTCCGGCGCGCGGTTCAATCGCTACTTGCACAACGACCCGGTGAGCCTGGCCAAACGCCTGGAAAAAGCCACTGGCAATACCCTGGTGGTCACCGACGGCGTGTTCAGCATGGACGGCGATATCGCCGACTTGCCGGCACTGGCCCGAGAGGCCAAGGCCAAGGGCGCCTGGTTGATGGTCGACGATGCCCATGGTTTCGGACCGCTGGGTGCCAACGGTGGCGGCGTCGTCGAGCATTTCGGTTTGAGCCAGGAAGACGTTCCGGTGCTGGTCGGCACCCTCGGCAAAGCCTTCGGTACGGCGGGCGCTTTTGTGGCCGGCAGCGAAGAGCTGATCGAAAGTCTGATCCAGTTCGCCCGGCCTTACATCTACACCACCAGCCAGCCTCCGGCGCTGGCCTGCGCCACGTTGAAAAGCCTGGAACTGCTGCGCAGCGAACACTGGCGCCGCGAGCATTTGCAGACGTTGATCCGCCAGTTCCGCCAGGGTGCCGAGCAGATCGGCCTGGAACTCATGGACAGCTTCACACCGATCCAGCCGATCATGGTTGGCGATGCCGGGCGCGCGGTGCGTCTTTCGCAAATGTTGCGCGAACGCGGGTTGATGGTGACCGCGATTCGCCCGCCGACCGTGCCTGCTGGCAGCGCCCGACTGCGGGTCACGCTGACGGCAGCCCACAGCGAGGCCCAGGTGCAGCTATTGTTAAACGGACTGGCCGATTGTTTTCAACAACTGCAGCCGGAGCCAAGCCATGCGTGATCGTTTGATTCTGCTGCCCGGCTGGGGCCTCGGCGTTTCACCGCTGGAGCCTTTGGCGGCGGCTTTGCGCGGCCTGGACGAGCACTTGCGCGTCGAAATCGAGCCGTTGCCCGACCTGGAGTCGAGCGATCTTCAAGAGTGGCTCGATGAGCTTGATGCGACGTTGCCGCAAGACGCCTGGCTGGGCGGCTGGTCATTGGGTGGCATGCTCGCCTGCGAACTGGCGGCCCGACGTGGCGATCGCTGCTGCGGCGTGTTCACACTGGCCAGCAACGCCTCTTTTGTCGCGCATGAACACTGGTCGGCCGCCATGCCTGGGGAAACCTTCGATGCGTTTCTGGCGGGATGTGCAGCCGATCCGCGCGCGACCTTGAAACGCTTTTCACTGCTCTGCGCCCAAGGCGCCGAAGACCCGCGCGGATTGTCGCGGCTGTTGCTCGCTGGCGCACCGAACACGGCCGCGCCAGTGCTGCTGAGCGGTCTGCAAGTGCTTGCGCAACTGGATACACGGCAGGCAATGCAATCGTTCCGCGGTCCGCAACTGCATCTGTTCGCCGGTCTCGACGGGTTGGTGCCGGCGGAGGCGGCAGGCGATTTGCTGGCGTTGCTGCCGGATATAGAAATCGGTCTGATTGAGCAGGCCGGTCACGCGTTTCTTCTGGAAGATCCCCACGGTGTGGCGGGGGCGATCCAGGCCTTTTTGCATGAGTCCGGCGATGACTGATTTATCTCTTCCCAACCTGCCCGGCGGCTTGCCCGACAAACGCCAAGTCGCTGCATCTTTCTCCCGCGCGGCGCAAAGCTACGACAGCGTGGCCGAGTTGCAGCGTGATGTGGGCAGCCAATTGCTCGGACGCTTGGCGCAGGACTTCGTACCGCAGCGCTGGCTGGACCTGGGCTGCGGCACCGGGCATTTCAGTCGTGCCTTGGGTGAGCGGTTTGCGGGCAGTCACGGTGTGGCGCTGGACATCGCCGAAGGCATGCTCAACCACGCCCGGCCGTTGGGCGGTGCCACGCATTTCGTGGCCGGCGATGCCGAGCGTTTGCCACTGCAGGACTCGACCTGCGACCTGATCTTCTCCAGCCTGGCGGTGCAATGGTGTGCGGACTTCGACTCGGTGCTCAGTGAAGCTTATCGAGTGCTGAAACCGGGTGGCATTTTTGCGTTTGCTAGTCTTTGTACAGGGACGTTGTTTGAATTGCGCGACAGCTGGCGACAGGTCGATGGCATGGTGCACGTCAATCGCTTCCGGGAGTTTGGTGTTTATCAGCAGTTGTGTGCGGCCAGCGGCTTGAGGATGGTCAGTCTGCAAAACCTGCCGCATGTGCTGCATTACCCGGATGTGCGCAGCCTGACCCATGAGCTCAAGGCACTGGGTGCGCACAATCTCAATCCCGGTCGACCGGGTGGCTTGACCGGCCGGGCGCGGATTTTGGGGTTGATTGAGGCTTATGAGCAGTTTCGTCAGGCCCGAGGCCTGCCGGCGACTTATCAAGTGGTGTACGCCATTTTGGAGAAACCCTTATGAGCGCAGCCTATTTCATCACCGGCACGGATACGGATGTCGGTAAAACCACGGTCGCTGCAGGGCTGCTGCATGCGGCGCGTTCGGCGGGTTTGAGCACGGCGGCGGGCAAGCCGGTCGCGTCCGGATGCGATGTGACGCCCAAAGGCTTGCGCAACGCCGATGCACTGGCTTTGATGGCGGAGTGTTCGCTGCCGCTGACGTACGCACAGGTCAATCCGGTGGCCTTCGAACCGGCCATTGCTCCCCATCTGGCGGCACGGGAGGCGGGCGTGGCGTTGACGGTGCAGTCGTTGCTGGCGCCGATGCGGCAGATTCTGGGCCTGCAGGCGGACTTCACCCTGATCGAAGGCGCTGGCGGCTGGCGCGTACCCTTGGCGGATCAGGACAATCTGTCGGACCTCGCCATCGCGTTGCAGCTGCCGGTGATCTTGGTGGTCGGCGTGCGCCTGGGGTGTATCAGCCATGCCTTGTTGACCGCCGAAGCGATCGCCCGGGACGGTTTGCAACTGGCGGGATGGGTGGCCAACATCATCGACCCGAAGACCTCGCGGCTGGAAGAAAACCTCGCCACCCTGGCCGAACGCCTCCCGGCGCCGTGCCTGGGGCGTGTGCCCAAACTCAAGGCCGTGACGGCAGAAGCCGTGGCCGAGCACTTGCAACTGGATCTGTTGGACTGACGTCTGGCAATGCGGGCTTTGCCTATGACAAGGCACTGTGCCATTAGTGTTTTTGACGGGTGTTTTGTCTGCCACTCTGCTTCAATGGCTTTCGTTGATCCTTTGCAAGGACGAGTTCTCCCATGGAAATCTCAGGTAATACCGCTTTTTATGCCGGTCTGAGCACCCTTCAGGCAGGGCAGAACCGTGTCGATCAAGCCGCTGGGCAGATCGCCAACACCACCATTGAGCGTTCGGTCACCAGCCAATCCTCCGAGGCGCAGGTCGATCGGCTGAGATCGGTTGATCGCAGCCAGCAATCGGACCTGGCCAGCAACGTGGTCGAAATGGCCCAAGGCAAGATTCAGGCGGAGCTGGGCGTGAAAGTCGCCAAGGCCGCCGATGAAGTGCTCGGAACATTGATCGATACCTACGCCTGATTCCTTGCCCGATCCGCACCTTCCAGCGCCGCGCCTGTTCGCGGCGTTTTTGTGCGTAAGTCTTTCTTGCTCAACTAATCTTTTCAGGATGGCGGGCTGCTTCGGCAGCGCGGCGGCGGTGTCGTGTGCCTGAATGTCCGATCCTGCGATGACGAACGGCAAAAGATCGACGCTTGACAAGATTTGGGCGTAAACGTATGTTTCAAACAACTGTTTGATCGCAACAACAAATCAATGCGGTCGTTCATTCCCGGTTACATCAGCAGAGGTTTATCGCTATGCCTGACTACAAGGCCCCCTTGCGTGATATTCGCTTCGTTCGTGACGAACTGCTCGGCTACGAAGCGCACTATCAGAGCCTTCCGGCTTGTGCCGACGCAACTCCGGACATGGTTGACGCCATTCTCGAGGAAGGCGCCAAGTTTTGTGAGCAGGTACTGGCTCCGCTGAACCGTGTGGGCGACCTCGAAGGTTGCACCTGGAGCGAGTCCGGCGTTAAGACGCCGACTGGCTTCAAGGAAGCCTACAAGCAATTCGTTGAAGGCGGCTGGCCGAGCCTGGCTCACGACGTCGAGCACGGCGGCCAAGGCCTGCCGGAATCCCTGGGCCTGGCCATCAGTGAAATGGTCGGCGAGTCCAACTGGTCGTGGGGCATGTACCCGGGCCTGTCGCACGGTGCGATGAACACCATCTCCGAGCACGGCACCCCTGAGCAGCAAGAGGCTTACCTGACCAAGCTGGTTTCCGGCGAATGGACCGGCACCATGTGCCTGACCGAACCGCACTGCGGCACCGACCTGGGCATGCTGCGCACCAAGGCCGAGCCTCAGGCCGACGGTTCCTACAAGGTCTCCGGCACCAAGATCTTCATCTCGGCCGGTGAACACGACATGGCCGACAACATCGTCCACATCGTACTGGCCCGCCTGCCGGATGCACCGGCTGGCACCAAAGGCATCTCCCTGTTCATCGTGCCGAAGTTCCTGCCGAACGCCGATGGCTCGGTTGGCACGCGTAACGCCGTGTCTTGCGGTTCCCTGGAACACAAGATGGGCATCCACGGCAACGCCACCTGCGTGATGAACTTCGACGGCGCCACCGGTTTCCTGATCGGCCCGGCGAACAAAGGCCTGAACTGCATGTTCACCTTCATGAACACCGCTCGCCTGGGTACCGCGCTGCAAGGCCTGGCCCACGCCGAAGTCGGTTTCCAGGGTGGCCTGAAATACGCTCGCGACCGTCTGCAAATGCGCTCGCTGACTGGCCCGAAAGCGCCGGACAAAGCCGCTGACCCGATCATCGTGCACCCTGACGTACGCCGCATGCTGTTGACCATGAAGGCGTTCGCCGAAGGCAACCGCGCGATGGTTTACTTCACCGCCAAGCAGGTCGACATCGTCAAGTACGGCGTGGACGAAGAAGAGAAGAAGAAAGCCGACGCACTGCTGGCCTTCATGACGCCAATCGCCAAGGCCTTCATGACCGAAGTCGGTTTTGAATCGGCCAACCACGGCGTGCAGATCTATGGCGGCCACGGTTTCATCGCCGAGTGGGGCATGGAGCAGAACGTTCGCGACAGCCGCATCTCGATGCTGTACGAAGGCACCACCGGTATCCAGGCACTCGACCTGCTGGGCCGTAAAGTGCTGATGACCCAGGGCGAGGCTCTGAAAGGCTTCACCAAGATCGTCCACAAGTTCTGCCAGACCAACGAAGGCAACGAAGCGGTTCAAGAGTTCGTCGCGCCGCTGGCTGCACTGAACAAGGAATGGGGCGAGCTGACCATGAAGGTCGGTATGGCCGCCATGAAAGATCGCGAAGAAGTCGGCGCGGCCTCCGTGGACTACCTGATGTACTCCGGTTACGCCTGCCTGGCCTACTTCTGGGCTGACATGGCGCGCCTGGCTGCCGAGAAACTGGCTGCCGGCACTTCCGAAGAGGCGTTCTACACCGCCAAGCTGCAGACGGCGCGTTTCTACTTCCAGCGCATCCTGCCGCGTACCCGCACTCACGTCGCAACCATGCTGTCGGGCGCCAACAACCTGATGGACATGAAAGAAGAGAACTTCGACCTGGGCTACTAAGCCTTAACGAAGTACTTGAAAAAGCCGCTGCTCCTTCGGGACCAGCGGCTTTTTTTTGGGGCTTCCACTGGTTTGAGCGCGGGCACGACCCCTTGTAGGAGCTAGCTTGCTGGCGATGGTCGTTAACGATCACGCGTATAAAATGGATAAACGCGGCGCACTTGAGTCCATCGCCAGCAATCGAGCGTCGACCGGCTGCTCCTACAGTTTCCCGGGAATGCGTGAAGAGCCTTTTTTGCTTTAAGGGTTGCCCGTGGAATGAATGTTTGTAACGCCCTTTGAAAAATACCTCAGTAATTCACTCAGCAACTCGGGCTTTCTGCCGTTACAGTAGTTGGCACATTGCCATCTATTGATCTGACGGGTCGGAGCTTTACCCTTGCCGCGCTCATCTGCTGTACGTTTCAGTCATTTCCTGCCGTCATTACTGCTGTTGCTGGCGGGGCTTGCGGCTGCATACATCAAGGATCTGAACGTCTTTTTCACCTCGCTCTTCAACGTGCTGCCCACCCTGGTGTTGTTGCTCGGTGGCGCCTATTGCGCGGTGTACCGACGCCAGCGTGAACTGTTTCTGATGGTCACGGTGTACATCGCCTACTTCCTGCTCGACACCCAGACCGACTTTTACCGCGACAACGGCAAGGTGCGTGACGATGCCGCCGTGGTCTTTCACCTGTGTTGCTTGCTGCTGCCATTGTTGTTTGGCGTATTCGCGGCGTGGCAGGAACGCACCCATCTGTTCCAGGACATGGTGGCGCGATTCGCCGTATTGCTGGCGGTCGGCAGCGTGGCGCTGGGGCTTGAGCAAAGTTATCCACATGCGCTGCTGATCTGGTTGTCGGAGATTCGCTGGCCCGCCTTGCATGGCGCCTGGATGAGCCTGATCCAGTTGTCCTATCCGGTGTTCATTGCCGCGTTTGTGCTGCTGGCCTGGCAATACTGGCGCAACCCGCGACCGCTGCATGCCGCGCAACTGGTGGGGTTGCTCGGGTTGTTCTGGATGCTGCCGAAAACCTTCATCCTGCCGTTCACGCTGAACATCATGTGCAGCCAGGTGATGCTGATGATCGCCGCCGCCGTTGCCCACGAAGCCTATCAAATGGCCTTCCGTGACGAACTGACCGGACTGCCGGGCCGCCGTGCGTTGAATGAACGCATGCAACGGCTGGGACGCAACTACGTGTTGGCGATGAGCGACGTCGACCATTTCAAGAAATTCAACGACACCCACGGCCACGATGTCGGCGACCAGGTGCTGCGGCTGGTGGCCAGCAAACTGTCGAAAATCGGCGGTGGCGGTAAGGCGTATCGTTATGGCGGCGAGGAATTTGCCCTGGTGTTTGCAGGCAAGACGCTCGAAGAATGCATGCCGCACCTGGAAGTCATCCGCGAGTCCATCGCCACTTACAACATTCAATTGCGTAATCAGGAAAACCGCCCGCAGGACGATCATCAGGGGCGCCAGCGGCGTGCCGGTTCCGGTGCGTCGAGTGTGTCGGTGACGGTCAGTATCGGCGTTGCCGAACGGATCGATCAGCGCACCCCGGAAGAGGTGCTCAAATCCGCTGACCAGGCGCTCTACAGCGCCAAGGGCGCCGGGCGCAACTGCGTGATGGCGTTCGGGCAGAACCGCCGTGGCGCCGTGCGCATGGATGCCGCTACGGTTGAGTGATGATCGCGCATTCAGCGACTGGACATTGATTGTGGCGTAGTGTCAGCGGCAGTAGGTTGGAAAAAACTGCCGACGGAGAATGACCATGCCCGAGTACAAAGCTCCCTTGCGCGACATGCGCTTTCTGATCGACCACGTCTTCGACTTTCACAGTAGCTACGCCGCGCTGGGGGCCAGCGATGCCAGCCCGGACATGGTCAATGCGATCCTCGAAGAAGGCGCGAAGTTCTGCGAAAACGTGCTGTCGCCGCTCAACCGCAGCGGCGATGAAGAAGGCTGCCATTTCGACAACGGCGTGGTCACCACACCCGCGGGCTTCAAGCAGGCCTTCGCCCAATATGTCGAGGGCGGCTGGCATGGCCTGGCGGCGGACCCGGTCTACGGCGGCCAAGGGTTGCCGATCTCTCTGGGCCTGGTCATCAGCGAGATGGTGGGTTCCAGCAACACCTCATGGGGCATGTACCCCGGCCTGACCCACGGAGCGATGTCGGCGATCCACGCCCATGGCACCGAGGCGCAAAAGCAGACCTATTTGAAGAAGCTCACCGCTGGCCAATGGACCGGTACCATGTGCCTGACGGAAGCCCATTGCGGCACCGACCTGGGCATCATCAAGACCCGTGCCGTGCCAGCGGCCGATGGCAGCTATGCGATCTCCGGCAGCAAGATCTTTATCTCTGCGGGCGAGCACGACATGAGCGCCAACATCATTCACCTGGTGCTCGCCAAATTGCCGGACGCACCGGCCGGGACCAAGGGCATTTCGCTGTTTATCGTGCCCAAGTTCCTGCCCGACGCGATGGGCGAAGCGGGTGAGCGCAATGGCGTGTCCTGCGGCTCGATCGAACACAAGATGGGCATCAAGGCCTCCGCCACCTGCGTGCTGAACTTCGACGAGGCCAAGGGCTTTTTGATCGGCGAGCCGAACAAGGGCCTCAACTGCATGTTCACTATGATGAACCACGCGCGGTTGGGCACGGGCATGCAAGGTCTGTGTCTGGGCGAGGCGAGCTTCCAGGGCGCGATCAAATACGCCAACGACCGTTTGCAGATGCGCTCGTTGACCGGCCCGAAAGCGCCGGAAAAAGCCGCCGACCCCATCATCGTGCACCCTGATGTGCGGCGGATGTTACTGACGATGAAAGCCTTCAACGAAGGCAACCGCGCGCTGACCTACTTCACCGCGCAGTTACTCGACGTTGCACACCTGAGCCCGGACGAAACGGCGCGCCAGGAAGCCGAAGACCTGCTGGCCTTCCTCACGCCGATCTGCAAAGCCTTCATGACCGACACCGGCCTGGAAGTGACCAACCATGGCATGCAGGTGTTTGGCGGCCACGGGTTCATTCGTGAGTGGGGTATGGAGCAACTGGTACGCGACTGCCGCATTGCGCCGATCTACGAAGGCACCAACGGCATTCAGGCACTGGACTTGCTCGGGCGCAAGGTACTCGGCAGCCAGGGCAAGCTGCTGCGCGGGTTCACCAGGATCGTCCATAAGTTCTGCGCGGCGAACGCCGAACATCCACAACTGGCCGGGTATGTGGCGCAGCTTGATCAACTGAACCAGCAGTGGGGCGAGTTGACCACCAGGGTCGGCATGGCGGCGATGAAAAACCCGGACGAAGTCGGTGCCGCGTCGGTGGACTACCTGATGTACAGCGGTTACATCATCCTCGGCTACCTGTGGTTGCGCATGGCGCTGGTGGCTCAGGCGCAGCTCGATGCTGGCAGCGGTGATGCCGGCTTCTGCCGGGGCAAACTGGCGACCAGCGAGTTTTACTTCAAGCGTCTGTTGCCACGCACTACCGCTCATCGGGCGGCCATCGAAGCGGGGAGCGATTGCCTGATGCAGTTGCCAGCGGAGATGTTTGCGCTTTAGACATGTAAATCCGCTACAAAGAAGCTCGCCTTGTGCGGGCTTTTTTGTTGATGACCAAAAATAACAAAATAGTCATGAGCTGACCCTATGTGTCTTAAAAGTTGTTGGGGTACACTCCGACCCAACGAAAACACTCTTCCTGTGAATCACCTGTATAGATCTTGCGAGGTTTGCCATGGCTGACTACAAAGCGCCCCTGCGCGATATGCGCTTCGTCCTCAATGAAGTTTTCGAGGTCGCCAAACTCTGGGCCGAACTGCCTGCGCTGGCCGACACCGTCGATGCGGAAACGGTCGAAGCCATCCTGGAAGAAGCCGGCAAAGTCACCAGCAAAAGCATTGCACCGCTGAGCCGTGCCGCGGACGAGGAAGGTTGCCATTGGGCCGACGGTGCCGTCACCACGCCGGCGGGTTTCCCGCAGGCCTATCAGACCTACGCGGAAGGCGGTTGGGTCGGTGTCGGTGGCGATCCGTCCTACGGCGGCATGGGCATGCCCAAAGCCGTTTCGGCCCAGGTCGAAGAAATGGTCAACTCCGCCAGCCTGTCGTTCGGTCTGTATCCAATGCTGACCGCTGGTGCCTGCCTGTCGATCAACGCCCACGCCAGCGACGAGCTGAAAGCCGCGTACCTGCCGAACATGTACGCCGGCATCTGGGCCGGTTCCATGTGCCTGACCGAGCCACACGCCGGTACTGACCTGGGGATCATTCGCACCAAGGCCGAGCCTCAGGCCGACGGTTCCTACAAGGTCAGCGGCACCAAGATCTTCATCACCGGTGGCGAACACGACCTCACCGAAAACATCATTCACCTGGTGCTGGCCAAGTTGCCGGATGCACCGGCGGGGCCGAAAGGCATTTCGCTGTTCCTGGTGCCGAAGTTCATGGTCAATGCCGACGGCAGCCTTGGCGCGCGCAACCCGGCGAACTGCGGTTCGATCGAACACAAGATGGGCATCCAGGCGTCCGCGACCTGCGTGATGAACTTCGATGAGGCCGTGGGTTACCTGGTCGGCGAGCCGAACAAAGGCCTGGCGGCGATGTTCACCATGATGAACTACGAGCGCCTGGGTGTCGGTATCCAGGGCCTGGCCACAGGCGAGCGCTCGTACCAGAACGCCGTGGAATACGCCCGTGACCGTCTGCAAAGCCGTTCGCCGACTGGCGCGCAGAACAAGGACAAAGTGGCTGACCCGATCATTGTTCACCCGGACGTGCGTCGCATGCTGCTGACCATGAAAGCCTCGAACGAGGGTGGCCGTGCATTCTCCACCTACGTGGCGATGCAACTGGACACCGCCAAGTTCAGCGAAGATGCCGCCACCCGCAAGCGTGCGGAAGACCTGGTGGCCTTGCTGACCCCGGTGGCGAAGGCGTTCCTGACTGATCTCGGTCTGGAAACCACCGTTCACGGCCAGCAGGTGTTCGGCGGCCACGGTTACATCCGCGAGTGGGGCCAGGAGCAACTGGTGCGTGACGTGCGCATCACCCAGATCTACGAAGGCACCAACGGCATTCAGGCGCTGGACCTGGTCGGGCGCAAGATCGTCGGCAGCGGCGGGGCGTTCTACAACCTGTTCGCCGACGAGATTCGTCACTTCACCGCAACGGCCAGCGCTGACCTGGCGGAGTTCACCAAGCCGCTCAATGACGCCGTGACCACCCTCGACGAACTGACCGCGTGGCTGCTGGACCGGGCGAAGAGCAATCCGAACGAAATCGGCGCGGCATCGGTCGAGTATCTGCAGGTCTTCGGTTACGTGGCGTACGCCTACATGTGGGCCCTGATGGCCAAGGCCGCTTTGGGCAAGGAAGCGCAAGACGATTTCTACGCCAGCAAACTAGGCACCGCACGGTTCTATTTCGCCCGTCTGTTGCCGCGGATTCACTCGTTGAGCGCGTCGGTCAAAGCCGGTAGCGAATCGTTGTTCCTGCTGGATGCAGGACAATTCTGATGACGTAATGGTGTGTAAGCATTCTCTTACATAACGTGCTGCTGTTCTCCCATAGATGCAAATTGGATCCACGGCTAATCTACTTCTCATGGACGTAGCGCAGGAAGCGCAAAGCAACAACAGGGACACGTAGGATTCTGCCAGGACGGCGGAATGAAATGGATGTCAGGGAAACAGTCTGCAAAGCCCCGCTTCGGCGGGGTTTTCTTTTGCCCGAAGAAAAGTTTCTAGCTCAGCCCGTCCAGGGCTTGCGCGCTGTTCAAACGTTCAGCCGGGCCATTTATCACTTCTTCCAGCAATGTCCGCAGCAAGGCCAGCGAGGCCTGCTGCCGTTGCACATCCCGACACACCAACCCGACTTTCAGGGGAACTCGTGGTTCGCTCAGGGGTTTCCACAGCAGTTCGTGGTTGCCATGGGTCTTTTGCGAGCGTCCGGGCAGCACAGTCGCCAGGCGTGTGTGCGGCAGGCTGTCGAGGATGCCGGCCATGTTGTTCAGTTCGGCTTGCACCTGCGGGCGACGTCCGAGGTTCGCCAACTGGGTTTGCCAGATCTGCCTGATCTGAAATTCCTCGCCCAGCAGCAACATCGGTAGCTCGGCGGCCTGGCTCATGGACACTTTCTTGAATTCACGCAGCGGGTGCTCTGCCGGGATGACCAGGGTCAGTTCATCTTCGTACAGCATCACGCCATGCAAACCAGGCTGGCGGGGCGGCAGGTAGCTGATGCCGATATCCAGAGAACCGTTGAGCAGTCGCCGCTCGATTTCCAGTCCGGTCAGTTCGTAGATCTGCACGACAAGATGCGGCTGCGCCTTGCGCACGCGTTCCAGCATCTGTGGAACGAGGCTGGTATGCACGGTCTGCAATACACCGATGGCCAGGGTGCGCAGCGCCTGACCCTTGAAGTTGCCGAGCGCCTCCCGTGCCCGTTGCAGGCCATCGAGCAAAGGCACGGCGTGGTTGTATAGCGTGTGGGCCGCGAGGGTCGGCAACAGGCGTTTGCTGTTGCGTTCGAACAGGCTCACATCGAGGTTTTGCTCGAGGTGGCGGATTTGCTGGGACAGCGCCGGCTGGGAGATCGACAGACGCTCGGCGGCCCGGCCCACATGGCCTTCTTCATAGACCGCGACGAAATAACGCAGTTGCTTGAAATCCATAAGTATTACTTATCGAAAATGCTGGGAAATCGAAATGGCTGAATGCCTTGCGTGAGCCTAGTCTAACCGCATTCACAGGGCTTACAGGGCCACAGAGCGCGATGAATACCCTTTGCTTCGATGGTGTTTACATAGGTAAGGCAAAAAACCTCAAAAGAGGTTGCTTCAGATGAATCTGTTCAGTCTGCGCCGTAGTCCTCCCAGTCTTGATGATCTGGTCATGGACGCCTCCCTGCCTTCCAAAGACAACAGTCTTTCCAGCGAGTACTTGATGCCCGGTGTCGAGCGGCCGAAACAGGTGTTTGTGCGTGGCCAGGGTTCATGGTTGTGGGACAGCGATGACCGTGCGTACCTGGATTTTTCCCAGGGCGGCGGGGCCAACAGCCTTGGTCACAGCCCTTCGGTATTGGTCAACGCCATCACTGCTCAGGCTCAGTCGCTGATCAATCCGGGTTTCGGCCTGCATAACCGCGGCATGCTCAGACTTGCCGAACGTCTGTGCGCCAGCACCGGCAGTGATCAGGCCTACCTGCTCAATACTGGCAGCGAAGCCTGTGAGGCGGCGATAAAGCTGGCGCGCAAATGGGGTCAACAGCATCGCGGCGGTGCGTCGCGAATCATTGTGGCCAACAATGGTAACCATGGCCGTAGCCTGGCGACGATGTCGGCGTCGGACAGTTCGACATTAGCCAACCGATTCGAGCCGCAACTGCCGGGCTTCAGCCATGTCCCGTTCAATGACCTTCCGGCATTGCATGCGGCCGTGGATGAACGGACCGTCGCGATCATGCTCGAGCCGATCCAGAGCGAAGCCGGCGTGATCCCGGCTACCGCGCATTACCTCAAGGGCGTCGAACGCCTGTGCCGTGAACTCGGCATATTGCTGATCTTCGACGAAGTGCAAACCGGCATCGGCCGTTGTGGCACCTTGCTCGCGGAACAGTCCTGCGGGGTCACGGCGGATATCGTGGTGCTCGGCAAAGGTTTGGGCGGCGGCGTGCCATTGGCCGCGCTGCTGGCGCGGGGCAAGGCTTGCTGTTTCGAACCCGGCGAGATGACCGGTACCCATCATGGCAATGCACTGATGACCGCCGCGGGACTTTCGGTGCTCGATACGGTGCAGGACAAGGCTTTTCTCAAGCACGTCGCAGAAGCCGGTCAGCACCTGCGTGAAGGCTTGGGGCGTTTGGCCCATCGATATGATCACGGCGAGTTGCGCGGACAAGGGCTGCTGTGGGGGCTGACGCTGTCGGACGATTCCGCTGACGCAGTAGTCAAGGCCGCGCTCTACGAAGGCCTGTTGCTCAACGCCCCGCAACCCGACTGCCTGCGCTTTACCCCTGCGCTGAATGTCAGCAACGCCAACATCGATGAAATGCTCCTGCGCCTGGCGCGCGCCTTCTCCCGAGTGCGCACCGCGCAATTGCAGTGCCGCAAAGGGATTGCCGTCTGACTCGACGCGCCCTGCACACATTCCTGAACCGTCTCGCGGTAATACGCACGCCTCACGTCCGACACTTTTGGCGTGGGGCGTTTTTTTGTCTGCGAAATTCAACGAAGGGGCGGAGCTTGGCAATAGAGGGACTGAACCCTGACAAACGGCACAGGTCGATTAGCTGTAGGGCTCGAACGGGCCCACCCCAATCAGGAGCTGCTCTCATGGACTTTATTCGCATCATCATCGCCATCCTGTTGCCGCCGCTGGGTGTGTTTTTGCAAGTAGGATTCGGCGGGGCGTTCTGGCTGAATATTCTGCTGACGTTGTGCGGTTACATTCCGGGGATCGTGCATGCGGTGTACATCATTGCCAAGCGCTGAATTTTGCGGCGGCAGGTCGGCCGCCTTCGCGAGCAGGCTCGCTCCCACAGGGTTTCGCGTAAACCGTAGACTCTGTGGGAGCGAGCCTGCTCGCGAAGGGCGCGCCCCAGGCGCCAAATTCAGTTCGCCAATTCCATCACCCTTCGATAAAACAACCACTCCTGCTCCAGCGCATGGGCTTGATTGCCGGCCTTGCGAAAGCCATGGCGTTCTTCTGCGTAGTAATGCGCTTCGACCAGGATGCCGTTGTCCTGCAGCGCCGCGACCATGTCGCGGGTCTGTTGCGGGACGACCACGGCATCCAGTTCTCCTTGAAAGAAGATCATCGGCACGCGGATGTTGCTGGCATGCAGCAGCGGAGTGCGGGCGGTGTAGCGTTCGGCGTCCAGCAGAGGATCGCCGATCAACCAGTCCAGATAGTCGCTTTCGAATTTGTGGGTCGCGCGCCCAAGTGCTACCGGGTCACTGACGCCATACAGACTGGCACCGGCACAGAACACGTTGTGAAACGCCAACGCGCAAAGCGTTGTGTAGCCGCCGGCGCTGCCGCCGCGAATGAAGGCCTTGTTGCCGTCGATCAGGCCCCGTTCGTTGAGGTAACTGACCACGGCGCAAGCGTCTTCGACATCCACATCACCCCAACTCAAATGAAGTGCCTGACGATAGGCCCGGCCATAACCGCTGCTGCCGCGATAGTTGAGGTCGGCCACGGCGAAGCCCCGCTGTGTCCAGAACTGGATGCGCGGATCGAGCATTGGGTAGCACGCCGACGTCGGGCCGCCATGGATGAACACCACCAGTGGCGGTTTCGCCTCGCCGGTCATTGCCGGGTAGAAGAAGCCGTGTGCTTCGCCTGAGCCACTGGGGTAGCGCAAGGTCTGCGGGCGGCTGATCCGTTCGGGAGGAAGCGGTGCGATGCCGCCGGCCAGGACCTTCACTTGCCGGTTTTGACGGTCGATGGCAATGACGGCGCTTGAACTGGCGGGCGACGCTGCTATGCAATAAATGAATTGCCCATCCACCGCGAGATGGCGGAAGCGGCTGTAGTCGCCGGTGAAGTCGGCGCAGGAGTCGCCGCCTATGCCCAAACGGCCAAACCCGCCTTCGGTCCAACTGGCCAGATATCTGTCGTCGCCCAGCGGCAACCAGGTGCTACCGCCGAGTTGCCAGGGTGCCGGGCCATGGTCGGCGTTGGCACTTGGCAATGGGCTCAGGCCTTTCCCGGATTCCACCCATGGCTGCCAGTAACCGCCGCGATCCGTCAGGCAGTACAAGCGACCGTCGGCATCAAATCGTGGTTGTTGCACCGACTCTTGAGCACCGTCGCCCGCCACACAACGCGCCTCGGCAAAGCCGCCATGGGCGAGGCGTTCGGCAACCATCAAGCGGGTTGCTGTCCATGGCTGATCCGGGCGACTCCATTCGATCCAGGCCAGGCGCCGGGCATCAGGGCTCAGCGTCGGTGCCGCGTAGAAATCAGCACCTTCGGCCTGCAGGTGGCGTGCGCCATCCAACAGATCGATCGCCACCAGTCGGTGTTGGTCGCGATGCTCCTCGACCGCCAGCACCTGCCCGTTGGCGAACTGCAGGTCGCCAAAGCGGCACGCACCGGACGTCAGCTTTTCGGGCGCTTCGTCTTGCAGTGTTTGCCGATACAACTGTTGGTCGGCTTCGTTGACGAAAACGATGCCGTCGTCCGTCAGACAAAAGGCTCCACCGCCATATTCGTACACCCGACTGCGCACGCTGAACCCCGGCGGCGTCAGGCATTTCGCTGTGCCTTCACGCCAATGCCAGATCCGGCACGCCGCGTCTTCGGGGCGGTACTCGTTCCAGAACAGGCCGTTTGGCCCGACCTGCAATTCGGCAAAATCGATACCGGCAGCCACGGCTTTTGCAGCGCTGAAAGGTTCAGCTTTTGGCGATGAGGCGTGAGTTTCGTTCATTGCGAAAGGCCAGTTGGTCGATGGTCTGGGTCGCGTGTTCGGCTTCTTCGCGAGCCTTGAGGATCACGCCGTGTTGTGGCGACTTGCTGCACACCGGGTCGGCGTTGCTGGCATCACCGGTGAGCATGAACGCCTGGCAGCGGCAGCCGCCGAAGTCTTTTTCTTTCTCGTCACAGGAGCGGCACGGCTCGGGCATCCAGTCATAACCGCGAAAGCGATTGAAGCCGAACGAGTCGTACCAGATGTGCTGCATGCTGTGGTCACGCACGTTGGGAAACTGCACCGGCAGCTGTCGGGCACCGTGACAGGGCAGGGCGGTTCCGTCCGGTGTGACCGTCAGAAAAATACTGCCCCAGCCGTTCATGCAGGCTTTCGGGCGTTCTTCGTAATAGTCCGGGGTGACGAAAATCAGCTTGCACGGATGCCCTTGGGCTTCCAGTTTGGCGCGGTATTCATTGGTGATGCGTTCGGCGCGCACCAGTTGCTCCCGGGTCGGCAATAGCCCGACGCGATTGAGTTGTGCCCAACCGTAGAACTGGCACGTGGCGAGCTCGACGAAGTCCGCTTCCAGTGCAATGCACAGCTCGATGATGCGGTCGATCTGGTCGATGTTGTGCCGATGGGTGACGAAGTTCAGCACCATCGGATAACCATGGGCCTTCACCGCCCGGGCCATTTCCAGTTTTTGTGCGAAGGCCTTTTTCGAGCCGGCCAGCAGGTTGTTCACCTGCTCGTCGCTGGCCTGGAAACTGATCTGGATGTGATCGAGGCCGGCCTTCTTGAAGTCGCTGATTTTCTGCTCGGTGAGGCCGATGCCGGAGGTGATCAGGTTGGTGTAGAAACCCAGTTGGCGGGCTTCGGTAATCAGCTCGGCGAGGTCCTGGCGCACCAGCGGTTCACCACCGGAAAAGCCCAGTTGCGCCGCGCCCATTTCCCGCGCTTCACGGAATACCTTGATCCACTGTTCGGTGCTCAGCTCTTTGCCTTGCTCGGCGAAATCCAGCGGATTGGAGCAGTACGGGCATTGCAGCGGGCAGCGATAGGTCAGTTCGGCGAGCAGCCACAGCGGCAGGCCGACTTCCGGTTTGGGCGGCACTTGCACTGATGAATCAGGCAAGTTCGATCCAGTGCTGCGCACGGGCCACCTCCATGAATTGCTCGATGTCGTCACCGAGCTCGGGTACGCCGGGGAACTGTTGCTCGAGTTCGGCGATGATCGCCGCGACATCCCGTTCACCGTCAATCAAACCACCGATCAGTGCGGCACTTTCGTTGAGCTTGATCATGCCTTCCGGGTACAGCAGCACGTGGCCTTTCTGCGCCGGTTCGTACTGGAAGCGGTAGCCGGGACGCCAGGTCGGGGTCTTGCTGCGATCGAAACTCATAAGGTGATTCCTTTGTGCCAGACCCGCTCCCCGGTCACGCTGTGATACGGCGGGCGTTTCAGTTCGTAGGCCATGCTCATGGCATCGAGCATGCTCCAAAGAATGTCCAGTTTGAACTGGAGAATTTCCAGCATGCGCTCCTGGCCTTCACGGGTGGTGTAGTGCTGCAACGTGATCGCCAGACCGTGCTCGACATCACGCCGTGCCTGACCCAGGCGCGTGCGGAAATACTCGTATCCGGCCGGGTCGATCCAGGGGTAATGCTGCGGCCAACTGTCCAGGCGCGATTGGTGGATTTGCGGGGCGAACAGTTCGGTCAGCGAGCTGCTGGCGGCCTCCTGCCAACTGGCGCGGCGGGCAAAGTTGACGTAGGCGTCCACGGCGAAGCGCACGCCGGGCAGTACCAGCTCCTGGGAGCGCAACTGGTCCGGGTCGAGGCCGACGGCCTGGCCCAAACGCAGCCAGGCTTCGATGCCGCCGTCTTCACCGGGCGCGCCGTCGTGGTCGAGCAGGCGCTGAATCCACTCGCGGCGGATCTCGCGGTCAGGGCAATTCGCCAGGATGGCCGCGTCTTTCAGGGGGATGTTCACCTGATAGTAGAAGCGGTTGGCGACCCAGCCCTGGATCTGCTCGCGGGTCGCCCGGCCTTCGTACATCGCCACGTGGTAGGGGTGATGGATGTGGTAGTAGGCGCCCTTGGCGCGCAGGGCCGCTTCGAATTCGGCGGGGGACATCGGGGTGTCAGTCATTGCGGTTCTCCGGGAAACAACCGTAGAGGTCTAGTGCCTGTGCCGGCCTCATCGCGAGCAAGCTCGCTCCCACAGGGGGATGTGGTCAACTGTGGGAGCGGGCTTGCCCGCGAAGGGGCCCTCCGCTACAGCACAATACTCATGCCGTCATACGCCACTTCAACCTGGCGCCGATCCAGCTCCGCGCGCTCGGGCGAGTCTTCATCGAGAATCGGGTTGGTGTTGTTGATGTGGATAAGCACCTTGCGCTGCGTGGGCAGTTGCTCCAGCACTTCGAGCATGCCGCCGGGGCCGTTTTGCGCCAGGTGGCCCATCTCCCGACCGGTGCGGGTGCCTACGCCACGACGCTGCATTTCATCGTCATCCCACAGCGTGCCGTCGACCAGCAGGCAATCGCTGCCGGCCATGATCTCCAGCAGCGCGGCATCCACCTTGCCCAGACCCGGTGCGTAGAACAGTTTGCCGCCAGTGTTGAGGTCCTCGACGATCAGGCCGATGTTGTCGCCCGGATGCGGATCGAAGCGGTGCGGCGAGTACGGCGGCGCGGCACTGCGCAAAGGCAGCGGGGTGAAGCGCAGGTTCGGGCAGGCCGGTACGCTGAAGCTCTGGTCGAGTTCGATACGATTCCAGGTCAGCCCGCCATTCCAGTGGTTGAGCATGGTGAACAGCGGAAAACCGGTGCTCAGGTCTTCGTGGACCATGTCGGTGCACCAGACCTGATGCGGGCAACCCTCGCGCAGCATGAGCAGGCCGGTGGTGTGATCGATCTGGCTGTCCATCAGGATGATCGCGCCGATCCCGGTATCGCGCAGGGCCCGGCCCGGCTGCATCGGGGCGAAACCCTGGAGTTGGGCGCGGATGTCCGGGGAGGTGTTGCACAGCACCCAGTTCACGCCGTCATCGGAAATCGCGATGGACGACTGCGTCCGCGCCTTGGCCCGCAGGCTGCCGTCGCGAAAGCCTGCGCAGTTCACGCAGTTGCAGTTCCACTGGGGGAAGCCGCCGCCGGCGGCGGAACCTAGAATCTGGACAAACATGGACGCTCCATCATTTCAACGCTGAAAATAAAACGCCTCGGATAACCGAGGCGTTGTGCTGCACATCTGCCTTGGCAGAGATTAGCGGCTTGCGAAGTACATGGTGACTTCAAAGCCGATACGCAGGTCGGTGTAGGCAGGTTTGGTCCAGGCCATCAATTGAACTCCTTCAAGTAGGTGGGACAGCGCTATCTATAGGTTTAGTCCACCTCAGGTCAGAGATGTTCCAAATAGTTAGGTTGCTATGTTACTCAAAATTTCAAAGAGATTGCCCGTGAAACTTTGAGAAAGCTCCTTACTGCCCCGGTAATGATCATTTTGCCGCTTGCCATGGGGTGCCTGGGCTGGTGGAACTGGCCAGGCAGCGCCAGCCGCCCTCGGCCTGATTCAGGCGTCGGGCCGCCGCCAGTAGAGCGACCCGGTCAATTTGCAAAATGGCCTCGGGCAATTGCGTCAGATAATCCGACGAGCGGCCGCCCAGCTTGCCCTGCCAAAGCAATTCCGCAGCCTGGGCAGTGGGCAAGGCAGCCTGGGAAAATTGCTCGGCCAGGGTCTGGCGCCCGGCGATGAACGCGTTGTCATCGAGGGCATTGATCAGCATTGGCAGATCGCTGAGGAACTGCTCGATGTGTTGCAGCAGATCTGCCGGCGCTACGTTCGGTGATTGCACGCCGAACAGTAATCCGGTTGTCCCGTGAATCTGGCGTAGGGCGCTGAACACCGCATAGCCCAGTTGCAATTCCACTCGCAGGCGCTGGTAGAACGGCGTCTGACAGAAGTGCGCAAGTAGACGCCACGCGGCTTCGTCGGCCAATTCCCCGGTCACGGCAGGGCAAAACAGTAGCAGTGCGTGCTCGCTGGAATCGCTGTCGATGGCGCTCCACAGGCGTTGTGACCGGATGGTTGGCGGCGGGGTCAATTGATTGTCCGGCGTACCAGGTATACGGCTTAAGGCCAGGCCCATGGCCGCTTGAGTCTGGGCGGACAGGCCAATCGCCAGGCCATCCCAGCGTGCACTCGACCAGAGTTGCTGCGCGTCGTCCGTGTTCGCGGTGTGCGCAAGGCAGTGATCGGGCAATACCTTGAGCAGTTGTCGAATGGGTATCAGTGCGACGCTCTCCGGCGCGGCTTGTGAGACTGCAGCGTCAGGTTGTGTCAGCTCTTTCAGCGCATGCTCCAGAACGCTGGGCATCGGGTCCTGCAGTCCGGTCATTTTCAGCAGCCATTCGTTGCCCGAGGCACTGAAGGAAACATCCACACCGGCCTGACGCGCGTCTTCGCACAGCGGTTGCAGGTTATTTTCCAGTCGGGATTGAAGGGCGTCGGCGGGACTCGAGTCCAGACGCCAGCGCAGATAAATCGCACCCTCTGCGCTGTTGTCCGGCAAGGCCTGGTTGAATTGCATCGGCGAACGTTCACGACGACTGCGCGAGCGATCCTGGGCAAAGGTACGCAGGCCGCGGTGGGCGCTGGTCTGGCCACGAATCAGTCCGGCGTTGGACGCGGGCGCTTCGGTGCGCAGGAACGGGTTGGGTGCGGGTAACTGCCATGGGCCGCTGAAGTTATCCACAGCGCCGATTTGAGTGAGGATTTGCTTGAGCGCTGTAACGCCTTGGCCAGATAACCCGACTTCGCGTTGTTCGCTGTCCAGTCGGGCCAATTGCAAGGCGCTGCTGACCTGTTGCTGGCGCTGGAGCAGGGTTGCGTATTCTTCGCGCAACGGGGTCCAGTCTTGCTGGGCAAAAAAGCTCAGCCAGTCCAAAAGGCGTTCGTGAATCCCTGTCGGCAGCCCATTGGCCGGCAACGTGAACTCGATATGCAGCAAGGCTTGTCCTGCGAACTGGTACAGCGGCTGGGCTTTCAGGTGATCGGCCAGCCCGCGCTCGCGCAGGTCCGCCGACAAGCCACCGGGTTTTGCCGAATTCAGCCAGTGGCACAAGAATGCCAGCGCCTCGGCGCAAGTCTCGGGCAGCGATTCGAGGGCGAACAGCCAATCCAGTCGCCGTGCTTCAGCCTGTTGATAACTTCTTTCTGAAGCCGACATCAGTGGCACAGGAGCCTGTTGCTCAATGCTTTCTCCCTGGGCGATGACGTTACCAAACGCTTCAGCCAGGGTCCTTAGTTCATCGAGGCTTTGCGGTCCGGCCAGGCTCAACGTCATCTGCCCGGTCTGGTAAAACCGCTGATAAAAATCCCGCAGGGCCTGCTGAAACTCGGGCAGCTCGACAGGCAGGGTGGCGCGATTGCCGGCATGAAAACCGCGAAGCGGATGTGCTTCTGCCAGTCCGTCGAACAGTGCAAATTGCTGTTGCGCCGCCGCATCCTGCGACCAGGCGACAAATTCCGCCTGCAGCACTTCCCGTTCCCGCAGCTGATCGTCCGGATTCATACGCGGATGGGCGAGCATGTCTGACAGACGCTCCAGCCCACCGGCAAATGCCTGGGGTGGCAGTTCGAAAAAGTAGTCCGTGGTGCGCTCGCTGGTGCGAGCGTTCATCTGGCCGCCATGACTCTGGACGTAGGCCATCAACCCTTGCCCGGCAGGAAAACGCTCGGTCCCCAGAAACAGCAGATGCTCAAGAAAGTGCGCCAGTCCCGGCCACGCCAGCGGCACATCATGGCTGCCCGCGGCGACCCGCAACGCTGCTGCGCAACGCTTCAGATTCGGGGCATGACGCAGCGTCACCCGCAAGCCGTTGGCCAGGGTTTCAGTGTGGGGGCGAGGGTGATTCAGCGCGGGCATGGGCACTTCCAGAACAGTGAAGTGCCAATGCTAGCGGATTAGGACTTGTTCAGCTCGCCGTAAAGCTCGGGACGACGATCGATCAGGTAGCGATTGGCGGCACGGGAATCGACCATCAACTGTCGATCCAGCTCACCGACAATCAGCGACTCATCCAGTCCCGCCTGAGCGATACGGCTGCCATCCGGCGCAGCAATGCTGCTCTGGCCGCAATAGTGGATGTCGCCTTCATGGCCACAGTAGTTGGCGTAAGCCACATAGCATTGGTTTTCGAAGGCGCGGGAACGCACGGTGACATCGGCGACGAAATCGAACGGAATCATGTTCGCGGTCGGCACCAGAATCAGCTCGGCGCCGCCCAGGGCCAGGCGTCGGGCATTCTCCGGAAACTCCAGGTCGTAGCAGATCAGGAAACCGAGTTTCCAGCCGTTGAGCTCAACGATGGGAAACTCATCGGAACCTGCACTGAACATCGAGTGATCGAGGTCGCCGAACAAGTGCGTCTTGCGGTAGTTGCACACGCGCTCGCCATTGGCGTCGATCAACTGCACGGCGTTGTAGATCTGCCCGTCCCCGGTGCGCTCGGGATAGCCATACAAGATGGCAATCCCGGTTGCCTTGGCAATGCGCGCGATCTGCTGCGCCGACTCACCGTTGTACACCTCCGCCAACACGCTGACGGCATCGACGCCGATGTTGTAGCCGGTCAGGAACATCTCCGGCAGTACCAGCAGGTCCGCGCCTTTTGCCTCCAGCGCCAGTTGTTGCAGGCGTTGCAGGTTGCCGGTGACATCCAGCGGCAACGGTGGACATTGGTAAAGGGCTACGCGCATTTCGGATTCCTCTTACTCGGGCAGGGCGATCGGTCCGATCTCGTTGAATACATCTCCTGGACCCGGATTCTCGGCGTGAGTTGCACCGCCGAAGTGTTTCATGATGCCCCACACCGCGTTGAGCGAGGTCTGAACCGCGCCTTCAACCCAGGCTGGCGTCCACGAGACGTCGTCGCCAGCGATGAAGATCCCGCGCTGTTCTGCCGGCATGTCGTCCTGCATGAAGTGCGCGTACATGCGCTGGTTGTAGCGGTAGTGACCGGGCAGTGCGCCTTTGAACGCGCCGAGGAAATGCGGGTCGGCTTCCCAGGACACTGTGATCGGATCGCCAATGATCCGTGCGGCGATGTCGACTTTCGGGTAGATCTTCTTCAGTGCATCCAGCGCCAGTTTCACGCGTTTTTCCACTGGGTGCGGGAGCATTTTCAGCGCGTCGCTCATCCACGAGTACGACAGGCAAATCACCCCTGGCTTGTCGTCGCCGTTGTCGAACAGGTAGGTGCCACGGGTCAGGCGATCGGTGAGGGTCATGCTCATCAGGTCGCGGCCGGTTTCCGGATCCTTGTCCTTCCAGAACGGGCGGTCGACCATCACGAAGGTTTTCGACGATTGCATGTAGCGGGTGCGGTCCAGGGCCATCCACATCTTTTGCGAGAACAGGGTTTCGTCGCATTCGATCTGGGTGGTCAGCAGCCAGCTCTGGCACGTGGTCAACACGGCGGCGTATTCGCGGGTGTCGCCCCAGTTGTCGGTGACGGCGAAACGGCCGCCCGGTGCGTGGGCAATCTTCTTCACGCCGGTGCGCGGCGCGCCGCTGTGCAGGGAGCTGAGGCTGGTACCGGCCGGCCAGTGCGCGCAACGCTCCGGCACATGGCGCCAGATGCCTTGTGGCACCTGTTCCACGCCGCCGACCACCAGGTGCTGGTGATCGTCGCAGTTGGTCATCACCACGCGGAAGATTTCCAGCATCGAGTTGGGGAAGTCCGAATCCCAGCCGCCGGTGCCGAAACCGACCTGGCCAAACACTTCGCGGTGATGGAACGACAGCTTGGCAAAGGCTTTGGAAGTGGCGACAAAATCATAGAAGGTGCGGTCGTCCCACAGTGGCACCAGGGTGTTCCACAGTTCCTTGAGGCGCGGCACGTCGCGGTCGCGAATGGCTTGCTGGATATCCGAGAACTGCGAGCCGGCTTCCAGGGCGTCGGCCCAGGCGTCAGCCACTTCCTGGAACAGCGCAGGAAGGTCCGACAGCTTCTGTGCGTAATGGGTCTGGCCTTCGAGGTCGATGACCGTGCTGCCCGATGCAGGCGTCAGCGGGTTGGGGAACGGTTTGGTTTCCAGGCCGAGCTTGTCGACGTAGTGATAGAACGCGGTGGACGACACCGGGAAGCGCATGCCTCCCAGTTCGGCCACGATGCCTTCGGCGCCGTTGAAGGCCTGGGAACGCAGACGGCCACCCATTTTCGAGGCTTCGTAGACGACCGGTTTCAGCCCCAGTTTCATCAGCTCATACGCGGCCACCAGACCGGCAATCCCGCCGCCGACAATCGCCACTTCGGCACCGTGATTGTGCTCGGGAATACTGCCCAGGCCAGCCGGGTGTTCGATCCAGTCGTCGAAGGCGAAGGGAAAGTCCGGGCCGAAAATGGTGATTGGTTTTTTACCGTCTGCAGGATGGCGATTGTTCTTGTTCATGGCTGACCTTGCTGGCGACCCGACGCGGAATGCGCATCTGAGTATAGGAAAAGATGCCCGCCATTCTAGAGAGCACAGAACACGTTAATAAGACGCAAAGTGTCGTCGTTTTGCCATTTTATTGGTCAATATGACGATATCGATGTACACACTGTCCACTGTGGGAGCGGGCTTGCCCGCGAAGAGGCCCGACCAGACACCACCAAACCATCGGCACAAACTCAAACCGGCTGCCCCCGATCAATCTTGCTGCTCAAGATGATCGACGTCGTAGTCTTCTCCACCCCATCCACACTGCCAATCTGATCCAGCAACTGATCCAGCTGCTCCGGCGAATCGGTGCGCAACCACGCCACATAATCAAATTCGCCACTCACCGCACACAGCTGCTGTACCTGCGCCATCGCGCTCAGGCGGCGCAACACCTCCTTGCCGGAACGCGGTTGCACCGTGATCCCGACATACGCCTGCAACCCGCCGTCCACCACCCGCTGCCCGAGGCGCACGCCGTAACCGGTGATCACTTTGGCTTTTTCCAGCCGCGCCAGGCGCGAGGTGACGGTGGTGCGGGCGATGCCCAGTTGCCGGGCGAGCATGGCCACGCTCTCGCGAGCATTGATCTGCAGGGCTGCAATCAACTGGCGGTCGATTTCGTCGAGAACGGGCGGGCGAGTGTCAGGCAAAGCGTTATCTCCAGCGGCATGGATCAGTGCGCAAGCATGTTACAGGCAGATTCTGTATGACGCTCGCGACGGATCCCTGATCCAGCCTCCGTACCGTTCATGACATTTCTGCCTGCGACAAATTGCCATAAGTAACCAGTTAGTACATTATTCCGCCCTTGTCACAAATGGGGAAAATGTCCGACATGAACAATTCTGGGGCTGCCGCCGGCAGCAAATGGTTGCTGGCGGGGCTGGGTGTGCTGATTGCACTGATCGGGCTCGGCCTGGCGGGTGGCGGCGGCTATCTGATTGCGCTGGGCGGCAGTGGGTATTTCCTGCTGATGGGCCTGGCGATGCTGGTGTCCGGCCTGTTGATTGCCCGTCGCAAGCCGCTGGGCGCCTGGCTGTATGGTGTGGCGCTGGTCCTCACCGCGATCTGGGCGGTATGGGATGCCGGTCTTGAATACTGGCCGCTGGTCTCGCGGGTGCTGACCTTCGCCGTGATCGGTCTGGTGGTGG
Organism: Pseudomonas sp. PDM27; assembly: GCF_019219205.1. NCBI lineage: Bacteria > Pseudomonadati > Pseudomonadota > Gammaproteobacteria > Pseudomonadales > Pseudomonadaceae > Pseudomonas > Pseudomonas sp. PDM27. The sequence continues at coordinate 65,630 of NZ_JAHUWF010000003.1, read as the reverse complement.
CGCTGATCTATCCGACCCTGGTCCGCGCTTCGGGCGCGACCGGCGGGCGTGGCGCCTACGGTCTGGCCGGCATTCTGGGTGTGGGCGTTGTAGCGACGATGGCCTACATGTTCGTGCCGACCCACGTGGTCAAGGCCTCCGTTGAACCTGCGGTAACGCCGGTCCTGCCGGGCACCGAGCAGAAAGACTGGGCGCACTGGGGCAACACCACCGCCGGCAACCGCTTTGCCGCGCTGGACCAGATCAACAAGGGCAACATCGACAAGTTGCAGGTCGCCTGGACCTTCCGCACCGGCGATATCCCGCAAAGCACCGGTGCCGGCGCCGAAGACCAGAACACCCCGCTGCAGATCGGTGACACGGTCTACACCTGCACCGCCTACGGCAAAGTCTTCGCTCTGGATGCCGACACCGGCGCCCAGCGCTGGAAATTCGACCCGCAAGGCACCGCGCCCAACTGGCAGCGCTGCCGTGGCCTGGGCTACTCCGAAACCCCGGCGTCTTCGGACAATCAGCCAACCGCCTGTACGAAACGTCTGTTTCTGCCGACCGGCGATGCCCGTCTGATCGCCATCAACGCCGACACCGGCAAGCCCTGCGAAGAGTTCGGCAACAAAGGCACCGTCGACCTGACCACCGACATGGGCGAAGTGAAGCCCGGTTACTACCAGCAAACCTCGACCCCATTGGTCGCAGGGGACGTGGTGATCGTTGGCGGCCGCGTGGCCGACAACTACTCCACCGGCGAACCGCCGGGCGTGGTGCGTGCCTACGACGTGCGCAGCGGCGAACTGGTGTGGGCGTGGGATCCGGGCAATCCGAACACCACTAAACGTCCGCCCGCCGGTGAGACTTACACCCGTGGCACGCCGAACGTGTGGTCGGCCATGTCCTACGACGCCAAACTCGGTCTGGTCTACCTGCCGACCGGCAACGCAACGCCAGACTTCTTCGGCGGTCAACGCACCGAGTTCGACGACAAGTGGAGCTCGTCCATCGTCGCCATCGACGTGAAAACCGGTCAGGTGCGCTGGCACTTCCAGACCACTCACCACGACCTGTGGGACTTCGACCTGCCGGCGCAACCGCTGCTGTACGACGTGCCGGACGACAAGGGCGGGACCCAGCCAGCCCTGGCGCAAGTCACCAAGCAGGGCGAGATCTTCCTGCTCAACCGCGAAACCGGCGTACCGATTGCCCGCGTCGAAGAACGTCTGGTGCCACAAGGCAAGGTTCCCGGCGAACGCTATTCGCAAACCCAGCCGTTCTCGGTCGACATGCCGTCAATCGGCAACAAGACCCTGACCGAGTCCGATATGTGGGGCGCCACGCCGTTTGACCAGTTGATGTGCCGCATCCAGTTCAAAGGCATGCGCCACGAAGGCGTCTACACCCCGCCGGGCATGGACCGCGCCCTGCAGTTCCCGGGCTCGCTGGGCGGCATGAACTGGGGCAGTGTCTCGGTTGATCCGAACACCAGCTACATGTTCGTCAACGACATGCGCCTGGGCCTGGCCAACTACATGATCCCGCGCGACAAGATCAAAGCCGGAGCCAGCGGCATCGAAATGGGCGTGGTGCCGCAGGAAGGCACACCGTTCGGCGCCATGCGCGAGCGCTTCCTCTCGGCGGTTGGCATTCCGTGCCAGAAACCACCGTTCGGCACCATGTCCGCCATCGACCTCAAGACCCACAAACTGATGTGGCAAGTCCCGGTCGGCACCGTACAGGACACCGGCCCGCTGGGCATCCGCATGCACCTGCCGATCCCGATCGGCATGCCGACCCTCGGCGCATCGCTCGCCACCCAGTCGGGCCTGCTGTTCTTCGCCGGCACCCAGGACTTCTACCTGCGCGCCTTCGACACCGGCAACGGCAACGAAATCTGGAAGTCGCGCTTGCCGGTGGGCAGCCAGTCCGGGCCGATGACCTACGTTTCACCGAAAACCGGCAGGCAGTACATCCTGCTGACGGTGGGCGGTGCGCGTCAGTCGACGGATCGTGGGGATTATGTGATTGCCTACGCTTTGCCCAAGTAAGGTGGTGTAGGAGCGAGCTTGCTCGCGATGGACGTTAACGATAACGCGTGCTGTCTGAATGGCCGCGGCGCGTTCAAGTCCATCGCGAGCAAGCTCGCTCCTACATGATTGTGCGGGGCGACAGGATGGACAGCGACCGTCACTCGTAGTCGAATGCGAGTACGAAGGATCCGAGGCAATGGACATGACGACGAACCTGCCTGCCGCTGTACGCGACCGCGCATTGCAGATCGCCCATCACGAAATGGGGCACTACGTGGTGGCCCGCGCCCTGGGATTTGAAACGGGCGGCGTGACCCTGACCGTGACCAGGGATTTGCGCCACCAGGGTGGGGCCTCCATTACGCTGGTGCGCCCCATTTTGTCGATAGATGCCATGAAGGAACATCTGGAAGCCCGGATGATGGTGCTCCTGGCGGGCGCTATGGCGCAGACACTCGCTTCAAAATCTTCAACCGCAAAACACGTCGACAAGCTCAAAGCCACCGCCATCCTCAAAGGCGAGCAGGGGGCGGAACAGGACTACGCAAAAATCAGGGAGCTTCAGCATCTGCTGCGCAACATCGTCTACCCCGATACCGATTCGGCGTCGAACGAGCGCATAACGGCGGAGCTTAAAGCGATGACTGATCGGGTGTGGGGTCGGACGCAAAAAATCATCGAGGATCAGGCCGAGACGATTGCCGAATTGGCAGGGGCGCTGGTGGACGGTATGGCTCTTGTGGAGCAATGGGGGCGGGCGGCGGATACGTATGAGGTGGTGTTCACCGGGCCGATGCTGGAACGGCTGCGGGCCGTGCAGCCCATACCATCGTGATGTGTTTGGACTGAAGAGCCTGGCCCTATCAGTCCCAAAAAGGGAACGCTCGGTCCCTTTTTGGGAATTTTCAGGCTCTGTTTATTCTATTGATCTGCTTGTGCTCTCGTTTGAGCAGGTCTGCGCATCAACACCTTCACTACATCATCAATCACCGCTTTGCTCATCGTCGTCAGGTAGTGCGCGGCCCAGGCGTGGCGGTCGGAGTCTTGAGCGTAGGCGGCGTCCACGGTCAGGGACTTGGCGAGGTAGAGCAGGTCGGAGGCTTGGGCCAGGGCGTCGGCGATGGGGACGTTGTGGCAGACGTGGAACAGTGGTTGGTCCGAGAGAAACAGGAAGGGCGTGAAGCCAATGGTTTTCAGCTCTGAGGGTGCGGGCGAATCTGTTTTGGTCATGGTCATACTCCAGCGTTAGAGGAGTCGCCACGTTCGTTTCCAAGCGAATGGGTGGCGGCTGTGCGCAGGTTGGAAACCGGGGACCAAAGATCCGGCACGCCCAAAGGCGTCCCGCGCACAGCTGCCATAACACAGGGTTCGCAGTCGTCAAAAAACGTCTGGAATCGTGGTGGGGATGCTGTTGCGCTGTGATCCGACGGGTTTCCAAGCCCGATCGCTGAATGCTCAGCGACGTCCGGAGACTATCCCGTCAAAGAAAAGCGCAACAAGGCGGCAAAGTGCCCAAAAGCAAGATTCGGAGTTTGCCTACAAGGTCCTAAGGCGTCATCCGATATTTCGACACCCTCAGTAAACGAAGACTGGCACGACGAGCGATTTTCCAGGCCGGTGCATCCTTTGAGTCGTTGCGCCAAACGCCTGGTATCCGCGTTGTCATGAGGCCGCCCCGCCAGTAACCATCGCTAACAATTGACAGGGGACTCAGGGTGGTTGGGCACCGCTGAAGCTCATAAATTTATTCCTTTGAGGTTATATTCCTTTGGTGGCATATTTGTATGAAATGGGACGTCGAATACACGGATGAATTTGAGGCCTGGTGGGATCGCCTGAACGAGGCCGAACAGGACTCGGTTCAGGCCACGGTGATGTTGCTGGGCGAGGATGGCCCACACTTGGGTTTTCCGCATACCAGCGATATCAAGGGTTCACGGCATGGCAACCTGCGTGAGTTAAGGGTGCAGCACGCTGGCAGGCCGTACCGTGTGCTGTACGCGTTTGATCCACGGCGCAGCGCGATCCTGCTGATTGGCGGTGATAAAACCGGCCAGGAGCGTTGGTATGCGGAACACGTGCCACTGGCCGAGCGTCTCTACGACGAGCACTTGGAAACATTGATGAAAGAGGGCTATGACAATGGCTAAAAAATTTGCTGATTTGGTGGCACGTCGCTCTCCAGAGTCTCAAGCGCGTGTCGAGGCCTTGCATCAGAAGCTACGAGCTCAAATGCCGTTGCACGAGTTGCGTCAGGCGCAAGCGTTGAGTCAGGACACACTGGCCAGGACACTGCATGTCAACCAGGCGGCGATCTCCAAGATGGAGCGGCGAACGGACATGTACATCAGTACTTTGCGCAACTACATCCGCGCCATGGGGGGCGAGCTGGAAATCATCGCCACTTTCCCCGAGGGCCAGGTAAAGATCGAGAACTTTGCCAGCTGAACGATTAACAAATGGCTCTACTGTTTCGGTCTATCCAGACACGCAAAAGCCGCGCAATGCGCGGCTTTCTTGTTTGGTGGGCCCACACGGACTTGAACCGTGGACCAAAGGATTATGAGTCCTCTGCTCTAACCAACTGAGCTATAGGCCCTCAGTAGGTCGCGGATTATAGCGACGGTTTCGCGGCTGTGCTATCCGAAAAAGCCATTACGGTTGTACGAAGAAACGTCGCGGCGAATTCGTCGGGGGGCAAGGGCAGGCTGACAATGTAGCCCTGGATCTGTTCGCAGCCCTCGGCGGCGAGGAATTGCTGTTGCGCTTGGGTCTCGACGCCTTCGGCAATCACGGTGAATTGCATGCTGCGTCCGAGGGCGATGATGGCGCGTACGATTGCCGCATCGTGGGGGTCGTCCGGCAGGCCGCGGACGAAGGACTGGTCGATCTTGAGGATGTCCAGCGGCAGGCGCTTGAGGTAGCTCAGGGACGAGTAGCCGGTGCCGAAGTCATCGATGGCCAGTTGCACGCCCAGATGTTTGAGTTGATGCAGCACCGCCAGCGCTTCTTCGGCCTGGCTCATGATGAAGTTTTCGGTGATTTCCAGTTGCAGGAATCCGGGGTTGAGGCCGTTGTCCTTGAGCAACTGTTCGATGCGGCCCAGCAGGTTGGGCTGGCGCAATTGGGCGCCGGCAAGGTTGACCGACAGCGGGCCGGGGCTTTCGTACAGCCGGTGCCATTCGGCCATCTGCCGGCAGGCGGTTTCCAGGACCCAGTCGCCGATTTGCAGGATCATGCCGTTTTCTTCAGCCAGCGGGATGAAGTGTTCCCGCGGCACGTCGCCAAAGGTCGGGTGGCGCCAGCGGATCAGGGCTTCGGCGCCGACCAGGCTGTAGTCGACGAGGCTGATTTTCGGTTGGTAGCACAGGTGCAACTCGTTGCGTTCGATGGCGCGGCGCAGTTCATGTTCCAGCGCCACGCGTTCGCTGGCCTGGGCGGTGAGGTCGCGGGTGTAGCTTTCGACGCGGTTGCGGCCCTTGGCTTTGGAGCGGTACATCGCTGCGTCGGCGTTCTTGATCAGCGTGGCAACATCGCAGCCATCCTTGGGATAGAGGCTGGTGCCGATGCTGGAGCTGATGAAAAACTCGTGTTCGCCGGCCTGGAACGGCGCGGCGAAACAATTGAGCAATTTGGTGGCGATGTTGTCGGCATCACTGGGTTGTTGCAGGCCCGGCAGCAGGATAATGAACTCGTCACCGCCCAGGCGTGCCACGGTGTCGATGTCCCGCAACTGCTCCTTGAGACGTACGGCAATGCCCTTGAGCAGCAGGTCGCCCACCGGGTGGCCGAGGCTGTCGTTGATGTGCTTGAAGCGGTCAAGGTCAAGGAACAGCACGGCGCCCTGGCCGCCGTTCTCCTGCTGGTTGTTGAGTGCCATCAGCAAGCGGTTTTCGAACAGCGTGCGGTTCGGCAGGCCGGTCAGCGGGTCGTGGTGCGCCTGGTAGTCGAGCTTGGCCTGGGCATGCTTGAGGCTGGAGATGTCGGCGAATACCGCGACAAAGTGGGTGATGAACTTGTCACGGTTGCGCACGGCGCTGATGGTCAGCCAGCTCGGGTACAGCTCGCCATTTTTGCGCCGATTGGAAATCTCGCCCTGCCAATGACCTTCGGCAGTCAATTGATGCCACATGGCCGCGTAGAACGCGCTGTCATGCAAGCCCGAAGCGAGCAGCCGTGGCGTGTGGCCCAGCGCTTCGCTTTCGCTGTAACCGGTGATTTCGGTGAAGGCACGGTTGACCGCGCTGATGTGCTGTTGGGTATCGGTGATCAACACGCCTTCGGCGGTGCTTTCGAACACGGTCGCGGCTTGTTGCAGTTTTTCCTGCATCAGGTGCCGCTCGGTGATGTCCCGGGCGATGGTCAGCATGCAGTCGTCATCGCCGATCGGCAGCGGACGGCTGGACACCTCACAGAGACGGATCTGCCCGTCGCTGCGGCGGATATGGCAACTGAAGTCGCGGACAAAACCGTCCCGATGCAGCAGGTCGAGCATTTGTTTGCGTTCATTGAGATTGACCCAGATCCCCAGGTCCAACACCGAGCGATCCACCGACATGGCGCTGTTGAATCCGGTGATGCGACTGAAACCCTCGTTGACCTCCAACAGCAAACCGTCACTTTGCCGCGACAGCAACAGGCCGTCGGGGGACGCATGGAAAGCCTTGGCGAACTTTTCTTCGGACGTTTGCAGTTGTTGCTGGGTTTCCTTGAGCTGTGTGATGTCTCGCACCACGACCACCAGTGCCGGTGTCATGTCGAGGTCGAACGGTTCAGCGGAGATCAGCCCGGTGAACACCTGGCCGTTGCTGCGACGAAAGGGCATTTCCAGGTTGCGGATGCTGCCGGCCTGCAAGCGTTGCAACAGACCCGGCCCAACGCCGGGAATCCCCCAGATGTTCAGGTCGGTGGCGGTCAGTCCAATGACGTCCTCGGCCTTGAGGCCGATCTGTTCTTCGAACGCTTCGTTGACCTCCAGCAGGCAACCGTCGCTCAGGCGGGCGATCACCAGAATGTCAGGGCATTGCTGGAACACGGAAGCGAATTTCTGTTCTGACAAGCGCAGCGCTTCTTCGGTGCGCTTGGCATCGGTGATGTCAATCATCAGCCCGCGCATCACCGGCTCATGTCCGTGTTCGATCAGGCTGACGATATCGCGCACCCACAGGCAGCGCCCGTCGGCGGTGATCACCCGGTAATCGAGGCTGTGATCGCGCCCGGCCAGCACTTCGTGATCGCAGAAAGTCTGGGCACGAATCAGGTCGGCGGGGTGAATGATGTTGCGCCAGAAGCCCGGAATCAGCCAATGGGAGAGGGGATAGCCAAGAAGATCTTCGGCGTGGGGCGATACATAGCTGTAGGTGTAGTCGGTGACCTTTGCTTCCCAGGCGATGGCCGACAGGCTCTCTACCAGGCCACGGTAGTGGTACTCGCTGCTGCGCAGTTCCTGTTCAAGATCGACCCGGCGGGCGATTTCCGAACTCAAGCGGCGGTTGATGCGGATAACCGACGCCAATACCAGGGTCAGCAACAGCAATCCGGGCAGGCCATACATAAGCAGGTCATTCCAGAATGTCCGATGATCGATGACGTTACCGACCCAATGCTCCTGAATGGCGCTGATTTCGGCGGGGCTCATGTCCGCCAGGACTTTGTCGAGAATGCCGACGAGGATTGCGTTGTCGCGGGGTACTGCCATGGCCAGTTGATAGCGATAGGGGGTTTCACCGCTGACATACAAGCCGTCGAGCTTGAGCTGACGCAGGCTCCAGACGCTGGACGCTAGATCGCCCACCACCGCATCCACTGCACCGGTGGCCAGCGCCTGTAACGCCGAGCTGACGTTGGGCATCGCCACCAGGTTCAGGTCGGGATTGTGGGTTCGCAGCAGTTCGTGGGGGGCGTAGTTTTCCACCACGGCGATTTTCAGGCCATACAGGTCTTGCAATTTGTGTGGCTGGGCGCCCCTGACATGGGCCAGGATGACGATCGGAAAATCCAGATAGGGGCGGGTGAACGACAGGTATTTCTGGCGTTCCGGGGTCGACATGATGCCCGGCAGCAGGTCGATTTTGCCCTTTTTGGCTTGTTCCAGGACGGCGGTCCAGCTCACCGGCTCGATGGGCGTGAGCCGGGTTTTCAGCCGTTGGCGAATGACCTCGATGTAATCCGCGGCAAGGCCCTGGTAGCGGCCCTCATCGTCGCGAAACTCGAAGGGCGGCCACGATGCATCGACACCCAGGCGCAAGTCCGGGTGAGCCGCCAGCCAGCTACGTTCATCCTCAGTTAGAGTCAGCGCGCCAGCCGTTGCGGTCCAGGTCATGAGCGACAGCAAAAAAAGCACGGTCGGCAGTCTGGGCATAACGGTCTCGTTATGGCTCTTGGGAATGCTTCGAGTGTAGACGGGCTATAGGGCGGAGGGGGAGGTGTGGAGATATTAATCTGCCATAAAACAAAACCCCCGGCCTGGGCCGGGGGTTTTGTGATCACTCGTCGAGGAAGGAGCGCAGATGCTCGCTTCTCGTCGGGTGGCGCAACTTGCGCAGCGCCTTGGCTTCGATCTGACGAATCCGCTCGCGGGTCACGTCAAACTGTTTACCAACCTCTTCGAGGGTGTGGTCGGTATTCATGTCGATACCGAAACGCATGCGCAGTACCTTGGCTTCACGGGCAGTGAGGCCGGACAGCACTTCGCGAGTCGCTTCTTTAAGGCTCTCAACGGTTGCAACATCGATTGGCGACTGCATGGTCGAGTCTTCGATGAAGTCACCCAGATGGGAGTCTTCGTCATCACCGATCGGGGTTTCCATGGAGATCGGCTCTTTAGCGATCTTCAATACCTTGCGGATCTTGTCCTCAGGCATTTCCATGCGTTCGCCCAGCTCTTCCGGGGTCGGTTCGCGACCCATTTCCTGCAGCATCTGCCGGGAAATGCGGTTGAGCTTGTTGATCGTCTCGATCATGTGCACCGGAATACGGATGGTGCGGGCCTGGTCGGCGATCGAGCGAGTGATCGCCTGACGGATCCACCAGGTGGCATAAGTCGAGAACTTGTAGCCGCGACGGTATTCGAACTTGTCTACCGCTTTCATCAAGCCGATGTTGCCTTCCTGGATCAGATCGAGGAATTGCAGGCCACGGTTGGTGTACTTCTTGGCGATCGAGATCACCAGACGCAAGTTGGCTTCAACCATCTCTTTCTTCGCGCGGCGGGCCTTGGCCTCACCGATCGACATGCGACGGTTGATGTCCTTGATCTCGGCGATGGTCAAACCTGTTTCGGTTTCCAGCGCAGTCAGCTTCTGCTGGCAACGGACGATGTCCGGCTGCAGGCGGCCAATGGCTTCAGCGTATTTGCTTTTGCCTTTGGCCAGGGCGTCACTCCAGCTTTCGTCGACTTCGTTGCCCGGGAACTGGCGCAGGAAGTCTGCACGCGGCATGCGTGCATCACGAACGCAGAGCTGCATGATTGCACGCTCTTGCTGACGCAGGCGATCCAGGGCGCTGCGAACACGCTCGACCAGGGCTTCGAATTGCTTCGGCACCAGTTTGATCGGCATGAACAGGTCGGCCAGGGCCAGCAACTCGGCAATCGCTGCCTTGTTGTGACGACCGTGCTTTTTCAGCGCCTTGCGGGTGATTTCCATCTGATCGGCCACGGCGCCAAAACGCTGGGCGGCGATGATCGGATCCGGACCGCTTTCGGCTTCTTCCTCGTCATCCGAGGCTTCACCGTCTTCGTCGTCGGTGTCGTCATCCGCCTTGACGGCTTTCGCGTCAATCGGTGGCGGCACTTCTGCCGCAGGCGGCGCGATGCCGTCGTCCGGGTCGATATAACCGCTCAGGACGTCGGACAGGCGGCCACCTTCGGTGGTGACGCGGGTGTACTCGGAGAGAATATGATCAACCGTGCCAGGGAAGTGCGCGATGGCGCTCATCACCTCACGGATGCCCTCTTCAATACGCTTGGCGATTTCAATTTCGCCTTCACGCGTGAGGAGCTCCACCGTACCCATTTCGCGCATGTACATGCGCACCGGGTCGGTAGTGCGACCAATGTCGGTCTCGACCGCAGCCAACGCTGCAGCGGCCTCTTCGGCTGCGGCTTCGTCGGTATCGGCGTCGGCCAGCATAAGGGAATCCTTATCTGGCGCAACCTCGAATACGTTGATCCCCATGTCATTGATCATGCGGATGATGTCTTCCACCTGTTCCGGATCTGAAATATCCTCCGGCAGGTGGTCGTTGACCTCCGCGTAAGTCAGGTAGCCCTGCTCACGACCAAGTGTGATCAACTCTTTGATACGAGACTGCTGTTGCGCTTTTCCGGACATAACACCCTATCCACTGAAGGTCTTGGCGGGCAAAAAACAAGCCGAGGATTATACCTGAGCTATGACCTCACGCGCCAGTTGAGGTCGGGTTTGATGCGGAAACATTGCGACTTAAAAGGTCGCGCAGTTGGTTTTTCTCTTCGGTGCTCAATTCACTTTGACGTGCTTTTCGAAGAAGTTGTTCCAGGTTTCGCTCGCGTTGGCGGGCTGACAAGCTAGTAATGGTGTCGAAAAACTGTTGTTCAAGGTTGTCTCCATCAATCAGCCATTCCTTTTCCGCCAGGGCCTTGAGCAAGCGGCCCTGCTCTGTGCCGTGCCAGCGGGCAATCAGCTGAATTGAGTTTAGCTTGGGATTCTTCTGCACGGCCTCGAGCAGCGCCACCAGCAATTGTGTGTTGGTGTGATCCTCGGCGGCGAAGTGCCCGGCATCCTCGACTTTCTCGGCCAGTTGCGGGTGATGCAGCAGCGTGCGCAAGGCGGCGAGGGTCGGCGGTTCTACGGCGGCGGGCACCCGTGGCGCGCGGGGTTGATCGCGATCACCGCCCCGTTTGCCATTCTTGTCCCACGGTTTCTTGTCCCATTTCTTGCCTCCTGCACCGGGCTTCTTTGGCGTCCATTCCTGCTGCGGCACATACATGTCCTGTGCCTGCGGCTGATGATAGTCGCTGTAATCGGGCATCGCGTCGTAATCGATGCCCGGATCGTAGGCCGGCGGTGCTTCCTGCGGGGCGCTTTGTGCCAACTGGCTCACCGCTTCGCCGCTCAAGCCGGTGATTTCGCTCAGGCGCTGGCGCATCAGGGTGCGCAGGTTGGCGCCCGGGACTTTGTCGATCAGCGGTGCGGCGAGGGTGGCCATGTGGGCCTTGCCCTCGAGCGAGCGCGGGTCGGCTTCTTCCGTCAATTGCTGGAAGAAGTAATCGGCCAGAGGTTGTGCATGCTGGTTGATCCGTGCGCGGAAGGCGTCAGTGCCTTCGGAGCGGACCAGGGTGTCCGGATCCTCGCCCTCGGGCAGGAACAGAAAACGTGCACGACGACCGTCCTGCAGGCTCGAAAGTGTTGCCTCCAGTGCTCGCCATGCCGCATTGCGACCAGCCTGATCGCCGTCGAAGCAGAACAGCACGCTGGGCACGACGCGAAACAGCCGCTTGAGGTGCTCTTCGCTGGTGGCGGTACCCAAGGTCGCGACGGCATTGCGCAGGCCTTGCTGGGCCAGGGCAATGACGTCCATGTAGCCCTCGACGACGATGATCTCGTCGAGGTTGCGGTTGGTCTTGCGCGCTTCGTACAGGCCGTAGAGTTCCTGGCCCTTATGGAATACCGGGGTTTCCGGGGAGTTGAGGTACTTCGGCTTGTCGTCGCCCAATACCCGGCCGCCAAAGGCAATGACACGCCCGCGGCTGTCGCGGATCGGGAACATCACTCGGTCGCGGAAGCGGTCGTAACGTTTGCCGCTTTCGGCGTTTTCGATCAGCAGGCCGGCATCGATCATGGCTTTTTGTTGCAGGGTATCGCTGCTCAAGTGCTTGAACAGGTTGTCCCAGCCGGGCGGTGCAAAGCCCAGGCCGAAGTCCCGGGCGATTTCGCCGGTCAGCCCGCGACCTTTCAGGTAGTCCACGGCGGCCTTGCGCGATGGATGGCTTTTCAAGGCCTGGCGATAAAAGTCGGCGGCGGCGCTGAGCAGCGGATACAGCGGCGAATCGGTCGGCTGCCGCGGCTTGTGCGGGCGGCCGCTTTCTTCGCGGGGGATTTCCATGCCGGCGGCTTTGGCCAGTTCTTCGACCGCCTGGACGAAATCCAGGTTGTCGTGGTCCATGATGAAGCCGAGGGCGTTGCCGCCAGCGCCGCAGCCGAAGCAGTAATAGAACTGCTTGTCGGGGCTGACGCTGAACGAGGGTGTCTTTTCCTTGTGGAACGGGCAGCAGGCGGTGTGGTTCTTGCCGGCTTTTTTCAATTGCAGGCGCGAGCTGACCACATCGACGATGTCGGTGCGGTTCAGAAGGTCGTCAATGAAGCTCTGGGGAATTAGCCCGGCCATGGCGTTCTCGTCATCTGCGCTGAAAGGAGCCCGAAACGTACGGCGACCGAACGCGGGCATTGATTGAGGCGCGCAAAGTATGCGGCTCGACCAGTGTCGTCTGCGAAATCGCTGTCGGGAAGTGTATCTGCCGAAAATCCACTGACGTTAATGCCATTCAGTATTCGACTGTTTGAATGTGTTGCGCTGAATCCGCTGCGGCCAATCACAGGCCTCGGATAGCTCATCATTCGGCACGCAAGCAGGTGCCTTGGGCTGATCGTCGTGAGAGGAATCAGTGGGTGTGCTCGTCAGTAGCCTTGAAAGGCTCGTCAGAAAAGACGTGCACCGCTGGCAAAAGAGCCAGGTCTGACGCGGTGAAGCAGATTTGTCTCGGTCGCGTCTGCGGCTTCGACAGTGAAGCATCAAGCGTTTTACGCAAATGCCATAAGCCCGGCTGAGGGCCGGGCTTGGCAGAAGCTTGCTACGGTCGTCTGTGTATTAGTACAGACGAACGGCGCGGCGCTGTTCGCGCTGAACTTTCTTGGCGTGACGCTTAACAGCAGCAGCTGCTTTGCGCTTACGCTCAGAAGTTGGCTTCTCGTAAAATTCGCGGCTACGAACTTCAGCCAGTACACCGGCTTTTTCGCAGGAGCGCTTGAAACGACGCAGAGCTACGTCGAAGGGTTCGTTCTCTTTTACTTTGACGGCTGGCATCCAGAGCTACCTTCATTCATTACCGGGGTCAACATCCTCGCGGCAAAAGAGCACTTGAAGACGTCGGTTTTTAAGGGTTGCGGATGTTAACCCCTCATCGCTCGGAATGCAAAGCCTCTGATCGAAAACCGCTGGTCGGGGCATCCCGCGACGACTATTATGCGCGCCTTCGAATTCAGCCTAAACAAGGCGCAAACCCATGCTAGTACTGGGATTAGAAACCTCCTGCGACGAAACCGGCGTCGCATTATATGACAGTGAACGCGGGCTGTTGGCCGATGCGCTTTTCAGTCAGATCGACCTGCACCGCGCCTATGGTGGCGTGGTGCCAGAGCTGGCTTCGCGCGATCACGTCAAACGCATGCTGCCCTTGATTCGTCAGGTGTTGGCCGAGGCCGACTGCGTGCCGACCGAGATCGACGCCATCGCCTATACCGCGGGTCCTGGCCTGGTCGGTGCCTTGCTGGTGGGGGCTTCCTGCGCCCAGGCGCTGGCCTTTGCCTGGGGCATTCCGGCCCTCGGCGTACACCACATGGAAGGCCACTTGCTGGCACCGATGCTGGAGTCGCAACCGCCGGAATTCCCGTTCGTCGCTTTGTTGGTCTCCGGTGGTCATACGCAGCTGGTTCAGGTCGACGGAATTGGTCAGTACACGCTCTTGGGCGAGACCCTGGATGATGCGGCCGGCGAAGCTTTCGACAAGACGGCCAAGATGATGGGGCTCAATTATCCGGGGGGACCTGAGATCGCTCGCCTTGCAGAGCAGGGTGTTGCAGGGCGTTTCGTCTTCCCGCGTCCGATGTGCGACCGCCCGGGCCTGGATTTCAGCTTCAGTGGCCTGAAAACCTTTGCGTTGAATACCTGGCAACAATGCGTCAGTGCCGGGGACGACGGCGAGCAAGCCCAATGCGACATCGCACTGGCGTTCCAGCAGGCCGTGGTGGAGACTTTGACCATCAAGTGCAAGCGTGCCCTTAAAGCCGCCGGCATGAAGCGCCTGGTGATCGCCGGGGGCGTCAGTGCCAACAAGGCGTTGCGCACTTCTCTGGAGAAAATGCTCGGCGATATGAAGGGCGATGTGTTTTATGCCCGTCCGCAGTTCTGTACCGATAACGGCGCGATGATCGCCTTTGCCGGCTGCCAGCGCTTGCAGGCTGGTCAGCAGGAAAGCCTGGCGATCAGTGTGCAGGCACGCTGGCCGATGGAGCAGTTGTCGGCGTTGTGATGAGCGGTGCTCATGTCCGGCCGCTAGAAATGCCGTTCGCGCCCGGCAAACAGGTCGCGTAGATTGCCGCGATGGCGCCAGACGATCAGCCCGGTGAGCGTGCTCATGGGCAGCAGGGCCGCTGGTTCTTGCCAGGCCAGCAACGGCAGGGTCAGCGGCGTGGCGATCAGGGCGGCCAGGGAGCTGGTGCGGGTCAGGTAGAACGTCAAGAGCCAGGCGCAGACCGCCAGAAGGGCGGCGGGCGGATACAGCCCCAGCAACATGCCGGCAGCGGTGGCGACACCCTTGCCGCCGCGAAAGCGGAAGTACAGCGGAAACAGGTGGCCGATGACGGCATAGACGCCGATCCAGGCTTGCTCCTGCTGCGAAAGGCCCGCAAGGCGCGCTATCAGTACCGGCAGCAGGCCTTTGCAAAGGTCGCCGAGCAGGGTCAGGATGGCGAGTTTCTTGCCGGCCAGGCGCAACATGTTGGTGGCGCCGGCATTGCCCGAGCCACTCATTCGCGGATCGGGGTTACCGGTCAGGCGGCTGAGCAAAATGGCAAAGGACAGAGAGCCGAGCAGGTAGGCGAGGATCGCCAATAACCAAAACATGCTAACTATTCCGGGCGAGGAAGCCCTGATTCTAACGGCGCATTGCGCCCTTGTCGTGTAGCGGAGAGAAGTGCTTGGACAGAGTGTTTATCGAGGGCCTGGAAGTCGACACGGTGATTGGTGCCTACGACTGGGAGCGAGGCATCCGACAGTGCTTGCGTCTTGACCTGAGCTTCGCCTGGGATAATCGCCCGGCCGCGGCCGGTGATGACCTGACCCTGGCGCTCGACTACGCCAGTGTTTCCTCGCGCATCCAGGCGTTTGCCGAGCAGGCGCAATATCAGCTGGTCGAGACTTTTGCCGAGCGTCTGGTTGAAGTGCTGATGAGCGAATTCAAGATCACCTGGGTGCGTCTGAAGCTGACCAAGCCAGGCGCGGTCCCGGCTGCCACTGGTGGTGTGGGCGTGGAGATCGAGCGCGGATGTCGCTGACTCAGGTGTACCTCGGGCTCGGTAGCAATATCGAGCGTGAAACCCATTTGCGGGCGGGGCTCGATGCATTGGCGGCGTTCCTTGTCGATATCCGCTGTTCGGCGGTGTTCGAAAGCCAGCCGGTGGGCATCAAGAGCGGGCCGTTCTTCAATTTCGTGGTGTCGGCGTATACCGATCTGCCGCTGATGGAGCTTGATCGTCGACTGAAGTTCATCGAGGCGGATAACGGTCGTTACGCACCGGATCGCCGAGGTTTGCCGCTGGATATCGACGTGTTGTTGTTCGGGGAGCTGGTGGGCAACTTCGATGGCTTGATTCTGCCGCGGGCCGAAATTCTGAAAAATGCCTTTGTGTTGTGGCCGTTGTCGCTGATCGCGCCAGACAGAGTGCATCCAGGTGTAGGCAAAAGTTTTGCTACTTTGTGGGGTGAAGCTCAGATCGATCAGGTCTTGGCGCCGGTGGCATTCGAGTGGCGCGGCGAACAGTT
This sequence comes from Pseudomonas sp. PDM27, assembly GCF_019219205.1. Classification (NCBI taxonomy): domain Bacteria; kingdom Pseudomonadati; phylum Pseudomonadota; class Gammaproteobacteria; order Pseudomonadales; family Pseudomonadaceae; genus Pseudomonas; species Pseudomonas sp. PDM27. The sequence goes on along the minus strand of NZ_JAHUWF010000003.1, from coordinate 49,809 downwards.
GACCCCTTCGAATTTGTTGTAAGGCAAAAGATCGCAGCCTTCGGCAGCTCCTACAGAGGATTGATGTGCACCCTGTAGGAGCTGCCGAAGGCTGCGATCTTTTGCTCTTCAGGCATTGTCTTTGTAGGCCTTCAACGCCTTGAGCCGCTCACGCTTGATCGCCTCACCCAACTCCGGCCCCTTGAACCCCTTCTCCAGCAACGGCTGAACCGCAACGGTTCGCGCCGCAGTCGCCGCCCCACGCAGATAATCCGCCTGTGGATAACTTCTCTGCTCCAGTCCTTCGCGTCCGCGCGCATCCATTTCGCATGCCGCGATGAACTCCTCGAACCGCTGTGGCCGACGGTAAACGTCGAAACTTTGCAACAATTCCAGCAATGTCGATGGTTTCAACTCCAGGGCGCGATGCCCGTGGGTGTGGTACTCGCCCACCAGCATTGCCAGTTCCTGGCAGTCTCTCGGCGCCTTGAAGCGTTCGTTGACCGCTTTGATCAGCTTCAGGCCCTTGAACTCGTGGGCAATGTGCCGCGGCCATTCCTCCTCTGGCGTCAGGCCCTTGCCCAGATCGTGCAGCAGGCAGGCCCAGCGCACGCTCAGCGGCTGTTTGTGCAGTGCTGCTTGCTGCAACACGCTCAGGGTGTGTGCGCCAGTATCGATTTCCGGGTGATGGGCCGGGGGCTGCGGGACGCCGAACAGTGCGTCGACCTCCGGCATCAGCACCTTGAGTGCGCCACATGCACGCAACACCTCGATAAACATCTGTGGCTGATCTTCCATCAGGGCGCGGGAGATTTCCTTCCAGCTGCGCTCGGGAGTCAGCGCCTCAAGCTCGCCTGACTCGCTGAGTTGACGCATCAGTTCAAGGGTTTCCGGGGCGACGGTAAAACCCAGCGCGGCATATCGCGCGGCAAAGCGGGCTACACGCAGGACTCTGAGCGGATCCTCGGCAAACGCCGGGGAAACATGGCGCAGCAGGCGCGCTTCGAGATCGCGCTGGCCGTGGTAGGGGTCGGTCAGGTTCTGCTGATCGTCTTCGGCCATGGCGTTGATGGTCAGGTCGCGACGGATCAGATCTTCTTCAAGGGTGACTTCAGGACTGGCGTGAAAAGTGAACCCGCCGTAACCGCGCCCGCTTTTGCGCTCGGTGCGGGCGAGGGCGTATTCCTCACCGCTTTTTGGATGAAGGAACACCGGGAAATCCGCGCCCACCGGACGAAAGCCCTTGGCAAGCATTTCTTCGGTGGTGGCGCCGACCACGACCCAGTCGATATCGGTGACCGGTATACCCAGCAGGCGATCACGTACCGCACCGCCGACTTTATAAATACGCATAAAAAACCTCCGTTAGCTCGACAGGATAACCCTTGCATCGAGCTTTCGGAGGCGCAAAGCGGATCAAAGATGGATGACAGCCAGGTCCAGTCGACCGTAATCACCTTCGCCGTGCTCGTTTCGGGGCGGCACATGGTGGGTTTTCATCACGGTGTCCCCTTGCAGGGTTTCCAGGTGAATGTCGAAACCCCAAAGGCGGTGCAGGTGTTTGAGCACTTCTTCGGTCGAGTCGCCCAGCGGTTTGCGGTCGTGTTGCTGGTGACGCAGGGTCAGGGAGCGGTCGCCACGCCGGTCGATGCTATAGATCTGCACGTTAGGTTCGCGATTGCCCAGGTTGTACTGCGCGGCCAGGGTTTCCCGGATGATGCGGTAGCCACCTTCGTCGTGAATGGCGGGCACCAGCAGGTCGTCCTTCTGATCGTCATCGAGAATGCTGAACAGCTTGAGGTCGCGGATCACCTTGGGTGAGAGGTACTGCAGGATGAAGCTCTCATCCTTGAAGCTGCTCATGGCGAACTTGATGGCTGCCAGCCAGTCGGTACCGGCAATGTCGGGGAACCAGCGGCGATCTTCTTCCGTGGGCTCTTCGCACATGCGACGGATGTCACGGTACATGGCAAACCCCAGGGCGTAAGGGTTGATGCCGCTGTAGTAGGGGCTGTCGAAGCCAGGCTGGAACACCACGCTGGTGTGGGACGTCAGGAACTCCATCATGAAGCCGTCGGTGACCAGGCCCTCGTCGTACAGATCGTTCATCAGGGTGTAGTGCCAGAAGGTGGCCCAACCTTCGTTCATCACCTGGGTCTGGCGCTGTGGATAAAAATACTGGGCGATCTTGCGCACGATGCGCACGATTTCCCGCTGCCATGGTTCCAGCAGCGGCGCATGTTTTTCGATGAAATACAGGATGTTTTCCTGAGGTTCGGCGGGGAAGCGCGCGTTGTCCTTGTCGCTGTACTTGTCCGCGCCCTTGGGAATGGTGCGCCACAGATCGTTGATCTGTTTCTGCAAATGTTCCTCCCGGTCCTTTTGCCGGCGGCGCTCTTCTTCCGCAGAAATCGGATAGGGGCGTTTGTAGCGGTCGACGCCATAGTTCATCAGTGCATGGCAGGAGTCGAGCAGGTCCTCGACCGCGTCGATGCCGTGGCGCTCCTCGCATTGCATGATGTACTGCTTGGCAAACACCAGGTAATCGATGATCGAGCTGGCGTCGGTCCAGGTGCGGAACAGGTAATTGCCTTTGAAAAAGCTGTTGTGCCCGTAGCAGGCATGGGCCACCACCAACGCCTGCATGCAGATGGTGTTTTCTTCCATCAGGTAGGCGATGCACGGGTCGGAGTTGATCACGATCTCGTACGCCAGACCCATCTGGCCGCGGGTGTAGGATTTTTCAGTGCTGAGGAAGTGCTTGCCGTAGGACCAGTGGTGATAACCCAGAGGCATGCCGACGGAGGCGTAGGCATCCATCATCTGCTCGGCGGTGATCACTTCGATCTGGTTCGGGTACGTATCGAGGGCGTAACCCGCCGCAATGCGACTGATTTCGCGGTCGTACGCCTGGATCAGCTCGAACGTCCATTCGGAGCCGGTGGAAATGGGTTGGCGCTTCTGCTCTTTGGCGGTCATGTCACTAACCTGCGCTGGAAGAGTTCACGGAAGACCGGATAGATATCCCCGGCCGAGACCAGTTGTTGCTGGGCAAACGTGTCGGAAAAGGCTTCGGCGATGCGCTCGTATTCGAACCAAAGGGCCTGGTGTTCGCGCGGGGTGATCTCAACGTAAGTGTAGTACTGCACGAATGGCATGATCTGGTTGATCAGGATGTCGCGGCAGATCGGAGAGTCGTCGTTCCAGTTGTCGCCATCGGAGGCCTGGGCGGCGTAGATGTTCCACTCGTTGCTCGGATAGCGTTCGGCCATGATCTCCTGCATCAGTTTCAGGGCGCTGGAGACGATGGTGCCGCCGGTTTCCCGGGAGTAGAAAAACTCTTCTTCATCCACTTCGCGGGCACTGGTGTGATGGCGGATGAACACAACGTCGATCTTGTCGTAGTTCCGCTTGAGAAACAGGTACAGCAGGATAAAGAAGCGCTTGGCGATGTCCTTGGTCGCCTGGGTCATCGAGCCGGACACGTCCATCAGGCAGAACATCACGGCCTTGGAACTGGGGTTGGGCTGCTTGATGAGCAAGTTGTACTTGAGGTCGAACGTGTCGAGAAACGGCACACGGTGAATGCGCGCGCTGAGTTTTTCGATTTCAGCTTCGATTTCCTGAATATCGCCGAAGTTGTCTGGTTCTTCCTGCTTGAGTCGCAGAAGTTCTTCCTTGGCTTCGCGCAGTTTTGCCCGGCTGCTGCCGGACAGGGCGATGCGCCGGGCGTGGGCTGAACGCAGGGTGCGGATGATGTTGATCCGCGACGGGTTGCCCTCGTTGCTGATCCCGGCCCGCACGGTCTTGAAGGTGTCGGTGCCGGTCAGGTTGCGCTTGACCAGGTTGGGCAGTTCGAGATCCTCGAACATGAACTCGAGGAACTCTTCCTGGGTGATCTGGAAGACGAATTCGTCCATCCCTTCACCGGAATTGCCAGCCTTGCCGGGGCCTCGACCGCCACCGCCTCCTGGTGGGCGGGCGATGTGTTCGCCACTGGTGAACTCCTTGTTGCCCGGGTGCACGACCGTCTGCTTGCCACCACGACCGTGGTGAAGCACCGGCTCGTCGATGTCGCGGCCGGGAATGCTGATTTGTTCGCCGTGTTCCATATCGGTAATGGAGCGCCGGCTGACCGCCTCTTCGACAGCCTTTTTAATGTGATCACGGTAGCGCCGCAGAAACCGCTGGCGGTTCACCGTGCTCTTGTTCTTGCCATTGAGACGTCGGTCGATCACATAGCTCATGACTGCTCCTTAGAAGCTGTCCTGAAAGGGGCGAGCGGTGATACAGCATCGAACCGAGAGCCGAGGGATATTGCACGCTCCCCCAAGCGCCTTGGATGCTGCCTGAACTCGCTACCGACTTTCGAACACCTTCCAGAGGCCTGTGTAACAGAAAAAGCGCACACAGGTCTCTGGCTGACGACAACCGGTCTGACCGGCAGCGGGTTATTGTGATTTTCTGACCCGCAGGTACCACTCGGACAGCAGCCGTACCTGTTTGTCGGTGTAGCCCCGCTCGACCATCCGTGTGACGAAGTCGTTGTGTTTTTGCTGGTCCTCCTTGCTGGCCTTGGCGTTGAAGCTGATGACCGGTAGCAGGTCCTCGGTGTTGGAGAACATTTTCTTCTCGATGACCACCCGCAGTTTTTCGTAGCTGAGCCAGGTCGGGTTCTTGCCGTTGTTGTTGGCCCGGGCGCGCAGGACGAAGTTGACGATTTCGTTGCGGAAATCCTTCGGATTGCTGATGCCGGCCGGTTTTTCGATTTTCTCCAGTTCTTCGTTCAGGGCTACGCGGTTGAGGATTTCGCCAGTTTCCGGGTCGCGGTATTCCTGGTCCTGGATCCAGAAGTCGGCGTACAACACGTAGCGATCGAAGATGTTCTGGCCGTACTCGCTGTAGGACTCGAGGTAGGCAGTCTGGATCTCCTTGCCGATGAACTCGATGTAGCGCGGTGCCAGGTACTCCTTGAGGAAGCGCAGATAGCGTTCGCGGGTCTCGGCCTGGAACTGTTCCTGTTCGATCTGTTGTTCCAGCACATAGAGCAGATGTACCGGGTTGGCGGCAATTTCGTGCGGATCGAAGTTGAACACCTTCGACAGGATCTTGAACGCGAAGCGGGTCGAGAGACCGTTCATGCCTTCGTCGACACCGGCGTTGTCGCGGTATTCCTGGATCGACTTGGCTTTCGGATCGGTGTCCTTGAGGTTCTCGCCGTCGTACACGCGCATCTTCGAATAGATGTTGGAGTTTTCCGGTTCTTTGAGACGCGAGAGCACGGTGAACTGGGCCAGCATCTTCAGGGTGTCCGGCGCGCAATGCGCCTTGGCCAGCGAACTGTTGAACAGCAGCTTGTCGTAGATCTTCACTTCGTCGCTGACCCGCAGGCAGTACGGCACTTTGACGATGTAGATCCGGTCGATGAAGGCTTCGTTGTTCTTGTTGTTGCGGAAGGTGTGCCACTCCGATTCGTTGGAGTGCGCCAGCAGGATTCCGGTGAACGGAATCGCGCCAAGGCCTTCGGTACTGTTGTAGTTGCCTTCCTGGGTGGCGGTCAGCAACGGGTGCAGCACCTTGATCGGTGCCTTGAACATTTCGACGAATTCCATCAGACCCTGGTTGGCCCGGCACAGGGCGCCCGAGTAGCTGTAGGCGTCGGCGTCGTTCTGCGGGAACTCCTCCAGTTTGCGGATATCGACCTTGCCCACCAGTGCCGAAATGTCCTGGTTGTTTTCATCACCAGGCTCGGTCTTGGCCACGGCAATCTGGTTGAGGATCGACGGGTAGAGTTTCACCACGCGGAACTGACTGATGTCGCCACCGAATTCGGCCAGGCGCTTGGTCGCCCATGGCGACATGATGGTGTTGAGGTAGCGCCGTGGAATGCCGAAGTCTTCCTCAAGGATCGCTCCATCTTCAGTGGAGTTGAACAGACCCAGGGGTGACTCGAAAACCGGCGAGCCCTTGATCGCGTAGAAGGGCACTTTTTCCATCAGCTGCTTGAGCTTCTCGGCCAGGGATGATTTACCGCCACCGACAGGGCCGAGCAGGTACAGGATCTGTTTCTTCTCTTCCAGGCCCTGAGCGGCGTGGCGGAAATACGACACGATCTGGTCGATGCATTCTTCCATCCCGTGGAAGTCTTCAAAGGCCGGATAGCGGCGGATCACCTTGTTGGAGAAGATGCGCGAAAGCCTCGAGTTGGTCGAGGTGTCGAGCAGTTCCGGTTCACCGATGGCCAGCAGTAGACGCTCGGCGGCGGAAACGTAGGCGCTGCGGTCTTTTTTGCACAGCTCAAGATACTCTTGCAGTGAGAGTTCTTCCTGGCGTGTGGACTCGAAGCGTTGTTGGAAGTGGCTAAAGATACTCATGACGTCACCTCGCTCGATACGTGGAGCCGACGCCGGATCACTCAGTCGATGCTGGCAGCAACCGAACAGGCGATTGCTGTTTACCCCCCAGAACTCTCCCGGAGCTGACGACTCCGAAAGCTACTCCCGATGACCCGTGCGCCGGTGTACCGGCTCTCCCCTGTTTTGGATGGCCTGGGCTTAAGGATAGTTGGGAATTCGGGAGGTAAAGGCGAGATACGTAATTAGTTGTGGCAGACCGTTCGTCTGCCACCGCGCTAGCCCGCGGGAGCCGGGGCCTGCAACGTTACAAAAAAATTATTCGGCAGTGCCTTGCGCCGTTTCTGCAGGATAGGTCGTACGCCACAACTCGAATCCGCCATCCATGCTGTAGACGTCGGAGAAGCCCTGGCTGATCAGGTAGGCGGCCGCACCCTGGCTGGAATTGCCGTGATAGCAGACCACCACGGTCGGCGCGTCGAGGTCGGCACCCTGGATGAAAGCGTGCAGGGAATGATTGTCCAGATGCTTCGAGCCTGCGATATGCAGGGCGGCAAAAGTGGCCGGGTCGCGGACGTCGACCACCACTGCGCCTTGTTCGCGCAGGGCCTGGGCCTGTTCCGGGGGGATACGTTTGAATTCGCTCATGGCGGGCTCCTGTGGCTCGGCTGAATGGGCAGTCTAGCGCGGTGCGCTGGCTGGCGATGTTTGGGGAATGGATGAGGCGACTGGCGGCACGGCATGGCCGTGTTCGTCGCATTTGCAGGACAGGCGCTCAAAGCTGTCGACGTTCATCAGGGTCAGGGCACCGCCCCAGACGCAGCCAGTGTCGAGGGCCGAGATGCCAGGCTCATTGATATTGCCTTCCAGTGCTGCCCAGTGGCCGAAGATGATCTTCAGACCCTTGGTCTTGCGTTCCTTGTGCTGGAACCAGGGTTTGTAGCCGGGGGGGGCGGTACCGAGGCCTTCCTTGCTCTTGAGGTCGAGTTTGCCTTCGGCGGTGCAAAAACGCATGCGGGTGAAATAGTTGGTGATCACCCGCAGGCGCGTCACGCCTTTGAGGTCGTTGTCCCATTTCGCCGGATCGTTGCCGTACATGCCATCGAGGTAGGGCGGCAGCAGGTTGTCGTCACGCAAGGCGGTCTCGACTTCGGCAGCACACTTCAAGGCTTTGCGCAGCGACCACTGGGGTGGAATGCCGGCATGGACCAGTGCCACGTTGCGCTGTTCGTCGTAGTGCATGAGCTTTTGCTGGCGCAGCCATTCGAGCAGTTCGGCGCTATCCGGCGCTTCGATGATCTCGTGCAGGGTATCGGCCTTCTTCAGGCGTTCGATGTTGCGCCCGGCCGCCAGCAGGTGCAGGTCGTGGTTGCCGAGCACGCACACCAGCGATTCGCGGATGCTATAGAGGAAGCGCAGGGTTTCCAGCGACTGCGGGCCGCGGTTGACCAGGTCGCCCACCAGCCACAGGCGATCGCGTTGAGGGTCGAACGCCACTTGTTTGAGCAGGCATTGCAGGGCCTGAAGGCAGCCTTGCAGGTCGCCGACAGCGTAGGTTGCCATCAGTGCAGGGCTCCGGGCACCGCCAGGCGGAAGGGTGCGATGATGGCATCGAAATGTTTGCCGTCGTCGGAAAGCATCTGATAGGTGCCTTGCATGGTGCCGACCTTGGTGGTCATGACCGTGCCGCTGCTGTAGGTGTGGCTCTTGCCCGGGTCGATCAGCGGCTGCTGGCCTACCACGCCTGCGCCGCGGACTTCTTCCACATGCCCGTCACCATCGGTGATGACCCAGTGCCGTGAAAGCAGTTTGGCGGGCATTTCGCCATTGTTTTGCACGGTAATGGTGTAGGCGAAGGCAAAGCGGTCGTGCTCGGGTTGCGATTGTTCTGCCAGATAGCGGGTGACGACGCTGACGTCGACCTGATAACGAGGATCGGACATGCAAGGGGCCTTAAAAACGAAGCGGGACGCGGGGCGTAGCTGATGGAGTTCAGTCTAGGCCAAGTATCGGGTAGTAGACCAGAGTGGCGTCCTACCCGATAGCGCTCATCGCCTGTCAGTCAGTGGCAGGCTTTTGTGGCGCTTGCTCGCTGAGCTTGTCAGCCAGGCGCACGAAGGCGGCCAGGTCGAGCTGCTCGGGACGCAGGCTGCCATCGACGCCGGCGGCTTCGATCTCGGCATTGCTCAGCAGCAGTTTGAGGGTGTTGCGCAGGGTTTTGCGGCGCTGGTTGAACGCTTCGCGCACGACGCGCTCGAGCAGGCGGTGATCCTTGGCCGGGTGCGGCAGAACCGCGTGGGGCACCAGACGCACAATGGCCGAATCGACTTTCGGTGGCGGGTTGAACGCGCCCGGGCCAACGTTGAACAGGTGCTCGACCCGGCAATGGTACTGAACCATGATCGACAGGCGGCCCCAGTCACCACCACCCGGACCGGCAGCCAGGCGCTCGACCACTTCCTTTTGCAGCATGAAGTGCATGTCGCGGATCAGGTGCGAGTTGTGCAGCAAGTGAAAAATCAGCGGCGTGGAGATGTTGTATGGCAGGTTGCCGACCACTCGCAGGCTGCCTGGCGCGGCATTCAGGCTGTTGAAATCGAACTTCAGCGCATCGCCCTGATGCAGGTTGAAGTTGCTCTTGCCGGCAAACTGCTGGTTGAGGATCGGGATCAGGTCCTTGTCCAGTTCCACCACGTCGAGTTGCGCGCCGCTGCTGAGCAGGCCTTGGGTCAGTGCGCCCTGGCCCGGGCCGATTTCCAGCAGGCGGTCTTCTGCCTTGGCATGAATGGAGCGCAGGATGCGGTCGATAACGCCGGCATCGTGCAGGAAGTTCTGGCCAAAGCGTTTGCGCGCCTTGTGTTGGTAGTGCTCGGTCATAAACGGGTCTCGGCCATCTGGTAGGCGGTTTCCAGGGCGACTTGCAGGCTGCCGGTATCGATCTTGCCGCTGCCGGCCAGATCCAGGGCGGTGCCGTGGTCGACCGACGTACGGATGATCGGCAAGCCGAGGGTCACGTTGACTGCCGCGCCGAAGCCTTTGTACTTCAGTACCGGCAGGCCCTGGTCGTGGTACATCGCCAGCACTGCATCGCAGTGCTCCAGATATTTGGGGGTAAACAGAGTGTCGGCGGGCAGGGGACCGCGAAGGTCCATGCCCTCGCCGCGCAGGCGCTCTAATGTGGGTTCGATGATATCGATTTCTTCATGGCCCAGGTGTCCGCCTTCACCGGCATGCGGGTTGAGCCCGCAGACCAAGATGCGTGGCCGGGCGATGCCGAACTTGTTTTGCAGGTCGGCGTGCAGGATTCGCGTGACGCGTTCCAGGCGCTCCGACGTGATGGCATCGGCAATCTCGCGAAGGGGCAGGTGAGTGGTCACCAGGGCCACGCGCAAGCCACGAGTGGCCAGCATCATCACCACTTGCGCGGTGTGGGTCAGGTCGGCAAGGAATTCCGTGTGCCCGGAAAAGGCGATGCCGGATTCGTTGATGACGCCTTTGTGCACAGGCGCGGTAATCATGCCGGCAAAATCCCCGCTGAGGCAGCCTTGGCCGGCGCGGGTCAGGGTTTCCAGGACGAACGCAGCGTTGGCCTTGTCCAGCTGTCCAGCGATGACCTTGGCGTTGAGCGGTGTGTCCCAGACATACAGGCTGTTGGCTGGCGCGGGTGCATCCGGCCAGTTGTCCGGGGTGACCGGCAGCAAGTCGACCGCCACGCCCAGTTGCGCGGCCCGCTCGATGAGCAGGTCGCGGCTGGTAATGGCAATCAGGGGATGGGGCTGGGCTTGCGAGGCGAGCAGCAGGCACAGGTCGGGACCTATGCCGGCTGGTTCACCGGGTGTCAGCGCGAAACGTTGGGGTTTCACTGCGCTGCCTGGTCGGCGCCAGGGAGTTTGATTTCCACGTACGCTTCGTCACGGATCTGACGCAGCCAGGTTTGCAGCTCTTCGTCGTATTTGCGGTTACGCAAAACGGTCATGGCTTGCTGCTCGCGAGCCTGGCTGGTGCTGTCGGTGGCGCGACGGCCAAGGACTTCCAGGACATGCCAGCCGTATTGAGTCTGGAACGGCTTGGACAGCTGACCTTGCGGGGTCTTGGCCATCACTTCGCGGAACTCGGGCACCAGCGCGTTCGGGTCGATCCAGTTCAGGTCGCCGCCGTTGAGGGCGGAACCCGGGTCTTCCGAGTAGTTTTTCGCCAGCTCACCGAAGTCTTCGCCTGCCTCGATACGGCTGTAGAGCGACTCGGCCAGGGCCTTGGTTTTCGCTTCGTCGCGGATCGGGCTCGGCTTGACCAGGATGTGACGCACATGCACTTCGTCGCGCATCTGGGTCTCGCCGCCACGCTTGTCGAGGATCTTCAGGATGATGAAGCCGCCCGGCGTGCGCATTGGCTGGGTGACATCACCCACCGGCATGGTGCTCAGCAGGCGATCGAACGGCGGCGGCAATTGAGCGGCTTTACGCCAGCCCATGTCACCACCTTCCAGAGCGGTTTCGCTGGCGGATTTGGCGATTGCCAACTGACTGAAGTCAGCGCCTTGCTTGAGCTGCTGGTAAATCGCATCGGCCTGTTTGGCGGCACTCTGAATCGCTTCGGAGTTGGCGCTTTCCGGTGTAGGAATCAGGATGTTGGCCAGGTGGAACTCTTCGGACAGCTGCATTTTGCCCAGGTCAGACGCCAGGAAGTTCTTCACTTCCTGCTCGGAGACCTGAATGCGTTCGGCGACCCGACGCTGGCGCACGCGGCTGATGACCATTTCGCGGCGAATCTGCTCACGTGCGTCTTCATAGGACAGACCGTCGCGAGTCAGGGCAGCGCGGAACTGCTCGATCGACATGTTGTTGCGCTGGGCAATGGTGCCGACGGCCTGGTTCAACTCTTCATCGGTAATGCGGATGCCGGAACGCTCGCCGATCTGCAATTGCAGGTTTTCGACGATCAGGCGTTCAAGTACCTGCTGCTCCAGCACGCTGGCCGGCGGTACGGCAGAACCACGCTTGGCAATGGTTTGCTGAACTTCATGGACGCGTCGGTCCAGTTGGCTCTGCATGACCACGTCGTTGTCGACGATGGCCACCACTTTATCGATGGACTGCACGGCGGCACTGGCCGCCGTACTCAGGAACAGCGCGCCCAGCATCAGCGGGCGCAGACAATCAGAAAGCTTGGTCTTCACGTTCACGATAACCTTGAATGCCTTTGTCGAGGAAGCTCTCTGCCTTGGCGCCGGTGAGGCCGCCGAGTCCCTTCAGAACAATTTGGAGGAAGACGCCATGGTCGCCTTTTTCGTTTTCCGGTGCCTGCTGGCTGAACTCGTCGTAATCAACGAAGTAACGGTTGATCAGGCGCAGTTTCCAGCAGCAGCTGTCGTACTCGAAACCACCGAAGGCTTCCAGGGTACGGTTGCGGTTGTAGTCATACTGCCAGCGGCTGATAGCGCTCCATTGCGGCACGATCGGCCAGATCACCGAGAAGTCGTGCTGTTCGATCTTGTAGTAATCCTTCACGTAGCCAGGCTGCCCAGGGGTGCCGTAGTCGCCGCCGAACTGCCATTGACCGGTGTTCTGGTTGTAGATCACCTGGTCGTTACGATAGCGATAGCCGAGGTTGACGATCTTGTTCGGGTTGTCTTCAGGCTGGTAGTGGAACATCGCGCTGCCCGAGCGAGGGCTGTGGCTGTCCGGGTCCCAGTTGTAGTCGGCCGTGGTACGCCAGTCGCGGTTCCAGCGATATTCGTATTCCAGTGCGTACGGCGAAACGCTGGCTTGGGCATCGGCGCGGAGTTTTGGATCGACCCCCGGCAACTGGACTTCGCGGTCCTTGAAGTACAGGGCCTGGCCGACACTGATCCGTTGACGTTCGAAGCCGTTGTCTTCGATCCAGCGGCTGGTCACGCCCAGGGACAGTTTGTTCTCGTCGCCGACACGGTCGGAGCCGGAGAAGCGGTTGTCACGGAACAGCGACGCATAGTTGAAGGTGTATTCGCTGGTGTCGAATACCGGGATGTCTTCCTGATCGACCTCAGGCACGTACAGGTAGAACAGGCGCGGCTCTAGAGTCTGGCGGTAGTTCTTGCCGAAATACTGGGTATTGCGATCGAAGTACAGGCCGCTGTCGATGCTGGCGATCGGCACGCCGCGGTTCTGGTTGCTGTCGAACTGACCGTTGAAATTTTTAGTCCCGTTGAGAGCTGCGTTTTGATTTTGAGCCGCGATCTGACTTTTGCCCAGACCGTCCAGATCCAGTTGGTACTGGGTGTACTGGTACTTGAGCTTCGGTGTCAGGAAGCCGTAAGTCGTGTTCATCGGCAGGCTCATGGCGGGCGCAAGATTCAGGCGGTCACCATTGGCGCGAGCCAGGCCTTGAACGTTGTTATCGATACGGGGTTCACCTAAGCCATCTTCGTCAAAGTAGGTCCCGCTCTGCAGATCCCGGTCAAACCGCACGAGCTCGGTGTTGTACGTGAAGTCCAGGCCTTCCGGATGGTAAGGCAGCATACCGTCGAGGGTGAGCTGCGGCAGGCGGTCGTACGGGGTAATGTTCGCTACGCTCGCCAGTTCGTATGCCTGGGCGTTCGCGCGAGCGGTATAGCCCTCGCCGCGATAGGTCACGGAACCCTGCTGGTTCACGTAGTCGTTGCTTTTTATGCCAATCTGGTCGGTCTGCAGATCCTGGAAGTAATACGGATCGCTGATCTTGGTGTAGTCGACTTGCGTGAGTACTCGCGAGTCGAGGCCACCCTTGTGCTGCCAGTTGTACATGTAGCGGGTTTTTTCGGAGTCTGACTGCTTGTCGCGCTCGTTGCTTTCGTCGTTGAGGTACGCCGCACCGAACTGGCCTTCGCTGGACTTGGTCAGGTAGCGGAACTCGCCTTCCATCAACAAGCCGTGCTTTTCCATGTAGCGCGGGTACAACGTGGCATCGTAGTTCGGCGCCAGGTTGAAGTAGTACGGGGTGACCAGCATGAAGCCGGTATCGCTGCCGGTGCCGATGGTCGGCGGCAGGAAGCCGGACTGGCGGCGGTCGTCGATCGGGAAATAGATGTACGGCGTGTACAGGACCGGAATGTCCTTGACCCGCAGCGTCACGTTGGTCGCCGTACCGAAACCGGTGGCCGGGTTCAGGGTGATGTTGTTGCCCTTGAGTTGCCAGGCGTTGCTGTTCGGTTCGCACGTGGTGTACGTACCGTCCTTGAGGCGGATGATCGCGTTCTCGGCACGTTTGGCGTACAGCGCATTACCGCGGATGCGTGATTTGTGCATCACGTATTCGGCGTTGTCGACCTTGGCTTCACCGGTGTCGAGCTGCACGTCGGCATGGTCGCCGACGATCAGGGCGCCGTTGTCGCGAATGCGCACGTTGCCATTCAGTTCGCCACGGCTCTCGGCCTGGTACAGGTTGGCTTCGTCGGCTTCGACCTGCATGCTGCCCTGGCGCATGACGACGTCGCCGGCCAGGGTCGCGACCTGCTCATCCTGCTTATAGCGGGAGGCTTTTGCGCCGATAAAGGTAGGCGCGTCACTTTTATCCGTCTTGTCATTCATGCCAGGACGAATCGGTTCGATATAGGAACCAGAGCAATAAGGACCGGTTTCGGCCAATTGTGCGGCGGTGAGCTGCTCGCGGGGAACCCAGTCGAGGTGACTGTAGTCTTCGCTACGCGACTTCAGGCCACGGCCTTTGGATTCGGTGACCAGCACCGGCTTGGCGCCAGTGTCTTCACTGGAACCGTTCTCGGCCGGGGCTTCGCCGGTGGCGGAAACTGCGCTGCCGTCATGGACGGGACGCGGTGGCAATGCAGCCGCCGGCGTCTTTGGTGCGCAGTCCCAGGAACCCGAAGCAGAGACTGTGCAGTCAAACTGTTCCGCGGCGACCACGTAGGAAGTGGCAAGGGGTTGCAGCGCCAGCAAACTGCCGGTAACCAACAACGGAAATTTTTTACGAAACGCGGGGGATTTCAATGCCATCTTATTAGTCCGGGCTTCCTGCGTGCCATCTGCCCGCGGTGTGGGCCGCACGCCTCTCGATGGTCTGAAAAAGATGCTGGATAATAAAGCATGACCCGCTTGACGGCTAGCGCCGTCGGAGACCCTTGCAATGCCTGATCAAGATGTACGCTTGCAACACCTGAAAGTTTGGCTCGATGAACAATTGGCGACCCTGTTTGCCGAGCAGGGCTGGGGCGTCGTACCCCCGGCCACGTTGACCGCGGCCAGCAGCGACGCGAGTTTCCGGCGGTATTTCCGCTGGGAAGGCGATGGCAGAAGTTTCATCGTGATGGACGCGCCACCGCCCCAGGAGAACTGCAAACCCTTCGTGGATATCGCCTTTTTGCTGGCGAAATCCGGAATAAATGTGCCGAAAATTTATGCCGAAGACCTGGAACGCGGGTTTCTTTTGCTCAATGACCTGGGCAACAAGACCTATCTGGACGTCATCGACAGCGAAAACGCCGACGATTTGTTCAAGGATGCTCTGCAGGCGTTGCTGGCTTTCCAGCAGTTGCCGATGGTCGCGCCGCTGCCGAGCTATGACGTGGCATTACTGCGTCGCGAACTGGAACTGTTCCCCGAGTGGTACGTGAAGCGCGAATTGGGCATCGAATTCGACGCGGCGCAGCAAGTGCTCTGGCAGCAGGTCAGCGATCTGTTGATCGACAGCGCCCTGGCACAGCCAAAAGTCCTGGTGCATCGCGACTACATGCCGCGCAACCTGATGCTCAGCGAGCCCAACCCCGGCGTGCTGGATTTCCAGGATGCGGTATATGGCCCGGTGACCTACGACGTGACCTGCCTGTTCAAGGACGCCTTCCTCAGTTGGCCCGAAGAGCGCGTACACGGCTGGCTGGAAAGCTACTGGCAGCAGGCGGGGGCCCTCGGAATTCCGGTTCAGCCCGAGTTCGAGGACTTTCTGCGTGCCAGCGACTTGATGGGCGTGCAACGTCACCTGAAAGTCATCGGTATTTTCGCGCGCATCTGCCATCGCGACGGCAAACCGCGTTATCTGGGCGATGTTCCGCGCTTCTTTGCCTATATAGATGCCGTGATCGCTCGCCGCCCCGAACTGGCCGAGCTGGATGTGCTGCTGGCCAGTCTGCGTGCCGGAGTGAAAGCATGAAGGCAATGATTCTGGCCGCGGGCAAAGGCGAGCGCATGCGTCCGCTGACCCTGACCACGCCAAAACCGCTGGTGCGTGCCGGCGGCGTGCCGCTGATCGAGTATCACCTGCGGGCGCTGGCTGCCGCCGGGTTCACCGACATCGTGATCAATCACGCCTGGCTCGGTCAGCAGATCGAAGACTATCTGGGCGATGGTTCGCGTTATGGCGTGAGCATCCAGTACTCGGCGGAGGGTGAACCCCTGGAAACCGGCGGCGGGATTTTCCGCGCCTTGCCGTTGTTGGGGGATGAAGCCTTTGTGGTGGTCAACGGCGACATCTGGACCGATTACGACTTCAGTGTGCTGCACCAACCCATCAACGGTCTGGCGCATCTGGTGCTGGCCAGCAACCCGCCGCATCATCCGGCCGGGGACTTCAGCCTGGTCGGAAACCAGGTGCACGACGGTCAACCGCAGGCTACCACCCTGACGTACAGCGGCATCGCCGTGTTGCATCCGCAGTTGTTCGACGGTTGCACCGCCGGGGCCTTCAAGCTCGCGCCGCTGTTGCGCAAAGCCATGGCTGACGGGCTGGTGACCGGCGAGCAGTTGAGGGGACACTGGGTCGATGTCGGCACTCACGAACGTCTGGCCGAAGTTGAAACATTAATAGAAGCGAGCCGCTGACATGCTGTGGCCAGGGACTCTGATCGGAGCCGGAGCAGGCTTTGCCATAGCCAGTATTCCGGGGGCCATGCTCGGCGCGTTGTTGGGGCAGGCGCTGGATCGGCGCTTGCACCTGCAGAGCTGGGGGCATTTGCGGGAAAAACTGGGCGGCCGCCCGGTGCTGCGCAACGATGAATTGCTGTTTGTCCTGCTGGGACGCCTGGCCAAGTGCGACGGCCAAGTGATGGCCGGGCACATCGAACAGGCCCGGGCGGAAATGCGTTCGCTGGACATGTCCGAGCCGGCTCAGCGCCGTGCAATTGCCGCGTTCAACCGTGGCAAGTCGGGCCGCGACCGGCTACGCGGTTATCTGCGTCGCCTGAGTGCCCAGCCCCACGCGGCGGAAGGCGTGTTACGCGCCTGCTGGCGAATGGTCTGGGCCGATGGTCGTGCCGGCAGCGGTGAGCGTGAGTTGATCCGCCAGTGGGGGCAGTGGCTGGGCTGGACGCCGCACCAGGTGCAGGCGTTGGCCCACGATTATGAGCCGCAGAAACGGCCATTGGGCAACAGCGTGCCAAGCTATCAGGACGCCTTGAAGCTGTTGGGAGTGACGGCCACCACTGAACCGGCGCAGATCAAGCGTGCCTACCGGCGCCTGCTCAGTCGCCATCATCCGGACAAGATCGCCGGCAGTGGCGCAACGGCGACGCAGGTGCGTGAGGCCACCGAGCGAACGCGTGAACTGCATAGTGCCTATACGCTGATTCGGGAGCGGCGGGACTTTCGCTAGGCCGGAAAACTTGCGTCGCCAGTGATACCGCTATCGCGAGCAAGCTAGCTCCCACAGGTTTGATGTCGTCCGCCATTTCGTGATCGACATAAAACCTGTGGGAGCGGGCTTGCTCGCGAATGAAGCGCCTCGGTCTGTCAGTCCGCCGGGTTCTGTGGATTCAACCAACCCCGCACCCGCCGGAACAATTGCTCCTGTTCGGCCTTGCTATCGGGCAGGGCCTTGAGCGCGACCTGACTGAACGTCGAGGACTTCAAGCGTTTGCTGGCCTGCAGGCGTTCCAGCGCGGCGTTGCGGTCCAGCGCTTTGTCCTTGTAGTAAATATCGGCGGTCGGCAGCTTCAGGGACGGGGTCAGTTCCGCCAACTCGGGCTTCTCTGCCACTGGTGTGCGAGTGGCGACCATGACCAGTTTCTCGACTTGCGATGGTTGCTTCTCGCTCAGGTAGCGCGCCGCCCAATAGGCACCCGTGCCATGCCCCAGCACCACGATGCTGCGGGCGCTTTGTTGTTCGGCAAACGCGATCGCGGCGTCGATCCGGGCGAAGATGCGCTCGGCATCTGCTTTGGATTGTTCTTCGGTGGTTTCGGCGATGGCCTTGTCGGCCACATCGGCCTCGCCACCGGCCACCTGTTCGATCGGGGCTGCGGTGGTCGAGTCCTTGCTGCCGGCTTCGGGGGCTTTGGGAGCCGGCGTTGCCTCCACGATTCGTGGCGCAATGGCATCGCTTTGCAGGTCCGGCAAGGTGATACTCAGGCTGCTCCACTCGGCGTCCGGCAATTTGCGCCGCAACGGACCGACCGCTTGCGGCCAGTCAACGGTTTCGCCGGCGCCCGGGATGATAATCACCGCGCCTTTGGGTTCGGCGGTATTGGCCGGTTTCCACAATGCCAGAAAAGTCTCGGTGCCCGCTTGCAGTTGTTGCTGTTCCTGAGCCGGGATTTTTCGCTCGAGTGCAGTCGCTTCTTCCTGACTACGCTCAGGCAGCGGCTGACGTTCGAGTGGTTTTTCTTCGGCGGCCTTTTCTGCTGCGACAGGCGCCGGTTCGGCCGCCTCGACGGAAAAAACGCAAGGCAGGATCAGCGACAGGCACAATGCTGGCAGTGCCAGGCGGTAGACAGGGGGCATCGGATATTCCAGGCCAGAAGTTGTTCCGGCAGCCTAATGGGTTGGTCAGTATTTGTCAGTGTGTGAGAGTTCAATGATGCGTTTTCGCTGCCTGTGGGTTATCGGCTGTTTGTGGTTTCCCTTGATGGGTTGGGCGGCAGTCGTGCCCCCGGCGCACGTTGCCCAACTGACCCCGAAGCAACAGCATTGGCTGACGCAGCAGGGCGAGTTACGGGTCGGACTGGTGTTGCAGGCACCCTATGCGCAATACGATCGCCGCTTGCAGCGCCTGTCCGGGGTGAATGTCGACTTGATGAAGCGGCTGGCAAAGACCCTCGACGTCGAGCTGAGCTGGCGCAACTTTTCCGACCTTGAACAACTGGAAGCTGCCGCACGCGAAGGCGAAATCGACATCGCCCCGGGACTGACCCAGACACCTGGCGGGCTGCGCCTCTGGCAATTCTCCGACCCCTACATGCGGGTGCCGCAACTGGTGGTCAGCGACCAGAAAAGCGCCGGGGCAATCGAACTGGAAAAGCTCGACAGCCAGACCCGCGTCGCCGTGCGCATGCCCAGCGCCATCGCCGATTACCTGCACAGCAACTATCCGCACCTGAATCTGCAGGGCGTGCCGATGGAGCGCCAGGCATTGCAGTTACTGACGGGCCAGCAGGCGGCTTATGCGGTGGTCGATGAAGCGCAATTGGGGCGCCTGTCCGTCGAACCGGAGTTTGCCGGGTTGGTGGTGGTCGGGGATGTCGGCCTGCCGCAGCTGTTGCGGGTAGCCACGCGTCGCGACAAACCGGAACTGGCAGGTATCGTCGAAAGCGCATTGCGGGCGATTCCGGCCAAGGATCTGGAGCAACTGCACAATCAATGGCTGCAACCCAAATATCCACGTCTCACCGAGTCGCGGGGGTTCTGGCAAAACCTCTGCCTGTTGCTGGCCGTGCTGGCGTTGAGTTGCGTGGCTATCGTGTTCTGGCAGCGTCGCCAGCAGCACAACCTGGAACAACGCCTGATGGCTGCACAGGAAGATATTGCCTTGCGTGCCGCCAGCGAAGAGGCGCTGCGGCTGACCCAGTTTTCCATCGATCAAAGCACCGTCGGCATCCTCTGGGTCAACTGGGACAGCCACGTGCGCTACGCCAATCGTGCGGCGGAAAACATGCTCGGCTATCCATCCGGCGCGCTCATCGATCGGCCCTTGATCGATTTCGAACCCGGCCTGCACATGGATCGTTGGCTCAATCTGTGGAAGCGCGCCCGGGCCAGTGAAGAGGGCCCGCAAAGCTTCGAAACCAACTGCGTGCGCGCCGACGGCAGCATCCTGCCGGCCGATGTTTCGTTGAGCTTTCTACGTTTTCGCGATGGCGAATACCTGGTGGTTTACCTCAACGACGTCACCGAGCGGCGCCGCGCCCTGGCCGCCTTGCAGGAAAGCGAGGCGCGACTGCAGGGCATCGCCGCCAACGTTCCGGGGCTGGTTTTCCGCCTGGAGCGGGCACCGGTGACTGGCCAGATCGACTTTGCCTACATCAGCGAAGGCAGCGAAAGCCTGGTGGGTTATTCACCGGCCACGCTGGCGCATCGCGACAAAGGCCTGCGCAGCCTGGTGCATCCGGATGACAAGGCGAGTTATCACCAGACCCAGGACCATGCGCTGGATACCGACAGCGACTGGTCGTGGCAAGGGCGAATCCTCACGCGTCAGGGCGAGCAGCGCTGGGCGGAAATCAAGGCCATCACCCGCCGGCTGGAGGACGGCGCCTATGTCTGGGACGGCATCGTCTGGGACATCAGCGAGAGCAAGCGCATCGAGCTTGAACTCGCCAGCTCCCGGGAACAACTGCGTGAGTTGTCCGCGCACCTGGAGAGCGTGCGCGAAGAAGAAAAAGCGCGCATTGCCCGGGAAGTTCACGATGAACTGGGGCAGATGCTGACCGTGCTCAAGCTGGAAACGTCCATGTGCGAACTGGCTTACGCGCAACTTGATCCGGGCCTCAACGAGCGCCTGGGCAGCATGAAGCGCCTGATCGCCCAGCTCTTCCAGTTGGTTCGCGACGTGGCGACTGCCTTGCGCCCGCCGATTCTCGATGCCGGCATTGCCTCGGCCATCGAATGGCAGGCCCGGCGATTCGAGGCGCGTACGCAGATTCCGTGTCTGGTGCAGGTGCCGGACAATCTGCCGGTGCTCAGCGATGCCAAGGCCATCGGCCTGTTCCGGATCCTTCAGGAAGCACTGACCAATGTCATGCGCCATGCCCAGGCGCATACTGTTGAACTGACACTGGCGCTGGAAGGCGACGAGTTGTGTCTGACGGTCGCCGATGATGGCGTAGGATTTGTTGCTGCGCCTGGCAGGCCAACGTCCTTCGGGATCGTCGGAATGCGTGAGCGGGTGTTGATCATGGGGGGGGAGTTATCCCTTGAGAGTGAGCCGGGTGAGGGTACGACGCTGAGTGTGCGAGTGCCGCTGGACGAAGCCTGAAGAATTTTTGGTATCTGTGCTGACGCTTTCGCGAGCAGGCTCGCTCCCACAGGGGAAACGCATTCCAAATGTGGGAGCGGGCTTGCTCGCGAATGATCTTGAATCTGGAGAAGAACGTGATCCGTGTACTGGTAGCCGAAGACCACACCATTGTCCGCGAAGGCATCAAGCAGCTGATTGGCCTGGCCAAGGACTTGCTGGTGGTGGGGGAGGCGAGCAATGGCGAGCAGTTGCTCGACACCTTGCGTCATGTGCCCTGCGAAGTGGTGTTGCTGGACATTTCCATGCCGGGCGTCAATGGCCTGGAAGCGATTCCGCGGATTCGCGCCCTGAACAATCCGCCGGCGATCCTGGTGTTGTCGATGCACGACGAAGCGCAAATGGCCGCCCGGGCGCTGAAGGTCGGGGCCGCCGGTTATGCAACCAAGGACAGCGATCCGGCACTGTTGCTGACCGCCATTCGCAAAGTGGCGTCAGGCGGGCGTTATATCGACCCGGAACTGGCTGATCGCATGGTCTTCGAAGTCGGCCTGACCGACTCGAGGCCATTGCATTCGTTGCTCTCCGAGCGCGAGTTTTCCGTGTTCGAACGCCTGGCCCAGGGCGCCAACGTCAACGACATTGCCCAGCAACTGGCACTGAGCAGCAAGACCATCAGCACCCACAAGGCGCGGTTGATGCAGAAGCTCAACATCACCTCGCTAGCGGAACTGGTGAAGTACGCGATGGAGCACAAGCTGCTCTAAACACTACCGCCTTACCTTGTGGGAGCGAGCCTGCTCGCGAAAGCGTCTGATCAATCTATATTCATGTCGACTGACACACCGCCTTCGCGAGCAGGCTCGCTCCCACAGGTGTCGTGGTGGCATGTCCATTTGCGACACGCTTGGCAGCGCTTTTGCCTTTGCTGGCGGCCTGCAGCTGACCGCCGGTCACTGCGTTTGCCAAAACGCGCCATCCTTGTAGGGCAATCCCTACCCCCAACCTTCCATCCGGCTGAGGCGAATCTCTCTTGCCCCCCGATTTGCGTGGTCCCCAGCGTCCACTAGGCTTAACCCCACAGCAGTCATCAATAACAAAGGTGTGGGTATGAGCCAGGTCGATTCAAGCGCAGGGGCCAATGATGTTCTGGTCAGCTTTCGTGGAGTGCAGAAGAGCTACGACGGCGAGAACCTGATCGTCAAAGACCTCAACCTGGACATTCGCAAAGGCGAATTCCTCACGTTGCTCGGGCCGTCCGGCTCCGGCAAGACCACCAGCCTGATGATGCTCGCCGGCTTCGAAACGCCGACCGCGGGCGAAATTCTGTTGGCCGGACGCGCCATCAACAACGTGCCGCCGCACAAGCGCGACATCGGCATGGTGTTTCAGAACTACGCCTTATTCCCGCACATGACGGTGGCCGAGAACCTGGCGTTCCCGCTGACCGTGCGCGGCATGAACAAGAGCGATGTCAGTGCCCGGGTCAAGCGCGTGCTGAGCATGGTCCAGCTCGACAGCTTCGCCCAGCGTTACCCGGCGCAGCTCTCCGGTGGTCAGCAACAGCGTGTGGCATTGGCCCGGGCACTGGTGTTCGAGCCGCAACTGGTGCTGATGGACGAACCCCTCGGTGCACTCGACAAACAACTGCGTGAACACATGCAGATGGAAATCAAGCACCTGCACCAGCGCCTGGGCGTCACCGTGGTCTACGTGACCCACGATCAGGGCGAAGCCCTGACCATGTCCGACCGTGTGGCGGTGTTCCATCAGGGCGAAATCCAGCAGATCGCGCCGCCGCGCACCCTCTACGAAGAGCCGAAAAACACCTTCGTCGCCAACTTCATCGGCGAGAACAACCGTCTCAATGGCCGCCTGCACAGCCAGACCGGCGACCGTTGCATTGTGGAACTCGGGCGCGGCGAGAAGGTGGAAGCCCTGGCGGTCAACGTTGGCCAGACCGGCGAGCCGGTGACCCTGTCCATTCGTCCGGAGCGAGTGAGCCTCAACGGCTCCAGCGACCAATGCGTCAACCGCTTCTCCGGGCGGGTCGAGGAATTCATCTATCTGGGCGACCACGTCCGGGTGCGCATGGAAGTCTGCGGCAAGACCGACTTCTTCGTGAAACAACCGATTGCCGAGCTTGATCCTTCGCTCGCCGTCGGCGACGTGGTACCGCTTGGCTGGCAGGTCGAGCACGTTCGTGCACTCGATCCCCTTCTAGAGGCGAACTGATCGCCCCGGCAATACCAACACCAACCCTGCACGTGGAGAGAACAATAAATGTTGAGATCCCTGAAATTCACCGCTTTGGCACTGGGCATGATGGGCGCGGCACACGCAATGGCGGCCGGCCCTGACCTGACCGTGGTGTCCTTTGGCGGGGCGAACAAGGCGGCTCAGGTCAAAGCCTTCTACGCACCGTGGGAAGCGGCAGGCAACGGCAAGATCGTGGCCGGCGAGTACAACGGCGAAATGGCCAAGGTCAAGGCCATGGTCGACACCAAGAGCGTGTCCTGGGATCTGGTAGAGGTTGAGTCGCCGGAACTGTCCCGTGGTTGCGACGAAGACATGTTCGAACAGCTTGATCCGAAGTTGTTCGGCAAGACCGAAGACTACGTCAAGGGCGCCATCCAGCCGTGCGGCGTGGGTTTCTTCGTGTGGTCGACCGTGCTGGCCTACAACGCCGACAAGCTGAAAACCGCACCGACCAGTTGGGTGGACTTCTGGGACACCAAGCAGTTCCCGGGCAAGCGTGGCCTGCGTAAAGGCGCCAAGTACACCCTGGAATTCGCACTGATGGCCGACGGCGTTGCGCCGAAGGACGTCTACAAAGTGCTGGCCGGCAAAGACGGTCAGGACCGCGCGTTCAAGAAGCTCGATGAACTCAAGCCGAACATCCAGTGGTGGGAAGCCGGTGCACAACCGCCGCAATACCTTGCTTCCGGTGACGTGGTCATGAGTTCGGCCTACAACGGCCGGATCGCTGCCGTGCAGAAAGAAAGCAACCTGAAAGTCGTGTGGAACGGTGGCATCTACGACTTCGACGCATGGGCCATTCCAAAAGGTCTCGATGCCAAGCGCGCTGAAGCGGCGAAGAAGTTCATCGCCTTCTCGGTAATGCCACAGCAGCAGAAGACTTACTCGGAAAACATCGCCTACGGCCCGGCCAACACCCAAGCCGTACCCTTGCTGGCCAAGGATGTCCTGAAAGACATGCCGACCACCCCGGAAAACATCGCCAACCAGGTGCAGATCGACGTCAGCTTCTGGGCTGACAACGGCGAGCAACTGGAACAGCGCTTCAATTCCTGGGCGGCCAAGTAAGACCGCACCGCGGGCTTACGCTGTAGGAGCGAGCTTGCTCGCGAAAGCGGTGGGTCAATCAACATAGATGTTGAATGTGATGGCCTCATCGCGAGCAAGCTCGCTCCCACAGGTTGCGGTGTTTCAACACAACAGAGGTGGTTCTCCGCCTCTGTACGATCAAAGATTCCCGGAGTACGTCATGGCTATCGCCGTTCCCCTGAACGAGGGCACCAGCCCCACCTTGAAGCAGCGGCTCAAGCACGCCGAGCGGGTCAACCGCTGGAAGGCCCAGGCGTTGATCGCGCCGCTGGTGCTGTTTCTGTTGCTGGTGTTCCTGGTGCCAATCGTGGCGCTGCTCTACAAAAGCGTTGGCAACCCGGAAGTGGTCGGCGGCATGCCGCGCACCGTGACCGCCATCGCCAGCTGGGACGGCCGCGGCCTGCCCGCTGAACCGGTTTACAAAGCGGCGGCCGAAGACCTCGCCGAAGCCCGCAAGAATCAGACACTGGGCGATCTGTCCAAGCGCCTGAACATGGAGCTGGCCGGCTACCGCAGCCTGCTGACCAAAACTGCCCGCGCCTTGCCGCTCGCCACCGAGCCGGCCTCTTATAAAGAAGCGCTGGAAGGTCTCGATGAGCGCTGGGGTGACCCGGCCTACTGGCAAGCGGTGCGCCGCAACACCAGCAGCATCACCCCGTATTACCTGCTGGCAGCTGTCGATCATCGCATCGACGACCTCGGCGAAATCGCCCCGGCCACCCCGGATCAGGCGATCTACCTCGACATCTTCGCCCGCACCTTCTGGATGGGCCTGATCATCACCGTGATCTGCCTGGTGCTGGCGTATCCACTGGCTTACCTGCTGGCCAATCTGCCGTCGCGCCAGAGCAATCTGCTGATGATCCTGGTGCTGTTGCCGTTCTGGACCTCGATCCTGGTGCGGGTCGCGGCGTGGATCGTGTTGCTGCAGTCGGGCGGCCTGATCAACAGCGGCCTGATGGCCATGGGCATCATCGACAAGCCGATCGAACTGGTGTTCAACCGCGTCGGTGTCTACATCTCGATGGTGCACATCCTGCTGCCGTTCATGATCCTGCCGATCTACAGCGTGATGAAAGGCATCTCGCCGACTTACATGCGCGCCGCGATTTCCCTCGGCTGCCATCCGTTCGCCAGTTTCTGGCGGGTGTACTTCCCGCAGACCTATGCCGGCGTCGGTGCCGGTTGCCTGTTGGTGTTCATCCTCGCCATCGGCTACTACATCACCCCGGCATTGCTGGGCAGCCCGAACGATCAGATGGTCAGCTACTTCGTCGCCTTCTACACCAACACCAGCATCAACTGGGGCATGGCGACCGCACTCGGTGGGCTGCTGTTGCTCGCAACGGTCGTGCTTTATCTGATTTACAGCTGGCTGGTGGGCGCGAGCCGCCTGCGCCTGAGCTAAGGGGAGAACGAAATGCTGAGTCCTTACATGTCGCCCATCGAACGGGTGTGGTTCTACAGCTTGCGGATTCTCTGCGGCTTGATTCTGTTGTTCCTGATCCTGCCGGTACTGGTGATCATTCCGCTGTCGTTCAACTCCGGCAGTTTCCTGGTGTACCCGCTGCAAGGTTTCTCGCTGCAGTGGTACCACGATTTCTTCGCCTCGGCGGAGTGGATGCGCGCCCTGAAGAACAGCATCATCGTCGCCCCGGCGGCCACGGTGCTGGCCATGGTCTTCGGTACATTGGCGGCCATCGGCCTGACCCGCGGCGACTTCCCCGGCAAGGCGCTGGTGATGGCGCTGGTGATTTCGCCGATGGTGGTGCCGGTGGTGATCATCGGTGTGGCCAGTTACCTGTTCTTCGCTCCGCTGGGGCTGGGTAACAGCTTCTTCTCGCTGATCGTGGTGCATGCGGTGTTGGGTGTGCCGTTTGTGATCATCACCGTGTCGGCGACCTTGCAGGGGTTCAACCACAATCTGGTGCGGGCTGCAGCGAGCCTGGGCGCTTCGCCGCTGACCACGTTCCGCCGGGTGACCTTGCCGCTGATCGCGCCGGGCGTGATCTCGGGGGCGCTGTTCGCCTTCGCGACGTCGTTCGATGAGGTGGTGGTGACGCTGTTCCTCGCCGGCCCTGAACAAGCGACCCTGCCACGGCAGATGTTCAGCGGCATCCGCGAAAACCTCAGCCCGACCATCGCCGCCGCCGCGACGCTGCTGATTGCCTTCTCGGTGATCCTGTTGCTGACCCTGGAATGGCTGCGTGGGCGTAGCGAGAAACTGCGTACTGCGCAGGTCTGAAGCCACGCCCCGATCACCTGTAGGAGCGAGCCTGCTCGCGATGGTCGTCAACGATAACGCTGGAAGCCTGACACCCAGCGGCGTTTTCAAGTCCATCGCGAGCAAGCTCGCTCCTACATGGGTTCTCCAGTGTCTGTTCGGTCATTCACGACCCGAATGGCAGACAAACCCCAATCCCCAGCTACTATTGTGCCCAGCTCCCCTACCTATAAGAGGCTGCGCACATGAGTCTTTCCTCTTTCAAGATCGCTCACAAACTGATCACCGGCGCAGGTGCCATCGAGCAGCTGTCCGCCGAGCTGGCGCGTCTGGACATTGATAATCCGCTGATCGTCACCGATGCCGCCCTGGTCAAGTCCGGTACGGTAGAACTGGCGCTGGCGCAGTTGGGCGAACGCAGCTACGAGATTTTCGACCGGGTACTGCCGGACCCGGAAATTGCCATCGTCGAAGATTGCATGCAGGTGTATCGCGAGGGCGGGCATGACGGCCTGATCGGCCTGGGCGGCGGCAGTGCCATCGACATTGCCAAGAGCGTGGCGGCCTATGCCGGATACCACGGTGCGCTGGAGGATCTGTTCGGTATCGATCAGGTCCCGCGCAAAGGCCCGCCGCTGATCGCCATCCCGACCACGGCCGGCACTGGTTCGGAAGTGACCAACGTCGCCATCCTTTCCGACAAGGTCGCGCAACTGAAAAAGGGCATCGTCAGCGACTACCTGTTGCCGGATGTGGCGCTGGTCAGTCCGCAAATGACCCTGACCTGTCCGCGCAGCGTCACGGCGGCCAGCGGCGTCGATGCACTGGTGCATGCCATCGAGTCCTATCTGTCGGTCAATGCCTCGCCGATTACCGATGCCCTGGCCATCGGCGCCATCAAGTTGATCGCCAAGGCCCTGCCCAAGGCCTACGCCAATCCGTCGAACCTGCAAGCCCGGGAAGACATGGCCACCGCCAGCCTGATGGCCGGCATGGCGTTCGGCAATGCCGGGGTCGGCGCGGTGCATGCGCTGGCGTATCCGTTGGGCGGACGCTTCAACATTGCCCATGGCGTGAGTAATGCCTTGCTACTGCCCTATGTCATGACCTGGAGCAAGATGGCCTGCATCGAACGGATGCAGGATATCGCCGAGGCCATGGGCGTGAAGACTGCTCATCTGAGTGTCAACGAAGCGGCTGACAAAGCCGTGCAAGCCATGACCGAGCTGTGTGCCGCCGTGGAAATTCCCCAGGGCCTGCGCAGTTTCGGTGTACCCGAGGACGCCATCGCGTCCATGGCCGTGGAAGCGGCGGGGATCGAGCGCCTGATGCGCAATAACCCGCGCAAGTTGAGTGCCGTCGATATCGAGAAGATCTATCGCGCGGCGTACTAGAGACTCTGCCGTTGATGGATGATGGCAAGGTCCAATCATCGCGCTCACGGTGCGCGCGTCAAAGCATGAGGTATACAATGCGCGCCATCGTGATTCTGCTCAGAAAAGGTGCGTCATGCAGCCCTTCGTAATTGCTCCGTCGATTCTCTCCGCCGACTTCGCCCGCCTGGGTGAAGAAGTGGACAACGTCCTGGCCGCCGGCGCCGACTTCGTGCATTTCGATGTCATGGATAATCACTACGTACCGAACCTGACCATCGGCCCGATGGTCTGCTCGGCACTGCGCAAGTACGGCGTGACCGCGCCGATCGACGCGCACCTGATGGTCAGCCCGGTGGACCGCATCGTCGGCGACTTCATCGAAGCCGGTGCGACCTACATCACCTTCCACCCGGAAGCCACCCAGCACGTCGACCGCTCCCTGCAACTGATCCGCGAAGGCGGCTGCAAGTCGGGCCTGGTGTTCAACCCGGCGACCCCGCTGGACGTCCTCAAGTACGTGATGGACAAGGTCGACATGATCCTCCTGATGAGCGTCAACCCGGGCTTCGGTGGGCAGAAGTTCATCCCCGGTACCCTCGACAAACTGCGTGAAGCGCGGGCCTTGATCGATGCGTCGGGCCGTGACATTCGCCTGGAAATCGACGGCGGTGTGAACGTCAACAACATTCGCGAAATCGCGGCGGCTGGCGCTGACACCTTCGTCGCCGGTTCGGCCATCTTCAATGCGCCGAACTATCAGGAAGTCATCGACAAGATGCGCTCCGAACTGGCGCTGGCTCGCCCATGAGTGGCTTTGAGCAGCTGTTCCCGGGGCAATTGCCACGGCTGGTGATGTTCGATCTGGACGGCACGTTGATCGATTCGGTCCCGGACCTGGCAGTGGCTGTGGACAAGATGCTGCTCAATCTCGGTCGCCAACCCGCCGGCCTGGAAGCAGTGCGCGAATGGGTCGGCAATGGCGCGCCGGTACTGGTGCGTCGTGCGCTGGCCGGCGGCATCGATCATTCGGCGGTCGATAACGCCGAGGCCGAACGGGCGCTGGAGTATTTCATGCAGGCCTATAGCGAGGGCCATGAGCTGACGGTGGTTTACCCCGGCGTGCGCGATACCCTCAAATGGCTGCAAAAGCAGGGTGTCGAGATGGCGCTGATCACCAACAAGCCGGAGCGTTTCGTCGCGCCGCTGCTGGATCAGATGAAGATCGGCCGTTATTTCCGCTGGATCATCGGCGGCGACACCCTGCCACAGAAAAAACCCGATCCGGCCGCGCTGTTTTTCGTGATGAAAATGGCCAACATTCCGGCTTCGCAGTCGTTGTTCGTCGGCGATTCACGCAGCGATGTGCTGGCGGCGAAAGCGGCGGGGGTCAAGTGTGTGGCCCTGAGCTACGGCTATAACCACGGCCGGCCAATCGCCGAAGAGTCGCCGGCGCTGGTGATCGACGACCTGCGCAAACTAATTCCCGGTTGCCTGGATCCGGCCGCTGAGATAACGTTGGCCGACGCTGTCAAACCCCCTTCTGGAAACGCCATCGTGGTGGTCACTCGCAAACTCTGGATGAAAGTCATCAAGGCCCTGGCCCGCTGGCGTTGGCGCGCCTGACTTGATCCTGGCCGGTTTCCGGCGCGTTTGCATACCTGACTGTTCGACCCTCAAGCCACGAGGCACCTCATGATCCGCGAAGAATTCCTGCGTTTGGCCGCTGCCGGCTACAACCGCATTCCGCTTGCCTGCGAAACCCTGGCCGACTTCGACACGCCGCTGTCGATCTACCTGAAGCTGGCCGACGAGCCCAATTCCTACTTGCTGGAGTCCGTACAGGGCGGCGAGAAGTGGGGCCGTTACTCGATCATCGGCCTGCCGTGCCGCACTGTGCTGCGGGTTCACGACCATCACGTCAGCGTGACCGTCGACGGCGTCGAGACCGAAAGCCACGACGTGGAAGACCCGCTGGCCTTCGTCGAAACCTTCAAGGCCCGCTACAACGTGCCGACCATCGCCGGCCTGCCGCGTTTCAACGGCGGCCTGGTGGGCTACTTCGGTTATGACTGCGTGCGTTACGTGGAGAAGCGTCTGGGCAAATGCCCGAACCCGGATCCGCTGGGCGTGCCGGACATTCTGCTGATGGTCTCCGACGCCGTCGTGGTGTTCGACAACCTCGCTGGCAAGATGCACGCCATCGTCCTGGCCGACCCGGCGCAGGAAGATGCCTTCGAGCAGGGCCGCGCGCGCCTGGAAGAGCTGCTGGAAAAACTGCGCCAGCCAATCACACCGCGCCGTGGCCTGGACTTCAGCCAGCAACAATCGGCTGACCCGGTATTCCGCTCCAGCTTCACCCAGGACGATTACGAAAAAGCGGTCGATACCATCAAGGAATACATCCTGGCCGGTGACTGCATGCAGGTCGTGCCGTCCCAGCGCATGTCGATCGACTTCAAGGCTGCGCCGATCGATCTGTACCGCGCGCTGCGCTGCTTCAACCCGACGCCTTACATGTACTTCTTCAACTTTGGCGACTTCCACGTCGTCGGCAGTTCGCCGGAAGTGCTGGTGCGGGTCGAAGACAACCTGATTACCGTGCGCCCGATTGCCGGCACCCGCCCACGCGGGGCCAATGAAGAAGCTGACCTGGCACTGGAAAAAGACCTGCTGTCGGACGACAAGGAAATCGCCGAACACTTGATGCTGATCGACCTCGGTCGCAACGACACCGGTCGCGTCTCGGAAATCGGCTCGGTGAAGCTCACCGAGAAAATGGTCATCGAGCGTTATTCCAACGTGATGCACATCGTGTCCAACGTTACCGGGCAACTAAAGGCCGGGCTGACGGCAATGGATGCGCTGCGGGCAATTCTGCCGGCGGGCACCTTGTCTGGCGCGCCGAAGATTCGCGCGATGGAAATCATCGACGAACTGGAGCCGGTCAAGCGTGGCGTCTACGGCGGTGCGGTCGGTTACTTCGCCTGGAACGGCAACATGGACACCGCGATTGCGATCCGCACGGCGGTGATCAAGAACGGCGAGCTGCACGTGCAGGCCGGTGGCGGCATCGTCGCCGACTCGGTACCGGCATTGGAATGGGAAGAAACCCTGAACAAGCGCCGCGCAATGTTCCGCGCCGTGGCCCTGGCCGAACAAACCCCGAACACCTGAGTTCACCGCTAGCCCTGTGGCGAGGGAGCTTTTGTGGCGAGGGGGCTTGCCCCCGTTGGGTCGCAAAGCGGCCCCCTGCATTCGTTCAGGCGACAGCGTTTACGACTGCTTCCCAGCCGAACGCGAGCAAGCTCGCTCGCCACAATAAGTGTTCAGCATAAAAAAACGCGGCGCCTGTGAGGGCGCCGCGTTTTTTATTGCCTGACCATCAGAAGTCCAGCGCAACACCTACGTTGATGCCTTGTTGGGTGAAGTCATCGTCCCTGCGAATGTTGTAGCTGGCGCGCAATGCCAGGTCGCGGGTGAGGTTATGGCTCACCCCCAGGTTCACACGCTGCAAGTGGCTTTGCGGGGTGTAGCCTTCCAGCGTGAACTGGTTGTTCGGCAGGCTGTTGAGGTTGATGCCCACGTCCTGGGTATCGTCGTTGTACTCACGCTCGATTGCCGCTTCGCCGAACACCTGGGTTTGCGGGGTGATCTGGTATTTGCCCTGCAGGCCAGCACCCAGGCGCCGGGAAATCACTTCCTGATCGGCAAAGGTCAGCGCCGTGGAATCGTTGCCGTCCTCCGAGTAGCCGTCGACTTTCGCCTTGGAGAAATCAGCGCTGATAAACGGCGACACGTGCCAAGGGCTGCTGGCATGTTGTGCAATGTCGTAACCCAGGCGAGCGCTGAAGGCTTCGATGTAGCCGCTGGTATCGCCTTTTTCACTGCGTTCGTTGACACCCAACTGGAACTTGCGCTTGAGGCTGTCGTAATCCAGATGGCCGGCCGTCAACGCCACGTCAGCCCAGACACGGTTTTGCTGGTATTGGGCGAATGCCGTGCCCAGGTAAGCGTTGAGCTTGTAGTCGGAGTCGTTGCTGCCGGCTTCGAGTTTCTGGTTATAGAAACCCGCCGCCAGGCCGACGCGCCAGGCATCATCGATGCGGTAGCTGCCACCGATGTTCAGGTTGGCTCCGTTGCCGTCGGCACTGACCGCGCTGTCCTGGCTGTCAAAGTCCTGATGCTGTCCGCCGCCAGAAACAATGGCTCGCCATTGGCCGACGCCCTGCCAGTTTTGCCAATCGGCCAGCCACTGGTTGCGCAATTCATCCTGATGCGCGCGCACGGTGCCCTGGGCCATTTCCGGCAGTAATGTCAGCTCCCACGGTGCTGCCAACAGGGAGTACGCGTAGTCGGCAATCAGACGCTGCCCGGCTTCTGTGGGGTGCACGGAGTCGTTGTAGATCAGTTTGGTCGGGTCCGGCGTGGCGCTGTTGATGCCGTAACGGGCATTCTCGGTACAACCGTTGCCGCTGAAGCAGGTGGTGATGAGGTTCTGGTCGGTGGCCAGGCCAAACTGCGCCGGGTTGGCGAACGTCTCTTTGAGCAGTACCGGAATGTTGAGCGGGATGACTTCGGCATTGATGTTCTGCAGTCGGCTTACCAGTTCACTGTTGAACTGGGCACTGAGTTGGGACGTGAACGCTTGCAGCGGGGTGCCGTTGAAAGCCGGGGTAAAGCCGATATCGGGCAGCAACCAGACCATGACGTATTTGGCGCCGGCGGTTTGCAGCGTTTGCACGCTGTCGGCCAGTCGGTCGGCGGCGGCACTGGCCTGGGGCAGGCTGGTGACGCGACCTTGCAGGAAGTCGTTACCACCACCCGACAGGTAATACAGTGCGTTCGGGTCGGCACGGAAGTTGTTCGACGGCAGGTATCCGGCGCGGGTGCGTTCGCCGGTGGCGGAAACGCTGGTGATCGAATCCAGGATCTGATCCGTGCGGTAACCGCCGACGGCCCAGTTGTTGCCATCGGGCTGGCCATTGTTGGCACGCACCGCCGAAGATGATGACGCGGTCTGGTCCGCTGAGAACCCGAGTTTTCCACCCAGTATCTGCGTGGAATTGAGCGAGCGGACTTCGCCGCTGCCATCCAGATATACCGGTCCTGTCCGGTTGGTAAAGCGCTGCGTCGCCCCGGCAGGCCCGCCGGTGTCGGCAAAGGTCCCGGCGTCGTTGAGGCTGTCCCCGAAGACCACGAAATTTGTATAAGGATTGGGTGCGGCGTTCGCCTGGGCGCATGCCATCGCGAGCAAGCATCCTGCGAGCGGTACAAACAACGACTGTTTGATCATGAGCAAGTCCGTTTATTTATTGTTGTAGTGAACGAAACGACAGTACCAAAAACTTTCGGCCTTTTGCCATCTGTCGCGAAGCCTTTGATAGTTTCGCGGGCAGTAGCCCCGGCGATATTGCACGCTCTGCCCAGCTAAGTTACTGTGCCGGGACGTACGAACGAGACCTTCCCCGTGTTGATCATCAGCAAACTCCTGGATCAAGTCATCAAGGCACACGCCCGCTGGCGTTGGCGCGCCTGAATTCTTTTGCCGGCCTCGCCGGACCTGTACCGCTTCGCCTTCTTTACCTGTTTGAAATGCCGCTTTGCTGGCGCTACTCCAGCACCTGACAAAGCGCAGCGCTCTGCGGGTCAATCATTCGAAGGCCATCTTTAAAGTCAGTGAATTCAAGAGGTTCTTAACGCCATGTTGCTGATGATCGATAACTACGACTCCTTTACCTACAACGTTGTGCAGTACCTGGGCGAGCTCGGCTCCCAGGTCAAAGTCGTGCGCAACGATGAACTGACCATCGCTGAAATCGAAGCCCTCAATCCAGAGCGCATCGTGGTGTCCCCCGGTCCTTGCACCCCGACCGAAGCCGGCATCTCGATTGAAGCGATCAAGCATTTCGCCGGCAAACTGCCGATTCTTGGCGTCTGCCTGGGTCACCAATCCATTGGCCAAGCCTTTGGTGGCGATGTGGTGCGCGCCCGTCAAGTGATGCACGGTAAGACTAGTCCGGTATTTCACGAGGACAAGGGTGTATTCGCAGGCCTGAATCGTCCGCTGACGGTGACCCGCTATCATTCATTGATCGTCAAGCGCGAAACCCTGCCCGATTGCCTGGAGCTGACGGCCTGGACCCAGCTTGAAGACGGCTCGATCGACGAGATCATGGGCCTGCGTCACAAGACCCTGAACATCGAGGGCGTGCAGTTCCACCCTGAATCGATCCTCACCGAGCAGGGCCACGAACTGTTCGCCAACTTCCTCAAACAAACCGGCGGCACGCGCTAAGGACTTATCATGAACATCAAGACAGCCCTGGGCCGTATCGTCGATCACCTCGACCTCAGCACCGATGAAATGCGCGATGTGATGCGCGAAATCATGACCGGGCAATGCACGGACGCACAGATTGGTGCGTTCATGATGGCCATGCGCATGAAGAGCGAAAGCATCGACGAAATCGTCGGTGCGGTGTCGGTGATGCGCGAACTGGCGGACAAGGTCGAACTCAAGACCCTCGACGGTGTGGTCGATGTGGTGGGCACCGGCGGCGACGGCGCCAATATCTTCAACGTGTCGACTGCTTCCGCTTTCGTGGTTGCCGCTGCTGGCTGCACCGTGGCCAAGCATGGCAACCGTGCAGTCTCGGGCAAAAGCGGCAGCGCCGATCTGCTGGAGGCGGCCGGCATCTACCTGAACCTGACGCCGGTGCAAGTGGCGCGCTGCATTGACAACGTCGGTATTGGTTTCATGTTTGCCCAGACTCACCACAGCGCCATGAAGCACGCCGCAGGTCCGCGCAAGGATCTGGGGCTGCGAACGCTGTTCAACATGCTCGGCCCGCTTACGAATCCGGCCGGTGTGAAGCATCAGGTGGTAGGCGTATTCACCCAGGCCTTGTGCCGGCCGCTGGCGGAAGTGTTGCAGCGTCTGGGTAGCAAGCATGTGCTGGTGGTGCATTCGAAGGATGGCCTGGACGAATTCAGCCTGGCTGCACCGACTTTTGTCGCTGAGCTGAAGGATGGCCAGATCACCGAGTATTGGGTCGAGCCCGAAGACCTGGGCATGAAGAGCCAGAGCCTGCACGGCCTGGCAGTGGAAAGCCCGGCGGCGTCCCTGGAGCTGATTCGCGATGCCCTGGGCAAGCGCAAGACCGAGAACGGTCAGAAAGCGGCCGAAATGATCATGCTCAATGCCGGTGCCGCACTGTATGCGGCCGACCATGCCAGCAGTTTGAAAGAGGGAGTTGCACTTGCGCACGATGCGCTGCACACCGGTCTTGCTCGAGAAAAGCTAGAGGAATTGGGTGCATTTACCGCGGTATTCAAAGTGGAGAATGAAGGATGAGTGTACCGACGGTTCTGGAAAAGATTCTGGCACGCAAAGTTGAGGAAGTGGCCGAGCGTAGCGCTCGCGTCAGCCTCGCCGAGCTGGAAAACCTGGCCAAGACGGCCGATGCACCTCGTGGTTTTGCCAAGGCATTGCTGGCTCAGGCCAAGCTGAAGCAACCGGCAGTCATTGCTGAAATCAAGAAAGCTTCCCCGAGCAAAGGTGTGATCCGTCAGAATTTCGTTCCCGCCGATATCGCCAGAAGCTACGAGAAGGGCGGTGCGACCTGCCTGTCGGTACTCACCGACATCGACTACTTCCAGGGCGCCGATGCGTACCTGCAGCAGGCCCGCGCAGCGTGCCAACTGCCGGTGATCCGCAAGGACTTCATGATCGATCCTTACCAGATCGTCGAAGCCCGTGCCCTGGGTGCCGATTGCGTGCTGTTGATCGTGTCCGCGCTGGATGACGTGAAAATGGCCGAGCTGGCGGCCGTGGCCAAAAGCGTCAACCTTGATGTGCTGGTGGAAGTCCACGACGGCGATGAGCTGGAGCGGGCTTTGAAAACCCTCGATACTCCGCTGGTCGGCGTGAACAACCGCAACCTGCACACCTTCGACGTCAGCCTGGAAACCACCCTCGACCTGTTGCCGCGGATTCCGCGCGATCGTCTGGTCATCACCGAGAGCGGCATTCTCAACCGCGCCGATGTCGAACTGATGGAAATCAGCGACGTCTACGCGTTCCTGGTCGGCGAAGCATTCATGCGCGCCGAAAGCCCGGGTACCGAATTGCAGCGACTGTTCTTCCCCGAGCGTGGCGTTCCAGTCAGCGGCTCGACCCTCGACTAAACACATCTTCACAGGCAAACCGCTTCCACTGTGGGAGCGGGCTTGCCCGCGAAGAGGCCCGCAAATCCCCTAGAGACCTCAGGTCTGTCGGAGCCTTCCATGTCGCTGCCAACCTCCCTGACCATCGAAGCCGGCCTGCAGGCCGAACAAGATCTGTTGGCCTCGGTGTGCGCCGGCGACGCGGAGTTCGGCCTGCTGTTCTGGCAACCGAGCGATCAGGCATTGGTCATGCCGCGCCGCTTGAATCGCTTGCCGGGTTTCGAGGCTGCCTGTGAAGTGTCGGCAGCAGCAGGTTGGCCGGTGCTGCTGCGCGATACCGGCGGCGAACCGGTTCCACAATCCGCCACAACGATCAATATCGCCCTGGTTTACGCGCCTCCACGCAGCGAAGGTGATTTGAACCGCATCGAAACCGGTTACCGGCGCCTCTGCGACCCTATCTGCCAGTTGCTGGATGAATTGGGTGGCACGTCGTCCCTTGGCGAAATCGACGGTGCGTTCTGCGATGGCCGCTTCAACGTCAACCTCGACGGGCGCAAAATGGTTGGCACCGCCCAGCGCTGGCGCCAGAGCCAGGGTGGCCAGCGTCCGGTGGGCCTGGTGCACGGTGCGATGTTGATGGATGACGAACGGGCGTCAATGGTCGCCGCGGTCAATCGCTTCAACGAGGCCTGTAGTCTGGAGCAACGAGTACGCGCCGAAAGCCACATCGCATTGCATGAGAAGTTCACGGCACCCGATGCACTGGCGCGCCTCGACGAACTCTATCGGTTGATGCTGGCACAGATGTTCAGCGGCTAGGTTTCGAGCCTAACGCGTACCGAAGACCACCATGGTCTTGCCTTTGACGTCCACCAGGTTGCGTTCTTCCAGATCCTTGAGCACGCGACCGACCATCTCCCGGGAACAACCGACAATCCGCCCGATTTCCTGACGGGTTACCTTGATTTGCATGCCATCGGGGTGGGTCATGGCGTCTGGCTGTTTACACAGCTCCAGCAGGCAGCGGGCAACGCGGCCGGTCACGTCAAAGAATGCCAGGTCACCGACCTTGCGTGTGGTGTTGCGCAGGCGCTGTGCGATTTGTCCGCTGAGGACGTAAAGAATGTCCGGATCCTGCTGGGACAGCTCGCGGAATTTTGCGTAGCTGATTTCCGCAACTTCGCATTCGACCTTGGCCCGCACCCAGGCACTGCGCTCCTGCTCAAGGCCGGCTTGCTCAAACAGGCCCAACTCACCGAAAAAGTCCCCGGCGTTCAGGTAGGAAATAATCATTTCCCGCCCATCGTCATCCTCGATCAGGATGGTGACTGAGCCTTTGATGATGAAGAACAGCGTTTCCGAGCGGTCACCAGCACAAATGATGTTGCTCTTGGCCTGATAGCGGCGGCGCTGGCAATGCATCAACAGCTTGTCGAGGTTCTTGATCTTGGGGTTGGGGGCAATAGCAACCATGGTTGTATCCCGAAAAGACTGCACGGTGTGGTTTTTATAAATAGCGAACGCTGGAGTGAGGCTGGCCATGCGCCATTGAATTGGCGTCAGCTTACCAGACACTTCCTGAAATATTCGAGCATTTACCTACAAGGCAGTGGGATATGTCCTAGGACGCCGGGCGCTGTCAATCTCGGGGGCTGTGCTAAGCTGGCGACCCTTTTTTATACAGTGGAGTCTTGGCGATGAAGGCACGCATCCAATGGGCTGGCGAAGCCATGTTCCTCGGCGAATCCGGTAGCGGTCATGTCGTGGTCATGGACGGTCCGCCCGAGGCCGGCGGACGTAACCTGGGTGTCCGGCCGATGGAAATGCTGCTGCTGGGTGTCGGCGGTTGCAGCAATTTCGATGTGGTCAGTATCCTCAAGAAGTCCCGCCAGGCCGTCGAGAGCTGCGAAGCCTTCCTCGAAGCCGAGCGCGCGACCGAAGATCCAAAGGTTTTCACCAAGATCCACATGCACTTCGTGGTCAAGGGCCGCGGGCTGAAAGAGGCCCAGGTCAAACGCGCCATCGAATTGTCTGCCGAGAAGTATTGCTCGGCCTCGATCATGCTCGGCGCGGCTGGCGTGGCAATTACCCACGACTACGAGATCATCGAACTCGGTTGAATCGACATTCAACTATCATAAATGCAGTGCAGACTCTGGCGAACACAAGCTGACGTCTGCATAATGCGCCACTTTTTTCAGGGTAGTGGCCCGTCAGCCGACAGGCCTCGCACCCGAACAGACAACCAAAATCGCCATCGCGAAGAGGTGTTAACCGTCCTACGCAGGTGCGTTGTTCGCATCTGACGGGCATGCTTGATCACGCGGCCGGGCCGCAAACACATAGAGAGTTTTTAACGGTGAAAAGCAAACTCAAGCTCCACGGGTTCAATAACCTGACAAAGACCTTGAGCTTCAACATCTAT
This sequence comes from Pseudomonas sp. PDM27, assembly GCF_019219205.1. Classification (NCBI taxonomy): domain Bacteria; kingdom Pseudomonadati; phylum Pseudomonadota; class Gammaproteobacteria; order Pseudomonadales; family Pseudomonadaceae; genus Pseudomonas; species Pseudomonas sp. PDM27. The sequence goes on along the minus strand of NZ_JAHUWF010000003.1, from coordinate 11,805 downwards.
GACATCTGCTACGCGGAAACCCCGCAAGACCAGCAGGCATACGTCGAGTACATCAATAAAGAGTACAACGCGAAACGCCTGACGCAGATCCTCACGGAAGTTGTCGATATCATTGGTGCCAACATCCTGAACATTGCCAGTCAGGACTATGAGCCGCAGGGCGCCAGCGTCACGATCCTGATCTCCGAAGAGCCGGTAACCCCGACCGACAGTCAGATCGAAGAGTCTCCGGGCCCGCTGCCCGAAATCATTCTGGCCCACCTCGACAAGAGCCACATCACGGTGCACACCTACCCGGAAATCCATCCGGTCAGCGGTATTGCAACCTTCCGTGTGGACATCGACGTGTCGACTTGCGGGGTCATTTCACCGCTTAAAGCGCTCAACTTCCTGATTCACCAGTTCGATTCGGACATCGTGACCGTGGACTACCGTGTGCGCGGCTTCACCCGTGACGTTGAAGGCAAAAAGCACTTCATCGACCACGAGATCAACTCGATCCAGAACTACCTCTCCGATGACACTCGCGACGCGTACCAGATGACCGACGTGAACGTGTACCAGGAAAACCTGTTCCACACCAAAATGCTGCTGAAGAACTTCGAACTGGATAACTACCTGTTCGGTGACGCCACCAGCAACCTGTCCTCTGAGCAACGCGCCCAGGTGACCGAGCGGGTGAAACACGAAATGCTCGAAATCTTCTACGCGCGCAACATGGCGTAAGATTCTCGAACACAAAAAAGGCGACTCCCTCACGGCAGTCGCCTTTTTTATTGCCCAAGTGCAGCCCCTATGGGAGCGGGCTTGCCCGCGAAGAGGCCCTCACAGGCGACCGGGAAATCAGATCCGGTAAGTACTCTTGGTCATCACCTTGGCCATCAGACTCATCCCGAACTTCACCGGCGCCGGAAAGCGGAACCCGCCAGCCTCCAGCGCGCTTTCGGCATGCTGTTCTTCATCGATACGCATCTGCTCAAGAATCGCCCGGGATTTTTCATCCTCGGCCGGCAATTGCTCCAGGTGTTCGTTCAGGTGTTTGCACACCTGGTCTTCCGTTGCCGCCACGAAGCCCAGGCTGACTTTGTCGCTGATCAGGCCGGCCACAGCGCCAATTCCGAACGACATGCCATAAAACAGCGGATTGAGGATGCTGGTGTGGCTACCCAGTTGATGGATGCGTTGTTCGCACCAGACCAGATGATCGATTTCTTCTTCGGCGGCATGTTCCATGGCGGCACGCACCTGCGGCAGTCTGGCAGTCAGCGCCTGCCCCTGATACAGCGCCTGGGCGCAGACTTCGCCGGTATGGTTGATGCGCATCAGGCCGGCAACGTGGCGCGTGTCTTCGTCGCTCATTTTTGCATCGGGCTGCACGATGGCCGGCGACGGACGGTACGGCTGGCCGCTGAAGGGCAGCAGGGTGCGCATCGCGGCATCGGCTTGCAGCAGAAGGCGGTCAATGGGCGAGTAGTGACGTTGGGTAGTCATGCTGACCTCCGGGGAGAATTTCGGCGGCCAGTTTAACCCAATCGGCCGGGGATGGTTTGCGCTGGGTCAAAAGCGAAAAAAGATCGCAGCCTTCGGCAGCTCCTACAGAGATCGGTGTAGGAGCTGCCGAAGGCTGCGATCTTTGAGGGCTTGGCGAATCAGCCCGGCGGCCAGTGCATCTGGCGCTGGCCAAGCACGTGCATATGAATGTGGTAGACGGTTTGCCCGCCTTCTTCATTGCAGTTCATGACGACGCGGAAGCCTTTTTCGCAGCCCAGTTCCAAGGCCAGGCGCTGGGCGGTGAACAGAATGTGTCCGGCCAGTGTCTTGTCGTCCTCCGTCAGATCGTTCAGGGTGCGAACCGGCTTCTTCGGGATCACCAGGAAATGTACCGGTGCCTGTGGGGAAATGTCGTGGAAGGCCAGTACCTGGTCGTCCTCGTAAATGATCTTCGCCGGGATTTCCCGGTTGATGATCTTGGTGAACAGAGTATCCACAGCTGTTTTCTCCGTTGTTTGGGCTGGCCTGAGTGTACTCATGGCGTATGCCGGCGCCCAGCCTTTTACCTTGAGTTGGATCAGCGCGGGCAGTAGGCCTTGTTGACCATGCCGGCGATTGTGCGAGTCAGCCAGCGTGAGCCGAGCCTTGGCAGGAAGGCGAACCAGCGGTTGCGCCGCCCCGGAATAATGATCGCTTGATTCTTTTCCAGGGCGCGCACGGTGTAGAGCGCCACTTCCTCGGGGCTCATCAGCAGTTTGCTGTTGGTCAGTTTGTCGCTGTCGAGTTGCGCGGTACGGAAGAACGCTGTGCGGGTCGGCCCAGGGCAGAGCACCGAAACCTTGATCGCGCACTTTTTCAGCTCGACGCGCAATCCCTCGGAAAAGTGCAGCACATACGCCTTGCTGGCGTAATAGGTGCTCATCCACGGTCCCGGCTGAAACGCTGCCACCGAGGCCACATTCAGAATCTGCCCACCGCCTTGTAGGGCCATGCTGTTGCCGATGGCATGGCACAGGCGGGTGAGGGCGAGGATGTTCACTTCGATCAGGTCTTGCTCGGTCATCCAGTCCTGGGCCAGAAACGGGCCGCATGTACCGATGCCGGCGCAATTGACTAACAGATCGATCTGCCGGTCGCCTTCTTCCAGCTCCAGCAGGAATCCTGACAGGCGCAACGGTTCGCCCAGGTCACAGGCACGGAACAGCACTTCCACGCCGAACCTTTGGGTCAATTCAATCGCAATGCTTTCCAGCTGATCACGTTGTCGGGCCACCAGAATCAGGCTGCGGCCGCGCCGGGCCAGCGCTTCGGCCATTGCCAGGCCGATGCCGCTGGAGGCGCCAGTGATCAGAGCGTAACGGGTCATGCAGTTCTCCATCGCAACAGCTCCGCGCCGCGACGCAGGTGTCACGGGCCAGGAGCGCTGTTCATTCTTTCGCAGAGTCTACAGGGGGCTGGGCCTCTTCGGCTGCATCGTCGGCGGAATTTGGCACTGGTTCGACTTCGACGTCGATTTCATCGGTGGTGACCGAACTGCTGTCGTAGCTGCTCTGGGCCGCGCTTTCGTATTCTTCCTGTATCGCCGAGAGACCACCGGCCAGGGAGCCGACCAGGATCAGTGCGATGACGACCAGCCACAGCGAAGACAATACTTTGACCGCAGTACTGTTTGGCGGAGGCGGTGGACCGTAGCGGTTGGCCAGTTCGTTGCCCGGTACGACCATGGTCACGAACGGAAAGAAAGTACCCACAAACGGCACCAGGTTCAGCAGCCACAGCCAGCCGGACCAGCCGACATCGTGCAATCGTTGAACGGTGATCTGGATGCTGACGAAGGCAAATCCGACAAACAGGATCAGGGCCAGCAAGCCGCCCAGGATCAGGCCGGCGGTTGAATCCGCACCGATGAGGGCCAGGGCGACCAATGCAAACACCCCGCAAACAGCCGAGAGCACCAGTGTCAGCACCAGCGTCCAGGCGAGGTAACGCAAGCGACCGATACGGCCATCGAAACTGAATGGCTTGAGCGTGGCGAATTCTGCCACGGCTTCGCCGACGGGCGCGCGAGGCGGAGCGTATGGAGACTGCGGTTCTGCCAATGCCGCCTGGCTGCTGGCCGGAGTATGGTCATGCACGTCGGCGAGGTTCAACTCGATCGGTGTTTCGGCTTCGATGCGCGCGTCGATACCGGTCTTGCTCAGCGCCTGGAGATAGGTCTGGGCATCGGCCTGCGACAGGTTGCGTTTGAGCGCTACCGGGCGCCCGGTGAACAAGCGCTCGATGGCTGTGACATCGCTTTTGAATAAATCGGCGAGATTGAGCTTTGCCGTGGTGATGTCGACACCGGGCAGCAAGGCACCTTCGAAGATGATCTTGAAACGATTTTCGCCCATGTGCGAGGCATCCTTGTCGCGAGAGGTTGAAAGAAGAAGATTGTGCCCAGGTAAGTGTAGGGCCAGCCGGGAGGGGCTGGCCAAGATTTACTGTCAGCGCGGCCAGCGTTTTGGCAGCTGGGCGGCATGCTCCAGGGCCTGGCGGTACTCGGCGTCGAGACGTGCAATCAACTGCTCGACACTCGGCAAGTCCTCGATTTCTCCCACGCCCTGGCCTGCAGACCAAACGGTTTTCCAGGCTTTGGCCTCATCGCTTACGGGTTTGAGCTTGGCACCGAAGTTGATCTCGCCCTTGCCCTGTAACGCGGCCATGTCGAAACCGGCGGCTTCCAGGCTCTGGCGCATGAAACTCGCGGGGACACCTGACACGGCTGGCGTATGGATGATGTCTGCGGCTTTGGATGTCAGCAGCATTTCTTTGTAGGCCTCGGGTGCGTGACTTTCGGTCGTGCCGATAAACCGAGTGCCAAAGTAGGCCAGGTCCGCGCCGAGCAATTGCGCGGCAAGAATTTCATGCCCGTGATTCAGGCAGCCGGCCAGCAACAGGGTCTTGTCGAAGAACTGGCGGATTTCGGCAATCAATGAGAACGGGCTCCATGTCCCGGCGTGTCCGCCGGCCCCGGCAGCCACGGCGATCAATCCATCCACGCCGGCTTCGGCCGCTTTCTCGGCATGACGACGTGTCGTCACATCATGGAACACCAGGCCGCCGTAGCTGTGCACCGCATCGACCAGTTCTTTCACGGCGCCGAGGCTGGTGATCACGATCGGCACTTTGTGCTCTACACAGATCTCCAGGTCCGCCTGTAAACGTGGATTGCTGTTATGCACGATCAGGTTCACGGCATAAGGCGCGGGGTTTTCCATGGTTGCCAGCCCGGCTTCGATCTCTTCCAGCCAGGCCTTGAAGCCGCTGCTTTCGCGCTGGTTCAGCGCCGGGAAGCTGCCGACCACGCCCTGACGACAACAGGCGAGTACCAATTGCGGATTGGAAATCAGGAACATCGGCGCAGCCACCACAGGCAGACGCAAACGTTGTTCGAGCAGAGCGGGCAGCGACATTGGAAGTACCCCGGTGAGTTGTGTCTATTGGGTTTAGAACGGCCGAACGACGACCAGAATTACGATTGCCAGCAATATCAGAACCGGAACCTCATTGAACCAGCGATAAAAGACATGGCTGCGGGTGTTTTCGCCACGGGCAAAACGTTTTACCTGGGCGCCGCACATGTGGTGATAGCCGATCAGCAACACGACCAGGGTCAGTTTGGCGTGTATCCAGCCACCCTGGCTGAAGATGCCTGGGTTGAGGTAGATGAGCCAGCCGCCGAAGATCAGCGTGGCGATCATCGCCGGGCCCATTATGCCCCGGTACAGCTTGCGCTCCATGACACTGAAGCGTTCCTTGCTGATCGTGTCTTCGCTTTGAGCGTGGTAAACGAACAGGCGCGGCAGGTAGAACAGGCCGGCAAACCAGCAGACGACGCTGACGATATGAAGCGCTTTGAGCCACAGATAAAGCATTTTTGGTTATTCCCCAATTCACGGTAGTGGGAATAGTAGAGGCTTGAGCGTCCGCACGTCACCTTGACGGTTGTCGCAGGGGCGCGCGGCCCCTATTATCGACGGCTTTCCAGTGGGTTCGTTGAGGGCAGGTTTATGGTCAAGGTCGGTATCGTCGGCGGCACGGGTTACACCGGTGTCGAACTGCTGCGTCTGTTGGCGCAACATCCGCAAGCTGAGGTGGTTGTCATCACTTCCCGATCCGAGGCTGGCCTGGCCGTAGCCGACATGTACCCGAACCTGCGAGGCCATTACGACGGCCTGGCGTTCAGCGTTCCGGACATCAAGACCCTGGGCGCCTGCGATGTGGTGTTCTTCGCCACGCCGCACGGTGTTGCCCATGCCCTGGCGGGCGAATTGCTGGCGGCCGGGACCAAGGTCATCGACCTGTCGGCCGACTTCCGTCTGCAAGACGCCGATGAATGGGCCAAGTGGTACGGGCAGCCGCACGGTGCACCGGAGTTGTTGGACGAAGCGGTCTACGGCTTGCCGGAAGTCAATCGCGAGCAGATCAAGAAAGCGCGCCTGATTGCCGTGCCGGGCTGCTACCCAACTGCCACGCAGTTGGGTTTCCTGCCATTGCTCGAAGCCGGCCTGGCCGATGCTGCGCATCTGATTGCCGACTGCAAATCCGGTGTCAGCGGTGCCGGTCGTGGTGCTTCCGTAGGTTCGCTGTACTCCGAGACGTCGGAAAGCATGAAGGCCTATGCGGTCAAAGGCCACCGTCATCTGCCGGAAATCCGCCAGGGGTTGCGTCGTGCCGCAGGCAAGGACGTCGGGCTGACCTTCGTTCCGCACCTGACACCGATGATTCGCGGCATTCACTCGACGCTCTACGCCACTGTTGTCGATCGCTCGGTGGACCTGCAGGCGTTGTTTGAAAAGCGTTATGCCAATGAGCCGTTCGTCGATGTCATGCCGGCCGGCAGCCATCCGGAGACGCGTAGCGTGCGGGGGGCCAACGTCTGCCGTATTGCCGTGCATCGCCCTCAGGACGGTGACCTGGTGGTGGTGCTGTCGGTGATCGACAACCTGGTCAAGGGGGCGTCGGGTCAGGCCGTGCAGAACATGAACATTCTGTTCGGGCTGGATGAGCGTCTGGGGCTCTCGCACGCAGGCATGCTGCCGTAAGGTTTATCGCGTACAGCAAAAGGCCCGTCTGACGGGCCTTTTTGCATTCCGGGCCGGCGATCGGATTGGTTGATATACCATAACAATAGTTGACCGCTTTTCTAGGAGAAGCGGATAATGCGCGTCATCACGCAATATGACGGCGTAACGCCGGGAGATAGTCAGCATGAGCGTTGAATCCTTCACCCCCACGGCTTTGCAATTCACCCACGGTGCCGCGCACAAGGTGAAGAGCCTGGTCGATGAAGAGGGGAATGATCGCTTGAAGCTGCGCGTATTCGTTACGGGCGGCGGTTGTTCAGGTTTTCAGTACGGTTTCACTTTCGATGAGGAAGTGGCCGATGACGACACCATCGTCGAACGCGAAGGCGTGAGCCTGGTGGTCGATCCGATGAGCTTCCAGTATCTGGCCGGTGCCGAGGTGGACTACCAGGAAGGTCTGGAAGGTTCGCGCTTCGTCATCAAGAACCCGAATGCGACCACCACCTGTGGCTGCGGTTCTTCGTTCTCGATCTGATCAGCGCACCTGTTTCACAGAACGCCGCACGGCCTCAGGGTCTTGCGGCGTTTTGCTGTGTGGAGGATTTATGCGGGGTAGATGGCGCCGAGTACGCGCAATCCACGGGCACCGGTAACGCTCGGACGGTTGGCCGCGATGCCTTCGAGGCAGCAATGAGCCAGCCACGCGAAGGCCATGGCTTCGACCCAGTCGGGGTCTACACCGTAAGTCGCGGTGCTGCTGACACTGGCGTTTGGCAGCAGGCCGGCCAGGCGGTTCATCAAGGCCGTGTTGTGGGCGCCGCCGCCGCAGACCAGCAGTTCCTGCGTGTCTGCCTGGGCGCTTTGCAGTGACTCGATGATGGTCAGTGCGGTCAGTTCAAGCAGGGTCGCCTGAACATCTTCGGCGCAGAAAGCTGGCAGCTGCGCCAGATGCTGCGTCAGCCATGGCAGGTTGAACACTTCCCGCCCGGTACTCTTCGGGCCTTTGGTCACGAAGAACGGGTCACTCAGTAGCGCATTCAACAGCACCGGTTGAATGTTGCCGCTGGCAGCCCATTGGCCATCACGGTCAAAGTGGTCGCCGCGTTGCTGGTGAATCCAGGCGTCCAGCAGCACATTGCCCGGGCCGCAGTCGAAACCGGCGACCGGCTTGCCGGGCTCGATCAGGCTGAGATTGCTGAAGCCGCCTACGTTCAGTACTGCACGATTCCCGATCCGTTCTTCAAACAGGGCTTCGTGAAAGGCGGGAACCAGCGGTGCACCTTGTCCTCCGGCAGCGACATCGCGGCTGCGGAAGTCGCTGACTACGGTGATGTCGGTCAGCTCCGTCAGCAGGGCCGGGTTGCCGATCTGCACGGTGAAGCCGCGTGCCGGTTCATGGCGGATGGTCTGGCCATGGCTGCCAATGGCACGAATGTCGTCAGGCTTCAGTTGCTGTTGAGTGAGAAGGGTGTGAATCCCTTGGGCTGCCAGTTTCACCCAGTTCTGCTGGGCGATGGCGGAGCGGGCAATTTCGTCCGGGCCGCTGGCGCACAAGCCAAGCAGCTCGGCGCGCAGGGAGTCGGGCATCGGGATGTAGTGGGAGGCGATCAGTCTGATCGCCGGGGCTTGCTCGATCAGCGCGATATCCAGGCCATCAAGGCTGGTCCCGGACATCACACCTATATAGAGCGCCATGACTTAACGCTTGCTCGAAGCCAGCATCGTGGCTTTTTCCTGATCCATGCGCGCCATCAGGGGCTGGCTTTGGGCGAGGAAGCGTGCGCGTTCGGCCTTGGCAATCGGATCGGCCATTGGCAGTTTCTGGCCCAACGGGTCGACGTGCACACCATTGACCTGGAACTCGTAGTGCAGGTGCGGGCCGGTGGAGAGGCCTGTGGTGCCGATATAGCCAATCACCTGGCCTTGTTTCACCGTGCCGCCAGTCTTCACGCCTTTGGCGAAGCCTTGCATGTGGCCGTAGAGCGTGGTGTAGGTATTGCCGTGTTGGAGAACGACGGTATTGCCGTAGCCACCCCGGCGACCGGCCAGCAAGACCTTGCCGTCACCGGCTGCCTTGATCGGCGTGCCGCGCGGTGCTGCGTAGTCGACGCCTTTGTGGGCGCGGATCTTGTTCAGGATCGGGTGTTTGCGGCCCATGGAAAATTTCGAGCTGATGCGGGCGAAGTCCACCGGTGTGCGGATGAATGCCTTGCGCATGCTGTTGCCGTCAGCGGTGTAGTAGCTGCTGTTACCTTGTTTGTTGGTGTAGCGAACGGCGGTGTAGGTCTTGCCGCGGTTGGTAAAGCGCGCCGACAGGATCGGGCCATTACCGACGGCCTTGCCGTTGACCACTTTCTGCTCGTAGATCACGTCGAATTCGTCGCCCTGGCGAATGTCCTGGGCGAAGTCCACGTCGTAGCCAAACACACTGGCCATGTCCATGGTCAGGCTGTGGGACAGGCCCGCTCGGGCCGCGGACTGCGACAGCGAGCTGTTGATCACGCCATGAACATAAGCGGAGCGCACGGTCGGTTTCGCTGTGATGCGATTGAACGTGTAGCCCTTGTCGTTTCTGGTCAGGCTGATGCTTTCGACGTCGTTGAGCTTGCTGTGCAAGTTGGTCAACTGGCCGTCAGGGCTCAGTTCGAATTCAAGTTTTTGGCCACGCTTGAGCTGGCTGAACTGCTTGGCCTGCTTGTCGCTGGCCAGTATTTCATGCACTGCAGTGGCTGGAAGCCCGACTTTCTCGAACAGCGTGGAGAGGGTGTCGCCCTTGGCGACGATCACTTCCCTGTGGCTTGCCGGCTTCTTTTCTTCAACTTCAACGACCGGCGCCGGTTCGGCTTGAGCGGCTTCCTGAGTGTCCTCGGCGCTGTTGTCGATCTGCGCGAAGGGGGATGTTGCAGGCTCATTTGTGGCTTGAGCGACGTCAGCAGCGTCTTGATCTTGTGTCAGTTGTTCAGCAGGACTTTCCAGTTCAAGACTCAGGGTCGTTTTTTTGGCTTCAACATCGCTGGAAGGGAATACCAGGAGCGCCAGGCTGAGAAGGGCGGCGATTCCACTTGCGGCGAGCAGGTGGGTCTTCGGGTAAAGCGGCGGCGCTTTAGACGATTCTTTGGTCATAAGTGGTTTTGACTTTGAAAAAGATGAATTGGAAAAGATGAATGACATGATGAAGATGAAATAACTGTATAAAATATAACCAAATCATCTCTGAAGCAAGTCCGTAGGTGCCCTACCTGCGGATTGGCGTCCGTGCGCCGGGCAAACCTTGTATTTGACGCGCGATCTTGTATGGTTGGTTCCCTTTGAATCTGAGCCTTGCGGGTCTGTTATGAAGTCGGTTGAAGAGCAGCTAGCGCTGATCAAACGTGGTGCGGAAGAACTGTTGGTCGAGTCCGAGCTGATTGAAAAGCTCAAGCGTGGCCAGCCCCTACGTATTAAGGCAGGCTTCGATCCAACGGCTCCGGACCTGCACCTGGGCCACACCGTGCTTATTAACAAGCTGCGTCAGTTCCAGGAGCTGGGGCACCAGGTGATATTCCTGATTGGTGACTTCACCGGGATGATCGGCGATCCGAGCGGCAAGAGTGCTACGCGTCCGCCGCTCACTCGCGAGCAGGTCCTCGAGAATGCCGAGACCTACAAGACTCAGGTCTTCAAGATTCTGGATCCTGCAAAAACCGAAGTGGCCTTCAACTCCACCTGGATGGATCAGATGGGGCCGGCCGACTTCATTCGCCTGACTTCGCAGTACACCGTGGCTCGCATGCTCGAGCGCGATGACTTCGACAAGCGCTACACGACCAATCAGCCAATCGCCATTCACGAGTTCCTCTATCCGCTGGTTCAGGGTTACGACTCGGTAGCTCTGCGCGCAGACGTCGAGCTCGGTGGTACCGATCAGAAGTTCAACCTGCTGATGGGGCGTGAGCTTCAGCGTGGTTATGGCCAGGAGGCTCAGTGCATCTTGACCATGCCGCTGCTTGAAGGCCTGGATGGCGTGAAGAAGATGTCCAAGTCCTTGGGCAACTACGTCGGCATCCAGGAAGCGCCAGGTGTGATGTACAGCAAGCTGGTTTCCATTCCGGATGCGCTGATGTGGCGCTACTTTGAATTGCTCAGCTTCCGCTCCATGGATGAGATCAATGCGTTCCGCGCTGATGTGGAGGCGGGTGCCAATCCGCGCGACATCAAGATCAAGCTGGCTGAAGAGATCGTTGCGCGCTTCCATGGTGAGGAAGCTGCGGCCAATGCCCATCGCGCCGCCGGTAACCGTATGAAGGATGGCGAGCTGCCGGATGATCTGCCGGAAATCGAATTGACTGCTGCCGAGGATATGCCGATCGCTGCCGTCCTTAATAAAGCAGGGCTGGTCAAGAATTCGGCGGTGGCTCGAGATCTCCTGGGTTCCGGTGGTGTGCGTATAGATGGTGAGGTTGTCGATCGCACCTTTATATATGCGCTGGGCGCGACCCATGTTTGCCAGGCCGGGAAGAAGGCATTTGCGCGTATTACGCTCAAGGCTGAATAAAGTTGGAATTAAGTGTTGACGGCGAATTTTAGAAGCCTATAATTCGCCCCACTTCCGGCGCAGTCGAAACGGAAAACTCCTTGATAAACAAAGAGTTACGCAGTTTTCGGCGGCAGGTTGCTTCAGGTCATCGAAGCGCCAAGGAAGTTGAAAAAGAGGTGTTGACAGCAGCGAGTAACGCTGTAGAATTCGCCTCCCGCTGACGAGAGATCGAAAGCGCAAGTGGTTGAAGTTGTTAAGGATTCCTTGAAAACTTCTGTAAAATATCACTTGACAGCAAATGAGGCTGCTGTAGAATGCGCGCCTCGGTTGAGACGAAAGATCTTAACCAACCGCTCTTTAACAACTGAATCAAGCAATTCGTGTGGGTGCTTGTGGAGTCAGACTGCTAGTCAACAGATTATCAGCATCACAAGTTACTCCGCGAGAAATCAAAGATGTAACCAACGATTGCTGAGCCAAGTTTAGGGTTTTCTCAAAACCCAAAGATGTTTGAACTGAAGAGTTTGATCATGGCTCAGATTGAACGCTGGCGGCAGGCCTAACACATGCAAGTCGAGCGGATGACAGGAGCTTGCTCCTGAATTCAGCGGCGGACGGGTGAGTAATGCCTAGGAATCTGCCTGGTAGTGGGGGACAACGTTTCGAAAGGAACGCTAATACCGCATACGTCCTACGGGAGAAAGCAGGGGACCTTCGGGCCTTGCGCTA
>NZ_JAHUWF010000039.1:0-337 GCF_019219205.1 Pseudomonas sp. PDM27 | reverse complement strand
TCCCCTGAAGGGCCGTCGAAGACTACGACGTTGATAGGTTGGGTGTGTAAGCGCTGTGAGGCGTTGAGCTAACCAATACTAATTGCCCGTGAGGCTTGACCATATAACACCCAAGCAATTTGCGTCGGCTCTCTAATCCAGAGCAACCAGATTGCGGTGTGTGAAGACGAAACGAACCGAAAGTTCGAGAAACTCACAAAACACCAGCTGTCACATACCCAATTTGCTGAAGCGAGGCCCTCTGGCCGCGACTCAGTACCCGAATTTCTTGACGACCATAGAGCGTTGGAACCACCTGATCCCATCCCGAACTCAGAAGTGAAACGATGCATCGCCG
>NZ_JAHUWF010000038.1:0-361 GCF_019219205.1 Pseudomonas sp. PDM27 | reverse complement strand
GCGTTACAACAACGTCAGGCTCCATAGCTACAACGACTACCGGTCGCCGGTAGCTATGGAGAAACTGGCGGCATGAAACCGTAACTGGTGTCCAAAATTAGTTGACCAGTTCAAGCCCGCTCCCACAGGGGATTGCAGCCAGACGAAAATCCCGGAAACGCCAAGTAACCTGTGGGAGCGGGCTTGCTCGCGAAGGGGCCGGCACATTCAACATCCACGTCGCCTGATACACCGCTTTCGCGATGTAGAAACGGATACATCCTTTACAAACGAAACCGGGGACATCCTTTACGTTTTTGTGGGTTTGAAAGGCGGTTTTCACCGCTTTTCAAACGCCCTAAAAGGTAACTGCACAAATACA
>NZ_JAHUWF010000037.1:0-402 GCF_019219205.1 Pseudomonas sp. PDM27 | reverse complement strand
TCGTCCAGCTCATTGATCAGCGAGAATGATCTTTGGAGTCCAAAAGCAGGAGAGCACTGGCCTTTTTTAGGATTTCAATGTCCAGGTCTTTTTGCCTGAGCAACGCTTTGAGCTGCTGAATCTCCCGTTGATCGGCGGTGATTGCCTTGGCCCCCACCGGGGTCGAACCCAAGCGTTCTTTGCGAACCTGATCGACCCAACGGCGCAAGGCGGTAGGGCCAATATCCAAACTGGCACAAACATCGGGAACTGACTGGCCCTCGTCCAGCACCATGCTGGCGGCCTTGAGTTTGAATTCACTGGAATAAGATTTACGCATATCCAAACACCTCAAATTTGGGCGCCATCATAGCGCCCGATTGAAGTGTCCAAAATCATTAGGCCAGTTCAGCTTGCTCGCGA
>NZ_JAHUWF010000036.1:0-435 GCF_019219205.1 Pseudomonas sp. PDM27 | reverse complement strand
CGAAATACATCCAGCGCGTGCCGACTTTGATGTAGGTCACATCGCCGCACCACACTTGGTTAACCGCCGTGACATCAAACTTGCGCTTGAGCACATGCGGCGCCACCAGCGCCTCAACGCCGGAAGATTTGTACTTGTGCCGCCGCCGTTGATGACTGGCAACACCGGCTTCGCGCATCAAGCTGCGAGACATATGTCGCCCGACACGATGCCCTTTGGCTTGCAGTTCCTTGGACAGGGTGCGAGACCCTGCGGACGCTCTGGATTCCTTATGATGCTTGACCAGCACGGCCTTAAGTTTCTCCCGCTCAGGATTCACCTTGCCCTGGCGCTGACGCCAGGCGTAAAAGCTGCTGCGGGTGACTCCAAACGCCCGACAGCAATTGTTAACGCCGTACTGCTCGTCCAGCTCATTGATCAGCGAGAATGATCTTT
>NZ_JAHUWF010000035.1:0-488 GCF_019219205.1 Pseudomonas sp. PDM27 | reverse complement strand
CGAAATACATCCAGCGCGTGCCGACTTTGATGTAGGTCACATCGCCGCACCACACTTGGTTAACCGCCGTGACATCAAACTTGCGCTTGAGCACATGCGGCGCCACCAGCGCCTCAACGCCGGAAGACTTGTACTTGTGCCGCCGCCGTTGATGACTGGCAACACCGGCTTCGCGCATCAAGCTGCGAGCCATATGTCGCCCGACACGATGCCCCTTGGCTTGCAGTTCCTTGGACAGGGTGCGAGACCCTGCGGACGCTCTGGATTCCTTATGATGCTTGACCAGCACGGCCTTAAGTTTCTCCCGCTCAGGATTCACCTTGCCCTGACGCTGACGCCAGGCGTAAAAGCTGCTGCGGGCGACTCCAAACGCCCGACAGCAATTGTTAACGCCGTACTGCTCGTCCAGCTCATTGATCAGCGAGAATGATCTTTGGAGTCCAAAAGCAGGAGAGCACTGGCCTTTTTTAGGATTTCAATGTCCAGGT
>NZ_JAHUWF010000034.1:0-491 GCF_019219205.1 Pseudomonas sp. PDM27 | reverse complement strand
CTTGCCGGCCTGCGCGTCGGCTTCGCCATCGGCCAGCGGCCGCTGATCGAGGCGCTGGAGCGGGTGAAGGACAGCTTCAACTCCTATCCGCTCGGCCGTCCGGCCCAGGCTGGCGCCATTGCCGCAATCGAGGACGAAGCCTGGTTCGAGGAAACCCGCGGCAGGATCATCGCATCGCGCGAGCGCCTTGGGGCCGAACTGACCGCGCGCGGCTTCGAGGTGCTGCCGTCATCGGCAAACTTCGTTTTCGCCCGCCATCCCGGCCATAGCGGCGAAACGCTGATGACGGCACTGCGCGAGCGTGCCGTGCTGGTGCGCCATTTCGCCAAGCCGCGCATCGGCGATTTCCTGCGCATCACCATCGGCACCGATCAGGAATGCGCCCGTCTGATCGAGGCGCTCGACGAGATCGTCTGACATCTTGTCTCGGTGACATTTCGCCGTTTCAAACCAGCGACGAACTGATCTAGCCTCCGGCGACTCGCCGGAGC
>NZ_JAHUWF010000033.1:0-492 GCF_019219205.1 Pseudomonas sp. PDM27 | reverse complement strand
AACGAGGACCGTCCGGACGGACGGTGAAAGCTCGGCCATGTCAATGCACTCCATTTTTCACGCACAGCGACGGCAGTCATCGTCGCTGCAGGCGCATTTCCAGGCGGAATGCCGTCCAGAGTCCCGGAACCTCCACTGAGGCAACGGCAACGACTGAGCTTAGGCTCCAATGGCCTGACCTGGCATTTAAAAAAGACATGTGAGCGTCATGACGGGATCGGGAACAACCCTTTCGTCGCGGCGTTCAGTTCATGCGGCGTGGCCTCGGCCGCCTCCGCTCGACATTCCAAGACAGAACTGGAGCAGAAGAATGAAACAGACTGCCGCCGTGCTGAAGCCCAAGGTCAGGGACGAAGAATTCGACATCGGCCTGACGAAGGCCTATCGCCAGCAGATGGCAACCGCGCTTTCCGATATCCTTGCCGATACCTACAAGCTGGTGATCAAGAGCCACATCTACCACTGGAACGTGGTCGGGCCCCTGTTCAAGCC
>NZ_JAHUWF010000032.1:0-519 GCF_019219205.1 Pseudomonas sp. PDM27 | reverse complement strand
TCGCGATGGACGTCAACGATAACGCGTTCTGTCTGAATAAACGCGTTGCGCTGGCGTTCATCGCGAGCAAGCTCGCTCCCACAGGGATCCCGGTTGTTGTCGAGGGGCTGGATCAGGCCTTGAGATGGCGCAAGCTGCGCTCCATCCGCGCGATGCAGATTACTTGTAGGAGCGAGCTTGCTCGCGATGGACGTAAACGATAACGCGTTCTGTCTGAATAAACGCGTTGCGCTGGCGTTCATCGCGAGCGAGCTCGCTCCCACAGGGATCCCGGTTGTTGTCGAGGGGCGGATCAGGCCTTGAGATGGCGCAAGCTGCGCTCCATCCGCGCGATGCAGATGACTTGTAGGAGCGAGCTTGCTCGCGATGGACGTCAACGATAACGCGTTCTTTCTGAATAAACGCGTTGCGCTGGCGTTCATCGCGAGCGAGCTCGCTCCCACAGGGATCCCGGTTGTTGTCGAGGGGCGGATCAGGCCTTGAGATGGCGCAAGCTGCGCTCCATCCGCGCGATGCAGA
>NZ_JAHUWF010000031.1:0-553 GCF_019219205.1 Pseudomonas sp. PDM27 | reverse complement strand
ACATTCGCCGAAAATTCGATTGCGCTCCTAAGAGCCACTCACAAATTTTACCTTAGCCTGATCCGTTACCAGTGAAAGTAACGTTCAGTCTATCTTTCTATCACATACCCAAATTTTTAAAGAACGATCTAATCAAAAGACTAGAAATCAATATTCATTGCAGAATATTCATTTCTAAACTCTCAAAACTTTCGAAGCAGTTTATGGTGGAGCCAAGCGGGATCGAACCGCTGACCTCCTGCGTGCAAGGCAGGCGCTCTCCCAGCTGAGCTATGGCCCCATACAAAATTGGTGGGTCTGGGCAGATTCGAACTGCCGACCTCACCCTTATCAGGGGTGCGCTCTAACCAACTGAGCTACAGACCCAATTTCGAGCTTGTAACTGTTAGCGTTGAGCTATCAGCTTGGAGCTTAAAGCTGCTTCTATCGTCTTCTTCAATGAATCAAGCAATTCGTGTGGGAACTTATGGAGCAGCTGAGTCGTCGATTAAGGAGGTGATCCAGCCGCAGGTTCCCCTACGGCTACCTTGTTACGACTTCACCCCAGTCATGA
>NZ_JAHUWF010000030.1:0-645 GCF_019219205.1 Pseudomonas sp. PDM27 | reverse complement strand
TCATGACTGGGGTGAAGTCGTAACAAGGTAGCCGTAGGGGAACCTGCGGCTGGATCACCTCCTTAATCGACGACTCAGCTGCTCCATAAGTTCCCACACGAATTGCTTGATTCATTGAAGAAGACGAAAGAAGCAGCCCGAAATTGGGTCTGTAGCTCAGTTGGTTAGAGCGCACCCCTGATAAGGGTGAGGTCGGCAGTTCGAATCTGCCCAGACCCACCAATTTTGTGTGGGAAACGCCTGTAGAAATACGGGGCCATAGCTCAGCTGGGAGAGCGCCTGCCTTGCACGCAGGAGGTCAACGGTTCGATCCCGTTTGGCTCCACCACTACTGCTTCTGATTGTATAAAGCTTAGAAATGAGCATTCCATCGGTTCGATGGTGAATGTTGATTTCTAGTCTTTGACTAGTTCGTTCTTTAAAAATTTGGGTATGTGATAGAAAGATAGACTGAACGTTACTTTCACTGGTAACGGATCAGGCTAAGGTAAAATTTGTGAGTGGCTCTTAGGAGCGCAATCGAATTTTCGGCGAATGTCGTCTTCATAGTATAACCAGATTGCTTGGGGTTATATGGTCAAGTGAAGAAGCGCATACGGTGGATGCCTTGGCAGTCAGAGGCGATGAAAGACGTGGTAGCCTGCG
>NZ_JAHUWF010000002.1:0-536591 GCF_019219205.1 Pseudomonas sp. PDM27 | reverse complement strand
TTGAGTCCCCTGAAGGGCCGTCGAAGACTACGACGTTGATAGGTTGGGTGTGTAAGCGCTGTGAGGCGTTGAGCTAACCAATACTAATTGCCCGTGAGGCTTGACCATATAACACCCAAGCAATTTGACTACTCGAAAGAGCATCAGATTGCGGTGTGTGAAGACGAAACGAACCGAAAGTTCGAGAAACTCACAAAACACCAGCTGTCACATACCCAATTTGCTGAAGCGAGGCCAACTGGCCACGACTCAGTACCCGAATTTCTTGACGACCATAGAGCGTTGGAACCACCTGATCCCATCCCGAACTCAGAAGTGAAACGATGCATCGCCGATGGTAGTGTGGGGTTTCCCCATGTGAGAGTAGGTCATCGTCAAGATTAAATTCCGAAACCCCAATTGCGAAAGCAGTTGGGGTTTTGTTTTGGGCGTAGAAAAAGCACGCTCAATCGAGCACAAATTGGCGCAGTTATTTTTGTCCCGGGACACTAGAATAGGTCCAACTTTTATAGAGTCAGAGCGCTTATGCCGGATTCGGTTGACGCCAAAGAGCTGTCAGAATTACCACTGGAAAATCTGGTTGCCTGTCATGAGTGCGACTTGCTCATGCGTAAGCCAGAACTCGCCCATGGCGAAAAAGCCCTGTGCCCGCGCTGCGGCTACGAGCTTTATGCCAATCGGTACAACGTCGTACAGCGCAGTCTCGCCCTGGTCATAGCCGCCTTGTTGTTGTTTATTCCGGCGAACTTTTTACCCATCATGCAGCTCCATCTACTCGGGCAGTCTTCGCAAGACACTGTCTGGAGCGGCGTTGTCGCCCTTTTTGACACGGGCATGCAAAGCGTTTCAGTGATTGTATTCCTGTGCAGCATGGGGATCCCGCTGCTCAAGTTGCTGTGCCAACTGGCCGTATTGTTGAGTATCCGTTTTGATGTCGGGCGCAGCTACGGTTTGTTGCTCTATCGCATTTATCACCATATACGCGAATGGGGGATGCTCGAGGTCTACTTCATGGGCGTGCTGGTGGCGATCGTCAAACTGGCAGATATGGCAGCCATCACCGTCGGCCTCGGCCTGGCGTGCTTCATTGGTTTATTGCTGATTCAAGTCTGGCTGGAGGTCGTAATGTCGCCTCACCAGATCTGGCAGGCGTTATCAGGAGAGGATGCCCATGCGGGCGATTGATGCAGGCATTCTGATTTGCAAGGAATGTCATGAATTGAACAGGCAGGAAGCTGATACCGACGAGCAGGTCTGTACACGCTGCGGAGCGTTGGTGCATGCCCGCAGCCCGAATAGCCTGGTGCGCACCTGGGCATTGCTGATTACCGCCGCCATTCTTTACATACCGGCCAATTTGTTGCCGATCATGACCGTGAACTCCCTCGGCAAAGGAGCGCCCAGCACGATCATGGCGGGTGTGATCGAGTTGGTGCACTACGGCATGTTCCCCATTGCGGCCGTGGTGTTTATCGCCAGTATCGTGGTGCCCACGTTCAAGCTGGTGGGCATTGCTCTGCTGCTGTTTTCCGTGCAGCGCCGTCAGCCCCTTTCGGCTCGCCAGCGTATCTGGATGTACCGTTTCATTGAATTCATCGGCCGCTGGTCGATGCTCGATATCTTTGTGATTGCCATCCTCGTGGCGGTCGTGAATTTTGGGCGGCTTGCCAGTATCGAAGCCAATCTTGGCGCCATCGCTTTCGCCTCGGTGGTGATTCTGACGATGCTTGCCGCAGTAACCTTTGATCCCCGACTGATTTGGGATAACACGGAGTCGGACGACGACCATGACTGATTTGCCTGTAGCGAAAACCCGACCGGCTTCGAACTGGTCTGCCATTTGGGTGTTGCCCCTGATCGCCTTGATCATCGGCGGCTGGCTCGGCTGGCGTGCCTATAACGAGACCGGTATCGAGATTCAGGTACGCTTTGAAAGTGGCGAAGGCATTCAGGCCAACAAGACCGAAGTTGTCTATAAAGGCATGTCGGTCGGCAAGGTAAAAAGCCTCAAGCTCGATGACGAAGGCAGTTCCAAAGGTGTGATCGCCAGCATCGAAATGAACAAGGACGTAGAGCAATATCTGCGCACCAGCACGCGTTTCTGGTTGGTCAAGCCGAGCGTGACATTGGCAGGGATTACCGGTCTTGAGACGCTGGTTTCGGGCAACTACGTTGCGATCAGTCCGGGCGAGGGTGAACCGGTTCGCAAGTTCAAGGCCCTGGCCCAGGAACCGCCGCTTTCCGATGCCCAGCCCGGTCTGCACTTGACCATCAAGGCTGACCGCCTGGGCTCGCTGAACCGTGGCAGCCCGGTGTTTTACAAACAGATCAAAGTGGGTCAGATCAAAAGCTACGTGTTGTCCGAGGACCAGAGCACCGTCGAGCTCAAGGTCTTCATCGAGCCGACTTACGCCAAACTGGTGCGCAAACACACACGTTTCTGGAATGCCAGCGGCGTCAGCATCGACGCCAATCTGTCGGGGGTGAAGATTCGCAGTGAATCCCTGGCCAGCATTGTCGCCGGTGGTATTGCGTTCGCTACACCCGAAAACCGTAAGGACAGCCCGCCTACCGACCCAAGCCTGCCGTTCAGACTCTATGAAGACTTCGATGCGGCGGCGGCCGGTATCCGGATCAAGGTCAAGCTCAGCGACTTCGAAGGCTTGCAGGCCGGTCGTACGCCGGTGATGTACAAAGGCATTCAGGTCGGCAATCTCAAGGCGCTGAAGGTCGATCCTGACCTGTCCGGAGCCACCGCCGAGTTGACGATGGACCCGTTGGCCGAAGATTACCTGGTCGACGGTACGCAGTTCTGGGTGGTCAAGCCGTCGATTTCTCTCGCCGGGATTACCGGTCTCGAGGCGCTGGTCAAAGGTAACTACATCGCTGTGCGTCCTGGCGACAAGGGGGCCGCGCCGCAACGCGAATTCGTCGCGCGGCCCAAGGCGCCACCCCTGGATCTGCGTGCGCCGGGCCTGCACCTGGTGTTGTTCACCGAAAACCTTGGCTCGCTGGAAGTCGGCAGCCCGGTTCTCTACAAGCAGGTCAAGGTCGGTTCGGTACAGAGCTATCAGTTCTCGCGCAAAAAAAAGCAATTGATTATCGGCGTGCATATCGAGAAGGAATACGAGGATCTGGTCAACGCCTCGACACGCTTCTGGAATGCCAGCGGTATCACGCTCTCGGGTGGCCTGACCGGTGGCATTCAAGTCAAGAGTGAGTCGCTGCAAAGCCTGATGGCCGGCGGTATCGCGTTTGAAACCCCGGAAGCCAAGGCGCCGCTACAAAAGCGCATTCCACGTTTCCGCTTGTTCGCCAGCCATGACGACGCCACGCAAAAGGGCGAGGTGATTACCATCAAGGTCGATCGCGCCGATGGATTGCGTACGGGCACACCGATTCGCTTCAAGGGCCTGGATGTCGGCAAGATCGAGGACGTTGACCTGAGTGACGACCTGCAATCGGTGCTGCTGACCGCACGGATTACCGAAGTGCCGGAGCGCATCGCCCGGGTCGGCAGTCAGTTCTGGGTGGTCAAGCCTGAACTGGGGCTGATCAAGACATCGAACCTTGAAACCCTGGTGACCGGGCAATACATCGAAGTGCTGCCAGCTACCAAGAGTCTGGGTCCGCAGAAAAGCTTCATGGCCCTGGCCAGCCCGCCTGAAGCTGTAAAGCGTGAAGACGGTTTGAGTCTGGTGCTCAGCGCCGCTCGTCGCGGTTCGCTGAAGGCCGGTGTGCCGGTGACGTATCGCGAAATCACGGTGGGCAAGGTGACGGGTTATGAATTGGGGCAGACCGCTGATCGTGTGCTGATCCATATCCTGATCGAGCCGAAGTACGCGCCACTGGTGCGTAGCGGCACGCGGTTCTGGAACACCAGCGGTTTCGACTTCGATGTCGGACTGTTCAGAGGTGCAACGGTGCGCACTGAATCCCTGGAGACGATGATTCAGGGCGGTGTCGCCTTCGCCACACCAGACGGCGAGCGCATGGGCAGTCCGGCGCGACCGGAGCAGACCTTCGCGTTGTTCGACAAGTTCGAAGAGGAGTGGCTGGGCTGGGCGCCGAAGATTTCGCTGGGCAAGTAGTTTTCTGGCGTCAGTGATGACGCCTTCGCGGGCAAGCCCGCTCCCACAGGGTTATCGGTTGGCCACAGACTCTGTGGGAGCGGGCTTGCCCGCGAAGAGGCCCTGAAGTTCACTGCAAAGCTAACTGACACACCTATGAAAAAGGCCGCGATCCATTGGACCGCGGCCTTTTTTATTGCCTTCGACTCAAGCCTCAGACCGCATCCAGCTCCGGTTCATCCGCTTGTTCGTTGACCGTCGCCTTCACCTGGTCGTGACGACGGATGTACTTCCAGTCCGCCTCGTCGATGTAGATGCCGGCCGGGCCGCTGCCGCCTTCCAGGTCGATGGCGACACTGGCGCAGACCTGCGGCTTCACGCTCGCCAGGATCGGTACGAAGCCCAGTTGCAGGCTGGTTTCCAGCAAAGCGGCCTGGTTCTTCTCATCGATGTCCGCTGCCTCATCGAGGTAGTACGGCAGGCGTACACGACCGGCCTGGTCACGGTCCATCAAGTGCAGCAACAAGTACATGTTGGTCAGCGCCTTGATGGTCATGGTGGTGCCGTTGGACGCGGCGCCGTCGATGTCGGTGTGGATCACCGGTTGGCCGTTGACCTTGGTGATCTCGAACGCCAGCTCGAACAAGTCTTTGAGGCCGAGCTGGTTGTGGTTCGCCGCCACCAGCCGTGCCAGGTATTCCTTGGCCTCTTCGTTCTTGTTGTCCTGCTCGGCACTTTGGCTGAGGTCGAAGACCGACAGGGTTTCGCCTTCCTCATACTGACCGGCGCTGTGGATGATCTGGTCGATGTGCTTGAGCGCTTCCTTGTTTGGTGCGAGCACGATACGGAAGCTTTGCAGGTTGGAGACCTGGCGTTTGTTGATTTCGCGGTTGAACAGCGCCAGTTGGTGTTCGAGGCTGTCGTAGTCGCTGCGGATGTTGCGCAGGGTCCGGGCGATGTCCGTCACGGCGGCACGGCGAGCCTTGCCCAGGGTCAGGGCTTCGTCGGTGCGGTGTGCATAGGCGTTGATCAACAGCTGCAGGCGACGCTCCATATCGTCTTCGCTGTCGAACTTGGCCACGCCTTTGAGGCGCACCTGAGCGTACAGCGCTTCGATCTGGCCATCGGCCCGCAGCAGGCCTTGCCAGCTGTCCTGATAGTCGTTGAGCAGCGGCAGCAGGTTGTCCATGGAGTCGTCGATCGGGTCCATGAACGGCGTGCCGAACGGCAGGTCCGCCGGCAACAGCTGACGGCGGCGCAGGGCGTCGTCGAGGGTGCGTTGCTTGGCTTCCATGTCGCCGATCTGCCGGCCGACCAATTGCAGCTTGGCCGACAGTTGCTGGACGCGCTCGGTAAAGGCATCGCTGGAACGTTTCAATTCGTCCTGTGCGGCTTCCATCTGAGCCATCTGTTCCAGCTTGTCGCCTTCTTCGGCGCTCAGGGTTTGCGCGCGACGGAAATCTTCCAGGGCTTTCTGCGCATCCAGCACTTGCTGGTACAGCACTTCGGTCTGGGTCTTGCTCGCGGCACGGTCGGCAGCCACGGCTTGCTGGGTTTTCAGTTGCTTGAGTTCTTTTTCCAGGCGTTCTTTCTGGTCGCGCAGGGCCGCACGGTCAGCCAGGGCCTGCAAGGCCGGTGGTTCGATGTGCGAGATGTCGATGGACAGGCCCGGCACTTCGAAGCGTTCGCCTTTGAAGCCGTCGAGGATCAGCTCCACGGATTTCACCCAGTCGCCGTTTTCATCGAGGGTGATGCCATGTTCGCCCAGTGGCAGGCTGAACAGCGCACTGTTGAACAGGCGCATCAGGCGCTCGACGTCCTGCTGCGAAAACTCTTCGCGCAGTCGGGCGTAGCTGTTGTTGTCGGCGTGATCGAGCTGCTGCTTGACCGACTTCAGGCGTTTTTCCAGATCGCGCAGGCGCTCGTCGAGGTCTTCGGCGCTGAACTGACGAGACTGCGCCAAGGCGCCGGCCAGTTCATCGTGGGCGTCCTTGGCGGCCAGCAGTTGCTGCTCCAGCACCTTGACGTCATCGACCAGGGCAAAGCGATGCTTGAGCACCGACAATTCGCCGAGCCAGCGCTGGATGCCGGTGATTTCCCGTTCCAGGCGCATCAGTTCCTGAGTGCCACCGCGCTGGTCGTTTTGCAGGGCGTCCTGCTCGTTGCGGTAGTGCTCGGCCTGAATGGTCAGCTCTTCCTTGCGCGCACTGGCGTAGTCCGACCAGGTGCCCAGCAGTGAATCGAGCAGCGGCGAGATGCGGTGCAGCTTGCCGCGCAGGATGTCGCGTTGCTTCACGCCGTTGGCCAACGCTTCGACCAATGGGCCGGCGGCGACCAGCGAGTTGTAGTCCTGCTCCATGCGTCGTACATCGCGGAAGGCTTCTTCGCACGCGGCAATGTAATCGACGCTGCCGGAACGCAGGCTGTGTTCGAAGGCATCGAGGAACAGTTGCTTGAGTTTGGCCGCGGTGATTTCGCGCATGTGCAGCAGGTTGATGAACAGGGCGCGGAAGGTCTTCAGGCTCTGCTCGCTGGTGGAGCGCAATGGGATCAGCGTCAGATCCAGCGGGATCGAGGTGTGGCCACCGACCAGCAAGCGGCGCAGTTCGTCCGGCTTGAGTTCGTAGGCTTTCAGGCCTTCGCGCTCAAGGTTGGTGAACAGCTCTTTCTGACGCAGGCAGGTGTCGTTTTTCTGGTAGTGGGCCAGGTCCAGCTTGCCGGCGTAGGCAAAGAACTGGTGACCGAAACCGCCACCGGGGCCGCGACCGACCACACCGATCACGTGCGGACCGTGGGGCAGGTTGACTTCGACCAGGATATAGCTGGTGTCCGAGGCGAAGTAGAAGCGCCGGGATTGTTCCAGGCTGTACTTGCCGAAGCTCATGTCCGACATGCGCGCCAGGATCGGGAACTGCAAGGCGTTGATCGAGGCGGATTTACCGAGGTTGTTCGCGCCGTACACCGACAGCGGCTCTTCCAGCGGGAACAGGCCGAGGCTGTAGCCGGCGGTGTTCAAAAGGGCAAAGCGGCGGATGCCGTAACGTTCCTTGCTCATGCGTCGAGCTCCTGTTCTTCGGCAATGGCCCGGGCCAGGGCATCTTCTTCGCTTTCACTTTCGAATTCGCTCAAGTCGAGCGGGTCGTCGGTCTGCAGCAGTTTTTCGTCGCTGTCTTCGTCGATCAGAACCGGCACCGGCAACGGCAGGACGCTGTGCAGGCTGGCGGCCAGATCGCGGTCCTGTTGCACCGACAGGCACACATCGAGGAAACGATGCATCGGTGGCAGGAAACGGTAGACGCCGTTTTCTTCACTGGCGAAACCGAGCTGGGTCATGCGGCGCATGATCTTTTCTTCCAGCTCGTCCTGGGTCTGCACTTCGGCCTGGATGAACAGGTCGCGGTACTTTTCCAGCAGCGACGGCAGTTCATCGCGGCCGAGGCTGCCACCGTCGAGCACGGAGATCGGGTCGCGGCCCTGGTCGGCCAGGTGCTCGACGAGGATGAAGGTGAACAGCGCCAGGCGCTGGGCGGTCTTGTTCACCGCCGCTGCCGCGAGATCCGGCACGAAGTAGTAGAAGCCGCGGGTGTCGCAGACCAGTTCAAAACCCAGGGCCTTGAACAGCGTGCGGTATTGGTCCTGAAAGTTCGACAACTGTGCGTACAGCTCCGGATCGCGGCGGCTGACGTGGTAACCCTTGAACAGTTCGCGAAAGATCGGCGCCAGATGGGACAGTTCGGATAGATCAAGATGCATGAGGAGTGCTCGCAGAATTCTCGGCGGCGTCATCGCTGACCGAGAGCAGGGCGAAGGAGCGCAGGCTGACCTGGTGCTCGTGAGTATGGTATTCGCGACGTTCCAGACGCTCGCGCTTGAAGCGTTTTTCCCGCGACAGGCGCGAGAACCAGTACAGCAATTCGTCGGTAGCGCCGTCCGGTTCCTGCTCCAGCAGCCAGGTCATCAGGTCCGGCATCGGCAGGGCGTCTTCGCAGCGTTCGAGCATTTCCCGAACCGTGCGAGGCGCGCGTGGTGCATCGCCGCCCTTGTGGGTCTTGTGCGCCTTGGGGAAGCGCGCCGGTTTCGGTTCGAAACGCGCCAGCGCGTAGACGTAGGCTTCAACCTGACTGGCGCTGCCGAGGAAAGTGCTTTGCGGCCGTGTGAACAGCGGCATCGCCGCTTGTGGTACGGCATCGATGCCCTTGCGCCGGATGGCGGCCAGGGCCAGCGCTGCGCCACGGGTCACGGCGTTGTGCCGGCGGGCCTCTTCACGCAACGGCAAGAGCAGCTCGCGGGCATGGCGCAGGGTCAGCTGGGCGCTGGTCTGCATTTCGAGGATGCGCGCGTGGGTGCGCAGCAGCATGTCGTCGTCGACCAGGTGGCCGAGGCGCTGCTGTTCGCTGAGCATCTTCAGCAGCACGGTTTCGACCTTGCGCACGCCCTGTTCGAAGGCGCCGTCGGCGTTCACCAGATCAATCATCGGTTCGACGTATTCGTCCCAGGTCGCCAGCACCTCCGCGTAACGCTGGCGCAACGGAATCTGCCGGTCGCTGGTTTTCGCCCGTTCGGCGACGGCCACCAGTGCCTGTTCGTCGTTATCGAGTTTTTTCAGCACGTCACGCACGCGCATGTCGAGCAGGCGCAACTGGCGGGCCAGGTCATTGCCGTCACGGATGTCGAACGCGTCCTGGATATAGCCGGCCAGACGCTCAAGGTGGCGCAGGTAGGCTTCGATCTCCAGGCACAGGCCCAGACGGTGTTCACGGCGCAGATAGGCGAGGAAGTCGTGAATCTGCGCATTGAGCTCGAAACGGTTCGGGCTTTTGGCCACGGGAACCAGGATGTCGAGGCGAATCCACACGTCGAGCAGGCTGGTAATGTCCTGCGGCGTGCTGTCGAGTTGCTGGGCGGCCAGTTGCGTGCGCAGTTCGTTGAGGCTCAATGTGCCTTGGTCGAAGTGCTCGCACAGTGGCTCCAGAAGTGCCCAGTGTTCAGCGAGGGCGCGCAAGACGCGCTTGGGTTCGATCATCGGAATGGCCGGCTGGTTGGCGATTAAAAGCAGCGATTGTACTGCATCGGGGGCAATGCGATTCACTCTCGGGACAGGCTGTTGTTTTTTCTGTCCGTAAAGTCTATCGATCAACAGCGCGCGATCTTCTGCGAACGGCGGTAGAATCAGCGCACTTTAGTTATCCACAAGTGGCCGACCTTTGCTTATCGAGTCCCGTCGTCGCGCTTATTTGAACGCCATGCAGGTGGTCAACTGGCTGCCGCGCACCGAATTGCCCTTTGCTGCGCCGTCACGGCCCGAGCTGCTGGAGATGTCCGAGCCGGCTGTGGTCGCGCCTGTCGTGCCGGCTGTCGTGGCTGAGACGCCCGTGGCGCCTGTGGTCAAACCGGCCGAGCGGGTGAAGATCGAGGTGCCGCGGCCATCGCTGGCGAGCACCCGCACCGGTGCCAAACCGGTGGAAGAAGCCGAAGAGGCAACCGTCGTGGTCAAGGCACCGGTCGTGCCGCCGCCGCGTTTCGCCCTGCAATTGCTGCGGGCCGGGCGTTGCCTGCTGCTGGTGGAGTTACCCACAGGCGAATCCTTCCAGACCCGCGACCCTGCTTATCTGCTGCTCAAGGACATGCTGCGCGCCGCCGGTCTGCCGGACAGCCCGCAGATCGTCGGCGAGCCGGTGCGCTGGCCGCTGCTGGTGCGTGGCACGATGGACCAGGGCCCGGAAGCGGCCCGCGACTTCGTGCAAGGTTTTCTCTCGGTGCGCATGGAAGAAACGCCCTGCGCCTGCCTGTGGCTGATCGGCCTGCCCGCTGTGCGTTTTGCCGGCGAAGCGGATGCCGAGGCGTTCAATCGCGAATTGCAGATCGAAGGCCTGGGCTCGGCCTGGGCGGTACCGGGCCTGGAATTATTAATGGAAGAGCCACAGCGTAAGGCTGATGTCTGGCAAGCCATGCGTCGGCTGATGGCGCGCTGGAAAGAATCGAATGAGTGACGCTGTATCGTTTCGCCCGATGACCGAGGCGGACCTGGAAACCGTGCTGAAAATCGAGTACGCGGCCTATAGCCATCCCTGGACCCGCGGGATTTTCCTCGACGGCCTGGGCAAGTACCAGATCTGGCTGATGTTCGAAGGCCAGCAACAGGTGGGCCACGGTGTGGTGCAGATCATCCTCGACGAGGCGCACCTGCTGAACATCACGGTCAAGCCGGAAAACCAGGGCCGCGGCCTGGGGCTGACATTGCTGGAGCATTTGATGTCGATTGCCTACAAGGCCGACGCCCGGGAGTGTTTCCTGGAAGTGCGCGACAGCAATACTGCGGCGTTCAAACTGTACGAGCGTTATGGTTTCAACGAGATCGGCCGGCGCCGGGATTACTACCCGGCGGTGGGTGGGCGCGAAGATGCGGTGGTCATGGCCTGCACGTTGGTCGATTGAACACTGTACATGGCCTGCACATTGGTCGATTGAACCCTGTAGGAGCTGCCGAAGGCTGCGATCTTTTCAAGGATCAAAAGATCGCAGCCTTCGGCAGCTCCTACAGAGGTCCGTAGAGCTCAGCGTTTTTTGTCGAGAGGGTCGCGCTGCGCCATTTCCGCCTCATCCAGGCCATTGCCACCGCCAATATCGTCCTCATCGACGATGCTCAGGTCCCAATCCGCGCGCTTATCATTGCCGGCCTCATGGGCATCCCGGGCGCCGTCTTCACGGATCAGGATTTCCGGGCTCATGTCGTCGTCGGTAGGTTGATGGTCGCCGGTCGAGGCACCCGTCAGGCCTGCTTCACGTCCGCGGCGGCGTGGCATCAGTTGTTCACGCTCGTTTTCCGGCAGTTCGTCACCGATCCTGGCGCTGGGTTCTTCGGTTTCGAAATCCAGCTCACGCACCGAGCCCATGCGGTCTTCGTTGTCGTCGACGGGTTCCGGTTGCACCGCATCGTACGGACGTCGTGAATCATTCATGGCAATTCCTCATACTGTAGGCCTTACTACGGTTGACCCACGTGGCTAC
Source organism: Pseudomonas sp. PDM27 (assembly GCF_019219205.1). Lineage (NCBI taxonomy): Bacteria > Pseudomonadati > Pseudomonadota > Gammaproteobacteria > Pseudomonadales > Pseudomonadaceae > Pseudomonas > Pseudomonas sp. PDM27. Next base: position 525,513 of record NZ_JAHUWF010000002.1, on the reverse strand, counting down.
CGAGAATTCCACCGGCATGGAGCCCTGTGTACCGGATCAGGAGAGCATCCGCATTTCGCGCGTGACCTCGACGGACGGTTGTCAGTCAAAGCTGCGCATCATTCTTGAGGCTTCAGAGCATGAACGAATTACAAGATCTGATTGATAACAACGAGCGTTGGGCCGCTGCGATCAAGGAGGAGGATCCTGACTTCTTCGCCAAGCTGGCCCGCCAACAGACCCCTGAGTTCCTGTGGATCGGTTGTTCCGATGCCCGGGTGCCGGCCAACGAGATCGTCGGCATGCTGCCGGGCGATCTGTTCGTACACCGTAATGTGGCCAACGTCGTGCTGCACACGGACCTCAACTGCCTGTCGGTGATTCAGTACGCAGTCGACGTACTCAAGGTCAAGCACATCCTCGTCACGGGCCACTATGGCTGCGGCGGCGTGCGCGCCTCGATGCAGGATCGCCAGTTCGGCCTGATCGACGGCTGGCTGCGCTCGATTCGCGACCTGTATTACGAAAAGCGCGAAGAACTCGCCAAACTGGACACCGAAGAAGAACGCGTCGACCGTCTCTGCGAACTCAACGTGATCCAGCAAGTGGCCAACGTCGGGCACACCAGCATTGTGCAAAACGCCTGGCACCGTGGGCAGAGCCTGTCGATTCATGGCTGCATCTACGGTATCAAGGACGGTCGCTGGAAGAGCCTGAACGCCACCATCAGCGGCTTCGAGCAGTTGCCGCCGCAGTACCGCCTGCGTCCGTTCGAACCCCTGTAAAGCCCTTCAGCGCGGACTTTGCCGACGCCACTGTTGCAAAAACAGCTGGCCGTCGGCATTCGGCGCTTCATCGAAGCCGGTGATCCAGCCCCGGCAGTTGTACGAACCGCAGCGGCAGGCGAACTGGCGCAGCAGTTTGTCTTCCGTGGCGGCGTAATCCATCGACAGCCAGTCACCTTTCTGAATGTCTTTGAGCGCCCACAACCACAGCTCACTCATGTCGAGAAATACGTTCGGGTCGCAAGAGTGGCGCAGCAGCCCGCAGAAATGCGGGTCATGGACATGAATATCTCGGGCCAGTTGTCGGGTATGCCGGCCACGACAGGGCAGCAAATGCCCCGATACCCGGCAGATCCGGCTTATGCGGGGGAACTCGCGCAATGCTGCCGCGGCCATGGGTGTGCCCTGGTCGTTCGAGATAATCTCGAAATCGGCCAGGGATGGATATCCAAGGTGCGGGCTTAACTCCACAAAAGGGTAAACACCCTGCGGCGGTGGTGCGAGAGACTTGCGCAGTGCATCGGCTTTCATAACGATCCCTGTCGGCTGGGTACTGCGACTTCCATCGGCTGACGATCCAGTCAGCGCTGCAGCACATGAGGTACGGCCCAAGCCTCTCGCAGATATCGCGGGCGGTCTACTGTCATAACTGACAGATGGACTGCCAATAGTCGGTTTACAGCGGTGGCGCGGGCAGGGCGGTGGCCGGTGCGGGTGCCTTGAGCTGTTTGAGCTGCAACTGGGTCGCTGCTGTCGAGCATTTGGCCGCCGCTTGTCCCGGCGTCAGGTTGCGAATCGAGGTGTAGAACAGCGCGCAGGTTTTTTCCTTCTCGGCCACTTGCCAGGTTTGTGTGCAGGTTTTCAGCTCGATATCGGCATTGCTGTCCGGTTGGCGGCCCATGACGGCCTGCCAGCAGGCGGCACTCAAATCCTGGCCCATGACTTTTAGCCCCGCCGCATCGGCCTTGGCCTTGGCATCGTTGCCGGAATAGCTTGCCGGATCGGCGGCATACCAGATGTAGCTTGGGTGGTTGGAGCCCAGCACACGCACTTTCACCCCGTCACTCGGGCTGATCGTCGCCAGCCCCAGCACATTCACGGTCGCCCCGTATTGTTGCTTGATCCAGTTACGCACCGGTGAGCCGAAGGCGACCATCGGCAATGTTTCACCGCTGGAGTGCAGGCTGACGTTCCTGACCATGGTGGTCTGGTAGTCGTTGAAGTAGCTGTAGACGCCCTCCAGGTCCTTGCCGGCGTTGGAGGGGGCGGCGATAGGGGCGATGTCGATGATGGTCTGAAAGGCCGGCGTCTGCTCGGCCGGGATGCCATTGACGGTGAGCAGCGAGGCCCAGCGATCCGTGGTGGCGGACTTCAAGTAATCCTGGGCCTGAGTCAACGAATAGTCGGGCGGGAAGTGCAGCAGCTCGACACTTCTGCGGTTCTCCAGGGCCATGCCCAGCGGCAGGAACAGGTACCAGCTATACGCCCACTTGCCGTCGGCATTCAGTTTGCTGGCGCCGTTATAGGCCAGGTCACCGGCATCGAGCAGCGCTGCCAATGGTTTTTCATAGCCATTGGGCACGCCGATGATTTCCGCGTAGAGCTGACCATTATCGGTTTTGACCAGAACCTTCGCGTCACCGTAGCCATCGCGCTGCACGCTTTGGGTCAGGTAATGCTCGACGGTTTGCTCGAGCGTCCAGTTGCGAAAGCAGATCACGTTGCAATTGTTGGGGTAGGCGAAGAGGCGGGTAACGCGTTCGGTAGTGCCCAGCTTCAAATTGACATCGGCGTGGGCGGTGGTGCCCAGGGTGAAGGCTGCGAGGGTGAGTGCCGCAAGTTTGAACATGCTCAGATCCTTTTCAGCGTATTAGACCAGCAGATACTGAAACCGACGGGCGGAACAACAAAGGGCCGATCAATACCGGCCCCTATCTTTCAGGTTACGGCATGACTGGCGGCAAATACGCCAGCGTCGTCCCCAGTGCCCATAACAACACTAGCACCAGTGGCGTGTGTACCAGTAATTGCACGAACGAGAAGCCGATCAGGTCCCGCGCCTTCAGCCCCAGCACGCCCAGCAATGGCAGCATGTAGAAGGGGTTGATCAGGTTCGGCAAGGCTTCGGCGGCGTTGTAGATCTGTACCGCCCAACCCAGGTGATAGTTCAGGTCATTGGCCACCTGCATCACGTACGGCGCTTCGATGATCCACTTGCCGCCACCGGACGGAATGAAGAAACCGAGGATCGCCGAGTACACACCCATCAGCAGGGCATAGGTGTCGTGGGAGGCAATGCTGACGAAGAAGGTCGAGATGTGATGCGCCAGGGTCTGCGCATCGGCGCCTTTGACCGTGGTCATCAGTGCCGCAATCGAGCCATACAGCGGAAACTGGATCAATACCCCGGTGGTGGTCGGCACCGCACGGGACACGGCATCCAGAAAGCTGCGAGGGCGCCAGTGCAGCAGGGCGCCGAGCATGATGAACAGGAAGTTGTAGGTGTTCAGCCCGGAAATCGCACTGATGGCCGGTTTGGTCGAAAACTCATGGAACAACCACCCGGCAGCCAGCAACACCAGCAGAATCGTCAGCAGCGGGCTGTGTTCCAGCCATTCGCCGGGGCGGGTGCGTGGTTGCAACGGTGGCAGGTTGAAGCTCGGATCGACACCACAGGCCTTGGCGTCACGTGCTGAATTCGGGCCGGGGGCGGTGGCGTAGGCGATGATCAGCGAAATCACGATCAAGGCCAGCAACATCACGCCGGACTGCCAGAGAAAGATCGTCTGGGTGAATGGAATCACCCCGGTGATCGACAGAATCGAGGGCGGCAGGCTACCCGGGTTGGCCTGCAATTGAGCGGCCGATGACGACAGGCCCAGGGCCCACACGGCACCGAGGCCCAGGTAGGCGGCGGCACCGGCGGCACGGTAATCCATCTTCAGATCGGTGCGGCGGGCGAGGGCGCGCACCAGCAATCCGCCGAACACCAGGGACAAGCCCCAGTTGAGCAACGAGGCGACCATCGAGATCAGCGCGACCCAGGCCACGGCAGAGCGGCCGTTTTTCGGGATTTTCGCCAGGCGGTCAATCAGTTTCACCGCTGGCGGTGAACTGGCGACCACATAACCGCCGATCACCACGAAGGCCATCTGCATGGTGAAGGGGATCAGGCTCCAGAAGCCATCGCCGAAGGCCATGGCGGCGTCGGTGGGCTTGGCGCCCATGGCCATAGTGGCCACCGCCACGATAATCACCGCCAGGGCAGCAAACACCCAGGAGTCGGGGAACCAGCGTTCGGCAAAACTTGAGCAGCGCAGGGCAAAGCGGGCGGAGCGGCTATCTTCGATATCAGCGGCCACGGGGGTACCTCGGATTTTTATGTTTGTAGTGGTCTTCGGGGCGGGTAACCGCCCGTCTGGACAGACGCCAACATTAATTCAAGCCGTGGATTTTTGCGGGGCTGATTTGTGGCTATGGGACTTTGGTCTAACGGGTTGTCCGCCAGCGCGTTTGCGTAGACCATGGGCGCCTTGGTTTTTGCCTGTGCCAGAGTTCTTTACATGACTGCCAACACCGATTCGCGCCCGGCGCCGTTCAGCCGCTCGGACTACAAGACCCTGGGGCTTGCCGCCCTCGGCGGGGCGCTGGAAATCTACGACTTCATCATTTTCGTGTTTTTCGCCCTAACCCTCAGCCAGTTGTTCTTCCCGCCGGAAATGCCCGAGTGGCTGCGCCTGCTGCAAAGCTTCGGGATTTTCGTCACCGGTTACCTGGCGCGACCGTTGGGCGGCATCCTGATGGCGCACTTCGCCGATCGCCTGGGGCGCAAGAAAGTCTTCAGTCTGAGCATCCTGATGATGGCGTTGCCCTGCCTGCTGATCGGGATCATGCCGACCTACGCGCAAATCGGTTATTTCGCCCCCTTGTTGCTACTGGTCCTGCGCGTTCTCCAGGGCGCGGCGGTGGGCGGCGAAGTGCCGAGTGCCTGGGTTTTCGTCGCCGAGCATGCGCCGATCGGTCACCGAGGCTATGCCCTGGGTTTCCTGCAGGCGGGGCTGACTTTCGGCTATCTGATCGGTGCATTGACCGCGACCTTCCTGGCGCAGGCCTTCACTCCGGTGGAAATTCTCGATTACGCCTGGCGTTACCCGTTCCTGCTTGGCGGCGTGTTTGGTGTGATCGGCGTCTGGCTGCGTCGCTGGCTCAGCGAAACCCCGGTGTTCATGGCCATGCAGACGCAGCGCGAGGCGGCCGGCGAACTGCCGCTGCGCACAGTCTTGCGCGAGCATCGGCTGGCCATTTTGCCAGCGATGATTCTCACCTGTGTGCTGACCTCGGCCGTGGTGGTATTCGTGGTCATTACCCCGACCATGATGCAAAAAACCTTTGGCATGACCGCCAGCCATACCTTCGCCTTGAGCGCGCTGGGCATCGTGTTCCTGAACATCGGCTGCGTGCTCGCCGGGTTGCTGGTCGACCGCATTGGCGCCTGGCGCACGGTGATGCTCTATAGCCTGCTGCTGCCGCTGGGCATCGGTGTGCTTTACAGCTGCCTGATCATGGGCGGCGACTGGATCGGCCTGGCCTACGCCGTGGCAGGGCTGGCCTGCGGGGTGGTCGGTGCGGTGCCATCGGTGATGGTCAGCCTGTTCCCGGCGCGAATTCGCGTCTCGGGCATCTCGTTCACCTACAACATTGCCTACGCCGCGTGGGCGAGCATCACACCCCTGTTGTTGATCGGCCTGATGCCGTGGAGTCCGTGGATCTGCGTGATCTTCAGTGTGGTGATGGGCGCGGTGGGCGTGGGCAGTGCGGCGTACTTCGGTGTGCGGATGCCGAGAATCGCAGGCTGTTCTGCCGCTGGCGCGCATTGATCGGGCGCGTAGTAACTATTTTTGTAGGACAAACCTGAAACACGCTTAAGTAAATGTTTCCAAGGCCGATGGTTAGGCTGCATATCGCTTTCCATCCCTGTCCATCGGTGCTTTCCCATGTTCAATAAACGCTTGAAGCAGGAGCTGTCGGCTCTTCGTGAAGAACTCTCCAGCCTCCAGCAAGTGAAGGAAAGTCTGGAAAGCGAGATGCTGGTGCTGACCCTCGACAGCGATGGACGGGTTCAGTCAGTCAATCAGAACTTCCTTGCTGAAATGCATTACAAGAGCGCCGAACTGATTGGTCGACACATCGACGACCTCGTCCCGGAACACGTGAAATTCGACGAATTCCAGCAGCGCTTCAAGAACGCGTTGACCCGGGGCGAGCACTTCGCTGGCGCGGTACGCCTGTTGCGTGGCACGGGCCAGGAAGCCTGGTTGCGTTCGATCCTGCAGCCAGTGCGCTCGGCGGACGGGCGGATCAAGAACTTTTCGATCTTCTCCAGCGACCTGACCCGCACCATCGAGGCCTCCCGCGAACACGAGAACCTGATCGGTGCGCTGGTGCGCTCCACGGCGGTGATCGAATTCGACCTCAACGGCAACGTGCTGACCGCCAACGACCGCTTCCTCAGTGGCATGGGTTACAGCCTGGCGCAGATCAAAGGCAAACATCACCGCACCTTCTGCCAGCCGGAGGAGTACAACAGTGCCGAGTACCAGAACTTCTGGCGTCGCCTGAACGCGGGTGAGTACGTGGCCGGCCGTTTCAAACGTGTCGACAGCCATGGTCGTACAGTCTGGCTTGAGGCGTCCTACAACCCGGTGACCGATGCCAACAATAATCTCTACAAAGTGGTGAAGTTCGCCACGGTGATTACCGATCAGGTCAATCAGGAACAGGCCGTCGCCGAGGCCGCCAACATTGCCTACAGCACCTCGCAGCAAACCGACCAAAGCGCCCAGCGCGGTAACGCGGTGGTGACCCAGGCCGTGGACGTGATGCGTGACCTGGCCAAACACATGCAAACCGCCGGCGACGGCATCGAAGCCTTGAACGAGCAGTCGCTGGTGATCGGCACCATCGTCAAAACCATCAGCGGCATTGCCGAACAGACCAACCTGCTGGCGCTCAACGCGGCCATCGAAGCGGCGCGTGCGGGCGAGCAGGGCCGCGGCTTCGCCGTGGTGGCGGATGAAGTCCGGCAACTGGCGTCGCGCACCAGCCAGGCCACCGACGAAATCGTCCTCGTGGTGCGGCAGAACCAGGATATGGCGCGCAACGCCGTGGCCTTGATGACCGATGGCAAACTCCAGGCCGAACAGGGCCTGGCACTGGCGGCGGAAGCGGGCACGGTGATTGTCGAGATTCAGGACGGCGCCCAGAAAGTGGTCAATGCCGTGGGGCAGTTTGCCAATCAACTCACTTACTGACCTGCGATCAGCTTTTGGTGGGAGCGGGCTTGCTCGCGAAGGCGGTGTGTCATTTAACGCAACTGTGACTGAACTGACGCCTTCGCGAGCAAGCCCGCTCCCACAGGGTTAAGTGGGCGCTACAATCGGCTCTTTCCCCCTGGAGCAGACTTCCATGAGCGCTTCCCACCGTCGTCCGGTTCCCTTGTCCAAGGCTTATCGTCTGCTCAATCATGGCCCGACCGTACTGGTCAGCGCCGCCCACGATGGCCAACGCAATATCATGGCGGCAGCCTGGGCCATGCCGCTGGATTTCGAACCACCGAAAATTGCCGTGGTGCTGGACAAATCCACCTGGACTCGCCAGTTGCTGGAAGCCTCGGGCACTTTTGTGCTGAATGTTCCCTGCGCTGCCCAGGCCGACATTGTGCAGACCGTTGGTTCGACCTCCGGCCTGGAGTTGACCCAGGGCCAGGGGCGCGACAAGTTCGAGACCTACGACTTGCAGACCTTCACCGGTGAATCGGTCGATGCGCCGATGCTCGAGGGCTGCGTGGCCTGGCTGGAATGTCGCCTGTTGCCAGAACCGAACAACCACCAGCAATACGATCTGTTCCTGGCCGAAGTGATTGCCGCCCAGGCCGACGAGCGCGTGTTCAGCGAAGGGCGCTGGCACTTCGAAGGGCAAGATGCCTTGCGCACCTTGCACCACGTGGCGGGCGGGCACTTCCTGACCATTGGCGAGCCGGTGGACGGTAAGACCTTGCAGGCGTAAGCCGGTCGGCGCTCAGATCCACACATCATTCTCGGCCGTGCGCTCGCCACCTTCGCTGCCGGTGTTGAGCACGCCCTTGGGTTCGATCAACAGGAGTTTTACCTCCTGCCCGGCATAGGGTTTGTGCTCGACGCCTTTGGGCACCACGTACATTTCCCCGGCGTTCACCAGCACGTGGCCATCGCGAAAATCGATGCGCAACCGGCCTTCGAGAACGATGAAGGTTTCGTCGGTATCAAGGTGGTCGTGCCAGATAAAGTCCCCCAGCAGCTTTACCACCTTGAACTGATAGTCGTTCATTTCGGCGATGACCCGGGGTGACCAGTGGGAGTCGATCCGGTTGATTTTTTCAGCGAAGTTCAGGCTTTCGTAAGCGTTCATGAAACAGCTCTCGCGGTTGTTTGTGAACCCACGATAGCGATCGACTCAGTGCGCTTCTTGTACGATTGTGCGTGGCTCAACGGCGCTGCATGTTCATCCAGCGGGCCGGTGACAGGCCGTAGGTTTTGCTGAATTGCCGAGTCATGTGGCTCTGGTCGGTGAAGCCTGCAATCAACGCGGCACTGACCAGCGTCTGACCCTGAATCAGTAGCGCACGGACCATGTCCAGACGCCGCATGGTCAGGTAGCGGTAGGGGCTGGTGCCGAACAACAGGCGAAAATCCCGGGACAGGCTCCAGCGATCCCGACCGCTATGCTGCACCAGTTCATCGAGTGTCACGGTACGATCGAGGGCGCCGTGGATGTATTCCCGCGCACGTTGCGCGGCCACGTAGTCGAAGCCCGAGCGTTTGCTCGGCACACCGGAAACCGCGTTCAAGGCCTGCGCCAGGTCGAATAAGGCATCCTGTTCTTCCAGCGGGTCGAGCTGACAATCCAGGCTGCGCAACAACGCTCCCGTGGCGGCGAACAGGCGGGGATCGCTCGACAGCCCGGTCTTGATGAATGGCAGCGGTTGCCCGCCGAGCATCTGCTGGATCAGTGCCGGCTCGATGTACATCATCCGGTACTGGAAACCGGACTCGGTACCGGCCTCGCCATCGTGGGCTTCGTCCGGGTGCAGCACGATCGTTGCGCCCGGCAGGCTGTGACGCCAGCCGCCACGATACTGAAAGCTCTGCACCCCGGCCAGGGTGTGGCCGATGGCATAGGTGTCGTGGCGGTGAAGGTCGTAGCCATGGCCGGCAAAAAACGCCTCGAAACGCTGAAGCCCGCCGACATCGGGCGCACGAAGGAACCAGTCATTGCGAGGCGGACGCTTGGCCATGGTGATTGTTGTCTTGAGCTTGATGCGCAATACGGTAACCCACCCGGTGGTTCCCTGTCTTCTGATCGGAAGGCGGCTTGCCTGCTAGAAAACCCAGGGCAAATACTGCACTGTGGGGCGCATTCGCTACAGGTTGTTTTTTATTTGTCAGGATGAGGTCAGGTCATGAGCAAATTGCGTGTGGGGATCATTTTCGGGGGCCGCTCGGCAGAGCACGAAGTGTCGTTGCAATCGGCGAAGAATATCGTCGACGCCCTCGATCGCTCTCGCTTCGAACCGGTGCTGATCGGCATCGACAAGCAAGGTCACTGGCACCTCAACGACCCTTCCAACTTTTTGCTGAATCAGGAAAACCCGGCGCTGATCGCCCTCAATCAGTCCAATCGCGAGCTCGCCGTGGTGCCCGGAAAAGCCAGCCAGCAATTGGTGGAAACCAGCAGTCAGGAACTGCTCGGTCATGTCGATGTGATCTTCCCGATCGTCCACGGCACCCTCGGTGAAGACGGTTGTCTGCAAGGTTTGCTGCGGATGGCCGATCTGCCGTTTGTCGGCTCCGATGTGCTTGGCTCGGCCGTGTGCATGGACAAGGACATCAGCAAGCGTCTGCTGCGTGATGCCGGCCTGGCCGTGACGCCGTTCGTGACATTGACCCGAGCCTCGGCGGCGCGCACCGGGTTTGCCGAGGTTCAGTCCCGGCTCGGTTTGCCGCTGTTCGTCAAGCCGGCGAACCAGGGCTCTTCCGTGGGCGTGAGCAAGGTCACCGACGAGGCCGAATACAGTGCAGCGGTGGAGCTGGCGTTGAGTTTCGATACCAAGGTGTTGGTCGAATCTGCCGTCAGCGGCCGCGAGATTGAATGCGCAGTGCTCGGCAATGAAGAGGCGATCGCCAGTGGTTGCGGCGAGATTGTGGTGCGCAGCGGGTTCTATTCCTACGACAGCAAATACATCGACGACACGGCCGCTGAAGTCGTGGTGCCGGCCAATATCAGCGTCGAGGCCAGCGAGCGTATTCGCGCCCTGGCCGTTGAGGCGTTCCAGATCCTGGGCTGCTCCGGCCTGGCCCGTGTCGATGTGTTCCTGACCGACAGCGGCGAAGTGCTGATCAACGAAATCAACTCGCTGCCCGGTTTCACCCGCATCAGCATGTACCCGAAATTGTGGCAGGCCACCGGCATGACCTACAGCGAGCTGGTGACGCGGTTGATTGAGCTGGCGCTGGAAAAACATCAGGTTCGGCAGGGGTTGAAGATCAGTCGTTAAGTGCGCGGCTGAAGTTCGCCTGCTTACAAACTAAAAGGGCCTACCCACCGGTAGGCCCTTTTTTTCGCGTGCGACTCAATCCCCCAGCGCTTGCCCCTCACGCCGTGGATCTGCACCTCCCGTCAGCGACGCTTTGCCCTGGGCGTCCTTGACCCGAACAATCACCTGGGTGCCGCTGGTCATGTCGATTTCGCTCACGCTGTGCCCTTTGTCTTTCAGCGCCTGAATCAGCGCGGGGCTGAACTGGCCCTGTTCCAGTTCTGTCGGGCCGTTGCGGCTGCCGAAGTTGGGCAGGTTAATGGCCGCTTGCGCATCGAGATTCCAGTCAAGCAGGCCGATGGTGGATTTGGCCACGTATTCGATGATTTGCGAGCCGCCGGGGGAGCCGACAGTGGCGAGGAATTCGCCGCTCTGGCGGTCGAAGATCAGGGTCGGCGCCATGGACGAGCGCGGGCGTTTGCCAGGCTCGACGCGGTTGGCGACTTTCTGCCCGTTTTCCTCGGGGATGAACGAGAAGTCGGTCATCTCGTTATTGAGCATGAAACCCTGAACCATGATGTGCGAGCCGAACGCCGATTCGATGGTGGTGGTCATCGACACGGCGCCGCCTGCGTCATCGACGGCCACCACTTGCGAGGTGGAAATCCGCAGCGGCGAACGGTCCGGCGCATAGGCCACCTGGATGCCCGGCGGCGTACCGGGTTTGGCCGTGCCCATGCTGCGTTCGCCGATCAGCGCGGCGCGGCTGGCGAGATAGCCCGGGTCGACCAGGCCCTTGACCGGCACGGGCACGAAGTCGGTATCGGCCAGGTATTGCGCGCGGTCAGCGTAGGCCAGGCGTTCGGCTTCCGAGATCAGGTGCACGGCTTGCGGGTCGGGTTCGCTGCCGGCCGGGGCCGTGGTCTTGACCGGTTTCAGTGGTGCCAGCGCCAGGCGCTTGTCGCGAGCTTCCAGGGCTTGCAGCGTGCCGAGGATCTGCGCCACGGCGATCCCGCCCGACGACGGTGGTGGCATGCCGCAGACCTGCCAGCGCTTATAGTCGGTACACAGCGGTGCGCGTTCCTTGGCCTGATAGTTGGCAAGATCGGTCAGGGACAGGCTGCCGGGGTTGGCATGGCCCTGGACCTTGGCGGCTATTTCCTCGGCGATCGGGCCTTTGTACAGGGCATCCGGGCCTTCGTGGGCGATGCGTTTGAACACGGCCGCCAGTGCCGGGTTCTTCAGGTTGGTGCCAACGGCTTTCGGGCTGCCATCGGCATTGCGGAAATAAGCCATCATTTCCGGAGAGCGTGGCATGGACGAATCCGCAGCGATCAACTGGTGCAGGCGCGGTGAAATGGCGAAGCCTTGTTCGGCGAGCCGGATGGCCGGTTCGAACAATTGCGCCCAGGGCAGGCGTCCGTGTTTTCCATGGGCCAGTTCCAGGGCGCGCAGTACGCCGGGCGTGCCTACCGAGCGGCCGCCAATCTGCGCCTGGGTGAACCCCATCGGTTGTCCGTTGGCTTGCAGGAAAAGCTTCTCGGTGGCACCGGCCGGGGCGGTTTCACGGCCGTCGTAGGTGCGCACGGCCTTGCCGTCCCAGAGTACGATCAATGCACCGCCACCGATGCCCGAGGACTGTGGTTCGACCAGCGTCAACACCGCTTGCATCGCAATCGCGGCATCGATGGCCGAGCCGCCCCGGCGCAGCATCTCCCGCCCGGCCTCGGCCGCCAGCGGGTTGGCCGCCGCGGCCATGTATTTCTCGGCGTGTTGAGTTTTCAGGTCGGTGCGGAAGCCGGAAGCGCTTTCCGGGGCGATCGGCAGCGTCGGCACCGAAGCGTTGTTGCACGCGGCCAGGGTCAAGGCACTGACGATCAGCGCCAGGGCAGGCAGGCGATGGCGGCGCAAAGCGAAGGTTGAAAACACGTGGGGTACTCCGTCCGTTGGATCTACGATCAGTGGACTTTATCGGCCGACCGGGAGGGACGCAAACCGGGTCCTACGGCACTGACGTTTTTGTCCTTCATCAAAGGCAGGAATTTCTGTAGGGTCGTTGCCAACAGGCAGGCCAGAAAATCAACAAGAGGCAGACATGCACACCGAGTTCCCAACCCAGCCCGGCTATCGCACCCAGCGAGAACAGTTCCTGGCCACAGCGGCTGCCGCAGGCGCAACCCTGACTGAATATCCACACCCGCTCAAAGGTCCGTTCGGTGAGTCGCTGAGTACCGATGTGGCGGTGTTGGGTGATCCAGGCGCCAAGCGCCTGTTGATCGCGCTGAGCGGCACCCACGGAGTTGAAGGCTTCTATGGCTCGGGCTGCCAGATCAAATGGCTGCAGGAGTTGGGCAAGCGTTCCCTGCCAACGGATGTCGCCGTGGTCATGATCCATGCCATCAACCCCTGGGGCATGGCGTGGTTGCGCCGGGTCAACGAAGACAACATCGACTTGAACCGCAATCACCTGGATTTTCAGCGCCCGCTGCCAGACAACCAGGCCTATAACGCCTTGCATGAAATCTATGCCTGCCCGCAGTTGCACGGCCCCGAGCGTGAGCGTGCCGATGCCTTGCTCGACGAGCAGATTCGCCTGCATGGCTGGCCGGCGGTGATGTCGATCGTCGAGGGCGGTCAGCATGCTCACCCCGATGGCCTGTTCTATGGCGGGCTGGCGCCGAGCTGGTCGAACCGCACGCTGCACCGGATCGTGCAAAAGCACGTGGCCCATGCCGAAGTGGCCATGTGTTTCGACTTGCACACCGGTGCGGGTGAATACGGTCATCCGATGCTGCTGACCATCACCGAGTCCGCCTATCCGGCGTTGCCGGATGCGCAGGCGATTTACGGCCCGTGGCTCTACAGCCTGCAAACCGGCGCCGACACCCTGAGCGAAACCGGCGTGGCGGCAACGGCCACCGGTTACACCTCGCAGGCGTTGATCGATGCGCTACCGCAGGTACGCTTGATGCCTTTTGTCATCGAGTGCGGGACATATCCGGGGCCGGACGTTCACCGCCATTTACGCGATGACCACTGGCTGCATCTGCACGGCAACCCGAGTGACGCCGTAGGGCGCGGGATCAAGTTGAATCTGCTGGAGCAGTTCTATCCGGCCGATAGCGATTGGCAGTCGATGGTCTGGTTGCGCACGTGGCAGATCTGGGAGCGGGCGTTGTCGGCGTTGCCGACATTGTAGGAGCGAGCTTGCTCGCGATGGACTCAAGAGCGCCGCGTTTAACCAGTAAGCACGCGTTATCGTTAACGTCCATCGCGAGCAAGCTCGCTCCTACAGGGATATAAAAACGAGGCATAAAAAAACGGCCTACCTTTCGGTAAGCCGTTTTTAGTACTTGGTGGCTACACAGGGACTTGAACCCCGGACCCCAGCATTATGAATGCTATGCTCTAACCAACTGAGCTATGTAGCCAAGTGGCGCGCATTATTCACCGGTAACGGGGATGCGTCAAGCATAAATCTAAAATATTTCTCTGCGCTTTCAACCGTTTATCAAAATCTACCTTCCAAGCAGGGGTGAAGGGCAGCGCTGGAACCAGCGGCTGGCCTGTTCGTACGCGTGCGCCAATTGCAGCACAGCGAAGTCGGCCTGGTGTCTGCCGATGATTTGCAGGCCCATCGGCAGGCCGCTGGCGTTGAAGCCGACCTGTACGTTGGCCACCGGGCAGCCGGACAAGGTGCCGGGAATCACCACCTCCATCCAGCGGTGATAGGTGTCCATGCTCACGCCTTCAATGGAAGCGGGCCACGCTTGGGTCTTGTCGAACGGGAATACCTGGGCGCTGGGCAACAGCAGGTAGTCATATTGTTCGAACAGCCTGGAGATCGCCCGATACCAGTCGCTGCGCGTCACTGACGCGGCAAACACTTCGCTGGCCGAGAGTTTCAGGCCGTTTTCCACTTCCCAGCAGGCTTCCGGTTTCAACAGCGCACGCTTTTGCGGGTCGGCATAGGTCGCACCCAACGAGCCGGCGACCATCCAGTGGCGCAAGGTTCGCCAACTGCTCCACAGCTTCTCTGGCGCGAATTCGGATTGAACCGGTTCAATGTGGCAACCCAGGCTTTCGAAGTCGGCAAAGGCCTTTTCGCACAGCGAGAGGATGCCTTTCTCCATCGGCAGGTAGCCGTTGAAGTCGCCGAGCCAGCCCAGGCGAGTGCCTTTGAAATCGCGATCCAGCGGTGCCGCAAAGGCACTGCCGGACTCGGCAATCGACAGTGGTGCCCGCGCGTCGGCCCCGGCTTGCACCGACAACAGCAACGCGGCATCGCACACGCTGCGCGCCATGGGGCCTTCGTAGCCGAGTTGGTCGATAAACAGGTCGGCACTGTCATCGAAGGGCACGCGGCCCTGGGACGGACGGAAACCGAAGATGTTGTTGAACGCGGCCGGATTGCGCAGCGAACCCATCATGTCGCTGCCATCGGCCACCGGCACCAGGTGCATGGCCAGTGCCGCCGCTGCGCCGCCGCTGCTGCCGCCAGCGGTCTTGCTCGGGTCGTAGGCACAACCGGTCGCGCCGAACAGCGGGTTATAGCTTTGCGAGCCAAGGCCGAATTCCGGGGTGTTGCTCTTGCCGATGATGATCGCGCCGGCGCCCTTGATGCGCTCGACCATGATGCCGTCGCGTTCGGGGATGAAGTCCTTGTACAGCGGTGAACCCAGGGTGGTGCGGATACCGCGCGTCAGGGACAGGTCCTTGATGGCATGGGGCAGGCCGTGCATCCAGCCACGGTATTGGCCGCGGGCCAGCTCGGCATCACGGGCATCCGCCTGGGCCAGCAGGTCCTCAGGCGCTTGCAGGCTCACCAGCGCATTGACCTGCGGATTGAAGCGTTCGATATGGGCAAGATAAGTCTGCATCACTTCCCGGCAGGAAACCTGGCGCAGGCGGATGCGTTCGGCGAGCTCATGGGCCTGCAACAGGACCAGTTCGCTGATGTTATTGGAGTTCATTGCAAGCGGCCTTTCAGACGGCTGGAAAAGCGCCCCGCCTTTGCGTCGGGGCGGTGGAGATCAACGCATCAGGTTGGTCCAGAGGCGGTCGGCCAGGCGGATCGCGCCTTCGCCGCAGGTCTTGCTGAACACCACCTGGGTGCCTTCGGGAATGTGCAGTTCCGGCGCGTCCTTGAGGCCTGCGTCGAGGAACGGCTCCACACCCTTGATCGGGCTCTGGTGCTTGAGGAAGTTCTGGGTCATCGCTGCGTTTTCAGGCTGGCTGAGGAACGCGATGAACGCCTTGGCGTTCGCCGGGTTCTTGCTGCCGGTCGGAATGACCATGTTGTCGACCCAGGCCAGTACGCCTTCTTTCGGGTACAGGTATTTCAGGCTCGGTTTCATTTCCCGGGCGCGCATCGACGAACCGCCCCAGAAGGTCGACATGTCGATTTCACCGGATGCCAGGTTTTCGCGGATTGAACCTGCTTTGGAACTGTAGGTTTTGACGAAGGGCTTCTGCGCCTTGAGCAGGGTCAGGATCTGCTGCATCTGCTTCGGATCTTCACTGCACAGCGGAATGTTCAGGTACAGGCTGGCCATGTCCACCACGTCACTGACCGAGTCGAACATGTTGATTCGCCCTTGCAGCTCGGCCGGTGGCTCGTAAAGCACCTTGAGGCTGTCGGCAGGGCCTTTGTAGCGTTCGGTATTGATCACCACGCTGGTGGTGCCCCATATGAACGGTACGGAATAGGCGCCTTCCGGGTCCCAGGTCGGCTTTTTCAGGTTGTCGACGACGCCGGCGTAGTAAGGCTCGTTGACCGGATCGAAACGCTCCAGCAGTTTTTCCTTGATCAGGATCGGAATGAACTGGTGGGAAGGGATCGCCACGTCATAACCGGCGCCGCCCTGTTTCAATTTGGCCAGCAGGGTTTCGTTGGAGTCGTAGGAGTCGACGGTGACTTCAATGCCGGTCTGCTTCTGGAATTTGGCGAGAATTTCCGGCGAAAAGTAACCGCTCCAGCTCACCACGTTGAGTTTTTCCGCGGCCTGAACGCTGCCGGCCATGGTCAGCGGCAAAGTCAGGAACAACGAAGTGCCGATGCTTTTAATCCACTTGCTCATGCTATTTCCCCACAGTACGTAGAAGGTTCAGGATTTCTTTTTGCCCAGCAGATAGGAAAGGGTCACGAACAGCACCGAGACGCCCAGGATCAGGGTCGACACGGCGTTGACGTCGGGTGTCACGCCCATGCGCAACAGGCCGAAGATGAAGATCGGCAAGGTGGTGGTGCCGGCCTGGGAGACCATCATCGAGATCACGAAGTTATCCAGTGAGACGATGAAGGCCAGCATCAGCCCGGAGAAAATCCCCGGCATCAGCAGCGGCAACGTGACCTTGCGAAAGGTTCGCCACGGGCCGGCGTAGAGGTCGGCCGAGGCCTGTTCCAGGGACAGGTCCATGTCGTTCAGGCGGGCGCGGATCGGCAGAAAGGCAAACGGAATACAGAACACCGTGTGCGCGATGATCAGGTTGCCGTAGCCCAGGGACAGGCCGATGGTGGAGAACAGCGCCAGGGTGGCGACGCCGACCACGATTTCCGGCAGTACCAGAGGCAGCATGATCGCGCCCATGGTCAGTTGCAGGCCCTTGAATTTCGCCCCTCGCGAAGTGCCCAGGGCGGCGAGGGTAGCGATGGCTGTGGCAACCATGCTGGCGCAGACCGCGATCAACAGGCTGTTGCCGGCCGCCTGGCGCAGGGCCTGGTTGGCGAAGGCCGCGCGATACCAGTCGAGGCTGAAGCCGGTCCACACCGTGGCCGATTGGTTGGCGTTGAACGAGAACACCACCAGCACGACGATCGGCGCGTAGAGGTACAGGTAGAACAGGAAACTGAATCCGCCGAAGCCGGGGAAGTCCTGCACGCCCAGCGTATTGCGTTTGAACAGGCTGATCATTACGCACCTCCCTTGGCGATGCGCTGGCGTTCGGCACGCAGGGCATAGACCGTCAGTACCAACATCACCGCCGCCATCAGCACTAGCGAAAGCGCCGCGCCGAAGGGCCAGTTACGGGCATCGCTGAACTGCCGGAAAATCAGATTGCCGAGCATCATCCGCGTGCCGCCGCCGAGCAGTTCCGGGGCGATCATCGCGCCCAGGCAAGGCACGAAGGTGAGGATGGCGCCGGCGATGATTCCCGGTTTGGCGATCGGCAACACCACTTTGCGCAAGGTCCGCACGCGTCCTGCATAGAGGTCCTGAGCGGCCTCGAGCAGGCGGGTATCCATCTTCTCCAGCGTGGCGTAGATCGGCAGCACGACGAAGGGCGCATAGGTGTAGACCAGCCCCAGCAGCACCGCGCCGTCGGTGTAGAGCAGTTGCAACGGCTGGTCGATGACCCCGAGGCCCATCAGGCTGTTGTTGATCACCCCGGTGTTGCGCAGCAGCAGAATCCAGGCGTAGGTGCGGATCAACAGGTTGGCCCAGAACGGCACGGTGATCAGGAAGATCAGCAGGCCGCGGCGATGCGCCGGCTGCATGGCCAGCCACACGGCGACCGGAAAGCCGATCAACAGGGTGATGAGCGTGGTCAACCCGGCGATGCCGATGGAACGCAGGGCGATGATGAGATAGGAGTCGGCAAACGCCAGGCTGTCATCCAGTTGTCGCTCGAAAAGCAGCGAGGTGTAGGCGTCGCTGCTGAAGACCTTGTTCACCCCGCCGTAGGGGTTGGCTTCCATCAGCGAGTATCCGATGACGATCAGGATCGGCACGATCAGAAACAGGCCGATGGCAATCAGCGCCGGGCTGACACCGAGAAAACTCTGGAAGGCCCGCCGACGTTCCAGCGTGTTGGCAATCGGTAATGCGTGCATGGCAATTCCTCGTGCTCAATCGTGCAGGACGCTGGCGCTGCCCTGGTCGAACAACAGACCGGCCTGGCTGCCGACGGCGAAGCGTTTGCTCTGGTCGACGCAGTTGGGGGTGCGCACGGTGAGGCGCGAACCGTCGCTCAGGCTGACCTGGTATTGCAGGTCGGTGCCGAGGTAGATCTGCGCTTCGATCCGACACGGCAGAGCGTTTTCAGTGGTGGCTGGCACCAGATGCAAACGTTCGGGGCGCACGGACAGTGCGACGTTGGCGCCCACGCGCACATCGCTGCACGGCTGTGCGGGCAGCGGGTGGCCGGCCGGGCCGGCGAACCAGGCCAGGCCGTCTTCGACGCGGGTGACCGTGCCTTCGATGAAGTTGGTTTCACCGATGAAGTCGGCGACAAAGCGATTGCGCGGGCGTTCGTAGATGTCTTCCGGACGACCGACCTGCTGCACTTCGCCTTCGGACAACACGGCGATGCGGTCGGACATGGTCAGCGCTTCTTCCTGGTCGTGGGTGACGAAGATGAAGGTGATGCCGGTGCGCGCCTGAATGGTTTTCAGCTCTTCGCGCATGGCCTGGCGCAGCTTGAGATCGAGGGCCGAGAGCGGTTCGTCGAGCAGCAAGACTTTGGGATGCGGCGCCAAGGCACGAGCGAGGGCGACGCGCTGCTGCTGACCGCCGGACAGTTGCGCCGGCTTGCGGTTGGCAAAGCGCTCCATCTGCAC
The DNA here is from genome assembly GCF_019219205.1 of Pseudomonas sp. PDM27. Lineage (NCBI taxonomy): Bacteria > Pseudomonadati > Pseudomonadota > Gammaproteobacteria > Pseudomonadales > Pseudomonadaceae > Pseudomonas > Pseudomonas sp. PDM27. The sequence goes on along the minus strand of NZ_JAHUWF010000002.1, from coordinate 506,618 downwards.
CAGGGCAAGCATCTCGCGCACCCGTTCGGCCATCTGCGTTTTGTTCAGGATCTTGCCCATCGGGTGGGATTCAAGACCGAAGGCCAGGTTCTCGGCGATGGTCATGTGCGGGAACAGCGCGTAATGCTGGAACACCGTGTTGACCGGGCGCTGGAACGGCGGGCGGTCGGCGATGTTTTCGCCGTAGAGCAGAATCTCGCCTTCGGTAGGGAATTCGAACCCGGCGATCATCCGCAGGAGCGTGGTTTTGCCGCAGCCCGAAGGGCCGAGAAGGGTGAAGAACTCGTTGTCGCGAATGTCCAGGTCGATGCTTTTGAGCGCCACCGGGCCAGTCTTTGGATCGCCGTAGACTTTACGCACTGAGCGGATGGACACCGCCAGCGTTTGCAGCGAATGCAGGGCATTCATGCGTTACCTCCGATTCCCCCATCGTCCGCGAGTGCTGTAGTCAGCCGGGCCGTCGGACCATGGATATTATTTTTCTGGGCAGGATCGAGATGCGTTCGAGTGTTGTAACCAGCTGTTTTTTTGTTCTGCTGTGGCTGGATTATCAGCGAGGGGTTGCGGGGGCGAAACTTCAATTTTAACATAGAGGCTGTTAAAAAATTTAACAGCAGAAGGCGTTCAGAACCATGCCTGACCAGCGTTTGCCACCCCTCAACGCGGTGCGTGCCTTTGATGCCGCGGCCCGTTTGGGCAGCTATGTCGAAGCCTCGAAAGCCCTGCACGTGACCCAGCCGGCCATCGGCCGCCATGTGAAGTTGCTGGAAGACTGGCTGGGCATCCAACTGTTCGAGCGCACCTCTCGCGGGGTCAACCTGACGGCGGCGGGGCAGAAGTACCACCGCAAGATTACCGCCGCCTTGCAGTTGATCATCGAAGCCGGCAAGGAGGCGCAGCCCAAACACGCCGAGCGCTGGCTGCGCATCATGGTGGTGCCGGGGTTCGCCAAGCGCTGGCTGATGCCGCGCATCGAGGCCATGCGTCACCTGCGCCCGGGGTTGAAGTTCGCCATCGAACCCAATTCGACCTTCACCGAAGTGGATGGCAAAAGTGCTGACCTGGGCATCGTCTACGGGGTGGACGGCCAGTATGCCCACTCCCGCACCAGCCTGATCTGTCCTCGGGTGTTTCCGATCTGCTCCCCCGAGTATCTGGCCAGCGTCGAGCCCATCGGCAGCCCCGCGGACCTGGTGAAACACAACCTGATCCACGTCGATGACGGCGAGTGGTGGAACCTGTGGTTCGCCGCCAACGAACTCGACATCCACCTCAATTCGGACATGCTCTACGTCAACAACGACCACGCGCTGTCGGTGGCCGAGAGCGGGCAGGGCATTGCGTTGGCCAACGAAGTGCTGGTGCGCGAGGAACTCAATACCGGCAAGTTGGTGCGGGTGGTGGACGCGCAAGTGAAGCTGGAAAGCTATCGGGTACTCACGCCGTCCGCCGAGCTGTCGGCGGACGTGGCGTGGTTTATCGACTGGCTCAAGACCGAGCTGGAGCAGGACTTCCCGGAAGCGGTGATCCGCGCCTGAGCAGGGCTGCCGGACTCAACTCAAGCGGAAGCGCCCGGTGTTGTCGCTCAAGGCTTTGCTGCCCTGACTCAGGGTGTCCGCTGCCTGGTTCACCGCGCGGGCACCTTCGAGCAAACGCAGCGCTGCCTGATCGACCTGCTGGATATTACCGCTGACCTCGTCGGCAGTACTGGCCTGCTCTTCCACCGCCGTGGCGATGTGCGCCAGGGTGTCAGTGACACTCTGTACTGCACTGGCGATTTCCCCGAGCCGTTCGCCAAGGCCGGTGACCGCTTGTGCATCGCTCTCTGCCTGAGTGCACGCGGCCTCCATCAGGTTGACGGCCTCGTTCACGGTGTGACGCAGGCTGTCGACCGTGCCGGCAATCTGTGCGGTCGACGATTGGGTGCGCTGCGACAGGCTGCGTACTTCATCGGCCACCACCGCAAAGCCACGCCCTTGTTCGCCCGCCCGCGCCGCCTCGATGGCGGCGTTGAGTGCCAGCAGGTTGGTCTGCTCGGCGACGCCGCGAATGGTGTCTACCACCAGTTGAATCTGCTGTCCTTGCTCGCTGACTCGGCCCAGGGCGGCCGCTGTCTCGTTCAGGCGTTGATTGAGCTGCTGGATGCTCGCGGTGGTGCGCTGGCTGTCGCGGCTGCTGTCGGCGGCAATGCGCCGGGTGTGCTGGGCGCTGCCGGACGCCTGTTCGCAACTGTGGGCGACCCCTTGTGAGGTGGCGGCCAGTTGCGTCGCTGCCGCGGCAATCTGACTGATCTGCAACTGCTGGGCTTCGACTTCGCCCAGGGCGTCACTGGAGTGATGGTTGAGGCTTTGCACCGCGTGGCTCAGTTGCAGGGTTTCGTGATCAACGCCTTGCAGGCTGGTGCGCAGTTGCACCACGGCGACGTTCAGCGCGGTGCTGATGACCGCCAGTTCGTCCCGTCCCTGAACCGGTACTTGCAGGCTCAGATTGCCATCGCGCAGGGCCTCGGCCAGCACCGTGATGCCGCTGGCGCTGCGGCGGATCGAAGCCTGCAAGCAGATGAACAGATACAGCGCAGCCAACAGCAGGCAGCCGAACACGGCGGCCACCACAATGAACTGGCGGATCGCCGAGCCGTGGTAGTAATCCAGGCGTTGATCCAGCGACACCAGCGACTGCTGGCGCAACGAGGCAAGGTCAGAGAGCAGGGCGTCGAGACTGCGTTCGAAGTCCTCCGGCTTGAGATTGATGCTGCCGCCGAACACGCCGTCATCCAGCACCTTCAGGCCTGAGTCCAGGCGCTTGAGGCTGTCGTGGTATTGCCCGGCCCAGGTTTGCAGGGCGCTGGGCAAGCGCGCTTCGAGCAGGCCAGCGGTTTTCACCAACTGCTCCCGTGCATCGCCGATGCGGCTGCGCAGGTCGCGCAGTTGCAGGCGGCTTTGCAGGGTGAACTGCCCGGACACTACCGACGCCTGGCCCACCGCCGCCAGGCGACCGACTCGTTCGATCAGGTCGGGTGCGTGTTGGGTGGAGATCTGCGTCAGCAGATAGGTCTCCAGCCACGGCGCCAGCGTCAGGCGATTGTCCATGGCGATCTGCTCGCGCAAGGCCTGCAGGGCGCTCAGGGCGTTGGTGAAGCGATCGTAGCCATCCGGCCACCAGCCGACGCTGCTCAGGCTTTTCGAGTCGAGGCCATCGAGGGCGGTTTGCAGGGCCTGATAACGGCTCAGTGTTTCGCTCTCGGCAGCTTCCTTTTGCAGGGCATTGCCCAGTTCGGCAGTGGCCTGGCTGACGGCGGGTTGGACCGCATCGAAGGCGGCCATCGCGGCGAGTGTGGCCGGTGTCGGCTGGCGATTGGTTTCCGTGGCGCGCCAGCGGGCGGCGCGATCACGCTGGGCGGCGAGCAGGTCATCGAGTGCATCAAGGGCCAGCAGTTGCCGCACCCCGGCACGTTCGCCGGAGATCAGGCTGAGTTTGTCGCGATAGTCCTGGCCGATCATCCACAGGCTGCCGGCCAGCGGCAGGATAAACAGCAGAAACAACAGCTGGAATTTGCGCGCAAAGCCAAAACGCCCCAGCAATCCGATCCCCGGTGATAAAAAAGCCTGCATGCCCCAAGACTCCTATGGACACCACGCACCATTGGCGTGCGTCGGAGGTTGTTGCACCGCCGACTCGTGCCCTCTAAAAAGGCCTCGAAAGTTCACCCTTGTCCGCTCTGTAGGCTGACTCTGTGGCGAAACTTCCCATTGTCGGTCTCCTTTGTAAGGAAGCCGCGTTCAAGCCGACAAAGAAGGCAAGATTCAGACCATGGCGTTGCGCCATCAATGTTGTGGCGATGAAAATCGAGGTCGTTAGCAGGCTAAGGGGATGGCGTTGCTGCACTGAAAAATGGCACATTGGCGCATCTGCCCCGTTTGTACCTCCTGTTGTCTGGAAATTCCCATGGCTATCAGCAACGCCCAGACCGGCTCAGTGCCGGCGTCCGCTACGCCCCAAAGCAGCCCCCTGGTGATGCGCATCATCGGTGCGGTGGCGCTGGCGCATTTGATCAACGACCTGATCCAGTCGGTGCTGCCGTCGATCTACCCGATGCTCAAGGCCAGCTATGGCCTGAGCTTCACCCAGGTCGGCCTGATCACCCTGACGTTCCAGTTGACGGCCTCGCTGTTGCAGCCGTGGGTCGGTTACTACACCGATCGCCACCCCAAGCCGTGGCTGCTGCCGGCGGGTACGGTCTGCACCCTGGTCGGTATTCTGATGATGTCGGTGGTCGGCAGCTTCCCGCTGATTTTGCTGGCGGCGGGCTTGATTGGCATCGGTTCTTCGACCTTCCACCCCGAAGCGTCCCGCGTGGCGCGCCTGGCTTCGGGCGGGCGATTCGGGCTGGCGCAATCGACCTTCCAGGTCGGCGGTAACGCGGGCTCGGCGTTTGGCCCCTTGCTGGCGGCAGCGATCATCATTCCCTACGGTCAAGGGAACGTGGCCTGGTTCGGCCTGTTCGCGGTGTTTGCGCTGTTCGTGCTGTACCGGATCAGCCGCTGGTACGCCAACCACTTGAACCTGTTCAAGCTCAAGCAAGGTCAGGCAGCGACTCACGGTTTGTCCAAGGGCCGAGTGACCAGCGCGCTGGTGGTGCTCGGGTTGCTGGTGTTCTCCAAGTATTTCTACATGGCCAGCCTCACCAGCTATTTCACCTTCTACCTGATCGAGAAGTTCGACCTGTCGGTCGCCAGTTCGCAGTTGCACCTGTTCCTGTTCCTTGGTGCGGTAGCGGCGGGGACGTTCTTTGGCGGGCCGATCGGCGACAGGATCGGGCGTAAGGCAGTGATCTGGTTCTCGATCCTCGGGGTTGCACCGTTCACCTTGTTGCTGCCCCATGTCGACCTGTTCTGGACCAGCATCCTGAGTGTCGTCATCGGCTTCATCCTCGCCTCGGCGTTCTCGGCCATCGTGGTGTACGCTCAGGAACTGGTGCCGGGCAATGTCGGGATGATCGCCGGGGTGTTCTTCGGTTTGATGTTCGGTTTCGGCGGGATTGGCGCGGCGTTGCTGGGCCATCTGGCGGATATTCACGGTATCGAATACGTGTATTACCTGTGTTCGTTCCTGCCGTTGTTCGGGGTGTTGGCGATCTTCCTGCCGCGTACGAAAAAGTCCTGATCCAGCACAAATCCCCTGTGGGAGCGAGCTTGCTCGCGATGACGGAGTGTCAGTCAGTATCTTTGTTGGCTGACACACCGCTATCGCGAGCAAGCTCGCTCCCACAGAAAAGCAAAAACAAGGCACAAAAAAAGCCGCGTATCAAACGCGGCTTTTTCTTGGGCGTGTGGCTTACACGTTGAAGCGGAAGTGCATCACGTCGCCGTCCTTGACGATGTAATCCTTGCCTTCCAGGCGCCATTTACCGGCTTCCTTGGTACCGGCTTCGCCCTTGTACTGGATGAAGTCGTTGTAGGCGATCACTTCGGCGCGGATGAAGCCTTTCTCGAAGTCGGTGTGGATCACGCCAGCGGCTTGTGGTGCGGTGGCACCGACGCGCACGGTCCAGGCGCGGACTTCTTCGACACCGGCGGTGAAGTAGGTCTGCAGGTGCAGCATTTCGTAGCCGGCGCGGATCACGCGGTTCAGGCCAGGCTCTTCGAGGCCCAGGGCTTCGAGGAACATGTCTTTCTCTTCGCCGTCATCGAGCTCGGCGATTTCCGCTTCGATCTTGTTGCACACCGGTACAACCACGGCGCCTTCTTCTTCGGCGATGGCGCGGACCACGTCCAGGTGCGGGTTGTTGTCGAAACCGTCTTCAGCGACGTTGGCGATGTACATGACCGGCTTGGTGGTCAGCAGGTGGAAACCCTTGATCACCGCTTTTTCATCGGTGCCCATGTTCTTCATCAGGCTGCGCGCCGGCTTGCCTTCGGTGAAGTGAGCGATCAGTTGCTCCAGCAGGCCTTTCTGGACTACTGCGTCCTTGTCACCGCCTTTGGCGTTGCGCGCGACTTTCTGCAGTTGCTTCTCGCAGCTGTCGAGGTCGGCGAAGATCAGTTCCAGGTCGATGATTTCGATGTCGCGTTTCGGGTCGACGCTGTTGGAGACGTGAATCACGTTCTCGTCTTCGAAGCAGCGGACCACGTGGGCGATGGCATCGGTTTCACGGATGTTGGCCAAAAACTTGTTGCCCAGGCCTTCACCTTTCGACGCGCCGGCAACCAGGCCCGCGATGTCGACGAACTCCATGGTGGTCGGCAGGATGCGCTTTGGATTGACGATGGCCGCCAGGGCTTCCAGACGCGGATCCGGCATCGGCACGATACCGCTGTTCGGTTCGATGGTGCAGAAGGGGAAGTTCTCGGCCGCGATCCCGGATTTGGTCAGGGCGTTGAACAGGGTGGACTTGCCGACGTTAGGCAGACCGACGATGCCGCAATTGAATCCCATGGTGTTTTCCCCGAGGAGTGAGTCAGGCCTTCTGGCTGTGCAGGTTTTTCATCGCGCGGTTCCATTCCCCGGCGAGGATATCCGGCAGCACGCCGAGGGCAAAGTCGATGCTGGCATCGAGTTTTTCCTGTTCGGCGCGTGGCGCACGACCCAGGACGAAATTTGAAACCATACTGGCAACGCCCGGGTGGCCAATGCCAAGCCGCAAGCGATGAAAGGTATTCTGATTGCCCAGTTGCGCAATGATGTCGCGCAACCCGTTGTGACCGCCGTGGCCGCCGCCTACTTTGAGCTTGGCAACGCCCGGAGGCAGGTCGAGTTCGTCGTGCGCCACGAGGATTTCTTCAGGCTTGATGCGGAAGAAACCGGCGAGTGCCGCCACGGCCTGGCCGCTGCGGTTCATGTACGTGGTGGGAATCAGCAGACGAACATCCTGACCCTGGTGCGAATAGCGCCCGGTCAGGCCGAAATATTTGCGGTCCGCCACAAGGTTCACACCTTGTGCGTTCGCGATGCGCTCAACAAAAAGGGCCCCTGCGTTATGCCGGGTCTGTTCGTATTCAGCGCCTGGATTTCCCAGGCCAACGATCAGTTTGATGGCAGTCACGATAGGGGCCCTTCATTGGAGTGGTGGATAACATCGCCGCAATCAGGGAAAGCGGCGAAAGTGGACGAAAATTGCTCATTTACCATGATGTAAACTCCGCGTTCTCGCCCGCTTTCTCGCTATGCTCTAGTCCGCGATGTTTCCGGTCACTCCGGCGTACAGAGTAAAATTACTCTGCAGCGCCTTCTGCAGCTTCTGGAGCAACACGTGGAGCGTGGACGTTGGCAACAGCCTTGTCATCGCCGTGTGCCAGGGCCACGAACTCAACGCCTTTAGGCGCCTTGAGGTCCGACAGGTGAATGATCGAACCGATTTCAGCGTTAGCCAGGTCGACTTCGATGAACTCAGGCAGATCTTTCGGCAGGCAGGAAACTTCGATCTCGGCAACAACGTGCGAGATTTCGCCGCCTTTCTTGGTCGGTGCTTCTTCGTTGATGAAGTGCACTGGAACGATGGCGGTCAGTTTCTGGCCAGCGACTACGCGTACGAAGTCAGCGTGCATCACGTGGCCTTTGGCCGGGTGACGCTGCAGGGCTTTGATCACGACGTTCTGCTTGGTGCCACCAACGTTCAGCTCGATGATGTGGCTGTAAGCCGCTTCGTTTTCGAGCAGTTTGGCAACTTCTTTGGCCAGCATGCTGATGGATTCAGGGGCTTTGTCGCCACCGTAAACTACAGCTGGAACCAGGCTTGCGAGACGACGCAGGCGGCGGCTCGCACCTTTCCCCAGGTCGGAACGCACTTCAGCATTCAGAGTAAAATCGTTCATGTTGTATCTCCAAAATAACCACACTCGCCCCAGCGTTTGCGACCAGCGCTAAAGGCGATATGGGCAAAAAAGCCCCGCCCCGACAGGAATGCCGGGGCGGGGCGCTTTTCGTCAACGAGACATTTCGAGAAGGGCAGGGCCCTTAGCGGAACATCGCGCTGATCGATTCTTCATTGCTGATGCGGCGGACCGCCTCGGCAACTACCGGTGCGATATCCAGTTGGCGGATACGCGCACAGGCTTGTGCTGCAGCGGACAGCGGGATGGTGTTGGTCACCACCAGCTCGTCCAGCACGGAATTTTCAATGTTTTCGATCGCCCGACCCGACAGCACAGGGTGCGTGCAGTAGGCGAAAACCTTGGCAGCGCCATGCTCTTTCAGGGCCTTGGCCGCGTGGCACAGGGTGCCGGCGGTATCGACCATGTCATCGACCAGAATACAGGTACGCCCTTCGACATCACCGATGATATGCATCACTTCAGAGTGATTGGCTTTCTCACGGCGTTTGTCGATGATCCCGAGATCCACGCCCAGGGATTTGGCAACGGCACGTGCACGCACGACGCCACCAATGTCCGGGGACACGATCATCAGGTTTTCGAAGCGCTGATCTTCGATGTCATCCACCAGAACCGGGGAGCCGTAGATGTTATCTACCGGAATATCGAAGAAACCCTGGATTTGGTCAGCATGCAGATCAACCGTGAGAACACGGTCGATGCCGACTACGGTAAGCATGTCAGCCACGACTTTCGCGCTGATAGCCACACGTGCGGAACGCGGACGGCGATCCTGACGGGCATAACCAAAGTAAGGAATAACAGCAGTGATACGAGTAGCCGAGGAGCGGCGGAAGGCATCAGCCATCACTACCAGTTCCATCAGGTTATCGTTGGTCGGAGCGCAAGTCGGCTGAATAATGAAGACGTCTTTACCGCGGACGTTTTCATTGATCTCGGCTGTAATCTCGCCGTCGGAGAATTTACCGACAGAGATGTCACCGAGAGGGATATGCAGCTGACGTACGACACGCCGAGCCAGATCGGGGTTAGCGTTCCCCGTAAAGACCATCATCTTGGACACGCGCAGTACCTGAAGGCTGAGGGTAACCTGGATGAGTATAGGAAAATGGCAGGGGCGGCTGGATTCGAACCAACGCATGGCAGGATCAAAACCTGCTGCCTTACCGCTTGGCGACGCCCCTGTATCTGTTGCAACGATTACCCGGTAATCGGTTCCTTTAGAGCAGACTTTGAAGCTTGCGATGCAACATCGAAACGTTGCTTCCTTTTGCTACAAAACCTGTAAGGGTCTCTGTCAGAAGGGCCGAGACTTTATCAGCTTCAGCTTTGCTTGGGAAGCCCCCAAACACACAACTTCCAGTTCCGGTGAGTTTTGCTTCGGTAAATTTACCTAACAAATTCAAAGCGTTACGTACCTCTGGATAACGCCTTGTTACCACCGGCAAGCAGTCATTTCGACTGTTTCCCTTGGGAACGGGGCGCACTTTAATGGGAGGAGTGTTACGTGTCAACAACGGATCTGAAAAAATTTCTGCCGTACTTACAGAGACTTGCGGCACCAGCACCAGATACCACGGTTCTTCGGGGTCGACAGGGGTCAGTTTCTCCCCCACACCCTCGGCGAAAGCCGCATGACCACGAACGAAAACCGGGACGTCGGCGCCCAGCGTCAATCCCAGGCCAGCCAGGCGATCTTCATCCCAGCCCAATTGCCACAGGTGATTGAGGCCGAGCAACGTCGTTGCGGCATTCGAACTGCCGCCGCCAATGCCGCCGCCCATGGGCAGGATCTTTTCGATCCAGATATCGACGCCCAGCGAACAACCGGATTGCTCCTGGAGTTTTTTCGCGGCCTTGACGATCAGGTTGCTGTCGTGGGGTACGCCGGCGAATTCGGTGTGCAGTTGAATGACACCGTCATCGCGCAGGGCGTAGGTGATTTCGTCGCCGTAATCGAGAAACTGAAACATCGTTTGCAGTTCGTGGTAGCCGTCTTCGCGGCGACCGAGAATGTGCAGCATCAAATTGAGTTTGGCCGGGGACGGCAAAGTCAGGCGATTGGCTGGCATGTCATGACCCCAGTTTGCGTGGTTGCCAGGCCTTGATCACCAGGGTGACGTCAAGGTCGGTGCCATGCAGCTTGATGCGCTCGGGCAGCCAGTAGCCGTTTTGCTGGGTGTAGTCGGTGTATTCGACCTGCCAGCCATCCTGTTCGAGGTTGGCCAGGCGACTGTCGGTATCCAGGGTCAGGCGACTTTTGCTGTCCGGAGCCGGGAGCCCGCGTACCCACCAGGCCAGATTGGACACCGGCAGCTTCCAGCCCAGCTGCTCTTCGAGCAGCACTTCCGGGTTCGGCGCGTCGTAGCGTCCCTGGTTGGCGACTTCCAGCGACACCTTGCCCGGACGTCCGGTCAGGCGAGCCGCACCGCGGCCCAGTGGTCCGGACAGGCGAATGTCGTAGTAATCCTGGCGCTGCAACCAGAACAGCGTGCCGCTGCCCGAGTCTTTCGGCGCACGGATGCCGATCTTGCCGTCGATCTGCCAGCCATCGAGGCCGGTCAGTTGCTGTTTGTGCTCGCGCCATTGGGCGGCGTTGCCATGTCCCTCGACCGATTCGCGGGGACCAAGGCCTGCGCAACCGGCGATCAGGGCGATAAAGCTGAAAACGATGAAGTGGCGCAAAAACATAATCTTAAAGAGTCTCTGATCCGGTCAGGCGTTTGATGGTGCCACGCAGGGTCGGGCTGTCAGGCTGTTCCTTGAGGAATTTGCCCCAGACTTGTCGGGCTTCGCGCTGTTTGCCGTTGGCCCACAGGACTTCGCCCAGGTGAGCGGCGACTTCCTGGTCGGGGAAGCGTTCCAGGGCCTGGCGCAGCAGGCGCTCGGCTTCGTCGAGATTGCCCAGGCGATAATTCACCCAGCCAAGGCTGTCGAGTACCGCCGGATCTTCCGGACTGATCTGGTGTGCCTGCTCGATCAGGGCCTTGGCTTCGGCGTAGCGTGTGGTGCGGTCGGACAAGGTGTAGCCGAGGGCGTTCAACGCCATGGCATTGTCCGGGTCGCGCTTGATGATCGTGCGCAGGTCTTTTTCCATCTGCGCCAGGTCATTGCGTTTTTCCGCCTGCATGGCACGGGTGTAGAGCAGGTTCAAATCGTCCGGGTATTGCTCCAGGGCTTGATGCAGAACGCTCCAGGCCTTGTCGCCCTGATTGTTGGCGGACAGGGTTTCGGCTTCGATGAGGTACAGCTGGATCGCGTAATCCGGCTGCTCGTCGCGCTCTGCCGCCAGCTTTCTTTGCGCTTCGGCGGTCCTGCCGTTGTCTATCAGGATGTCGGCCTGACGCAATTGCGCCGGCAGGAAATCGTTGCCCGGGCCCACCTTGGCGTACTCGATCAATGCGCCTTGCGGGTCGTTTTGTTCTTCGGCTATGCGGCCGAGGTTCAGGTGCGCCGAGTCGACGTGGCTGTCCCGGGCGATCAGGTCTTCAAGATAACCCTTGGCCTCATTCCAGGCCTTGGCTTCCAGGCAGACCAGTGCCAGGGAATATCGCAGATCGTCGTCTTCCGGGTATTGCTGGACCAGGCTCGAGAACTCGGCCTTGGCGTCGTCCATGCGGTCCTGTTCAACCAGCATCCGCGCATAAGTCAGGCGCAGGCGCTTGTCGTCCGGGTATTTTTTGATGCTTTTCTGCAGCAGCGGCAAGGCCTCGTCACCGCGATCGAGGGTTTGCAGCAGGCGTGCGCGCAGCAGGATCGGGGCAATTTCGCCGTCGTCCGGCGGATTGTCTTCCAGCAGTTTCAGTGCGCCTTTGGTGTCGCCATCCTGTTGCATCAGCAGTGCCTTGCCGAAAATCAGCTGGCTGTTGTTCGGATGGCGCTGCAGCAAGCGGTCGAAGCTTTTCATCAGGCCGTTGCGCGTGTCCTGGTCGGTGTCGGCCGCCGACAGCGCCAGGAAGTCGAAATGAGTGTCGCCCTTGCCTTGCAGGACTTTCTCCATATAGACCATGGAGTCGTCATAACGCCCGGCGCGGGCCAGTTGCACGGCAGCGGCGCGTTGCGCTTCGAGGTCGTCGGGGGCGTTTTTCGCCCAGATCAGCGCGGTGTCCAGGGCAGCCTGGTCGGCGCCCAGGTATTCGGCGATACGAAATGCCCGCTCCGAGATGCCCGGATCCTGGGTGTTGATGGCCTGGGTCACATAGTTGTCCAAGGCAATGTCGAAACGATTGCGCTGGCCAGCCAGTTCGGCGCTCAACAGGCTGAAGACGGTTTCCTCGCTGAAGGAGCTGTAGACCTTCGGCTTTTCAGGGGCCGGGGTGCTGTCTTCAACCGGCGGCGTACCGTCCGACGAAACGGGTGCCAAGGCCTGGCAGCCGCTGAGGAAGACAAAAGCGAGGAGCAACGCGGAAGATCTATTCATATAGGAAGAGGACGACTAACCTGCGGTCGGATCATCATGACACAAGCTTTAGGCCAAACATAACCGGCCCGCCAATTTACCCAATCCCCGGACTTGCGCGATGCCCCTGTAGGCGCTGCCGCAGGCTGCGATCTTTTGATCTTGAAAAACAAAGTCAAAAGATCGCAGCCTGCGGCAGCTCCTACAGGTCGGGAACGAGAATGGCTCGCAAGCCGGGGCGTCCCATCGGCGCGATAGATATCGAGTAGTTGTTCTGACTCCGTCGAAGTAGGACAATTGCCGGCTTCACGTCACCATCAGCGACTTTGAATGGCCTTCCTTGCACTCGGTATTAACCACAAGACTGCTTCAGTAGACGTCCGCGAGCGCGTGGCTTTTACCCCTGAGCAGCTGGTTGAGGCCTTGCAGCAGCTCTGCCGACTCACCGACAGCCGCGAAGCTGCGATCCTCTCCACCTGCAATCGCAGTGAACTCTATATAGAACAGGATCACCTGTCGGCGGACGTCGTGCTGCGCTGGCTGGCCGAATATCATCATTTGAGCTACGACGAGCTGCGCGAAAGCGCCTATGTGCATGAAGATGATGCGGCAGTTCGTCACATGATGCGTGTGGCCTCCGGGCTCGACTCGCTGGTGTTGGGCGAGCCGCAGATTCTCGGCCAGATGAAGTCGGCCTATGCCGTGGCTCGCGAGGCGGGCACCATCGGGCCGTTGCTCGGTCGGCTGTTCCAGGCCACGTTCAACGCGGCCAAGCAGGTGCGCACCGACACGGCCATCGGCGAGAACCCGGTGTCGGTGGCATTTGCCGCGGTGAGCCTGGCCAAGCAGATTTTCAGTGACCTGCAACGCAGCCAGGCGTTGTTGATCGGCGCCGGCGAGACCATCACCCTGGTCGCCCGCCATCTGCATGATCTTGGGGTAAAGCGCATCGTGGTCGCCAACCGTACCCTGGAGCGCGCGAGCATCCTGGCCGAGCAGTTCGGCGCACATGCGGTGTTACTGTCGGATATTCCGGCAGAGCTGGTGCGCAGCGATATCGTCATCAGTTCCACCGCCAGCCAGTTGCCGATCCTGGGCAAGGGCGCAGTGGAAAGTGCCTTGAAACTGCGCAAGCACAAACCTATTTTCATGGTGGATATCGCCGTTCCCCGCGATATCGAACCCGAAGTCGGCGAGTTGGACGACGTTTACCTCTATAGCGTCGACGATCTTCACGAAGTGGTCGCCGAGAACCTCAAGAGCCGCCAGGGCGCTGCCCAGGCCGCCGAAGAGATGGTCTCGGTCGGCGCCGAAGATTTCATGGTCCGTCTGCGTGAATTGGCGGCGGTGGACGTGCTCAAGGCCTATCGTCAACAGAGCGAACGCCTGCGCGACGAAGAATTGCAAAAGGCCCAGCGCATGCTGGCCAACGGCAGCAGCGCCGAAGAGGTGCTGGTGCAACTGGCTCGCGGGCTGACCAACAAACTCTTGCACGCACCGAGCGTGCAGTTGAAAAAGCTCTCTGCCGAAGGTCGCCTGGACGCGCTGGCGATGGCCCAGGAACTCTTTGCCCTCGGTGAGGGCTCATCGGATAGCTTTTCGGATAAAAAACCGCAATGAAAGCGTCACTGCTCAATAAGCTGGATATTCTCCAGGACCGTTTCGAGGAATTGACCGCCCTGTTGGGCGACGGCGAGGTCATTTCCGATCAGAACAAATTCCGTACCTATTCCAAGGAGTACGCGGAAGTTGAACCGATAGTGGGCGCCTATAAAGAACTGCTGAAAGTGCAGGATGACCTCGAGGGCGCCCAGGCTCTGCTCAAGGACAGCGACCCGGACATGCGTGAAATGGCCGTGGAAGAAGTCCGCGAGGCCAAGGAGCGCCTGGTCACGCTCGAAGCCGACCTGCAACGCATGCTGCTGCCCAAGGATCCGAACGACGGGCGCAACGTGTTCCTCGAAATCCGTGCCGGCACCGGCGGCGACGAGGCGGCGATTTTCTCCGGCGATCTGTTCCGCATGTATTCGCGTTACGCCGAGCGTCGTGGCTGGCGGGTGGAAATTCTCTCGGAAAACGAGGGTGAACACGGCGGCTATAAAGAGGTGATTGCCCGGGTCGAGGGCGACAACGTCTACGGCAAGCTCAAGTTCGAATCCGGTGCGCACCGCGTGCAGCGGGTTCCGGCGACCGAATCCCAAGGCCGCATCCACACGTCGGCCTGCACCGTGGCGGTATTGCCCGAGCCGGACGAACAGGAAGCCATCGAGATCAACCCGGCCGACCTGCGCATCGATACCTATCGCTCCTCCGGCGCCGGTGGCCAGCACGTCAACAAGACCGATTCGGCGATCCGCATTACGCACTTGCCGTCCGGCATCGTGGTCGAGTGCCAGGAAGAGCGTTCGCAGCACAAGAACCGCGCCCGGGCGATGTCCTGGTTGTCGGCCAAGCTGAATGATCAGCAGACCTCCGCCGCGGCCAACGCCATCGCCAGCGAACGCAAGCTGCTGGTGGGTTCCGGTGATCGCTCAGAGCGCATCCGCACCTACAATTTTGCCCAGGGTCGGGTCACCGACCACCGGGTCAACCTGACCTTGTATTCCCTCGACGAGATCCTCGCCGGCGGCGTCGAGGCGGTAATCGAGCCGTTGCTGGCCGAGTATCAGGCCGATCAACTGGCGGCGATAGGTGAGTAAATGACGATCATCGCCAGTTTGTTGCGTGCCGCCGATCTGCCCGACTCGCCGACGGCGCGTCTGGATGCCGAATTGCTGCTGGCGGCGGCGTTGGGCAAGTCCCGCAGTTTCCTGCACACCTGGCCGGAACGTATCGTGCCGAGCGAAGCGGCGCTGACGTTCGCCGAGTATTTGCAGCGCCGCCGCAGCGGTGAGCCGGTGGCCTATATCCTAGGCCAGCAAGGTTTCTGGAAGCTGGACCTGGAAGTGGCACCGCACACGCTGATCCCGCGCCCGGACACCGAACTGCTGGTGGAGGCTGCGCTGGAATTGTTGCCGGCCACACCGGCCAAGGTGCTCGACCTCGGTACCGGCAGCGGCGCGATTGCCCTGGCGTTGGCCAGCGAGCGTCCGGCCTGGAGCGTCACGGCCGTGGATCGCGTGCTGGAAGCCGTCGCCCTGGCCGAACGCAATCGCCAGCGTCTGCACCTGAACAACGCCAAGGTGCTGAGCAGCCATTGGTTCAGTGCCCTGGAAGGTCAGCGTTTTCAGCTGATCATCAGCAATCCGCCCTACATTGCAGCGACCGATCCGCATCTGGTCGAGGGCGATGTGCGCTTTGAGCCGGCCAGTGCCCTGGTGGCCGGTGTCGACGGGCTCGACGATCTGCGTCTGATCGTCGCCCAGGCGCCGGATCATCTCGACGCAGGCGGCTGGCTGATGCTCGAACACGGTTACGATCAGGCCGAGGCGGTCCGCGACCTGCTGCTGACCCGCGGTTTTGAAGAAGTCCACAGCCGCACCGACCTGGGCGGTCATCAACGCATCAGTCTGGGGTGCCTGCCGTGCTGAATGATCAGGAGTTGCTGCGTTACAGTCGGCAGATTCTGCTGCAACACATCGATATCGACGGCCAGTTGCGGCTCAAGGACAGCCGCGTATTGATCGTCGGACTCGGCGGCCTTGGCGCGCCAGTGGCGCTGTATCTGGCGGCCGCCGGCATTGGCGAGATGCACCTGGCGGACTTCGACACGGTCGACCTGACCAACCTGCAACGCCAGATCATTCATGACACCGACAGCATCGGCATGGGCAAGGTCGATTCAGCGATCAAGCGCCTGACGGCGATCAATCCCGAGATCCGGTTGATTGCCCATCGCGCGGCGCTGGACGAAGACTCCCTGGCCGCCGTGGTGGCCGGGGTGGATCTGGTCCTCGATTGCTCGGACAATTTTTCCACCCGTGAAGCGGTCAATGCCGCGTGCGTGGCCGCCGGCAAGCCGCTGGTCAGCGGTGCGGCGATTCGCCTCGAAGGCCAACTGTCGGTGTTCGATCCGCGTCGGCCAGAGAGTCCGTGCTACCACTGTTTGTACGGGCACGGCAGCGAAGCCGAACTGACCTGCAGCGAGGCTGGCGTGGTCGGTCCACTGGTGGGACTGGTCGGCAGCCTGCAAGCGCTTGAAGCGCTGAAGTTGCTGGCCGGATTCGGCGAGCCACTGGTGGGGCGCCTGTTGCTGATCGATGCCTTGGGCACGCGTTTTCGCGAATTGCGGGTCAAGCGTGATCCGGGCTGTAGCGTCTGTGGGTCGAAACATGCGTGAAGCGCCGATTGGCGTGTTCGACTCCGGTGTCGGTGGGCTCTCGGTGCTGGCCGAGATCCAGCGCTTGCTGCCCAACGAGACGCTGATGTACGTCGCCGATTGCGGCAATGTGCCCTATGGCGAGAAAACCCCGGCATTTATCCAGCAGCGTTGCAGTGTGATGGCCGATTTCTTTCAGCAACAGGGCGCCAAGGCCCTGGTGCTGGCCTGCAACACGGCAACGGTGGCCGGCGTCGCCGACTTGCGTCGCGACTATCCCGAATGGCCCATCGTCGGCATGGAGCCGGCCGTCAAGCCGGCCGCCGCCGCAACCCGCTCCGGCGTGGTCGGGGTGCTGGCCACCACCGGCACCTTGCAGAGCGCCAAGTTCGCCGCGTTGCTCGACCGCTTCGCCACGGACGTGAAAGTGATCACCCAGCCCTGTCCGGGGCTGGTGGAGCTGATTGAAAACGGCGACCTGCATAGCGCCGAGCTGCGTCAGCTGTTGGCCGGTTATGTCGAGCCACTGCTGGCGGCTGGCGCGGACACCCTGATTCTCGGCTGCACCCATTACCCCTTTCTCAAGCCGATGCTCCGGCAGATGATCCCCGCGGACATCAGCCTGATCGATACCGGTGCCGCCGTCGCGCGGCAACTCCAGCGGCTTTTGGCCGAACGCGAGCTGCTCGCCGCCGGGCCTGCCCGTGAAGCGCAGTTCTGGACCAGCGCCGATCCGCTTCATTTCAGAAATATCTTGCCGATACTGTGGAATACCTCTGGCGTTGTGCGAAGCTTCAACCGGTAGAAGGCTGTCTGGGGGGAGTACGAAGAAATCGGGGTGAACTTCTGATAAATCGCTGACTTCTATAGTTTTGCTGGGCCAGGCAACAAAAAAATCATACGAAATCGTTCGGAAAAGGAAGTTTCTAGTGAAGCGACTATTCTGCTTGGCCGCGATTGCGGCCGCATTAATGGGGCACACCTTTACAGCGCAGGCGGCAGGTGTGGAGTTCGCGGTAGGTCAGACCAGCGATTCGACCATGACGTATCGACTGGGCATGCAATTCGATTGGGACCAGAGTTGGTGGCAGAGCGATGTGGGGCGTCTGACCGGTTACTGGGACGGCGCCTACACCTATTGGGAGGGTGACGAGAAATCCAGTAACCACAGTCTGTCGTTCTCGCCTGTGCTGGTTTATGAATTTTCCGGCCAGAACGTCAAACCCTACATCGAGTTCGGGGTTGGCGTGGCGGCGTTTGCCAGCACCGAAGTCGAAAGCAACGATCTGGGCAGCGCCTTCCAGTTTGAAGACCGCTTTGGATTCGGTTTGCGCTTTGCCGGCGGACATGAAGTCGGGGTTCGTGCGACGCACTATTCCAACGCCGGGATCGCGACTCCGAACGATGGTGTAGAGAGTTACGCATTGCATTACACGATGCCGTTGTAAGCATCAAGGTCCCATGTGGGAGCGAGCTTGCTCGCGATGACGGTGTATCAGCCAACATTGATGTTGAATTTGAAGCCGCTATCGCGAGCAAGCTCGCTCCCACAGGGGGCGCTTTGCTTTCAGTTCAGCGATACGCCGTCGAAATCCCCAGGCGTTCGTCGATGCACTCCGGTGCGCCCATCTCGAACTCCCGGCAGATCAGCGGACGTTTTTCGTAGATGGTGCACATCATCGTGTTGCGATCCAGTGCAGCACACCAGCCGTCGTCCAGACGCAGCATGACTTCCCCGCCCCAGTCATCGGTATCGATGAACCGTTCAGGCACACCCGTGTCGGTGATCAACATGACTTCGAGCTGGCAGCAGCAGGCTGCGCAGGTCGAGCACGTGACTGCGGGTTCCGCGATTTGCGTATGGGGGATGGTTTTCATGCCGCGCAGTGTAAGGCAGTCACCCGGTGCTGTGTGAAAGGTCTGACGGACGCCCAGGTATCGGAGCGTCCGGGATACCGCTGCCGATGATGGCGATCTTCAGGGTTGGTCCTTGATCGGTGGCTGGCTGCGCACCATGCGCTTGCCGATCTCCAGTTTCAATTGGTCCGGGCGTTTGGAGAGCGGCCAGAGGGCAGCCATGAACGCAGCCGGGAAAGCGATTTCCAGCGGTCGGTCCTTGAGCTTTTCGAAGATGTGCCGCGCAGCTTTCTCCACCGGCCAGCTCAAGGGCATGGGAAAGTCGTTTTTCGCCTTCAGCGGCGTTTCGACAGACCCGGGGCTGATCACCGTGAGTTCTATGCCTTCAGGGGCCAGGTCGATGCGCAGGGATTCGAACAGGTAACGCAGCCCGGACCTTGAGGTACCATACGCTACTGCCTCGGGCAGCGGCAGGTAAGTTACCGTACTGGCCATGGCCACCATATGGGGTGCGGTGCCGGCACGCAGCAGTGGCAGGGCGGCGTCGATGCAATAGCTACTGGCCAACAGGTTGGTACGCAACACGTGCTCGACAATCGACGCATCGAACTGCTTGGCATCCACGTACTCGCTGGTGCCGGCATTGAGTATCACGGTGTCCAGCGAACCCCAGTCCTCGGCAATCTGCTCGCCGATCTCGCGCACGGTCTGGCTGTTGGTCAGGTCACCGGCCACAACCAGCACTTGCCCCGGATAGCGTTGAGACAAGACTTTCAACTGCGCTACCGAGCGCGAACTGACGGCCAGGTGCGCACCGGTTTTCAGGATTTCTTCAGCCAGGGCGGCACCGATGCCGCTGCTGGCGCCGGTCAGCCAGTATCGTCGTGAGAGCGTACGACTCATCCCAATCTCCTTTTCAGCCAGGCCATTGCCCGGTCCAATACGGGTAAACATTTATAAAGCAGAGCCCCGGCATCGAGGTAATCCCGGTGGCGGTCATTCATGATCCAACGGCGGCGTATTGTCGTGACGGCAGGTTTTTGAACGCCGTCAACGCACGCGTCCGGGATGTGTTCAAGTCGACGATCGGTGAGGGGTAATCCACCCCACCAAACAGTCCGCCGAGATTGGCGGGGTTGTGCACATCTTTTTTATTCAGCCCTGCCAACTCCGGCAGCCATCGCTTGATGAATACACCTTCGGGATCGAATTTTTCCGATTGACTCAGCGGGTTGAAAATCCGGAAGTAAGGCGCCGAGTCGGTGCCGGTGGAAGAGCTCCATTGCCAACCACCATTGTTCGCCGCCAGGTCGCCATCGATCAGGTGACGCATGAAAAAGCGTTCGCCTTCGCGCCAGTCGATCAGCAGGTTCTTGGTCAGGAACATCGCCACCACCATGCGCAGGCGGTTGTGCATCCAGCCGGTGGTCAACAGTTGGCGCATGGCGGCGTCGATGATCGGCAAACCGGTGCGCGCCTGTTGCCAGGCGGCCAGTTCATCGGGAGCATTGCGCCAGGCCAGCGCTTCGGTTTCCGGGCGAAACGCGCGGTGTCGGGACACTCGCGGGTAGCCCACCAGGATGTGTTTGTAGAATTCGCGCCACAGCAGTTCGTTGATCCAGGTGACGGCGCCTGTGCTGCCGCTTTCGAACTCACCCTGATTGCTGTTCAACGCGGCGTGCAGGCATTGGCGTGGAGAAATCACCCCAGCGGCAAGATAGGCCGAGAGCTGACTGGTACCGGGTTTTGCCGGGAAGTCGCGTTCGCTCTGGTAGTAGTCGATCTGCGCTTCGCTAAAGTTGTCGAGGCGACGGCGGGCTTCGGTTTCGCCGGCCGGCCACAGGCTGCGCAGAGGATCACCGGGCGTTGCGTAACCCTCGACGCTCAAGGGGACCGCATCGCTGGCAATGTTCAGCGGCGCTTGTTTGTGCGGCGCACGGACCAGATTGGGCAGTGAGTGGTGCAGTCGTTCGTAGCAGACTTTGCGGAACTGGCTGAAGACCTGAAAGTAAGTGCCGGTCCGGGTCAGCACGCTTCCCGGCTTGAACAGCAATTGATCGAGGTAGCGGTGAACTTCGATGCCTTCGGCCTGTAGCGTCCGGGCGACCGCTGCATCGCGATGGGATTCGTGGATGCCGTACTCTTCGTTGAGGTGCAGGGCGTTGACCTGCCACTGTCGGCACAGGTTCAGCAATACGCTGGGCGCGTTATCCCAGCGGGGAGCCTGGCGGACCAGCAGGGGAATGTTCAGTTGAGCCAGTTCACGGCTCAAGTCGCGCAGGTTACGCAGCCAGAAGTCCACTTTGCAGGGCGCATCGTCGTGCTCCAGCCATTGTTCCGGACTCAGCAGATACACCGCCACGCACGGGCCACGAGCCGCGGCGGCCGAGAGGGCGGTGTTGTCATGTAGGCGCAAGTCGCTGCGCAGCCAGATCAATTGCATAGGGGGATCCATGCGATTCATTTAAATCAGCCCGCACTGAACGAGTGCCTGATGTGCCGACAATGGATCTTCGGCCAGGTACAAGTCAGTGATCTCTGTGGTACTTGCGGACAACTCGGCGTGGTGGATGCACACCGTTGGTCCGGCAATCATTTTTGGGCAACTGACACCTTTGAAAAGTTTCGGCAGTTGCGCCAGGTTCATGGCCTTGCTGGAGTACAGCAAAACCCCGCGGGGTTGCAGCAGTTCGACCGCCAATGCCAGTTCGCCGACAGGCAGCGGCCCGTCGAAGACCTCCACCGGGCAGTCCGCGCTGCTGATCAGCCAGGCCGTAAGCCACAGCTGAGGTTCCATGGGCAGGTCCGAGTGATTGATCAACAGCATTGGCGCGGTGCGCAACTGACGATTGTTATGGTAGATGCGCGCGCCGAATTTGCTGCGTAGCCAGGCACAAAAAAAGCCCCGCTCCATCTGCGCACCGAATTGGCCCTGCCAGCGTTGCTCCAGAGCGGCCAGCAATGGCATCAATAATTGCTCGCACAGGGTTCGCGGCGGATACAGCGCCATCGCCTGATTGACGTTGTCATCCAAGGCGCGTTCCTGCAATCCGCTGACCGCCTGCAGCAACGTTAGCAGCAATGTGTGCCAATCGTTGTCGACGGACTCGCTGAATACTGGCGGCGTATCGAGCAACTCCTTGACCTGGCTGACGGCGACGCCACGGTTGAGCCAGGTGAGGATGGCCTGGATACGTTGTACATGGTCGGCCGAGAACAGCCGATGCCCCTTGGGTGTGCGTTGCGGCACGATCAGGCCGTAGCGCCGCTCCCAGGCGCGCAGGGTCACGGCATTGACGCCGGTCAGGCGCGCCACTTCACGGATCGGCAGCCAGCCTTCGTCCAGCGCCTTTTCAAAGTCATCGCCAAGGTCTTCGCGGGCGCTGGTGTCGAGTGTTTTTTTCATCAGATGGCGTTTCGCAGGCTGAGATTTTCCGGGTGCGGTTGCAGATAGACCTGCTGGGCGATGTACGGATCAGGGTGTTGGCGAAAGTGATGCTTGAGCAGCGTGAGCGGCACCACCAGCGGCACGATGCCTTGGCGGTACTGGCTGATCAGCTGTTGCACTTCCTGCTTGTCTTCGTGGCTGATGGTTTGTTTCAGGTAGCCACTGAGGTGTTGCAGGACGTTGCTATGGGTGCGGCGGGTGGCGCACTTTTTCAGCGCTGCCATCAATTCGCTGAAATAGCGGGGGCCCAGTTCCTGCGGATCGTTTTTGCCCATGCTGCCCAGCAAGTGGCCCAGGGCTTTGTATTGCACCGGATTGTGGGCCATCAGCAGGTATTTGTAGCGTGAGTGAAAGTCCGTGAGGCCGCGCCGGGTCAAGCCTTCCTGGCGTAGCTGCTGCCAGGCGCTGTAGGCGAATACGCGGGTGAGGAAGTTTTCCCGAAGCACCGGATCGTTGAGCCGGCCGTCTTCCTCCACCGGCAAGTCCGGGTGCAGCAGGCAGAAGGCCTGTGCGTAGATCCCGCGACCGCCACTGTCCGCTCGTGTGCCGTTGGCGTGGTAGACCTTGACCCGCTCCAGGCCGCAGGACGGGGAGTTTTGCATGAAGATATAACCGCAAATATCCCCCAACTGCGCTGCCATGTCCCGGCCGTAGGTGGCCAGCGGTTGTGTCACGTTCAGGTTGCGATCCAGGGTTCCCACGGCTTCGGGTTGATCGGCACCACTCACCAGCCGAATCGGTTGGCGGGGTACGCCGAGGCCGATGGCCACTTCCGGGCAGACCGGGATGAAATCGAAATAATCAGTGAGGGTCCGGCTGCACAGCCGCGATTCCTTGTGCCCGCCGTTGAAGCGCACATCGAGCCCCATCAGGCAGGCGCTGATGGCTATTTTCGGTTTGACGGGGGCTTGGGACATCGGAACACCTCGAATCTGAACCTGTACAAACATTTGTGTCTGTACAAGATAACTTCATCATAGATTCGAAGTTGTACAAGTCAAATTTTCTGTATAGGTTTTTGCGGCGTAATGCCCCTGTAGGAGCTGCCGAAGGCTGCGATTTTTTGATCTTGAAAAACAAAATCAAAAGATCGCAGCCTTCGGCAGCTCCTACGGTTCATTGCAGGTGTTCATGCAAGCGGCGGGCGGCTTCCTGACCGCTTAGCCAGGCGCCTTCGACACGTCCGGACAGGCACCAGTCGCCACAGGCGTACAGCCCCAGGTCAGCATCGGCCAGGGTGCCCCATTCGTGACTGCTGGCGGGGCGGGCGTAGAGCCAGCGGTGGGCGAGGCTGAAGCTCGGCGCGGGCATGGAATCGTGCAGCAGTTCGGCAAACGCGCCGTGCAACTGCTCGATCACCGCTTCCTTGGGCAGGTCGATGTGTTGCCGGCTCCAGGCACTCGTGGCGTGCAGCACCCAGGTGTCGAGGGTGTTGTCGCGCCCGGGTTTGCTGCGGTTGCGGGCCAGCCAGTCGAGTGGGCTGTCCTGTACGAAGCAGCCTTCCATGGGCGTTTCCAGGGGCGTTTCGAAGGCGAGGGCGATGGCCCAGGTCGGGTCCATTTTCACCCCGGCGGCGGCCCCCGCGAGTTTCGGCGCCGATGCCAGCAGAGCCGTGGCCTGCGGCGCTGGCGTGGCGATGACGACGTGGCTGAACGGTCCGTGGGTGAAGCCCTCGGCGTCCTGCAGATGCCAGTGTTCTTCCCCGCGATAGACCTCGGTGATCCGGCAGGCGAAATGCACTTCAAGATCACCGAGCAGGGCGCGGGTGATGGCACTCATGCGCGGCGTGCCGACCCAGCGGGTCTGCTCGTCCGGCGACAGGTTGAGCTGACCGCCATGGTAGGTGTACAGCTGCGGCGTCCACTCGGCGACCCAGCCTCTGGCCTGCCAGCGCTGGACTTCCGTGACAAAGCGGCGGTCGCGGGCGGTGAAATATTGCGCGCCCATATCCAGAGCGCCCGCGTCGCTGCGCTTGCTCGACATGCGCCCGCCGCTGCCGCGGCTTTTATCGAAAAGTTGAACCACGTGCCCGAGGTCCGTCAGGGCCTGGGCGGCGGAGAGTCCGGCAATGCCGGTGCCGATGATTGCGATAGGTACAGTCATAGGGGCCTCGTTTACCTTTCTGTACAGACTACGCCGGGGTTCAAACCTGTACAATATTGTTTTTTGGTATAACTTTTAGCGTTCTCGTTCTGACAGCTTGGCCTATTGTTAACCATAGAGCCTGCTCGATACCAAAGATCCCTGCTTATAAAAATAGACTAGTGGACAGGGTAAAACGCCACGCGAGGAAGAAGTCATGCACATATTGCTGACCGGCGGTACTGGTTTGATAGGACGTCAGCTCTGCCGGCACTGGTCCGGGCAGGGTCATCGCCTGACAGTCTGGAGTCGCAAGCCTGAAAAAGTCGCGAAAACCTGTGGTGCCCAAGTGCGTGGAATTGCCCGGTTGGAGGATCTGGGGCAGGAACCGGTGGATGCGATCGTCAATCTGGCCGGCGCGCCAATTGCCGACCGGCCCTGGACGCACAAGCGTAAAGCCTTGTTGTGGAGCAGCCGGATCACGCTGACTGAAACCCTGCTGGCGTGGCTTGAAAGTCGCGAGCAGAAACCCCGGGTGTTGATTTCCGGTTCGGCTGTCGGCTGGTATGGCGACGGTGGCGAGCGCGAACTGACCGAGGACTCGGGGCCGGTCAGCGAAGACTTCGCCAGCC
This sequence comes from Pseudomonas sp. PDM27, assembly GCF_019219205.1. NCBI lineage: Bacteria > Pseudomonadati > Pseudomonadota > Gammaproteobacteria > Pseudomonadales > Pseudomonadaceae > Pseudomonas > Pseudomonas sp. PDM27. The sequence goes on along the minus strand of NZ_JAHUWF010000002.1, from coordinate 482,110 downwards.
AGCTATGCATCGCCTGGGAAGAGACCGCGCAACGGGCTGAAGCGTTGGGCATTCGCGTTATCCTCATTCGAACCGGGTTGGTGCTGTCGGCCGAGGGCGGCTTTTTGTCGCGGCTGTTACTGCCCTTCAAGCTGGGGCTGGGAGGGCCGATCGGCAACGGCCGGCAATGGATGCCATGGATTCATATCGACGATCAAATCGCTCTGATTGATTTTCTTCTGCATCGTAACGAGGCCAGCGGTCCCTATAATGCGTGCGCACCCAAACCGGTGCGCAACCGCGAGTTTGCCAAGACGTTGGGCAGCGTGCTGCATCGCCCGGCATTCATGCCGATGCCGGCCTTCGCCTTGAAGGTCGGGCTGGGCGAGTTGTCCTTGCTGTTGCTGGGCGGCCAACGGGCCACGCCGGTTCGCTTGTTACAGGCGGGTTTCACTTTTCAGTTCACGGATTTGCGCGCGGCTCTGGATGATCTGTCCGCTCGCCTTTGAAATAGGATGTTGCATGACCGATCACGCGTTGCTTCTGGTCAACCTGGGTTCACCTGCCTCCACCTCGGTGGCGGATGTGCGCAGCTACCTCAATCAATTTCTGATGGACCCGTACGTGATCGACCTGCCATGGCCGGTTCGGCGCTTGCTGGTGTCGCTGATCCTGATCAAGCGTCCCGAGCAGTCGGCCCATGCCTATGCCTCGATCTGGTGGGACGAGGGCTCGCCGCTGGTGGTGCTCAGCCGTCGCCTGCAACAAGCCATGACTGCCCAGTGGCAGCACGGCCCGGTCGAGCTGGCGATGCGCTACGGAGAGCCGTCGATAGAATCGACGCTGGTTCGGATGGTCGCGGCGGGGCACAAGCGAATCACCCTGGCGCCGCTTTATCCACAGTTCGCCGACAGCACCACGACTACGGTCATCGAAGAGGCCAGGCGCGTGGTGCGTGAGAAAAACCTCGACGTGCAGTTGTCGGTGCTCCAGCCGTTCTACGATCAACCCGAGTACCTCGATGCGCTGGCGGCCACGACCAAGCCCTATCTGGAGCAGGATTTCGATCACTTGCTGATGAGCTTTCACGGCTTGCCGGAACGGCATCTGAAGAAACTCAACCCCGGTCACAGCTTCGAGGGTGGTGGTGATTGTTGCGCTGGAGCGCCACCGGAGGTGGTAGCCACCTGTTATCGCGGCCAATGCCTGCGGACGGCGGCAGAGGTCGCCAAGCGAATGGGGCTACCGGAGGGCAAGTGGTCGGTGTCGTTCCAGTCGCGCCTGGGGCGCGCCAAGTGGATCGAACCCTACACCGAGGCGCGTCTCGATGAGTTGGCTAAAAGCGGCGCGAAAAAAATTCTGGTGATGTGCCCGGCGTTCGTTGCCGATTGCATCGAGACACTGGAAGAGATCGGTGATCGCGGCAAGGAACAATTCCGCGAGGCGGGGGGCGAGGAGTTGGTGCTGGTACCGTGCCTCAACGATGACCCGCATTGGGCGCAGGCGTTGAGTGCGTTGTGCGAAAGGGCGCCGATGGCGCTTTAAAAGCTTCGCGAGCAAGCCCGCTCCCACAGGGAAATGCATTCCAGACTGTGGGAGCGAGCCTGCTCGCGAAAGCTATTTCATTAACAACAAAGCGCTTGAATCACTACAGCAGCGGCTCATTCGCCTTCTTGTGCTTCCAGCTGTCATTGCCCGGCAGGATCAGGTTCAAGCCAATCGCCACCACCGCGCACAGCGCGATGCCTTTGAGGCCGAAGTCGTCCGGCCCGGTGCCGGTGCCGATCAGCACGCCGCCGATCCCGAACACCAGGGTCACCGAAACAATCACCAGATTGCGCGCTTCGCCCAGATCGATCTTGTGGCGGATCAGTGTGTTCATCCCCACCGCCGCGATCGAACCGAACAACAGGCACAGAATCCCGCCCATCACCGGTACCGGAATGCTTTGCAGCAGCGCACCGAACTTGCCGATGAACGCCAGGCTGATGGCGAAGATCGCCGCCCAGGTCATGATTTTCGGGTTGTAGTTCTTGGTCAGCATGACCGCGCCGGTCACTTCGGCGTAGGTGGTGTTGGGCGGGCCGCCGAACAGACCGGCCGCCGTAGTGGCAATGCCGTCGCCGAGCAGAGTGCGGTGCAGGCCGGGTTTCTTCAGGTAATCGCGACCGGTCACGCTACCCACGGCAATCACGCCGCCGATGTGTTCGATGGCCGGAGCCAATGCCACGGGGACGATGAACAGGATCGCCTGCCAGTTGAATTCCGGCGCGGTGAAGTGCGGGATGGCGAACCAGGGTGCCGCTGCGATCTTCGCGGTATCGACCACGCCGAAGTAGAACGACATGCCAAAGCCCACCAGCACGCCGGAGATGATCGGCACAAGGCGGAAGATGCCCTTGCCGAAAACCGCAACGATCAGCGTGGTCAGCAGCGCAGGCATCGAGATCATCATCGCCGTCTGGTAATGAATCAATTCACTGCCGTCACCGGCCTTGCCCATGGCCATGTTGGCGGCAATCGGTGCCATCGCCAGGCCAATCGAAATGATCACCGGCCCGATCACCACCGGCGGCAGCAGGCGGTCGATGAAACCGGTGCCTTTGATCTTCACTGCGAGGCCGAGGAAGGTATAGACGAAACCCGCCGCCATCACGCCGCCCATGGTCGCGGCCAGGCCGAACTGGCCCTTGGCGAGAATGATCGGGGTGATGAAGGCAAAGCTCGATGCCAGGAACACCGGCACCTGACGCCCGGTGACGATCTGGAACAGGATCGTCCCCAGGCCGGCCGTGAACAGCGCCACGTTCGGGTCGAGACCGGTGATCAGCGGCATCAACACCAGGGCGCCAAAGGCCACGAACAGCATCTGTGCACCCGACAGCACCGTGCGCCAGAGCGGATCGTTGAACTCTTGCTGCATGGTCACGCGTCCTTCTGCTTGGTGCCGAAGATCTTGTCACCGGCATCGCCCAGCCCCGGGATGATGTAGCCGTGTTCGTTCAGTTTTTGATCAATGGACGCGGTGTAGATGATCACGTCCGGGTGAGCCTTCTCGACCACGGCAATGCCTTCTGGCGCAGCGACCAGCACCATGGCGCGGATGTCCTTGCAGCCGGCTTTTTTCAGCAGGTCGATGGTTGCAACCATCGAGCCGCCGGTAGCGAGCATCGGGTCGATGATCATGGCCAGGCGTTCGTCGATTTCCGGCACCAGCTTCTCGAGGTAGGTGTGGGCCTCGAGGGTTTCCTCGTTGCGGGCCACACCCACGGCGCTGACTTTGGCGCCCGGGATCAGGCTGAGCACGCCTTCGAGCATGCCGATGCCGGCACGCAGGATCGGCACCACGGTAATTTTCTTGCCGGCGATTTTCTCGACCGACACAGTGCCGCACCAGCCATCGATATCGTAGGATTCCAGCGGCAGGTCTTTGGTGGCTTCATAGGTCAACAGGGCGCCGACTTCCTGAGCGAGCTCACGGAAATTCTTGGTGCTGATGTCTGCGCGGCGCATAAGGCCAAGTTTATGACGGATCAGCGGGTGGCGGATCTCATGGATGGGCATGGGGAAAGGCTCCGGCGGCGGGCAAAAAAACCGGCCTAGATTAATCTATCCGAGGGTGTTGTCCTATAGACATACAGTACGTTAGTCCACAAACGCTTGATCTGGCCTCGCTTGATGCGTACCTTTGCCCGCTTTTCCTGAATCCGCCATCCCCTGGAGAGCACCATGTCCGCTGATCTCGAGCATATCCGTCAAATCATGCGAGAGGCTGACTGCCTGTACACCGAAGCTGAAGTCGAGGCGGCCATCGCCCGCGTCGGTGCACAAATCAACGAACAAATGGCCGACAGCAACCCGGTGGTGTTCTGCGTGATGAACGGCGGACTGATTTTCTCCGGCAAGCTGCTGACCTATCTGCAGTTCCCGCTGGAAGCGTCCTACCTGCACGCTACCCGCTATCGCAACGAAACCAGCGGCGGCGACCTGTTCTGGAAGGCCAAGCCGGAAGTCTCCTTCATCGATCGTGATGTGTTGATCATCGACGACATCCTCGACGAAGGTCACACCCTGGGTGCGATCATCGACTTCTGTAAACACGCCGGCGCACGTAAAGTGCACACCGCCGTGCTGATCGATAAAGACCACGACCGCAAGGCTCGCCCGGACCTCAAGGCCGATTTCGTCGGTCTGCCGTGCGTCGACCGCTACATCTTCGGTTACGGTATGGACTACAAAGGCTACTGGCGTAACGCCAACGGGATTTTCGCCGTTAAAGGAATGTAAGACATGGATACGCCGCGTTTTCTGGATCAGACCTTGTTCGCCGAGCTGGCCGGGAAAGCCGCGGCCAATCCTCGCGGGCGCCAGCATCACAACTTCCATCAGATGGAAGACGCTTGCCATCGCATGGCGGTGGGGTTGCAGCCGTCCACCTACATTCCGCCTCATCGACATCTGGGGGAAAACAAGGCCGAAACCTTGCTGGTCCTCAAAGGCCGCCTCGGCGTGTTGATTTTCGACGAAGCCGGCGCCGTGCTGAGCAAGACAGTTCTGCAGGCCGGTGGCGACTGTGTGGGCGTGGATCTGCCAACTGGCGTATTCCACGGCTTGGTGGTGTTGGAAGCCGATAGCCTGATGTTCGAATGCAAGGCTGGTCCTTACCGCCCTGTCGGTGAAGGTGAGCTGGCGCATTGGGCGCCGCGCGAAGGCGAGCCCGGTGTTGCCGAGTATCAGGCCTGGATGCGCGCTCAGTTCGATTGATTTTCTTCCTGTGGGAGCGGGCTTGCTCGCGAAGAGGGCGTGTCATTCAACATCAAGGCGACTGACACACCGCTTTCGCGAGCAAGCCCGCTCCCACAGGGTGTCGTGTTCATAGCCCCACGTCCGCTCGCTCATGCTAGAGTGCCCGGCCCCGATTCCGGAGCCTGCCATGAGCCCTTTTATCCGCAGCTGCGCCGCCCTGCTGCTGACCCTCAGCCTGCCCTTGGCCGCCGCCCCGGCACCCATGCACAGTCAATTCCTGCCGCCGGACGATCTCACTCTGCGCGCTGCTGATCCCGAGCAGCAGCAACTGATGCAGGTCACCGATTATTCGGTGGTGGTCGGCGCTCAGCGTCAATCCAGTCAACAGCCGATTCCGGTCACTTCGCCGTTGCTGATTCGTCTCAAGGGCAAATCCCTGAACAAGGGCGCCACCATCAGTCAGGTGCTGGTCAATTTCGATGGTGAAAGCAAAAGCCTGAAGAAGCCGGTTTACGACGAGCCGAGCAAGACCCTGACCCTTTATTACCCGCTGGCGCAATACCGGGTGGTGATCGACTTGCTGCGCAACGACACGGTGTATTGCCAGTTTCTCAGCTACGCCAATGGCCATGTCTGGGCCGATCTGCATACCGGCAGCAATCGTGTGCGTTGAGCCCTGTGCCTGCGCGGGGGTAAACTGCCCGCCCCGTGAATGTCTGCGAGCTGGAGTCGGCAATGCGTAAAGATAAAAAACAAGTGATTGGTGACGAGATCGGCGATGAGCAGATCAAGTTGTTCCTCGATTTCGAACCGGTCGACGCGACTTCTCCGTCCCTGCACAAGCTGGTCAAGGCCTACCGTGGCCTGCGCATCGACGATTTCGAGCGTTTCCTGACGTTTTTCGTCGAAGCCGGTTACGACGTGAATGGCAAGGATGAGCACGGCAATGATTTCGTTGCCCTGATCAAGGATCAGCGTAATGCACCGGACTACATCGAGTTGATTGAAAAGGTTCGCGGTTAAGATCCAGAGATCGCGTGTTCCTGTAGGAGCTGTCGAGCGAAGCGAGGCTGCGATCTTTCAAATGCATAAAAAAACGCCCCGCTCTCAGTGAGAACGGGGCGTTTTTCATTGCGCCGAATCAAGCGTAGCTTTCGGTCTCGCTGCTGGCTTCAACCAGTTCCAGGGCAACGTTGTTCTGCGTGTTGATCTTGCGATACAGCGCAGCGTCGGTTTCCAGAACCTTCTCCCGGGCCGGGAAGATTTCTGCCAGTTTGCCAGCCCATTCGCCCTTGGCTTTGCTCGGGAAGCATTTCTCGATCAGCTCGAGCATGATCGAAACAGTCACCGATGCACCTGGCGAAGCGCCGAGCAGTGCCGCCAGGGAACCGTCCTTGGCCGCGACCAGTTCGGTACCGAATTGCAGGATGCCGCCTTTTTTCGGGTCTTTCTTGATGATCTGTACCCGTTGGCCGGCCACTTCCAGGCGCCAGTCTTCGGCCTTCGCCTCCGGGTAGAAGCGACGCAGGGACTCCAGGCGCTGCTCCATCGACTGCATCACTTCGCTGACCAGGTACTTGGTCAGGTCCATGTTGTTTTTCGCCACGGCCAGCATCGGGCCAATGTTGCCGGCACGAACCGACAGCGGCAGGTCCATGAAGGAGCCGTGCTTGAGGAACTTGGTGGTGAAGCCGGCGTATGGTCCGAACAGCAGGGACTTCTTGCCATCGACCACGCGGGTGTCCAGGTGCGGCACGGACATTGGCGGTGAACCTACGGCAGCCTGGCTGTACACCTTGGCCTGGTGGTGCTTGACCACTTCCGGGTTGTCGCAGCGCAGCCACTGGCCACTGATCGGGAAGCCGCCGAAGCCTTTGCTCTCTTCGATGCCCGAGGCTTGCAGCAGCGGCAGTGCCGCGCCACCAGCGCCGAGGAAGACGAATTTGGCGTCGACTTCACGGGTGTTGCCGCTGTTGACGTCCTTGATGCTGACGGTCCAGCCGCCGTTGCTGCGCTTGAGACCGGTGACGCGCTTGCAGTACTTGACCTGGGCATCGGGTGCGCTGGTCAGGTGCTTGAGCAACTGGTTGGTCAAGGCGCCGAAGTTGACGTCGGTACCATTGATCACGCGGGTGGCGGCAAGGGTTTCGCCGGGGTCGCGCCCAGGCATCATCAATGGCATCCACTCTGCCATTGTCGCCTTGTCTTCGGTGTATTCCATGTCGGCGAAGGCGTGGTGCTTGCTGAGCACCTTGAAGCGTTCCTTGAGGAAGGACACGCCGCTGTCGCCCTGCACGAAACTCAGGTGTGGTACCGGGCTGATAAACGATTTGCACGAGCCGAACGTGCCTTTTTTGGTCAGGTACGACCAGAACTGCTTCGACACCTCGAACTGGGTGTTGATGTGCACGGCTTTCTTGATGTCGACGGCGCCATCGGCTGCCTGCGGCGTGTAGTTGAGCTCACACAGCCCGGCGTGACCGGTACCGGCGTTGTTCCATGGGTTGGAACTCTCCGCGGCACCGGAATCCATCAGCTCGACGACTTCCAGCTTGATCGCGGGGTCGAGCTCTTTGAGCAGCACTGCAAGGGTGGCACTCATGATGCCGGCCCCAACCAGTACTACGTCGACTGCTTCGTTATGCGCCATTTAACGCGTCTCCAAAATCTGCAGCACCAAATTGTCGGCATGGCTGCCAGGCGTTCCGGGGCGTGTCAGTGTGGCCCCTAGGTATCCATGGCAGTATCGCCATGTCCGAATCTTCGCAATTTATCGCAACTTCGACGGACGCTACCTGCCGGGCCTAATAAGAGCTCTATGAACTCATTTCAACGTGCGACTGGCAATTCGACTTATGGTCGATACATCCGTTTGTGCAACCAAATCCGTAGCGGACAGGCTTCAGGCTCCGGTGTTCGAGGAATACTCGGTCCTGTGTCGTTGGGCTGTTGTAGACGCTAATGGTGCATGTTCAGACGCAAAACTATTCATTTGCTCGCCACACTCTTGTGAAGTTGTGAAAACCCGTTTTTTTCACGCTCTTTTGAAGACGTGAACCTCAAAAAGGGCTGTCCCAGCCTGGCACCGTGCCCGGGTGGATTGCCGCCATGGGATACAGGGCAGGCAAAACGGGCAAACAGCTCAGTGACCGAGCGTAATGACAGCTCTGCAGATTCGCGAAAAGTGGAGGTTTTGCTCAACAAAACAGCAAGCGCGCCAGCTTCACTCGATCTGTGTGGGCGGCTCTCTGTGGGCGGAGCGGGGTGTCAACACAAGCGCATTGACGATGCTGCGAGGCCCGATCAGGAGACGTCCTTATAATCGGGGGGAGATTGTATCTAAGAAACGCAGGGAAATGGTCGTGTTTTATGACTTTTATTAGGTGTTTGGTCAGGTCGTCAGCAGTTGCTGTGCACGCGAGCGTGGCTGGCGCGGTTGCGAAACGACGCGGGCACCGGCCGGCAGCGGCTGATTCAGCCAGTTCAGGCGGATTTCCTCGATTTCAACCCAGCCATCTCCCATGGGCTGCAAGCTGCACTGCTTGAAGGCCTGGCAGTGGCCGTTGCGGTCGAGCAGGGCGAAACAACGGTGCAACGGGCGTGGCGCGAACAGAGAGATCAGATGGCGCATGGTGAAGTACCGTGTGGGTGATTGCCGAGAAGGTTGCCCGTAGGCCATTACGTGCAAGTGTAGGAGTGGTGACATCTGTGTGACATGAACCGCAATCCCCAGGGGTTGTCAGAGATTTCATCAAACACTGTGAGGTGCTGGTTCCCCGCAGTGGCGCACCGCTATACTGCCGGCCTGTTTGTGCCTGATTCTGGAGAGAAGAGCATGTTGCAACGCCTGTTGTTCGGTTTGATCACTGTGACCAGTTTGACCCTGGTTGGCTGCGCCCACAGCCCGCAACAACTGAGCCCGGAACCCAAGCTGACCGCCCAGTTGGCCCCGGTCGGCCATGGCCAGCCCGTCGTGGTGCGTGTCGTGGACGGTCGCCCGTCGCCGACGCTGGGCACCCGTGGTGGCCTGTACCCGGAGACCAGCGCGATCACCGTGCAGGGCGCGCAGATCCTGCCGAAGCTGCAGGCCCAGGCTGAAGCCGCCGTGCGTCTGTTGGGCTTTACCCCGACGACCAACGCCATGAATGCGCCGCAACTGACCGTGACCCTGGCGGAATTGAAGTACCAGTCGCCCAAGGAAGGCATGTACGTGACCGAAGCCACCATCGGCGCGACGTTCCGCTCGGATGTGCAGAACGCCAACCGTCGCTACAGCGGCCGTTATGGTTCGTCCCTGGACCAGCGCTTCGGCATGGCGCCGAACCAGGAAACCAACACCAAGCTGGTCAGCGATGTGTTGAGCGATGCGTTGACCCGCCTGTTCAAGGACCCGACCGTAGGGCAGATTCTGGGCGAGTAATGCGAGCCCCTGTAGGAGCGAGCCTGCTCGCGATGGTCGTTAACGATTACGCGGGAAATCTGATCCCCCGCGGCATCCCCAAGTCCATCGCGAACAAGCTCGCTCCTACAGATTGGTATCAGGCAGCCTGCGAGTAAAAATCCAGCACACTCACACCCGTCAGCAAGTCCGCCTCCGGCAAATCCGCATGCTGATGCCCACCCAAGGCGCAATACACCAGCCAATGGCGATCCTGAACGTTGAAGGCGAGGCTGCCGACGAGGGCTTGTTGTTCTTCGCTGGGGGTGATGAGGTAGAGACGATCCTGGTTTTCGGCGTGGAGCATGACGTGATCCTTGTCGGTTTCGGGACGCGCATGTTCGCCGATACAGATGACGAAGCCGTGACTCAGGACAGTCATTGATCAAAAGCTTCGTTATTTGTCGGAAACAGAGGGCAGGGGCGCAGGCTTTCGGTAGAATCCGCGCCGCGGTCGCCCGTCCGGCACCTGCTACCTGTTTGACTTGAGGTTCGTGATGTCGCTGCACTTGATGACGCTGTTTACCGCCCATCCCGCCAAACTGATCAATCTGCTGGCCTTGCTCTTTGCCTTCCCGGGCGGCTGGTTGCTGCACGCCACCCGTCGCCGCGAACTGCGTGCGATGGCCAGTTTGCAGGCGCAGCGCCAGAGCAGCCCGAACGCAGAACCCACGCTGGATTGGGCGACCTTGCGCATGAACCGGTTTTTCTACATCTTCGGTTTTGCCTGCATGGGGATGGCGTTGCTGGTGTCGTGGATCAGCACTCAGGTCTGAACCTTTTCAAAGTAAAAGATCGCAGCCTTCGGCAGCTCCTACAGGTGTACATCAATCCCGTGCAGGAGCTGCCGAAGGCTACGATCTTTTGATCTTGACCGCTTACAGCGGCAACCCTGCCTTCACCCGGTACTGATTACGCACCGGCGTTGCATATTGCAGCACCAGGTAAGGACGATGCTCTGGCGGGCAAGCGTCCAGGCGGCGTTGCCATTCTTCCTGGGCCTTGGCCAGTTCTTCGGCCGGGAACACCTCGGCGGCCTTCGGCACCTGCAACTGCGGATCAGCGTCTTTCCACTGCGCGTAAGCCAGGTAGTGCACCGGGAACAAGCGATAACCGCTGAGGATTTGCTTGTCCATCTCGACCGCCAATTGCTTGGTGTCTTCGAACAGTTCGGTGATCGGCGCGGCAAAGTTCACATGCACCCGGCCCTTGTAGCCGGTGATGCCCTTGGCGATGCTCACGTCATCCTCGCCCGGCACCTTGGTGTAGCTGCCGGTGGTGGCGCGGATGTAAAGCTCGCGGGCCTTGGCCTGATCGCAGGGGTCGTACTCGTAGCTGATCGACACCGGGGTCAGGTTCAACGACTGAATGACTTCGCCGAACGGTTCATCCTTGCGGCTCATGTGGAACATCTTGAGGATCGCCGATTCGGTACGGTCGTCACCGTCCTTGGCGCGGCCCTCGGCCTGGGCGATCCAGATCGAGGCGCAATCGTTGCGGATCGAATGGTTGATGTACGCCGAAAGCAATTGATAGGCCGCCATTTTCTCCCGGCGACCGCTGATCGAGCGGTGCACGATGAAGCTCTTGTTCAGGCGCATCAGGTCGCTGACGAAAGGCTTTTGCAGCAGGTTGTCGCCAATGGCAATGCGCGGGGTCGGCAGGCCGGCGTGGTACACGGCGTAGTTGACGAAGGCCGGGTCCATCACGATATCGCGGTGGTTGGCGATAAACAGGTAGGCGCTGCCGGACTTGAATTGCTCCACCCCGGTATAAGTGACACCGTCGGTGGCGCGCTCGATGGTGTGGTCGACGTAAACCTCGACTTTGTCCTGTAACGTGGCCACACAGGTCACGCCGGCAAACTCACGGCGCAGCCGATGGGCTATAAGAGGTTTGAGCGCCCAGCCTAAGGCGCCGGCAAAACGCGGGAAGCGGAAGTGGGTGAGGATATCTAGAAACGCCTTGTCGCCGAGCAGCCGGTCCAGCACCGCTGGGACTTCGCTGTCGTCGTAAGGTCGGATGGCATCGAATTCGCCCATCATGCTCTCTTGTTAGAAACGGCTAGGGTAAGTAAAGGTTTTGTTCGAAAACCGACGGGGCACGGTCTGAAAAAGTAGCCAGACAAAAAGAGCCCTGCAAATAGACCGGCGATTATACGCACAAGTCACCTGGGAGACCGCGATGCTGGAAACTGCGCAGTATGAATGTCCGTATTGTGGTGAGGAGGTAGAGACTACTCTGGATTTGTCCGGTGGCGATCAGACCTACATCGAGGACTGTCAGGTGTGCTGCCGGCCGATAACCTTCGTGTTGCAGGTTCATGAAGAGGAATGGCATCTCGAAGTGTTCAGCGAAAACGAATGAGGAGCGTGTATGCAGCGCATCTACGATCCGGAAAACCTGATGGAAGGCGAGTTGCTGCAAGGCATGCTCGCCAGCGAGGGTATCGAGGCGCATCTGGTGGGCCGTGATTTGCTCGGCGGCTCCGGGGAGTTGCCGATCTATGGCCTGCTCGGGCTGTCGGTCGAGAACGACCAGGCCGAATACGCTCGCGAGCTGATCACCGCGTACAATGCAGCGCTGCCGCTGTCCGGCGATGAACCGGACAGCTTTCCCGGCACGCTGGTCTGTTAGGCTGGCGTTCGTTTGATCAAGAGCCGTGTTGCCCCATGTGTGGACGTTATGCCCTGTTTCGCTGGAACCCTGCCTTCGCGGCCCTGCCCGGTTTTCCCGCCGACCAGAAGGCGCAGTGGAACATTTCCCCGAATGATTCGGTGTTGATGCTGCGGGCCGAGCCTGACGGTCAGCGCTCGCTTGCCCGCGCCCGCTGGGGCCTGACGCCCCCCTGGCTGACCGATCTGTCCCGCACCCCGGCCCACGCCCGCGCCGAAACCGTTGCCGAGCAGCCAATGTTTCGCCAGGCCTTGCGCGAGCGCCGCTGCCTGTTGCCGGCCAATGGTTTCTACGAATGGCGCGGGACGACGCGCAAGCGCCCGTACTGGCTGACACCGGGGGAGGGCTCGTCATTGTTTTTTGCGGCGATCTGGGAGGCGTATCCGGTACAGGAGCAGGTGTGGCTGAGTACCGCCGTGATTACCCAGCCAGCGGCAAGCCAACGGCGACCGTTGATTCTTGATGAGGCAGGGCAGGCCGCGTGGCTCGATCCCGAGACGCCGTTGCATGCTTTGCAAGCCTTACTGGCCAGTGAGCCTGCCGCGTTGCGCGAACGGGTGCTGGCCAACATGGTGAATGATCCGAAGCTCAATGGGCCGGAGTGCTTGACGCCGGGATGAGTTTTTTGGTGGCAGTGCTGGCCCCTTCGCGAGCAAGCCCGCTCCCACACTGGATCTGTGGCGTACACAAATCCCCTGTGGGAGCGGGCTTGCTCGCGAAGAGGGCCTGAAGGTCAAACCCTGAACTGATTGATCAACCGTCGCTGCTGTTCCGCCAGCTTGGTCAAATCCGCACTGGCCGCACTCGACTCATCCGCACCGCCGGCTACTTCATTGGCCACCTGGCCGATGTTGATCACGTTGCGGTTGATGTCGTCCGCCACCGCACTTTGCTCCTCGGCCGCGCTGGCGATCTGGGTGTTCATGTCGTTGATCACCGACACCGCCTGAGTAATGGTCTCCAGTGCTTCGGCGGCCTTCGATGCGTGCAGTACGCTTTCGTCCGTGCGGTTCTGGCTGTCCTCCATGACTCGCACCACATCCCGCGTGCCTTGCTGCAGTTGCTGGATCATGGCCTGGATTTCTTCGGTGGCCTTTTGAGTCTTCTGCGCCAGGTTGCGCACCTCGTCGGCCACCACGGCAAAACCTCGGCCCTGTTCACCGGCGCGGGCCGCTTCGATGGCTGCGTTCAGGGCCAGCAGGTTGGTCTGCTCGGCGATCCCGCGAATGGCGGTGAGGATGGCGTTGATGTTTTCGCTGTCCTTGGCCAGGGTCTGCACCACGCCGACGGCCCGACCGATCTCCACGGCGAGGGCGCCAATCGAGTTCGAGGTGTCGCGCACGATTTGCATGCCTTGGCTGGCGGCTTGATCGGCATGGCTGGCGGCCTGTGCGGCCTGGGTCGCATTGCGTGCCACATCCTGGGCGGTGGCGGTCATTTCCTGCACGGCGGTGGCCACCTGGTCGATCTCGGCCATTTGCTTGTGTACGCCGGTGTTGGTGCGGATGGCGATGTCGGCGGTGTGTTCCGACGAATCGCTGACGCTCTGCACCGATGTCACCACCTGGGTGATCATCGCCTGCAACTTGGCCAGGAAGGTGTTGAAGCCTTTGGCGATCGAACCCAGTTCATCGGCGCGGTCGCTGGTCAGTCGCCGGGTCAGGTCGCCTTCGCCCTGGGCGATATCGTCGAGCATGGCCACCATCTGCTTGAGCGGACGGGCGATGCCGTGGCCCACCAGCCAGATCACCAACAAGCCGATACCGGCAATCACCAGGCCGACCATCGCCATGCCGAAGGTGTCGGATTTACGCTGCGCATCCAGGTCTGCCTGGAGTTTTTGCAGGTCGGCCATGACCGCGTTCAGCGGCAATTGCAGCATCAGGGTCCAGCGCGCATCGGTCTGGCCAATGCCGAACGGCAGGTACAACTCGATCCGGCCCTGGGCCTTGTCGACGGTGTAGGTGACTTCGCCGCGCTTGAGATTGGCCATGTTGGCAATCTGCTTGCTGTCGAGGATATCGCTGACTTTTTCGCCGAATTTGCTCGGATCCTTGGTGTAGGCAACGATGCGGCCATTGCCGCCGATCAGGGCCATTTCCCCGGCGCCGCTGTAGAGTTTCTGGTTGGCGCCCAGGAGCATTTCCTGAATGAAGTTCACCGACAGGTCGGCGCCGACGATGCCCTGGAAAGCACCATTGAGCATGATCGGTTCAATAAAGGAGGCGAGCATGACGATTTTGTCGCCGACCTTGTAAGGCGCAGGATCGATCACGCAGGATTTTCCGGTTTCTTTCGAGCACAGGTAGTACTCGCTGGCGCGCACGCCGGTGGACAGGGTTTTCTGGTCGTCGACGTCCACCAGTTTGTCCAGGCCCAGGGTGCCGTCGTCGTTGCGGAACCACCAGGGCAGGAAACGCCCGTTGCTGGCGTCGATGCCGACCACCTGGGTGCCGACGTAGGTCGCATCGTTGTGGTCCAGTGCGTCTTTTTCCCAACCGATGTAGGTGCCGAGGATCTTCGGGTTCTTGACCACGTTTTCCTTGATCAGGCCGATCAGTTGCTCGCGGCTGAGGCTCAGGGCGGGCTGGCCATCGGCACCCGGCGTGCCGATCAGGGCGCTGACCCGCACCAGTCCGCCGGCGATCAGCAGCGGTGCTTCGAGTTCACGCTGGATCTGGCTGACCTGGGTCTGCGCCAGGGACGTCAGGCGTTGTTCGATGACTTGCTCGAACTGGGCCTGGGTCCGTTCCTGGACCATGTCCTGCGTCCGGGCCCCGGAAAACAGCGCGTACACCACCAGCGCAGCCACGACACTAAGGACAATGGCGCCGGCAAGGGCCGCCACGGAAAACTGGATCGACTTGAATTTCATGGAGGCTCCACACGCGAAAGGACGTCTGCGGAGGTGTATCGGCAGGGTGTCGGGCGGGCATGAGCGCGAGCCGTCGAAATGGCTGTTTTTGCGTGGCGGATGTCGCAAATGAATCAATGCGCGGCGTGACGGGCTGCGGCTTGCCCCGAGGTGTGAATTTTTTTCTGCATTGATGAGAGCTTTGCCTGAATTGCGCGTCTTATGTCTATTGTATCTGGCGTCGATACCATTCCACGCCTAGGATACCCGGCATGTTTCAAGGGAGTTTTTCGATGAACAAGACATTGGCTCTATGTGCGCTGAGCGCAGGCCTGCTGCTCGCCGGCTGCCAGTCGGTCAATACCACCAGTGGTGGTGCTGTGGGCGTTGAGCGCAAGCAGTACATGTTCAGCATGTTGTCCTCGCAAGAGGTCGACCAGATGTACGCCCAGTCCTATACAAAGACTGTGACTGAGGCGAGCAGCAAAGGCGTGCTGGACAAGACCAGCAGCGATGCCAAGCGTGTTCGGGTGATTGCCGACCGGCTGATTGCCCAGGCGCCGAATTTCCGTCCGGATGCGGCCCAGTGGAAATGGGAAGTGAACCTGATCAAGAGCGACGAGCTCAATGCCAACTGTGGTCCTGGCGGCAAGATCTTTGTCTACACCGGGCTGATCGACAGTCTTCAACTCACTGACGATGAACTCGCCGCGGTCATGGGCCATGAAATCGCCCACGCCCTGCGCGAGCACGGTCGTGAGGCGATGTCCAAGGCATACGGAATCGAAATGGCCAAGCAGGGTGCTGGTGCGTTGCTCGGGTTGGGCCAGGACAGCCTGGCCCTGGCGGACGCTGTCGCCAACTACGGCATGACCTTGCCCAACAGCCGTGCCAATGAAAACGAGGCGGACCTGATCGGTCTGGAACTGGCCGCCCGCGCCGGCTACAACCCGAACGCCGCGATCACCCTGTGGAACAAGATGAGCAAGGCCAGCGAAGGTGCCCCGCCGGAGTTCCTCAGCACGCACCCGTCTTCGAGCAGCCGGACTGCGGCGTTGCAGGCGGCGATTCCGAAAGTTATGCCGTTGTATGAGCAGGCCAAGAAGTCCTGATGTTAATTCTTCGTCGATAAGGCCCTCATCGCGAGCAGGCTCGCTCCCACAGGGGAATGCATCCCGAATGTGGGAGCGAGCCTGCTCGCGAAGAACGATAACGCGGTCTAACGACCTATTGGGTCAAACCCACCCGCTGCTCTGCATCGCCTTGTACACCGCGACAATCGCCAGGATGAAGAACGCCGACGCCGCCAGTCGACGGATCAGAGTCAAAGGCAGCTTGTCTGCGGCAAAGTTACCCGCCAGAACCACCGGTACGTTGGCAATCAGCATGCCGGCAGTGGTGCCGATGATCACCAGCCACAACTCCGGATATTGCGCAGCCAGCATCACGGTCGCGATCTGGGTCTTGTCGCCGATTTCCGCCAGGAAGAACGCGATCAGCGTGGTCAGGAACGGCCCGAACTTGCGGGCGGTGCTGGCCTCGTCGTCATCCATCTTGTCCGGCACCAGGGTCCACAGGGCGGTCGCGGCGAAGCTCGCGGCAAGGATCCAGTGCAGCATCGTATCCGAGAAGAAACTGCCCACCCAGGCACCGACTGCACCGGCGGCCGCGTGGTTGGCCAGGGTCGCGGCGACGATACCGGCGATGATCGGCCAGGGCTTGCGGAAGCGGGCGGCGAGAATGAGCGCGAGCAGTTGCGTCTTGTCGCCGATTTCGGCCAAGGCAACGATTGCGGTGGGTACGAGTAGTGAATCCAGCATCAGGGGTTTTCCTAAGGGGCGGGTCGACACGGCTATGACACGTACAGCCTTCCCGCCCCGGGTAAGGTGTTCGTGTCATAGGTCTTGTCAAACCCTGCGATCCATCTGATGTGGATGCTTGGGTCGCATGCGCCATGGTCTGAGGACCAAGTATGTTGACGCATGCCGGACGAGCGTGGCGCTCGTGGGAGACTACTCCCCTAGGACGGAGCGGATTCTGCCTTTGCAAAACCCATTCGGCAAGCCTTCTTTTTCAGAAAAATCTCAGCCGCGTTTTGCCCGGTAGATTCTGAAGCCCTGTCCTTCGGCCTTGATTGCGCACACGCCAAGATGCTCTTCGATCAGCGGTTGATACTTCAGGAAGCTGTTCGCTACCAGGCGAAGTTCGCCGCCGTTTTTCAGATGTTTGGCCGCTTTTCGCAACAAGTTCTCGGTTGCGAAATAGTCGGTGTGCACGCCGACATGGAATGGCGGATTGCTCAGGATCGCACTCAAACCCATCGGCGCGGCATCGATTCCGTCACCGGTAATCACCTCGGCTTCCAGACCATTGGCTGCCAGGGTCAGGCGACTGCTGGCAGCGGCAAAGGCATCCACATCCAGCATCGTGACCTGGTTATGCGGGTAACGACGTTTCACCGCCGCGCCCAAGACCCCTGCGCCGCAACCGAAATCGAGCAGGTGTCCGCTGGGCAGTTTGTCCAGGTGATCCAGCAGCAGCGCGCTGCCGCGATCAAGGCGACCATGACTGAACACCCCCGGCAGGCTGATGACCTTCAACGGGCCTTCGGCCAGCGGCAGTTCGTAGGTCTGTGCCAGGCTTTCCAGCGGCTTGGCTTCAGGCGCGTTGGCCACGGTGACCTGCCAGAGCTGGCAGTGGCGCGCGCTGTCGAGTTTGCGTGGCTTGCCGAACGGGTTGAGTTGTTTGGCGGCACCTTCGATGCCGCTTTTTTTCTCGCCGACCAGGTACAGCTCGCGGCCGGCCAGCCGCGAGGCGAGGGCGTTGAGGATGTAGTCGGTCAGGTCCTTGGCCTTGGGCAGAAAGACCACGGCGCTATCGAACCCGCGCTCCGGTGCGTTCACGCCAAAGTGGCTGCGCCCGTCGAAGCGGGCGTCCAGCGCGGCCTGATCGCCGGCGTGCCAGCACCAGCCATGGGCATCGGGCAGGCGGCCCAGCAGGTCGTCGGCGGGCAAACCGGCCAACAGCACCGAACCCTGGAATAACTCGGCCTGGCGAAGCAGTACTTCACTGCGCGGATCCATAACTGCTCCCGTGGAAAAAAGTGCCGCAGTTTATCAACTGACGACCCGCAGCGCCTTACCGCTGAAGTATCCCAGTGCGTTTTCGGTCACCTGGCCGACGATCCGCTGGCGCGCTTCACGGCTGCCCCAGGCGTTGTGCGGGGTGACGATCAGGCGCGGGATGTCGTGGGCCAGCAGTGGATTGCCGTTGACGGGAGGCTCAACGCTCAGCACGTCAGTGGCGGCGCCGCCCAGATGACCGTTGCGCAAGGCATCGGCCAGCGCCTGTTCGTCGATCAGGCCACCGCGGGCGGTGTTGACCAGGAACGCTTCGGGTTTCATCGAGGCCAGTTCGCGGGCGCCGATGAAGTGGCGGGTGTGTTCGTTGAGCGGGCAGTGCAGGGTCAGGGCATCGACTTGCGGTAGCAGTTCATCCAGTGGCAGGCGGTCCGGCCGGGCAGGGCGTCCTGGAATCTGCCCCAGCAGCACGCGCATGCCGAAGGCTTCAGCCAGCCGTGCGACTGCGCCGCCCAATTCGCCGTGACCCAGCAGGCCAAGGGTTTTGCCTTCGAGTTCGACAATCGGGTAGTCCAGCAAGCAGAACTGTTTGGCCTGTTGCCAGCGGCCTGCGCCGACGGCCTTCTGATAATCGGCCAGGCGCGTGGCCAGGTTGAGCAGCAGCATGATCGTGTGCTGCGCCACCGATGGCGTGCCGTAACCCTGGCAGTTGCACACGGTGATCCCGTGGGCGCGAGCGGCAGCGAGGTCGACGTTGTTGGTGCCGGTGGCGGTGATCAGGATCAGCTTGAGGTCAGGGCTGGCGGCCATGGCGGCGGCGTCGATCAGGATCTTGTTGCTGATGGCGACGGTGGCGCCCTTGAGGTGCTCGATGACTTGATCGGGCAAGGTCTGGGCGAACAGCTGCAATTCGCTGAAACAACTGCGCAGCGGGTTGAGGTCAAGGTCGCCGAGGTCCAGGGACGGGTGGTCGAGGAAAACGGCGCGGCGAGTGTTCGTCATCAACTGTACCTTTTGTGCATTGAACTGAAGGCGTAATCTGCCGAGCCTACCAGATGAAATAAATAGTTACGCTTGGCCTGAAGGAGCCCCACATGTACTGGACAGAGTTCTTGACCGTTGCCCTGATTCACTTGCTGGCCGTGGCCAGCCCCGGCCCGGACTTTGCCGTGGTGGTACGTGAAAGTGTTACCCACGGTCGCCGCGCGGGCACCTGGACCGCGCTGGGTGTGGGGACGGCGATTTTCCTGCATGTGGGTTACTCGCTGTTGGGTATCGGCCTGATCGTGTCCCAGTCGATCGTGCTGTTCAATGCCTTGAAATGGGCCGCCGCCGCTTACCTGCTGTACATCGGTTACAAGGCGCTGCGCGCGCAACCGGCCAAGCCTGTGGCGGACGATCTGCACAAGGAAGTGGGGGAGCGCACGGCCCGTGGTGCCTTTACCTCGGGTTTCGTCACCAACGGTCTCAACCCGAAAGCCACACTGTTCTTCCTCTCGCTGTTCACCGTGGTGATCAACCCGCACACGCCACTGGCCGTGCAGGCCGGTTACGGGGTTTACCTGGCAGCCGCCACAGCGACCTGGTTCTGCCTGGTGGCGATGTTGTTCAGCCAGCAGCGCGTACGCGCCGGTTTCGCGCGCATGGGGCACTGGTTCGACCGGACCATGGGCGCGGTGCTGATTGCGATTGGCGTGAAGCTCGCTTTTACCGAGATGCATTGATCAAAGGTGATTCCCTGTAGGAGCTGCCGCAGGCTGCGATCTTTTGATCTTTGACAGTTCTGGAGTTGCTGGAGAACAAGATCAAAAGATCGCAGCCTGCGGCAGCTCCTACAGTGCGTAGTAAATGGCTAATACTGGCGCAATGCTAGTATTTGAGGGGTTCTGCAAATCATTCCTTTGGCTGATTTGGCTGACGATCAGGGGCACTACAGTGCGTACTTTCAGTCACGTCCGTGCAGTCAGAAAAAGGGATTCTTATGTTGCAGACTCGCGTTATCCCCCCGGCCGAAGGCGCTTACCAATACCCGCTGCTGATCAAGCGGCTGCTGATGTCCGGTGCCCGTTATGAGAAAACCCGCGAGATCATCTACCGCGACAAGTTGCGCTACAGCTACCCGACCCTGATCGAACGGGTGGCCCGCCTGGCCAACGTGCTGACAGCGGCCGGGGTCAAGCCCGGGGATGCCGTGGGTGTGATGGACTGGGACAGCCATCGTTACCTGGAATGCATGTTCGCCATCCCGATGATTGGTGCGGTGATCCACACCATCAACGTGCGCCTGTCTCCGGAACAGATCCTCTACACCATGAACCACGCCGAGGACCGCTTTGTGCTGGTCAACAGTGAGTTCGTCGGCCTCTACAAGGCCATCGAAGGGCATCTGACCACGGTCGACAAAACCCTGTTGCTGACTGATCTGCCGGAAAAAACCGCGGACCTGCCGAACCTCGTCGGCGAATACGAACAACTGCTGGCCGCGGCGAGCCCGCAGTACGATTTCCAGGATTTCGACGAAAACTCGGTCGCGACCACGTTCTACACCACCGGCACCACCGGCAATCCCAAGGGCGTGTACTTCACCCATCGGCAACTGGTGCTGCACACCATGGGCGTGTCGACCATCATGGGCGCGATCGACAGCGTGCGCCTGCTGGGTACCAGCGACGTGTACATGCCGATCACCCCGATGTTCCACGTGCACGCCTGGGGCTTGCCGTATGTGGCGACCATGCTCGGACTCAAGCAGGTGTACCCCGGTCGCTATGACCCGGAGTACCTGGTGGAGTTGTGGCGCAAGGAGAAGGTCACGTTCTCCCATTGCGTACCGACCATTTTGCAGATGGTCCTCAATGCCAAGGCTGCGCAGAACGTCGACTTCGGCGGCTGGAAAATCGTCATCGGCGGCAGCGCCCTGAACCGCACGCTGTACGAGGCGGCCAAGGCCAAGGGCATTCAGTTGACCGCCGCCTACGGCATGTCGGAAACCGGGCCACTGGTCTCGTGCGCGCACTTGAACGATGAATTGATGGCCGGCACCGAAGACGAACGCACCACCTACCGGATCAAGGCCGGCGTGCCCGGGCCGCTGGTGGAGGCGGCGATCGTCGACACCGAGGGCAATTTCCTGCCCGCCGACGGCGAAACCCAGGGCGAACTGGTGCTGCGCGCACCCTGGCTGACCGAGGGTTATTTCAACGAGCCGCAGAAGGGCGCCGAGCTCTGGGCAGGAGGCTGGCTGCACACCGGCGACGTGGCGACCCTGGACAGCATGGGGGTGATCGACATTCGTGACCGCATCAAGGACGTGATCAAGACCGGTGGCGAGTGGATCTCCTCCCTGGACCTGGAAGACCTGATCAGTCGTCATGTGGCGGTACGTGAAGTAGCAGTGGTGGGGATCCCGGATCCGCAGTGGGGAGAGCGGCCGTTTGCCCTGCTCGTAGTCCGTGAGGGGCACGTCATCGGGGCTAGGGAACTCAAGGAACACCTCAAGCCTTTTGTGGAGCTGGGGCACCTGAGCAAGTGGGCGATTCCGAGCCAGATCGCCCTTGTTACTGAAATTCCCAAGACCAGCGTCGGCAAACTCGACAAGAAGCGTATTCGTGTCGACATCAGCGAATGGCAGGCCACCAACAGCACCTTCCTTTCGACGCTTTAAGCCCCTCTCGGCGTGCCCGAAAGGGCACGCCAGCCCCACCAAGCAAGCGCTTGGCTTGTCAAATCGAAATTTTCAGCCATCCTTGCCGTGCCGACGGGTGTCGGACTGGCGAAAGGACTGTTCCAGAGTGGCTGGCAACTGCAAATCACACTTTAGAGGGATCAAGCACTACTACCTGCTGGCTATAGTCCGCTCAAGGATTTTTAAGAACGGGGCAACCGCACGAACCGGGGCGATGCAACTTTGGAATGACTTTGGGATGCCATGGCTCCCGGTTATCCACAGCGTTTTTAGAAGTGCTCAATGCCATAAAAATAAAATGCACATGGAGTAGCGTCGATGACATCAGTAAACCAGTTCTGGCGCCGGGCGAAGCTGCCCCTGGCTGTCAGTCTTGCCTCTACGCTCGCCGGGCCAGCATTCGGCGTCAGTTTCAACGTCGGTGAAATCGAAGGTCAGTTCGACTCATCCCTGTCGCTCGGTGCCAGTTGGTCTACCGAAAGTGCCAACAAGAACCTCATCGGTGTCAACAACGGCGGCAAGGGTCTGTCCCAGACTTCTGATGACGGTCACCTGAACTTCAAGAGCGGGGAAACCTTCTCGAAGATCTTCAAGGGCATCCATGACCTTGAACTGAAATACGGCGATACCGGTGTTTTTGTCCGTGGCAAATACTGGTACGACTTTGAACTGAAGGACGAAAGCCGTCCGTTCAAGGACATCAGCGACGCGGGCCGCAAGGAAGGCGCCAAGTCCGCCG
Source organism: Pseudomonas sp. PDM27 (assembly GCF_019219205.1). NCBI lineage: Bacteria > Pseudomonadati > Pseudomonadota > Gammaproteobacteria > Pseudomonadales > Pseudomonadaceae > Pseudomonas > Pseudomonas sp. PDM27. Next base: position 459,913 of record NZ_JAHUWF010000002.1, on the reverse strand, counting down.
GCGGCCAGATCCTCGACGCCTTCGTCTACCACAACTACTCGATTGCCGATCAACCAGGCTCCGTACGTCTGGGCAAGCAGGTGGTGAGCTGGGGTGAAAGTACCTTCATCGGTGGCGGCATCAACTCGATCAACCCGATCGACGTGTCCGCGTTCCGTCGTCCGGGTGCCGAGATCAAGGAAGGCCTGATCCCGGTCAACATGTTCTATGTGTCCCAGAGCCTGACCGAAAACCTCTCGGCCGAAGCGTTCTATCAAATTGAATGGGACCAGACCGTCGTCGACAACTGCGGCACGTTCTTCTCCCAGCCGGACATCGTTGCCGACGGCTGTAACGACAACCTGCGGGTACTGGCCAAGCGCTCGCAGATTCCGGCCATTGCCCTGGGGCCTTTGGCCGCCAACGGCGTTGACGTCAACAATGAGGGCGTTCTGGTGCGTCGTGGCCCCGATCGTGATGCTCGCGACGGCGGTCAGTGGGGCGCGTCCCTCAAGTACATGTTCGAACCGCTGGACACCGAGTTCGGCGCCTACTTCATGAACTACCACAGCCGCGCGCCGATCTTCAGTGCAACAGGCGCGCCGCAGTCGGTCTACAACACTGCAGCGGCCCTCCAGGGTGGCCCGTTCGCCGCGCTGGCGCCATTGCTGGTGGCGGGTAATTCGCAGTACTTCATCGAATACCCGGAAGACATTCGCCTGTATGGCTTGAGCTTCTCCACCACCCTGCCTACCGGTACGGCGTGGAGCGGTGAGATCAGCTACCGTCCGAACGCTCCGGTGCAGCTCAACTCCACCGACATCCTGTTCTCCGGTGTCCGTCCTATAGGCAATAACAACCCGAACAACCCGTTGACCAATGCATCGCTGCTGACCGGCGTGCCGGGTCAGGACCTGCACGGGTATCGTCGCAAGGAAATCACCCAGTTCCAGACTACCCTGACGCACTTCTTCGACCAGGTCATGGGCGCCAGCCGCCTGACCCTGGTGGGCGAAGTGGGCGTGACCCACGTCGGCGGCCTGGAAAGCACTTCCGATGTTCGTTATGGCCGCGATCCGGTCTACGGCCCGGGTGAGTTGCCGCCTTCTGGCGCGCTCGATACCTGCGTGGCGCTCAACACCAGCACCATCAACGGTGCCGGCCCGGGTACGCCGACCAACAACCGCAGCCGCAACTGCAACGACGAAGGCTTCACCACCGCGACTTCGTGGGGCTACCGCGGTCGTGCCATCTGGGAATACAACGACGTGTTTGCCGGTGTGAACCTCAAGCCGAACGTTGCCTGGTCCCATGACGTGGAAGGTTACTCCCCTGGCCCTGGCGGCAACTTCGAGGAAGGCCGCAAGGCGGTGAGCCTCGGTGTCGACGCCGAGTACCAGAACACCTACACCGCGAGCCTGGCCTACACCAACTTCTTCGATGGCAAGTACACCACCGTGGATGACCGCGACTTCGTTGCGCTCAGCGTCGGCGTGAACTTCTAAGCACTGAATTTTCAGGACGTACAAACATATGAAAATAACAAAGAGTCTGTTCCACGCCGGTGTTCTGGGTCTTTCGCTGCTGGCGACCAGCGTCATCGCAGCGGTTCCCCAGGCCGAGGCCGACAAACTGGGCAAGAGCCTGACCCCGATGGGCGCCGAAATGGCGGGTAACGCCGACGGTTCGATCCCGGCCTGGAAGCCGCTGGCGAAGAACGCCGGTACGGTCGACAGCAAAGGTTTCCTGTCCAATCCGTACGCCAGCGAAAAACCGCTGTTCACCATCACGGCGCAGAACGTCGACCAGTACAAGGACAAGCTCGCACCGGGTCAGTACGCGATGTTCAAGCGCTACCCGGAAACCTACAAGATGCCGGTATACCCGTCTCATCGCGGTTCTACCGTGCCGGATGAGGTGTTCGCCGCCATCAAGAAAAACGCCACCAACACCAAGCTGGTGTCCGGTGGCAACGGCCTGGAAAACTTTGAAACCGCCATTCCGTTCCCGATTCCAAAAAGCGGCGTTGAAGTCATCTGGAACCACATCACCCGCTATCGGGGTGGTAGCGTGACCCGTCTGGTGGCCCAGGCCACGCCACAGCCGAACGGCTCGTTCAGCCTGGTGTACTTCCAGGACCAGTTCGTGTTCCGTGACAAGATGAAGGACTACGATCCGGCGAACCCGGGCAACATCCTGTTCTACTACAAGCAGAAAGTGCTCGCCCCGGCACGTCTGGCCGGTGGTGTGCTGCTGGTGCACGAAACCCTCGACCAGGTGAAGGAACCACGTTCGGCGTGGGTCTACAACGCCGGCCAACGTCGAGTGCGTCGTGCACCACAAGTGTCCTATGACGGCCCGGGTACCGCAGCCGACGGCCTGCGTACTTCCGATAACCTGGACATGTTCAACGGTGCACCGGATCGCTACGACTGGAAACTCGAAGGCAAGAAAGAGATGTACATCGCCTCCGACAGCTACAAGCTCGACGATCCGAAGCTCAAGTACTCCGATATCATCAAGGCCGGTCACATCAACCAGGACCTGGCTCGTTACGAGCTGCGCCGGGTATGGCATGTGGTTGCCACCTTGAAGGAAGGTCAGCGCCACATCTACGCCAAGCGTGACATCTACATCGACGAAGATACCTGGCAAGCGGCGGTGGTCGATCACTACGACGGTCGTGGTCAACTGTGGCGCGTCGCCGAGGCACATGCCGAGGATTACTACGACAAGCAAGTGCCGTGGTACGCCCTGGAAGCCTTGTACGACCTGCAATCTGGCCGTTACCTGGCGCTGGGTATGAAGAACGAAGAGAAGTCGTCGTATGACTTCGGCTTCACTGCCACTACCAGCGACTTCACCCCGGCGGCATTGCGTCAGGACGGTATTCGCTAACGAGCACCGAAACGAGGCCGCACCCTCTGGAAACGCCCCGACTGGTTCGGGGCGTTTTTTTTTGCTTGTAGACTTTTTGTAGCCATTTGTAGCAATTACCTTCATTCCCTATCCGTTTACGGCTAGTCTGCGGACATCTGCAACGCCGCCACCCGCAATTCAAACAAGAGCCGGCTATGACTGATTTGTCTACACCCCCAGGTTCTGCACAGGTTGCCGTCGCGACATTCGACGGGCGGTTTTTCCGTCCGCCGTTGCCCGACGGCCATGTGCTGCGTCCACGTTTGTGCGAGCGTCTGAGTGCCGGGCTTGCAGGGAGGTTATTGCTGGTCAGTGCCCCGGCAGGGTTCGGCAAGAGTTCGCTGGCGGTGGAGTTTTGTCAGGGATTGCCGGCGCACTGGCAAAGTCTCTGGCTGGGGTTGAGCCCGCGAGACAGTGACCCGGGACGCTTTCTCGAGCGGTTGTTGGAAGGCCTTCAGGACTATTTCCCGCAGCTGGGCAGGCAATCCCTCGGGCTGTTGAAAATGCGCCAGCGCCATCAGCCGTTCGCATTCGAAGAATGGCTCGACGGCTTGCTCGACGAACTGGCCGTACACCTGTCCACGGCGACGCCCTTGCTGCTGGTGCTGGATGATTACCACCTGGCTCAGGGGCCGGTGCTGGACCGTTGCCTGCAGTTTTTCCTCAATCATCTTCCCGATGGTTTGCTGGTGATGGTCACCAGCCGCCAACGTCCCGACTGGCACCTGGCGCGGCTGCGGCTATCGCGGCAGCTGCTTGAGCTGCATGAACAGGATCTGCGCCTGACCCACGACGAGGCCTTGAGCCTGCTCGACCGGCACAGCAGCTCCTTGCGCGGTGAGGCACTGGAAAACCTGATCCAGCGCAGCGAGGGCTGGGTTGCAGGGTTACGCTTCTGGCTGCTGGCGGCTTCGGAGGCGGGCACCGATGGCGCGCTGCCGCAATCGTTGCATGGCGGGGAAGGGCTGATCCGCGATTATCTGCTCGAAGAAGTCATCGATTGCCTGCCCGCCGAGGTCCAGTCGTTCCTTTATGACACGGCGCCCCAGGAGCGTTTCTGCAGCGAACTGTGCGATGCCGTTCGCGATGCCCATGACAGCGGAGAGATCCTGCGCTTCCTGCTGGCCCATCAAGTGTTCCTGGTGCCACTGGACGAACACGGTCATTGGTATCGTTATCACCATCTGTTTTCCGATCTTTTGCGCACGCGGCCGACGTCCCAGTCGATGGTGCCGGCCGCGAGCCTGCACCTGCGTGCCTGCCGCTGGTTCAATGCCCAGGGACTGCTCGATGAGGCGGTGGAGCAAGCTTTGCGTGCCGGTCACCTGGACGTGGCGGCGAACCTGGTGCAGAACCTCTCCGAAGAGCAGCTGCTGGCCGAGCAGAATGTCGGCATGTTGCTGCGCTGGAAAATGGACTTGCCCGACAGCTTGCTGATCAGCACGCCGCGCCTGATTGTGCTGTATAGCTGGGCGCTGGGCTTGGCTTGCCAGCTGGATGCTGCCGAAGAGCTGGCCAGCCATTTGAGCCGCTTCCTGCCCGCGCCGTCGGCCACCGCCCAGAAGTCCATGCTGGCTCAATGGCTGGCGTTGAGTGGCATCATTGCCCGTGGGCGCGGCAATCGCGAACTGACGCTGCAGTACTGCCGCGAGGCATTGGATAGTCTTCCGGCCAAGCGTTACGGCCAGCGCCTGATGTGTCTCTCGACCTTGTCCAACCTGGCCATTGCCGATGGTGATTTATGGCGGGCGCGGGGGCTGAACCGCGAATCGCTGGAACTGGCGCAACGTGTCGGCAACCCGTTGTTCGAAGCGCTGGCGCACTACGATCGCGCACGGGTGCTGCAAGCGCGCGGAGAAATCTGTCGGGCACTGGAAGAGGTCCGTCAGGGCCTGCAACGCCTGCAGAGTTTGTCTGCACAGCGGCTGTATGCGGTTCGTGCCCGGCTGACCTTGTACGAAGGCTTTTTGCTGGCCCTGCGCATGCAGCCGCAATTGGCGCGGGTGCGCTTGCAGGCCGGCCTGAGCGAGGCGCGCGCCTGTCGTGACATCAGCGTGCTTATCGGCCACTGCGTGATTGCCAGGCTGGAAGGCAGCAGCGGAGAGTTCGCCAAAGCCTTTGCCGAATTGGCCGAAGCCGAGCGGCTCATGCACATCTGGGACGTGCCGCCGATCTACTACCTGGCCATGATCACCCTGGTCAAATGTGAGCTCTGGCTGGCCCAGGGGCGTACCGATCTGGCCGAAGCCTGGCTGGCGCGCCTGGGGCAGACTTACAACGGCGAAAACGCGGCGGCACCGCCGGAGTTCCATCCGCAATTGCCGCTGCATATCGAATTGCAGCAAGCTTTGCTGGACGTCATCCAGGGCCAGCCGATGCTGGCCGAAGGGCGTTTGAATGCGCTGCTCGAACATGGCCAGCAAAGCGGTCGGCAGATGCTCAGTGCCATGGCACTGACCCAGAAAGTGGCGTTGTTGCTGGGCAGCGGACGGGAGCCGGAAGCACGCAAGGCACTGGTCCAGGCGCTGGACGCCGCTGGCGGAGGCGTGCTGCAACCCTTCGAGGGCTTGCTGGCCGAGCACCCGGACTGGCTGCGTGGGCAGCTTCAACAGTGTTCGCCAACCCCTGTTTCCCTGAGCCTCAGTGAAAAACTTCCGGCATTGACTGCCCGCCCAGGACCGGAATCCTGCGCGACTGCGGAGCAACTCAGCACGCGGGAATTGGCGGTTCTGCGATTGATCGCCCAGGGCTGTTCGAACCAGGAAATCAGCGATCAGCTGTTTATTTCCTTACACACGGTCAAGACCCACGCCAGCCACATCAACAGCAAACTCGGGGTCGAGCGGCGTACCCAGGCCGTGGCGCGGGCGAAGGAATTGGGGGTGCTGGGTTAAGGATTTTTCACGTTACACATCGCGGCCATTGGCTGGATACTCAATTGTGCGAAAATCGCCCGTCCCCCGTTTATCGAGCAGGCCCCCGATGTCCCAGCATCCCACCCTCATCCGCGAAACCTTCCCCGTCGGCCCTTTGCAGTGCAACTGCACGATCATCGGCGATCCGGTGACGAAAAAGGCCATCGTTGTCGATCCGGGTGGAAATCATGAGCTGATCCTGGCGCGTCTCGATGCCCTGGGGCTGAAAGTGGTCAGCATCATTCACACCCACGCGCACCTCGATCATTTCCTGGCTTCCGGTCAACTCAAGGAGAAAACCGGCGCAACCTTGCATCTGCACAAGGAAGACCAGTTTCTCTGGGACAACCTGGAAATGCAGTGCCAGATGTTCGGTGTGCCCTTCACCCCGGTGCCGTCCCCGGACCGCTGGCTGGCCGATGATGAAGAGCTGGCCTGCGGTTGTGGCGTGGCGCTTCACACGCCTGGGCACACACCGGGGTCGATGAGTTTCTGGTTTGCCGATGCCAAGCTACTGATTGCCGGTGACACGTTGTTCAAGCGTGGGGTAGGGCGCACGGATTTGTGGGGCGGCGACCAGGCGACCATCGTGCGTTCGATCAAGCAGCGTTTGTACACCCTCGACGAAGAGGCGACGGTGGTGGCCGGGCATGGTCCGGACACCCGTCTGGGCGATGAAATGCGCGAAAACCCCTTTGTACGGGCCTGATTTGTAACGAGCGGAATTTTTGTTCCCGGAAGTGATCCAACACCCGCAAAGGCTGTGCCTTGGTCCGTTGCACCACAGAATGCAAAAAAGTAGGAGCTATACATGTTCACCACGCGTCGTTTGATTATTGTCGCTACGGCTGTGGCCGTTTTGTCCGGTTGTGCCTCGCCCAACCCTTACGGCGGTCAAGGCCAGGCTCAGGGGCAGGCGGACAGCGGCTCCGAAGGCATGAGCAAGACCGCGAAGTACGGTGGTCTCGGCGCTCTGGCCGGTGCGCTGGCCGGTGCTGCGATCAACCACGATAACCGTGGCAAGGGCGCGCTGATCGGTGCGGCAGTGGTCGGTGCTTCGGCGGCCGGTTACGGCTACTACGCCGACCAGCAAGAGAAAAAACTGCGCGCCAGCATGGCCAATACCGGTGTTGAAGTTCAGCGCCAGGGCGACCAGATCAAGCTGATCATGCCGGGCAACATCACGTTCGCTACCGATTCGGCCAACATTGCCCCAAGTTTCTATCAGCCGCTGAACAACCTGGCGGGCTCGCTGAAAGAGTTCAACCAGAACCAGATCGAAATCGTGGGCTACACCGACAGCACCGGCAGCCGCCAGCACAACATGGACCTGTCCCAGCGTCGTGCACAAAGCGTGGCCACCTACCTGACCTCGCAAGGGGTCAGCGGTGCCAACCTGAGCGCTCGTGGTGCGGGGCCGGATAGCCCGGTTGCCAGCAACGGCGACGCCAATGGCCGGGCGCAGAACCGTCGTGTAGAGGTTAACCTCAAGGCGATTCCGGGCCAGCAGTATGGTGGTCAGCAGCAAGGTCAGGTTCAGCAGTACCCTTGATCGCCTGATTGAACCCCAGGCGTAAATAAACCGCCCGATCCTCATCAGATCGGGCGGTTTTTTTGTGCGCGCTTATCTCTTATCTGTAGGAGCTGCCGGAGGCTGCGATCTTTTGATCTTGCTTCTGAAAATCAAAAGATCGCAGCCTCGTTGCACTCGACAGCTCCTACAAGAAACCATCCATATCCACATCAATGAAGAATCCAGAAACGAAAAAGCCCCCGGATAATCACTCGTCCGGGGGCTTTTTCACACCTGCAGCCTGATTACTTCTTCAGGCCGTAATGCTCATCGAGCATGCCGGGCGCGTTCGGGGCTTTCGGTGCGTAGTCGCGCGGCGGCTCCTGATCGCGCGGTGGCGTCAGGCGTTCACGGGGTGCCTGCGCTGCATCGGCGTGCAGGGAGGCCAGCAGGCGTTGGCGAGTCTGTTCGTCCAGGGCCAGGCGGTTGGCGCCCTCGGCGAGATGGTCCTGCACTTCCTGATAGCTCGCAGTCAGTTTCTTGACCAATGTCGCAGTGCTGTTGAAGTGGGTCACCACTTCGTTCTGATAACTGTCGAAACGTTCCTGAATATCGTCCAGCTGACGTTGCGTGCTGCTAGGCGCGGCATTCGGCGCAAGGCGAGCGATCAGGAACCCAATGGCGACACCCACAACCAGGGCAAGAGTCGGTAGCAACCAAACTAAGAGCGAGTGTTCCACGAGTCCTTCCTCTATAAACGGCTTTGCTTTACGTTAACGGCTCGAACCTGCGCTGTATACCGCGATTCACTCGCAATAGACAGCCACAGACAATTTGCTAGACGAGTCGACCCGATTCGAGGTCACGGAGTTCCTTCCTTGCTTATGCGCGAAACCCCTGTAGTGATTGATGGCCCGGTGGGTCAACTGGAAGCCCTTTACCTGGACAACGAGCAGCCTCGCGGCCTGGCGCTGATCTGCCATCCGAACCCGGTACAGGGCGGCACCATGCTCAACAAAGTGGTTTCGACCCTGCAGCGCACTGCGCGTGACGCCGGGCTGGTCACCCTGCGCTTCAACTATCGTGGCGTCGGTGCCAGCCAGGGCTCCCACGACATGGGCACCGGTGAAGTTGATGATGCCCAGGCTGTCGCCGAATGGTTTCGCAGCAAACACCCGGAGTTGCCGCTGACCCTGTTCGGTTTCTCCTTCGGTGGATTTGTTGCAGCAAGTCTCGGCGGACGTCTTGAGGCCAAGGGCGAGCAGCTCAAGCACCTGTTCATGGTCGCGCCGGCGGTCATGCGCCTGGGGGACCAGGATCAGTTGCCGCAGCGCGGCGAGTTGACCTTGATCCAGCCGGAAACCGACGAAGTGATCGATCCACAAGTCGTTTACCAATGGTCCGAGAAGCTCGAACGTCCCCATGAGCTGCTGAAAGTGGCAGAATGCGGACACTTTTTTCATGGCAAGCTGACCGATCTCAAGGATCTGATCCTGCCGCGTCTCTCGAATTGATTGCAGTCTGACAAGCGATTACCCATGACGACTCGTACCCGTATCCTCACCGGCATCACCACCACCGGCACGCCGCACCTGGGCAACTACGCTGGCGCCATCCGCCCGGCGATCGTCGCCAGCCGTGACAGCAATGCCGATTCGTTCTACTTCCTGGCCGACTACCACGCCCTGATCAAGTGCGATGACCCGCTGCGCATCCAGCGCTCGCGTCTGGAAATCGCCGCGACCTGGCTGGCCGGTGGCCTGGATGTCGACCGCGTGACCTTCTACCGCCAGTCCGACATCCCGGAAATCCCCGAGCTGACCTGGCTGCTGACCTGCGTCGCCGCCAAGGGCCTGCTCAATCGCGCCCACGCCTACAAGGCTTCCGTGGACAAGAACGTCGAGACCGGCGAAGACCCGGACGCTGGCATCACCATGGGCCTGTACAGCTACCCGGTGCTGATGGCGGCGGACATCCTGATGTTCAACGCGCACAAGGTGCCGGTCGGTCGCGACCAGATCCAGCACGTGGAAATGGCGCGGGACATCGGCCAGCGCTTCAACCACCTGTTTGGCCAGGGCAAAGAGTTCTTCACCATGCCCGAGGCGTTGATCGAAGAGAGCGTCGCCACGTTGCCGGGCCTGGATGGCCGCAAGATGTCGAAGAGCTACGACAACACCATTCCGCTGTTCTCAAGCGCCAAGGAAATGAAGGACGCGATTTCGCGGATCGTCACCGACTCCCGCGCGCCGGGTGAAGCCAAGGATCCTGATAACTCGCACCTGTTCACCTTGTTCCAGGCATTCGCCACCCCGGCGCAGGCCGACGAGTTCCGCAGCGAATTGTTGCAGGGCCTGGGTTGGGGCGAGGCGAAGAATCGCCTGTTCCAGCTGCTCGACAACGAATTGGGTGAATCCCGCGAGCGCTACAACCAGTTGATCGAGCGTCCGGCGGATCTGGAAGACATCCTGCAACACGGTGCGAAAAAGGCCCGTGCGGTAGCGACACCCTTCCTCAATGAACTGCGTGAAGCGGTGGGCCTGCGCTCCTTCGTTGCTCAGACTCAAGTCGCGGCGACCACCAAGAAGAAGGCCGCGAAAGCCGCACGTTTTGTCAGCTTCCGCGAAGACGACGGCAGCTTCCGTTTCCGTCTGCTGGCGGCCGATGGAGAGCAACTGCTGCTGTCGCGCAACTTCGCCGACGGCAAGACCGCCGGTCAGGTGACCAAGCAACTGCAATCGGGTCAGCCACTGGACGTACGCAGTGAAGAGCTGAATTTCAGCGTCTGGCTTGAGGGCGAGTGCGTTGCCGACAGCCCGGCCTTTGTCGACAGTGCTGCGCGTGATGCTGCCGTCGAGGCTTTGCGCATCGCCCTGACGCCGGTTCAGGAATAAACAACGGTCCGGCCCGACCAAGGGCCGATTGCCATTCCTCGGGGCCGTCGCTACAGTGTCGGCCCGTTTTTGTTGCCTTGCTAACGAATTATGACGCCCCTAGAACGATATCAAGCTGATCTGAAACGCCCGGAATTCTTCCATGATGCCGCGCAGGAAACTGCCGTGCGTCATTTGCAGCGCCTGTACGACGATCTGGTCGCGGCTGAGCAAAACAAGCCGGGCCTGCTGGGCAAGTTGTTTGGCAAGAAGGATCAGACCCCGGTCAAGGGTCTGTATTTCTGGGGCGGCGTAGGTCGCGGCAAGACTTACCTGGTGGACACCTTCTTCGAAGCGCTGCCCTTCAAGGAAAAGTCCCGTACCCACTTCCACCGCTTCATGAAGCGCGTGCACGAAGAGATGAAAACCCTGGGCGGCGAGAAAAACCCGCTGACCATCATCGCCAAGCGCTTCGCCACCGAAGCCCGGGTCATCTGCTTCGATGAATTCTTCGTTTCCGACATCACCGACGCCATGATCCTTGGCACCTTGATGGAAGAACTGTTCAAGAACGGCGTGACCCTGGTCGCGACGTCGAACATCGTGCCGGACGGCCTGTACAAGGACGGCCTGCAACGCGCGCGCTTCCTGCCGGCCATTGCGCTGATCAAGCAGAATACCGAGATCGTCAACGTCGACAGCGGCGTCGACTATCGTCTGCGTCACCTCGAACAAGCCGAGCTGTTCCACTATCCGCTCGACGAAGCCGCCAACGAAAGCCTGCGCAAGAGCTTCCGTGCGCTGACGCCGGAATGCACGGCAGCGGTCGAAAATGACGTGCTGATGATCGAAAACCGAGAAATTCGTGCCCTGCGCACCTGCGATGACGTGGCCTGGTTCAACTTCCGTGAACTGTGCGACGGCCCGCGCAGCCAGAATGACTACATCGAACTGGGCAAGATCTTCCACGCCGTGCTGCTCAGCGATGTCGAGCAGATGAGCGTCACCACCGACGACATCGCCCGGCGCTTCATCAACATGGTCGACGAGTTCTACGACCGTAACGTGAAGCTGATCATTTCTGCCGAAGTCGAACTCAAGGATCTGTACACCGGCGGGCGCTTGAACTTCGAGTTCCAGCGTACCCTGAGCCGTCTGCTGGAAATGCAATCCCACGAATTCCTGGCCCGGGCGCACAAGCCGTAAGCGTTTAAATCGGTAGAGCGATTCGGAAAATGAAAGAGGCCTGCAAATGCAGGCCTTTTTTGTCAGCGAAAATCGCCCTCCCACAGGTTTGTACATTGTTTTGAAGTCAAATGCCTTCGTTGAGATACCGCTCAAGCTCGTGCTGCCGTTGGCAACCGAGTAGCAGCCAAAGCAGAATCCGGGCCTTTCGCGGACATAGAAAACCCGCCATCGATGCACCCTTGCGGATCAAGTCCATCTCCCCGCCGTCAAAACCGTAAGAGGCACGTGCGGTGGAGCCGGAACCGGTTCGGGTCGCAATGATCACGGGGATTCGTTCGGCAATATGCTCAATCCTTGTCGCCCAGCGCTGCGAGATGTGGCCGGCGCCAAAACCGCTGATCACCAGCCCGTCGTAACCGAGTGCGAAAATATTCTCCAGTAGCAGGGTGTCGGCCGAAAGTGAGGCTTCAAGCAGCGCAACTTTCTGTGTGGTCTGTTGCGGCAAAGGCAACACCGTGCGTGGCCCCGGCGGGCGCAGGTAGCGAACACGGTCTTCCAGCAGCAGGCCTGCGGGCCCCACAACCGGAGAGGAAAACGCCTGCAATGCCAGCGAATCGGTTTTGCGAACGCTGCACGCTTGATGAATCTGTCCGTTCATCACGACCTGGACGCCGCGCTGCCGGCTGTTCTGCGCCAGGGCAACGCGACATGCATCCAGCAGATTGGCCGGTCCATCGGCACCTGGCTGCGCTGCGGAACGCATGGCGCCGGTCAGCACCAAGGGGGTGTCGTAGGGCCACAGGTAATCCAAAAACACTGCGGCCTCTTCGAGGGTGTCGGTGCCTTGGGTTATCACGACCCCAGTAGCGCCCTTTTTGACCTGAAACTCAGCCCAGGACAATACGTCCAGCAAAAACTCGAAATCCAGGGATGCACTGGGCAGCAGGCCGAGGGTCTCAACGGTGACTCCGGCCAGCGTCGTCAGTTCCGGTATGGAGGTCAGCAGGGCTTCGCCGCTGACGGTCGGGATGACGCCTTCACCGGCATTGCTCGCTTGCATGCTTACCGTGCCGCCAAGTGCCGCGATGGACAGTTTGGGCAGGTCCATGGGATACCTCGCTTGTTTGTAATGAAAAGTGGCTGTATTCGCTTTTGAGGCCGCGATATAGCTGAATGGCTGGCACGTTAATCAGCGATCAGAAAGCCGATCAGCGGCACGATCAGCAGTGTGCTGATGGCCATCGACATTACATTGGCGATGTAGGCGTGCATGTCGGCCGGTAATTTTTTGGCAATCACACAAGCCAGCGGTGGTGCGAGCAATGCCCCCAGCAGTGCACTTGAGACGATAATCTGCCAGCTGCCGCCATAGGCCAGAATCGCCGCGGGCACCACTGAAACCAACGGGATGTAAGTGGGATACCAGCCGCGCAACATCCATTGTCGACGCCAGATCAGCACGCCGATGGCCGAGGCCAATGCCTGCGCACCGATGATGTGCAGTAACAGGCCCGATCCGTACGCGGGGCTTGAAGGGTTCAAGCTGTACGCCAGCAATGCACCCAGTATCAGGCCAAGGCTGGCCAGTTCATTGCCGAAGAACGGTGCTTCGGAAAAGTCCGCCAGAATCCGGCGCAGGCTCCAGAAGACGCCATAGTCGGGCGCCTTGGCGGTGGCGATCAAGGTGGGGGGCGTTTGCGAAGGCCTGGATTTCACCAGGTTCGGCCAATAGCGGCAGAACAGAAACGCCAGGACGCTGGCAACCGCCATGCCCAGTACATTGCCAATTACCGCAGGCAGGGCCAGCGGTTGGCACACGTAATTGACGATCAGCAGGCACATCGGTGTGACGAGTACGGCGCCCATGAGTGCGCCGTTGATCGTGACCTTCCAGCCTCCGCCAAACATCAACACCATCGCTGCTGGCAGCGAGACGAATGCTACGAATGTGGGTTGCCAGGTTGTGGCTGTCACCGTCCAGCCCCATAGCAGATTGCTCAGCAGCAGCCCGAGCAACGAGCTGGTGACCAGCCAGGGCCAAAGCCCCGTTCCATAAGAGATGGCAAATCCTTGCCAGGATTTCCCCGTTCGATTCGCCCAGTAAGCCAGATATGCGCCCGCCAGCAGACCGATCGAGGCGAACTCGTGCTTGTAGAAAGCCACCTCGCTGATGTCACCTAACACCCAGCGCAACCAGGCACTCGGTTCGGGTAGCAGCGATACCATGTCGCCGTAGCCGGGCCAATGCGCTCCCCAGAAAGTACGGTTGCTGAAAGAAAGCCAGACGATCAGCAGTGTCGCGCCGATTATTAGCAGGACGACGGCTGTATCAATTGGTGATTTGCGCGATGGTTGGTTTTTGTCGGTTGTAACTTCCATGCGATAGGCCTCCTGATCAACGTGGGAGGCAAGGGTGTTGGGTGTAGCCGAGCATCTGATCGTAAAGATCGGATCGGCGATCGCGATGCAGATCGTTCAGGTTGTTCCAGATGGGCGCACTGCGGGAGCTGGTCAGGTCGACATCGGCAAACAGGATTTCCTGCTTGTCTGCCGAAGCCACGGTGCCAATCGGCCAGCCGTTGGTTCCGGCAATCAACGAGCAACCCAGGTAGCGCGCGCCGCGCTCCTCGCCGATTCGGCTGGCAGCAGCGATAAACACATTGTTGACGTGAGCGGCGGTCATCGTCAGATAAGACGCCATGCACTTACCGGCATCGTCGAACAGCGGCGGCGGTGTCCAGACCCAGTTGTTCAGGCTGCAAATGATATCCGCGCCTTGCTGGGCGAGGATCCGTGGCACTTCTGGGAACCAGATGTCCCAGCAGATCAACAGCCCGATGCGGCCGATCGGTGTGTCGAAAACCGGGAAACCCAGGTCGCCGGGGGTGAACCAGAGCTTCTCCAGATTCCACAAATGGGCTTTGCGGTACTTGCCGATAAAACCGTCTGGTCCCACCAGAACACCGGTGTTGAAGAGTCGCATGCCGTCGCGTTCGGCCAGACCGGCCACGAGGTAAACGTTGTGTTCGCGGGCGAAGTCGATCCAGCACTGCACGCTTGGTCCGTCGGGAACCGCTTCGGCATGGGCGAAGGCATCCTGTCGATTGCTGAAGAAATAGCCGGTATTGGAAAGCTCGGGCAGAACGATGAGATTCGCCCCGCCGTTTACCGCTTCAAGCGCCAATTCCAGGCTGCGACGCAGATTACCTGCACATTTCTCGATGCCGACTTGTGGATCGAATTGCACGACTGCTACACGAGCAGGGCTTGTTGGCTCAGACATTCCGTCGTTCCTCTTTTTATTGTTTTTCAAGCTGTTAAATGGCGTGTGTATAAGAGGGGAATCAGGAATGGGGTGTAAGTCAGCTACTTCCGTTTAGGTCGTAGTCCTTGTCCGAAAATGGATCAGCGTGATGTTTGATGGCAGTGGGTGGCAGGCACGAGAGGTAGAGCCATGTATTGCGTGCATGGCTCTGGAGCGGGGATGTGATCAGGTTTTGAGTTGGTAGTGCGGGTAGTCGCTCAAGGAAAATCCGCCATTGAAGGTCGCGGCGGTTTTGTTGCAGATATGAATCACTGCATCGACAGCACCGCGAAAACATGGCTCCGTCCAACCGGCATCGACAGAAAATGATTCACCAGACAAATACAAGCCTGATACATGGGCGAGGTCCCGGTTGTACTTCATCAGGCCGACGGCATCGTAGTAGGTGCCCGGTCGGTAAAGCTTGGCACAGCCCAGAGCATTTTTATCGGTGATCCAACGCTGAACCACCGCTTGATCAATGCCGATGTAGGGAGAAATTCTCTCTTGGATATTGGTAGAGTTCATGAGTATGCGATCCAGCTCTTCGGCGCATTTTGATACCAATGCCTTATCGCTGAATGAGGCGAGCTTGGTTGCATCATCTTCCCAGGTATAACTTAGCAGGATTCGTGGATAAAACTGTCGGTTACGATGGCTTGCGGGATGTTTTTGTTTTTCGAGAGAAATGATTTCTTCAGCGGTGCAAACACTTTGCAGCTAGTTTCCCAGTGTGCGGTTTTGTAAGCGTTAATCGTCTCGAAAGGCAGCATCTCCCGGGTGAAGTTTTCGAGCTTGATTCGAGTTTCAATCAGCCAGGAGGGTAGTGTCATGATGACCGAGTCATAGTCATCAAATTGCTCCTGGATGTGCTCGGGTTGACTGTGTTTCCAGTTGTAATAGACGCGTATTTTTTGATTGGTCAGCTTTTCCAGTTTTGTGACGGATGAGTCGGTGAGAAGCCCATTGCTTCTTTCGAGGCTATGTTCGTAGATGGACCTTCCGGTTTCGTCGGTTTTCACAAACAGCAGGCATTCGTCCAACGCGGCGAGGCCGATGTAGCGGGGCTTGTCGAAACTCTGCCCCATTGAGTCAAAAACGGCTTTGCTATTCAGGTAGGGCGAATCCAGTGGATCGCCGTTTGAGTCCACTCGACCATGGATCAGTTGCAATTGGCTGCTGAAACCGAAAATCGCGGTACGCAGGGGGTAGAGGCAGCACACGTCGTAAAAAGCTCCCCAGCTACCGTCACCGATACCTATCGCGTAAAAAATTGCGGACTCTTGTGCAGTCATTCCCATTCCGCCGAAATCTCCGGGTGAGCGGCCATCCCAAGCTTCCAGTGCTGGCATGCTGACCAGGTCACGGAACGAGATACTCTCGTATTTTTCGACGATAGAAGCCCATGTGTTCTCCCATTCCTGGCTCGCATAAAGCTCCGCAACGTGGCGGGTCATGCGATCGGCAAAGGTTTTCCACTTGGAATAAACCTTTTGCAATTCATCGCCGGGAGGCGGTGTTTCGCCGTCTTCGTTTTTCCATATCAACATTTGCGGCGCCGATCCGCCGCCCATGCTGCCCTCCCGGAGATAGATGCCTGTCGAGCTAACCCATTGGCTACCGGGGTTGGCGAAGTCTGAAAACGCCAATTCAAATTGATTGGCGTAGTAAGCCATCAGCGACCGACCTTCTGTCGGCGACTCATCCGCCCGGTTGAAGAAGGGCATGCGCATGGCACCCATTTCAAACGGTGTATGACTTGTTGCTGAGTTTCGGCTACCGGGAACGGTCAGATGCCTGCCGCCGATGCGTCTGGATTGTTCGATGAGAGTGATATGGGTAAAACCGCAGCGATAGAGTTCTCTGGCGGCGGTCAGGCCTGTGACGCCGGCGCCGATGATGCAGATTTTATGTTGCGGGTCAGTTGCCCTGGCGATGCCGTTTTCCTGTTCTACCAGTGCACGATAGTCAAAGCACAAATCCGGCGGATTGGGAAAGCGAGCTGCCCATTTGTTTTTAGCCGAACGCTTTGTTCGGGCGGCCTCTTTGGCGATGTATGAAGGGTAGTTGTAGCTTGATCCGATAGTCACCTTTGATCTTCCCTGATGGTGTTTGAAGGGGAAGATGTTGAAGCTCTGGATGGCCTGCGTACATTAGTCGGACGAGATGCGTTGATGCTCTATATTCGTTTTTTATCGTAAGAAAAGACGCTGTATGGAGGTCACTGGCGTTTCCGCGCCCAGCGTGGGAATGCACGCCATGACCTTTTTTATCGCATGTCAAAGCGGAACGCAGAGCGTCTCTGGCTGCATTCGCACGTGAACGTGGAAATGCAGCCAGAGCAAGTTTGCGGGATTTTATGCAGCCTGCTGAAACTGCTGCCGATACTGGTTCGGCGACAGCTCCGTGTGCTGGCGGAACAGCCGTGCAAAGAAGCTCGCATCGTCATAGCCCACCTCATAGCTGATGGTCTTGATGCTCTTGCGGCTGCCGGACAACAAACCCTTGGCGGTTTCGATGCGCAGGCGCTGCAGATAATGCAGTGGCTTGTCACCGGTGGCGGTCTGGAAGCGGCGCATGAAGTTGCGGATGCTCATGCCGTGTTCGCGGGCGACGTCTTCGAAGCGGAACTTGTCGGCGAAGTGTTCTTCGAGCCAGTGCTGGATCTGCAGGATGATCACGTCCTGGTGCAGCTTCTGGCCGCCAAAACCGATGCGTCCCGGCGAGTAGCTGCGCTGCACCTCATACAGAATGTCCCGCGCTACGGCCTGGGACACATTGGCGCCACAGAAACGCTCGATCAGGTAAATGTACAGGTCGCACGCCGAGGTGGTGCCGCCGGCGCAGTACAGGTTGTCGGCGTCGGTCAGGTGTTTGTCCTGATTGAGCTGGACCTGTGGGAAGCGTTCGGCGAAGGCATTGAAGAAGCGCCAGTAGGTGGTCGCTTCCTTGCCGTTGAGCAGCCCGGCTTCGGCCAGCCAGAACACACCGGTGGCCTCGCCGCACAGCACGGCGCCGCGCGCATGCTGTTGGCGCAACCAGGGCAGGACTTGCGGGTAACGTTTGCAGAGGCTTTCAAAATCGTCCCAGAACGCGGGAAGAATGATGATGTCGGCGTTTTCCAGCCCGCCGTCCACCGGAATCATCACATCGCTGAAGGTGTTGACCGGTTTGCCATCGGGGCTGACCAGGCGGGTTTCGAACGCCGGTGTCAGGCCCTGGCCCAGCTGTTTGCCGTAGCGCAGGCTGGCGAGGTGGAAGAAATCCTTGGCTTGCATGAGGGTGGAAGCGAAAACCCGGTCGATGGCCAGGATGCTGACGCGCCGCAGGGGCGTGGAGGCTTGGTTAGACATAATTCAACTTTATTTTTATAGGGGGAAGTGGTCACCAGACGGCTGGATCGTCTTATTTTTTGTCGGATGTGTCCAGTGTCCTGTATCGGAAGCGAGGCATAGTCTCTGAAGGTCAACTCCTTCTAAAAACAAAGAAAAGGTGCCGCATGATCCCCAGAACCTTGTTCAGTTCCGAGCACGAGCTTTTCCGCGACAGCGTGCGGACGTTTCTCGAAAAGGAGGCGGTGCCCTTCCATGGGCAATGGGAAAAACAAGGCTATATCGACCGCAAGCTGTGGAACAAGGCAGGGGAGGCGGGGATGCTCTGCTCACACCTGCCGGAAGAGTACGGTGGCCTGGGGGCGGACTTTCTCTACAGCGCGGTGGTAATCGAAGAAGTAGGCCGGCTTGGCCTGACGGGTATCGGTTTCTCCCTGCACTCGGACATCGTGGCGCCGTACATCCTGCATTACGGCAGTGAGGCGCTGAAGCAGAAGTACCTGCCGAAACTGGTGTCCGGCGAGATGGTGACCGCGATCGCCATGACCGAACCGGGCGCCGGTTCCGATCTGCAGGGCGTGAAAACCACGGCCGTGCTCGATGGCGATGAGTATGTGATCAACGGCTCCAAGACTTTCATCACCAACGGCTACCTGGCCGATCTGGTGATCGTTGTCGCCAAGACCGATCCGAAGGCCGGCGCGAAGGGCACCAGTCTGTTTCTGGTGGAAGCCGATACGCCGGGCTTCGACAAGGGCAAGCGCCTGGAGAAGGTCGGGATGAAAGCCCAGGACACCTCGGAGCTGTTCTTCCAGGACGTGCGTGTGCCCAAGGAAAACCTGCTGGGCCAGGCCGGGATGGGCTTTGCCTACCTGATGCAGGAACTGCCCCAGGAGCGCCTCACAGTGGCCATTGGCGGCCTGGCTTCAGCCGAAGCGGCGCTGCAATGGACGCTGGACTACACCCGCGAGCGCAAGGCGTTCGGCAAGTCGATCGCGGATTTCCAGAATACCCGGTTCAAACTGGCGGAGATGGCCACGGAAATCCAGATCGGCCGTGTCTTCGTCGACCGCTGCCTGGAACTGCATCTGCAAGGCAAGCTCGACGTGCCGACGGCGGCGATGGCCAAGTACTGGGGCACCGACCTGCAGTGCAAGGTGCTCGACGAGTGTGTGCAGTTGCACGGTGGCTACGGGTTCATGTGGGAATACCCGATCGCGCGGGCATGGGCGGATGCGCGCGTGCAGCGGATCTATGCCGGGACGAACGAGATCATGAAGGAGATCATTGCGCGGTCGCTTTGATTCATTTTTGATGGCTGAAAAGATCGCAGCCTGCGGCAGCTCCTACATGGGTTTGGCGTAAACCCTGTAGGAGCTGCCGCAGGCTGCGATCTTTTAAAATTATGGCGCAGGATTCGGATGATCCTGGTGAATCGCCTCGATCCCCTCCAGCACTTCCTCCGACAGCTTCAAGTCGAAACTGGCGATGTTGCTTTCCAGTTGCTCCATGGTGGTCGCGCCAATGATGTTGCTGGTCACGAACGGCTGCTGCGTCACGAACGCCAGGGCCATTTGCGCCGGGTCCAGGCCGTGTTCGCGAGCCAGGGCCACGTACCGGCTGCAGGCCGCTTCCGACTGTGGGTTGAAATAGCGGCTGAAGCGGCTGTAGAGGCTCAGGCGACCTTTAGGCGGGCGGGCGCCACCTTCGTACTTGCCTGACAGGAAACCGAACGCCAGCGGTGAATAGGCGAGCAGGCCGCACTGCTCGCGGATGGCGATCTCCGCCAGGCCGACTTCGAAGCTGCGATTGAGCAGGTTGTACGGGTTCTGGATCGATACGGCGCGCGGCCAGCCTCGGGCTTCGGCCAGGGCCAGGAAGCGCATGGTGCCCCATGGCGTCTCGTTGGACAGGCCGATGTGGCGGATCTTGCCGGCGCGGACCTGTTCGTCCAGCGCTTCGAGGGTGTCCTCCAGTGGCGTCAGGTTGGCTTCGGTCTGGTGTTTGTAGCCCAGTTGCCCGAAGAAGTTGGTGCTGCGCTCCGGCCAGTGCAGCTGGTACAGGTCGATGTAGTCGGTTTGCAGGCGCTTGAGGCTGGCGTCCACGGCTTCGGTGATGTGCTGCCGATTGTGCCGCAGGTTCTTGTCGCGGATGTAATCGATGGTATTGCCGGGGCCGGCGATCTTGCTGGCCAGGATCCAGTCGGCGCGATCGCCGCGGCTTTTGAAGTAGTTGCCGATGTAGCGTTCGGTGGTGGCGTAGGTTTCGGCCTTGGGCGGCACCGGGTACATTTCGGCGGTATCGATGAAGTTGATCCCGGCGCTCTTGGCTCGTTCAATCTGGGCGAAGGCGTCTGCCTCGCTGTTTTGCTCGCCCCAGGTCATGGTTCCGAGGCAGAGGGCACTCACATTCAGATTGGTTCGGCCTAGCTGGCGATAGTCCATCGGGGTGCTCCTTGGGCAAAACAATCATAAAAGCAGGTTGAATTATTTTTCGCAATCTGCATAATTGCGCACCTCTTTCTGCAGTGGAAGTGATGCGCCGCCGCCGAAGAATCTTGCCGTTGAACGGACGCGCCGACCCGAGCCCCCGAAAGCGTCTGTATCCGGCTGCCTTTGACTTGTCAAAGTACGCACTATTCAGTAAGATCCGCCGTCTAATTTACAGGGCGGCCCCTGAGGCTATAAAGAATGAAGACTTTTACTGCTAAACCGGAAACAGTAAAGCGCGACTGGTTTGTCGTCGACGCTGCTGGTCAGACCCTGGGTCGTCTGGCCACCGAAATCGCGAGCCGTCTGCGTGGCAAGCACAAGCCTGAGTACACTCCTCACGTTGACACTGGCGACTACATCGTCGTAATCAACGCTGAGCAGATCCGTGTTACCGGTGCTAAAACCACTGACAAAATGTACTACTCCCACTCCGGTTTCCCGGGCGGCATCAAGTCGATCAACTTTGAAAAGCTGATCGCCAAGGCCCCTGAGCGCGTGATCGAGACCGCGGTAAAAGGCATGCTGCCTAAGAACCCGCTGGGTCGCGACATGTACCGTAAGCTGAAAGTCTATGCGGGCGCTGCACACCCACATACTGCTCAGCAGCCCCAAGAACTGAAGTTTTAACGGAATAGTACATTATGTCGGCGACTCAAAATTACGGCACTGGCCGTCGCAAGACCGCAACCGCACGCGTTTTCCTGCGTCCGGGTACTGGTAACATCTCCATCAACAACCGTTCGCTGGATAATTTCTTCGGCCGCGAAACTGCCCGCATGGTAGTTCGTCAGCCGCTGGAATTGACTGAGACTGTCGAGAAGTTCGACATCTACGTCACCGTGATCGGCGGTGGTGTGAGTGGTCAAGCTGGCGCAATCCGCCACGGCATCACTCGTGCTCTGATGGACTACGACGAGACTCTGCGCAGCGCCCTGCGTAAAGCCGGCTTCGTAACCCGCGATGCTCGTGAAGTTGAACGTAAGAAAGTCGGTCTGCGTAAAGCGCGTAAGCGTCCGCAGTACTCGAAGCGTTAATTCGCTTTCACGTTCAAAAAAGAACGCCCAGTTTCCTCACGGAGCTGGGCGTTTTTTTATGCCTGAGATTTATCAAAGAATTGCGCTGTGACAACTTGCCACATCCGTAGACGCCCTATACTCCAAGGCTTGAGGGTGGTGGGCTCCGGTAATTACCTTGTCAGAATTGGGGCTTTTCATTACCATTCGGCAAAATTTTTATAAGTACATAGTTTTACTTAGTAGATGCCTGATTTAACAGGCCACAAAGCTGATGGGAGAGGACTGAATGAGCAATGACGGCGTGAATACAGGCCGGCGTCGCTTCTTGGTAGCAGCCACATCCGTGGTGGGTGCTGCAGGAGCGGTGGGGGCTGCGGTCCCGTTCGTGGGGTCATGGTTTCCCAGTGCCAAGGCGAAAGCCGCTGGTGCACCGGTGAAAGTGAATGTCAGCAAAATCGAGCCAGGCCAGCAGATGATTGCTGAGTGGCGCGGTCAGCCGGTGTTCATCGTCCGCCGTACACCGGAAATCCTGGGGAATCTGAAAAAGATCGAAGGTGATCTCGCCGATCCTGATTCCAAACAATCGACGCAACCGGCTTATGTCAACCCGGAAACACGTTCGATCAAGCCAGAAGTTCTGCTGCTGATCGGCATTTGCACGCACTTGGGTTGTTCGCCTACTTTCCGTCCGGAAGTGGCACCTGCGGATCTTGGTCCGAAATGGGTAGGTGGATATTTCTGCCCGTGCCACGGCTCCCATTACGATCTGGCTGGCCGCGTCTACAAGTCGCAACCTGCGCCTTTGAACCTGCCAGTTCCCCCGCATTCCTATGAGACCGATGAGATCATTGTCATTGGCGTCGATACGGAGAAAGCGTGATGAGCAAGTTCATGGATTGGGTTGATGCGCGCTTTCCCGCGACCAAGATGTGGGAAGACCATCTCAGCAAGTATTACGCTCCGAAAAACTTCAACTTTTTCTACTT
Source organism: Pseudomonas sp. PDM27 (assembly GCF_019219205.1). Taxonomy (NCBI): domain Bacteria; kingdom Pseudomonadati; phylum Pseudomonadota; class Gammaproteobacteria; order Pseudomonadales; family Pseudomonadaceae; genus Pseudomonas; species Pseudomonas sp. PDM27. The sequence continues at coordinate 437,396 of NZ_JAHUWF010000002.1, read as the reverse complement.
CTTTGGTTCCCTGGCATTGCTCGTTCTGGTCAACCAGATCGTTACCGGTGTCTGGCTGACCATGAGCTACACCCCGTCGGCGGAAGAGGCGTTTGCCTCTGTCGAATACATCATGCGCGACGTCGAGTACGGCTCGATCCTGCGTCTGCTGCACTCCACCGGCGCTTCGGCGTTCTTCATCGTGGTCTATCTGCACATGTTCCGTGGCCTGCTCTACGGTTCGTACCAGAAGCCGCGCGAGCTGGTGTGGGTCTTCGGCATGCTGATCTACCTGGCGCTGATGGCCGAAGCCTTCATGGGTTACCTGCTGCCGTGGGGCCAGATGTCCTACTGGGGTGCCCAGGTGATCATCTCGCTGTTCGGTGCGATCCCGGTCATCGGCAACGACCTGACCCAGTGGATTCGTGGTGACTACCTGATTTCCGGCATTACCCTGAACCGCTTCTTCGCCCTGCACGTGGTTGCCCTGCCGATCGTCATCCTCGGTCTGGTGGTACTGCACATCCTGGCGTTGCACGAAGTCGGTTCGAACAACCCGGACGGCGTGGACATCAAGAAGCACAAGGACGAAAACGGTATACCGCTGGACGGCATCGCCTTCCACCCGTACTACACCGTGAAAGATATCGTCGGCGTGGTGGTGTTCCTGTTCATCTTCTGCTCGATCGTGTTCTTCTTCCCGGAAATGGGTGGTTACTTCCTCGAGAAGCCGAACTTCGAAGTGGCGAACGCCTTCAAGACCCCAGAGCACATCGCTCCGGTCTGGTACTTCACCCCGTTCTACGCGATCTTGCGTGCGGTTCCGGACAAGCTCCTGGGTGTCATCGCCATGGGCGCGGCCATCGCTGTGCTGTTCGTGCTGCCGTGGCTCGATCGTAGCCCCGTCAAGTCCATGCGCTACAAGGGCTGGCTGAGCAAGATCTGGCTCTGGGTGTTCTGCATCTCGTTCGTGATCCTGGGTGTGTTGGGCGTGCTGGCTCCGACTCCAGGCCGTACGCTGCTGTCGCAGGTATGCACGTTCCTGTACTTCGCCTACTTCATTCTGATGCCGTTCTACACCAGGCTCGAGAAGACCAAACCGGTTCCGGAAAGGGTGACTGGCTGATGAAAAAACTATTTGCTGTATTGATGCTTGCTGCGCTGCCAGTGTTCGCTTTCGCAGCCGAACACGGTGGTCCTGAGCTGGAAAAAGTCGACATTGACGTTTCCGATAAGGCAGCCATGCAGGACGGTGCGCGTACGTTCGCCAACTACTGCATGGGTTGCCACAGTGCCAAGTTCCAGCGCTATGAGCGTGTTGCCGACGACCTGGGTATTCCCCATGAGTTGATGCTGGAGAAGCTGGTGTTCACAGGTGCCAAGATCGGTGACCACATGAGCATCGGCATGCAGCCTGCGGACGCCAAGGCCTGGTTTGGTGCTGCACCGCCAGACCTGACCCTGGTTGCCCGTGTGCGTGGCACTGACTGGCTCTACGGTTACCTGAAGTCGTTCTATGAAGATCCTTCGCGCCCATGGGGTGTGAACAACAAGGTCTTCCCGAACGTGGGCATGCCTAACGTCCTGGCCGGCCTGCAAGGTCGCCAGATAGTGGGATGCAAACAGGTTCCGATCGTCGAAGACGGCAAGAAGCAATATGATCCGCTGACCGGCACGCCGTTGACTCATGAAGCGTGCGATCAACTGACCATCGTGCCGAAAAGCGGTGCTCTGACTGAAGAGCAGTTCGATGAGAAGGTCAAGAATCTGGTAACCTTCCTGGCTTACTCGGCTAACCCGGTTAAGCTGCAACATCAGCGCATCGGTACGTACGTATTGTTGTACCTGGCGTTCTTCTTCGTATTCGCTTACCTGCTCAAGCGCGAATACTGGAAAGACGTGCACTGATAAAGCTTCAAGCTATTGCTGTTAATCGCGCGCGCCCAAGGGCGCCTCTGAATAGGTAGCGATACTGGTGATCCAGTCGTTACGGGAGGCGCCCTCTGGGCGCGCTCGTTTTTCCGCTTTCGATAATTTCTACAAGCGAGGAGGATCGCCATGGGCGTGACCAATCGGTTGGCCTGTTACTCCGACCCCGCCGACCACTATTCCCACCGAGTGCGCATCGTACTGGCAGAGAAGGGTGTCAGCGCCGAGATCATTTACGTGGAAGCTGGACGCCAGCCGCCTAAACTGATTGAAGTGAACCCTTACGGCAGCTTGCCCACCCTGGTCGATCGCGACCTGGCGTTGTGGGAGTCGACTGTGGTGATGGAATATCTGGATGAGCGTTACCCGCACCCGCCGCTACTGCCGGTTTATCCCGTGGCGCGTGCCAACAGTCGCCTGCTGATACACCGCATTCAGCGGGACTGGTGTGGTCTGGTGGATCTGATTCTGGATTCGCGGACCAAGGAGGCGGCCCGTGCCGTGGCTCGCAAGGAGTTGCGCGAAAGCCTGACGGGTGTGTCGCCACTGTTTGCCGACAAGCCGTTTTTCCTCAGTGAGGAACAAAGCCTGGTGGACTGCTGCCTATTGCCAATACTCTGGCGATTGCCGATTCTGGGTATAGAACTGCCGCGGCCGGCCAAGCCGCTGCTTGATTATATGGAGCGCCAGTTTGCGCGTGAGGCTTTCCAGGCGAGTCTGTCTGGTGTCGAACGCGACATGCGCTAAGGCTTAAGGAGCCGCTATGAACTCCAGTCGACCTTATCTGGTCCGCGCGCTCTATGAGTGGATTGTGGACAACGATTGCACCCCGCATATGCTGGTCAATTCCGAGTATCCGTCGGTGCAGGTGCCTCAAGGCTTTGCCAGTGACGGCCAGATCGTCCTGAACGTATCGCCACAAGCCGTGCGCCACTTGCACATGGACAACGAGGCGGTCAGTTTCGAGGGGCGCTTCGGTGGCGTGCCGCACACCTTGTACGTGCCTATCGCATCGATCCTGGGTATCTACGCCCGGGAGAACGGCCAGGGCATGGTGTTTGATCTGGAGTCGCCGATGGGCGAGGACGACGACATCGAACCGGATGACGACCTTCCGCCACCGGACAGCGAGCCACCGCGTCCAAGCGGTCGCCCCAGTTTGAAGGTGGTGAAGTAATAAAAAAGGCGATCCGGATGGATCGCCTTTTTTATTACTTCACCACCTTCAAACGATGTAGGAGCGAGCCTGCTCGCGATGGGCGTGAACGATGGCGCGGGCTGTCTGAATGGGCGCATTCACCGGACGTTTTTCGCGAGCAAGCTCGCTCCTACAAGATGTGGATCAATCGATGTACTCGAACAGCTTCACAATCTTCTGCACGCCGGATACGCCTTGCACCAGGTTGGTCGCCTGTGCAGCTTCCTGTTTGGTCAGCAGGCCCAGCAAGTAGACGATGCCGTTTTCAGTGACGACCTTGATGCGCGAACCAGGGATGTTCGCGTCAGCGAGCATCTGGGTCTTGATCTTGGTGGTCAGCCAGGTGTCGTTCTGGCGCGCCAGCAGCGAGGAGGGGGCCATGATTTGCAGCTCGTTGTGCACCTGCTTCACGCGCTGGACCGCGGCGGCGGCCTGTTCGGCCTTGGCCTTGAGGTCTGCGCGTGGCGTTTGCCCGGCGAGCAGCACGACACCGTTGTAGCTGGTGACGACGATGTGCGAGTCCTTGTCCAGGGCCGGGTCGGCCTTGGCGATGTTCACGCCAACCTTGGTGTCGATCAGGGAGTCGTCGATCTTGCTGCCCAGTGTGCGAGTGCCGCGGTCATCTTCAATGGGTGCTTCACGGCTGGCAGTCACCACCGAGGTGCAACCGCTGATGCCGAGGCACAGAGTCAAGGCCAGTAGGCCAAGGCGATTAGGGGTCATTCTTCACTCCCGAACAATTGGCTGTCGATCAAGTCGCAAAGGCAATGGATCGCCAGCAGGTGGACTTCTTGAATACGAGCGGTGACGTTGGCCGGTACGCGAATCTCCACGTCCTCGGGCAACAGCAGCGACGCCATGCCGCCACCATCACGTCCCGTCAATGCTACGACAATCATTTCGCGATCATGTGCGGCCTGGATCGCTTGAATTATGTTGGCCGAGTTGCCGCTGGTGGAGATAGCCAGCAACACATCGCCCGGTTGGCCCAGTGCGCGGATCTGCTTGGAGAAGATTTCGTTGTAGCTGTAGTCGTTGGCGATCGAGGTGATCGTCGAGCTGTCGGTCGTCAAGGCAATGGCCGGCAGGCTCGGGCGCTCGCGCTCAAAGCGATTGAGCAGCTCGGACGAAAAGTGCTGGGCGTCGCCGGCTGAGCCGCCGTTGCCACAGGAAAGCATTTTGCCTTCGTTGAGCAGGGCGTTGACCATGACCTGGCTGGCTTGCTCGATGTGCGGTGCAAGAACTTCCATCGCCTGTTGCTTGGTGTCGATACTGGCCTGAAAAAGCTGGCGAATTCGGGATTGCATGTCCATCTGTGTGACCTTAATTAGCGCGGCTGTTCGGCACGTGAATGTGCAGCCCGCAAAGCAAAGAGCAAAAGTGTTGGGTGATAGTGTCCGGTTCGTGATGCCGGTGATCAGCCGTCGAAGGCATTCTGTAGCCAGTTCAGCTGATCGAGGTGGCTGTCGATGGCAATCACGTCGAAGCGGCAAGGGGAATTGGCCCAGCGCGACTCGCGCTGAAGAAAATATTGCGCGGCGAAAATCAGCTTTTGCCGTTTGCGCTCATCGATGCTATCGAGCGCGCCACCCCATTGAGTGTCTTTTCGGTAGCGGACTTCAACGAATACTACTGTATCGCCATCTAGCATGACCAGATCAAGCTCGCCGCGTTTGCACCACCAGTTCTGCGCCAGCAGGCGCAGACCCTGTTGTTGAAGATGCTCGAGCGCGTGGCGCTCGGCATCCATGCCGCTTTGCTGGCGTGACCTGTCAGGCATCAGCGGGCGGTATCCGGCAGGCGCTGGATCTGGCCATTGGCGAACTGGGCCCATGGCAACTGGCGCACGACCCGCTGGCTCTGAGTCATGCCGAGGCTGCCCGACTCACCGTCGATGCGGCTGTCCGGCAGAGACTTCAGCTGGCCGAGGCGCGGTGCCAGTCGATAGGCGTCCACGCCCATGGCGTACAGACGTCCCAGGCTACCGGCGGCTTGTGGCCACTGGGCGGTGACCTGGCGGCGCAGTGGATCGTTGGCGTCCAGCAACCAGGGTGTTTCGCAGAAACGAATGCCGTTCATGTCGTTGTATTGGTTGACGTCGCCGCTGGCACTGAACACGTGAGAGGTGGCGTAGACCGGTACATCGCCCGCGTACTGGAAGTTCAGGGTCGGTTTGATCTGTTGGGCCTGTTGCGGCGTTGCGGCGAGGAAGATGAATTCGATGTCCTGGCGACGCGACGGCTGGGCCGCTACTTGCGAGCCAACAGTGCTTTGCAGGCTCTTGGCGCGACCTTCGCTCTGGCGCAACTGGAACATGTCGGCAATCTGCTGGGCCAGCTGGACTGGTTGGTCGACGCGTTCGGTGGCGACGATGGTGCCGCCATTGGCTTGCCAATCCTGGCTGAACGCCTTGAGCACGCGATCGCCCCATTCGCCTTTCGGCACCATGATGGCTGCGCGATGCAGGCCGTCGGCGCGAGCGCGGCGCGACACTTCGCGGGCTTCGTCTTCTGCGGCAAGACCGAACTGGAACAGCTGCGCCGGGCCTTGATCGCCTTCGCTGTAGTTCAGCGCCAGGGTGGTGATCGGGAGTTGCGGGCGAGTGCTCAGCTGTTTGACCAGCGGCTTCTCCAGCGGGCCGACGACCAGTTGCACGCCATCGGCCTGGGCCTTGCGGTAGAACTCGTCCATGGACGTCAGGCGCGAGCTGTCATAAAACTCGATGGCGGGTGGTTTCTGCCCGGCCTGTTGTGCCTGGTAGTGGGCAGCCATGAAACCGTCGCGCAGTGCTTTGCCAACCGAGGCCAGCTGGCCATCCTGGGGCAGCAGCAGGCCAATCTTGCTCAAGGGCTGGCTGGCCAGTTCCTTGAGTTGGGTCAGTGGCTGCGGTAATTGAAGGGCGGCCGGGTGTTTCGGGTTCTGCGCGCGCCAGTTGTCGATGGCGGCCTGTTGCTGCTCCAGGGTGCCGGCGGATTTCACGGCCAGGGCCAGGGCCATCCAGCCGCCGAGATCGTCGGTGGAGTTCGGCTGCAATTGCGCGGTCGGCAGCGAAGCGATCAGGGTCCAGATCGCTTCGTGGTTTTTGCTCGCGGCTTCACCTTTAAGCATCGGGGCAATGAAAATGCGCTCGCGAGCGGCGGCGAGGGTCTGGCCATCGGCTTCCAGGGCGCGGGCGTGAACAGTGCCGGTGCGGACCTGTTGCTCGACGGGCAGTTCGCTCAAGTATTGCATGCTTGGGTGGCTCAAGGCGGCCAGTGCGGCCTTGGGCTGATTGCGGGTCATGGCCAGTTCGGCTGCCAGGGTGTTGGCGAAAATCTGTGGGCCCGGCTTGAGCTGCTCAACCGGGACCTGTTGCAGGATTTGCGCGGACTGGCCGGCATTGCCCTGGCGATAGGCCAGGTCGGCAGCGCTCAAGCGCAGCAGGGCGGCATCTTCCGCAGATTTGCTTTGGGCGGCCTTCTCAAGCAGTTGCTCGATACTGGCGTCCGGTGTCCGTGGAAGTTCGCCAAGGCTGGACGAGGGCGAGCTGGCGCAAGCCGCCAGCAAGGCAGCGAGGCAGAGGGCAGATAACAGCCGCAGGCAAGCGATCATGTAAGCGTTCCTGATACTCGATCAAATTAGCGTGGAATTGTACCCAAGCACTGGCCGGGGCGCGATGTTACTGGCGTGAATCGATCAATTTAGCTGGTGTAAATGTTGCGCCAGCGCACAAACGGTCGCCGATGCCTCGTTTGCTTGCGGGTATCGTGAGCCTCGCTACGCGCTACAATGGCGACTTTTACCGATCATGAGGTGTGCGCTTTGACTGCTCCAGGTGCTTTGAATTCCGCTGCTGGCTCGCTTTATGTGGTGGCGACGCCCATCGGCAACCTGGATGACATCAGTGCGCGGGCGCTGAAGATTCTGCGTGAAGTGGCCTTGATTGCCGCGGAAGACACCCGTCATTCCCAGCGCTTGATGCAGCACTTCGGCATTTCGACGCCATTGGCCGCCTGTCATGAACACAACGAGCGGGATGAAGGTAGTCGCTTTATCACGCGTCTGCTTGCCGGTGACAACGTGGCATTGATCTCTGACGCCGGGACGCCGCTGATTTCCGATCCGGGTTATCACTTGGTGCGACAGGCTCGAGCGGCAGGCATCAATGTGGTGCCGGTTCCGGGTGCCTGCGCCTTGATTGCGGCGTTGTCGGCGGCGGGGTTGCCTTCCGACCGTTTCATTTTCGAGGGCTTTCTCCCGGCCAAGGCGGTGGGGCGGCGAGCACGCCTCGAGCAGGTAAAGGAAGAACCTCGTACATTGATCTTCTATGAGGCCCCACATCGCATACTTGAGTGCCTGCAAGACATGGAGCTGGTGTTCGGCCCCGAGCGCCCGGCACTGCTTGCCCGTGAGCTGACCAAGACCTTTGAAACCCTCAAGGGGCTGCCTCTGGCCGAGCTGCGCGAGTTTGTCGAGTCGGACAGCAATCAGCAGCGCGGCGAGTGCGTCGTGTTGGTGGCGGGCTGGTCCGCCCCCGAGGAGGAGGGTGCTGTCAGCAGCGAGGCGATGCGCATCCTCAATCTGTTGCTCGAAGAAATGCCGCTCAAGCGTGCGGCGGCTTTGGCGGCGCAAATCACCGGCGAACGAAAGAATGTGCTGTATCAGATCGCGCTGGATAAGCAGAAGGGTGAGTAAAACCCGACGCGCAGGCGTGCGCACCGGCGCTTAACGCTTGTTCTTCGGGCGCTCTGCCGGTAACCTTCGCGGCGGAGAGTCGATCGGACAGTCGCTGCCCTCTATGAAAATTAGGGGGGGGAGGAAAGTCCGGGCTCCATAGGGCGAAGTGCCAGGTAATGCCTGGGAGGCGTGAGCCTACGGAAAGTGCCACAGAAAATAACCGCCTAAGCGCTTCGGCGCCGGTAAGGGTGAAAAGGTGCGGTAAGAGCGCACCGCACGTCTGGCAACAGTTCGTGGCTAGGTAAACCCCACTTGGAGCAAGACCAAATAGGGTCCCAAGGCGTGGCCCGCGCTGGGACCGGGTAGGTTGCTAAAGATGTCCAGTGATGGCCATCGTAGACGAATGACTGTTCAAGACAGAACCCGGCTTACAGATCGACTCTCCACCTTTTTCTCCTCTCTGCTTAAATCATTGAGCAAGGGGATTGGTGATAGCAATTTCCCTCCTTGCACATTCATCCGCAGAACCTCTTTTGTAATACCAAAAAAATCTTACTCTTAATAAATTACTTTAACTTCCGAACGCAGCCTCCTGTGCTGATTCAAGTTATCGGGCAGTTTCATGTGCCGGATTCTCGTTGCCCCTCCGTTAATGCTCCTAAATCTCAGTTCTGTAAGGGTTTTCCTTTAATCCGCGCCTTGACGGTGTGGTGGGCGCATTCCTATAGTGTGCGCAAGTGGCGGAAAGTGGCATGAAGTGGGTTTTTTGAGCTAAAAACGCTAGAATTTGGAGAAACGCTGACGTGTTTCGCGGAGCCAACGCTATCAGTCTCGATGCAAAGGGCCGTCTCGCAATGCCGAGCCGGTACCGTGACGAGCTCGATTCGCGTAGCTCCGGTCAATTGATCGTAACAATTGATGCCGTTGATCCTTGTTTGTGTGTTTACCCCCTCGATGAGTGGGAAATTATTGAAACCAAACTGCGCGCACTGCCTTCGCTTCGCGAAGAGAACCGCCGCCTGCAACGTTTACTGATTGGTAATGCCGTCGATCTCGAGCTCGATGGCAGTGGTCGTTTTCTGGTTCCACCGCGTCTTCGTGAATATGCCAAGTTGGATAAGCGCGCGATGTTGGTAGGCCAACTGAACAAGTTCCAATTGTGGGACGAGGATGCCTGGAACGCGGTTTCTGCCGCTGACCTGGCTGCTATTCAACAACCGGGCGCGATGCCTGATGAACTGCGTGATTTAATCCTGTGACTATTGATAGCGGCTTTAACCACATCACCGTACTGCTTGACGAAGCCGTCGAGGCTCTCGCCGTACGTCCTGATGGCTGCTATCTGGACGGTACGTTCGGGCGCGGCGGGCACAGCCGGCTGATCCTCAGTCAGCTCGGTCCTGATGGTCGCTTGCTCGGATTCGACAAAGATCCACAAGCGATTGCCACCGGGCAGACGCTAGCGGCCGAAGACGGCCGCTTTGTCGTTGTGCAGCGCAGCTTTGCCGAGCTGGGTTCGGAAGTCGCCGAACGCGGTCTGGCCGGCAAGGTCAGCGGCGTTCTGCTGGATCTGGGCGTGTCTTCGCCACAGCTCGACGACCCTGAACGCGGTTTCAGCTTCCTCAACGACGGCCCGCTGGACATGCGCATGGATCCGTCCCGTGGCATCAGTGCCGCCGAATTCGTCAACACCGCGCCCGTGGAAGAAATCGCCCGGGTGTTCAAGGAATACGGCGAAGAGCGTTTCTCCGGTCGCATGGCCCGGGCCGTGGCCGAGCGCCGTGACATCAAGCCATTCGAACGCACCGGTGACCTGGCAGAAGTCCTGAAGGTCGCCAATCCGGCATGGGAAAAGGGCAAGAACCCCGCAACCCGCGCATTTCAGGGGCTGCGCATTCACGTCAACAACGAACTGGGTGATCTGGAAACCGGTCTCGAAGCCGCGCTGGAGTGCCTGGAAGTGGGCGGTCGCCTGGTGGTGATCAGCTTCCACTCGCTGGAAGACCGTATCGTCAAACTGTTCATGCGCAAGCTGGTGAAAGGCGAAGCCGACAACCTGCCGCGCAACCTGCCGGTTCGGCATGTTGCCTTCGAACCGAAAATCAAAGTCCATGGCAAAGCGCAGACGGCCTCCGACGCCGAACTCAAAGCCAACCCACGTTCGCGAAGCGCTGTCATGCGTGTGGCGGAGAAGCTGCGGTGAGCAAGCTTTTCGCCAAGCCATTGCCCGGCGGAAGCTTCTTCATGCTGCTGCTGTTTGTCGGCGTGCTCGTTTCGGCCATCGGCGTGTCCTACAGCGCGCACTGGAACCGTCAGCTATTGAATTCGCTGTACAACGAGTTGAGCGTGCGCGACAAGGCGCAGGCGGAGTGGGGGCGGTTGATTCTGGAGCAGAGCACCTGGACCGCCCACAGCCGAATCGAAGTGCTGGCCACCGAACAATTGAAAATGCACATCCCCGGTGCCGCTGACGTGAAGATGGTGGCGCCATGATGAAACTCGAAGGTGCACTCTTTCCTTGGCGGTTCCGCGTGGTGCTGGGTTTGCTCGGCATCATGGTGGCCGCGATTGCCTGGCGCATCATCGATTTGCAAGTGGTCGACCGTGCCTTCCTTAAAGGTCAGGGCGATGCCCGCAGTGTTCGTCATATTCCGATTCCGGCTCACCGTGGCCTGATCACCGACCGTAACGGCGAGCCTTTGGCCGTGAGTACTCCGGTCACCACCCTTTGGGCCAATGCCAAGGAAATGCAAACAGCCAAGGAGAAATGGCCGGCACTGGCGGCTGCCTTGGGGCAGGACCCGAAAGCCTTGGCCGAACGTCTCGAAGCCCAGGCCAACAAAGAATTCATTTATCTGGTGCGCGGGCTGACCCCGGAGCAGGGGCAGGCTGTGCTCGACCTGAAAGTGCCGGGTGTTTATGGCATCGAAGAGTTCCGGCGTTTCTATCCGGCCGGTGAAGTGACCGCGCATATGGTTGGCTTTACCGACATCGATGACCATGGGAAGGAAGGTATCGAGCTGGCCTATGACGAATGGCTGGCCGGGGTGCCGGGTAAACGACAAGTCATCAAGGACCGGCGCGGCCGGCTGATCAAGGATGTCCAGGTCACCAAAAACGCCAAGGCCGGCAAGCCCTTGGCGTTGTCCATTGACCTGCGCCTGCAATACCTGGCCAACCGCGAATTGCGCAATGCGATCATCGAGAACGGCGCCAAGGCCGGCAGCCTGGTGATCATGGACGTGAAGACCGGCGAGATTCTCGCGATGGTCAACCAGCCGACCTACAACCCGAACAACCGTCGCAACCTGCAACCGGCGATGATGCGTAACCGCGCGATGATCGACGTGTTCGAGCCGGGCTCGACCATGAAAGCGATCTCGATGAGTGCCGCCATCGAAACCGGCCGCTGGAAACCGAGCGATACCGTCGAGGTGTATCCGGGCTCCTTGCAGATTGGCAAGTACACCATCAAGGACGTCTCCAAGACCGAAGGCCCGGTGCTCGACCTGACCGGCATCCTGATCAACTCCAGTAACGTCGGGATGAGCAAGGTCGCGTTCGATATCGGCGGCGAAACCATTTTCCGTCTGGCACAGAAAGTCGGCCTCGGCCAGGACACCGGCCTGGGCTTCCCGGGCGAGCGCGTCGGCAACCTGCCGAACTACCGCGAGTGGCGCAAGGCCGAGACTGCGACGCTGTCCTATGGCTACGGTGTTTCAGTGACCGCGATCCAGTTGGTCCACGCCTTCTCGGCCCTGGCCAACAATGGTCGCCTTGCACCGCTGACCCTGATCAAGACCGACAAGGCACCGCAAACCACCCAGGTGCTGCCGGAGGCCGTCGCGAAAACCATGCAAGGCATGCTGCAGCAAGTGATCGAAGCACCGCGTGGTGTGTTCCGCGCGCAGGTGCCGGCGTATCACGTGGGCGGCAAGTCCGGTACTGCGCGTAAAACCTCGGTCGGCACCAAGGGTTACGCCGAGAACTCCTACCGTTCGCTGTTCGCCGGTTTCGGCCCGATGAGCGATCCACGCTACGCCATAGTGGTGGTCATCGATGAACCGACCAAGGCTGGTTACTTCGGCGGCCTGGTATCCGCGCCTGTGTTCAGCCGCGTGATGTCGGGCACTCTGCGCCTGATGAACATCACCCCGGACAACCTGCCACCTACTCAACAAGCGAACGCAACACCGGTCGTTCCGCTGAAAGCCAATGGAGGGCGCGGCTGATGTCTCTGAGCCTGAACAAGATTTTCCCTCACGCCGGCCACGATCTACTGATTCGTGAACTCGCCCTGGACAGCCGCAACGTGCGCGCGGGTGATCTGTTCCTCGCCGTGCCGGGCGGGAAGTTCGATGGGCGTGCGCATATTGCCGACGCCTTGCAGCGCGGTGCTGCCGCGGTGGCCTATGAAGTAGAAGGTGCCACGGTCCTGCCAATCACTGAAGTACCGCTGATTCCGGTCAAAGGTCTGGCGGCTCAGCTGTCGGACATCGCCGGGCGTTTTTATGGCGAGCCGAGCCATCACCTGAACCTGATCGGCGTAACCGGCACCAACGGCAAGACCAGTGTCACTCAACTGGTTGCCCAGGCGCTGGATCTGCTCGGCCAGCACTGTGGCCTGGTCGGCACGCTCGGTTGCGGTTTCTACGGCGCGCTGGAAAGCGGCCTGCACACCACACCGAATCCGATTGCCGTGCAAGCGACCCTGGCGGACCTGAAAAAGGCCGGCGCCAAAGCCGTCGCCATGGAAGTTTCTTCCCATGGCCTGGATCAGGGCCGTGTGACTGCCCTGGCGTTCGATGTGGCGGTGATGACCAATCTGTCACGCGATCACCTGGATTACCACGGCACCATGCAGGCTTACGGCGAAGCCAAGGCCAGGCTGTTTGACTGGAATGACTTGAAATGCCGCGTGGTCAACCTCGACGACGAGTTTGGTCGGCAACTGGCCGCCGACAAGCGCGAGTCGCGGTTGATCACCTACAGCCTGGAAGATTCCAGCGCCTACCTGTATTGCCGCCAGGCGCAATTCGACGACGAAGGCGTGCGCGCCACGCTGGTCACGCCACAGGGCGAGCACCACTTGCGCAGCACCTTGCTCGGTCGCTTCAACCTGAGCAACGTCCTGGCGGCGGTCGGCGCGTTGCTCGGTCTGGATTACGCACTGGACGAAATCCTCAAGGTGCTGCCGAAACTCGAAGGCCCGGCCGGTCGCATGCAGCGCTTGGGCGGTGGTTCGCAGCCGCTGGTGGTGGTCGATTACGCCCACACCCCGGATGCCCTGGAAAAAGTACTGCTGGCCCTGCGTCCACACGCCAAGGGTCGGTTGCTGTGCCTGTTCGGCTGTGGCGGCGACCGTGATCGCGGCAAGCGTCCTTTGATGGCCGAAGTGGTCGAGCGCCTGGCCGATGGCGTGCTGGTGACCGACGACAACCCGCGCACTGAAGATCCATCGGTGATTTTCGATGACATCCGCGCCGGTTTCACGGCTGTGGATAAAGTGGAGTTCGTTGCCGGTCGTGGTCAGGCGATTGCCCGGCTGATTGCCAGTGCCTCGGTGGATGACGTGATTGTCCTGGCTGGCAAAGGTCACGAGGACTATCAGGAAATCAACGGCGAGCGTCATGCCTTTTCCGATCTGGTCGAGGCCGATCATGCCTTGACCGCGTGGGAGGTGGCCCATGCTTAAGGCCTTGCAACTGAGCGAACTGACCGGCGCGCTGAATGCTCGCCTGGTGTCGACCGATGCCGGTTTCGACGGCGTCAGCATCGACAGCCGCGCAATCAAGCCGGGTCAGCTGTTTATTGCTCTGACCGGTCCGCGCTTCGATGGTCATGATTATCTGAATGAAGTCGCTGCCAAGGGCGCCGTGGCCGCGCTGGTCGAGCGCGAAGTCGCCGACAGCACACTGCCGCAGTTACTGGTCAGCGATACTCGCCAGGCCCTCGGGCAGTTGGGTGCGCTCAATCGCGCCGCCTACACCCATCCGGTCGCGGCTGTCACCGGTTCGAGCGGCAAGACCACGGTCAAGGAAATGCTGGCGAGCATCCTGCGCACCCGTGGCCCGGTACTGGCGACCCGTGGCAACCTGAACAACGATCTCGGTGTGCCGCTGACCCTGCTCGAACTGGCGCCGGAGCATACGGCGGCAGTGATCGAACTCGGTGCATCGCGCCTCGGTGAAATTGCTTACACCGTTGGCCTGACCAAACCGCACGTGGCCATTCTCAACAACGCCGGGACCGCCCACGTCGGCGAGTTCGGTGGCCCGGAAAAAATCGTTGAAGCCAAGGGTGAGATCATCGAAGGGCTGGAGGCCGATGGCGTCGCAGTGCTCAATCTCGACGACAAGGCATTCGGTATCTGGAAGACGCGTGCCGGTGATCGCAAAGTGCTGACGTTTGCGTTGAGCAATACCAGCGCCGATTTCTACGCCAGTGACCTGGCCACCGATCCCCGTGGCTGCCCGGCCTTCAATCTGCACAGCCCTGAAGGTGTAGAGCGCGTTCAACTGAACCTGCTCGGCACCCATAACGTCGCCAATGCCATGGCCGCCGCCGCTGCCGCCCATGCCCTGGGTGTGTCGCTGTTCGGTATCGCCACCGGTCTTGGCGCGGTGCAACCGGTCAAGGGACGCACCGTCGCGCAATTGGCCAGCAATGGCATGCGCGTGATCGATGACACTTACAACGCCAACCCCACCTCCATGTGCGCTGCCGTTGATATACTGGCCGGCTTTTCCGGTCGCACCGTCCTGGTGCTCGGGGATATCGGCGAGTTGGGCGAATGGGCGGAGCAGGGGCACCGCGACGTGGGCGAGTACGCCCGTGGCAAGGTTTCTGCGCTGTACGCCGTCGGGCCAATGATGGCTCACGCCGTGAACGCATTCGGTCCAGAGGCTTTTCACTTCAGCACGCAGGCTGAACTGATCAAAGCCCTGGGCGCCGAGCAAGATACAAACACCACCATTTTGATCAAGGGGTCGCGCAGCGCTGCGATGGAAAACGTCGTCGCCGCTTTGTGCGGGTCCAGTCCGGAGAAACATTAATGCTGCTGCTGCTAGCGGAGTATCTGCAACAGTTCTACAAAGGCTTCGCGGTCTTCCAGTACCTGACCCTGCGCGGGATTCTCGGTGTACTGACCGCGCTGGTCTTGTCGCTGTGCTATGGCCCGTGGATGATCCGCACTTTGCAGAACCGTCAGATCGGTCAATCCGTTCGCAATGACGGCCCGCAGTCGCACCTGTCCAAGTCGGGCACACCGACCATGGGCGGCGCGCTGATCCTGTCGTCCATCGGTGTCAGTACCCTGCTTTGGGCTGACCTGACCAACCGTTACGTCTGGGTCGTACTGCTGGTGACCTTGCTGTTTGGCGCCATCGGCTGGGTTGATGACTACCGCAAGGTGATCGAGAAAAACTCCCGTGGCTTGCCGAGCCGGTGGAAATACTTCTGGCAGTCGGTGTTCGGCCTGGGCGCGGCGATCTTCCTTTATATGACTGCCGCCACGCCGGTGGAGACCACCCTGATCCTGCCGATGCTCAAGGACTACAGCATTCCACTGGGCGCAGGCTTCATCGTCCTGACCTATTTCGTGATTGTCGGTTCGAGCAACGCGGTCAACCTGACCGACGGCCTCGACGGCCTGGCGATCATGCCGACGGTGATGGTGGGCGGCGGCCTGGGTATCTTCTGCTACCTGTCGGGTAACGTGAAATTCGCCGAATACCTGCTGATTCCTTATGTACCGGGCGCGGGCGAACTGATCGTGTTCTGCGGCGCACTGATCGGAGCCGGCCTGGGCTTCCTGTGGTTCAACACCTATCCGGCACAAGTCTTCATGGGCGACGTCGGCGCACTGGCGCTGGGCGCGGCCCTGGGCACCATCGCGGTGATCGTCCGTCAGGAAATCGTCCTGTTCATCATGGGCGGCGTGTTCGTGATGGAAACCCTGTCAGTGGTCATTCAGGTTGCCTCCTTTAAGCTGACCGGTCGCCGCGTATTCCGCATGGCGCCCATTCACCACCACTTTGAACTCAAGGGTTGGCCCGAGCCACGTGTGATCGTCCGTTTCTGGATCATCACCGTGATTCTCGTGCTGATCGGCCTTGCCACCCTGAAGCTGAGGTAGAAACTCGTGTCTCTGATCGCTTCTGACCACTTCCGCATCGTTGTCGGCCTCGGCAAGAGCGGCATGTCCCTGGTTCGCTTCCTGGCGAACCGGGGCGTGGCGTTTGCTGTGGCCGATACGCGGGAAAATCCACCGGAACTGGCCACGCTCAAGCGTGACTATCCGCACGTGGAAGTGCGTTGTGGCGAGCTGGACGTCGAATTCCTGTGCCGCGCCGACGAGCTCTACGTGAGTCCCGGCCTGGCGCTGGCGACCCCGGCCCTGCAGGCCGCCGCCGCTCGTGGCGTGAAATTGTCCGGTGACATCGAGCTGTTCGCGCGTAACGCGAAGGCGCCGATCGTGGCCATCAGCGGTTCCAACGCGAAAAGCACCGTCACCACCCTGGTCGGCGAAATGGCGGCGGCGGCGGGCAAGCGTGTGGCCGTCGGCGGCAACCTCGGTACACCGGCGCTGGATCTGCTGCGCGACGACGTCGAGCTGTACGTGATGGAGTTGTCGAGTTTCCAGCTGGAAACCACCGATCAACTCAACGCCGAAGTGGCGACCGTGCTCAACGTCAGCGAAGACCACATGGACCGTTACAGCGGTCTGCCGGCTTATCACCTGGCCAAGCACCGGATCTTCCGTGGTGCCCGGCAGTTCGTGGTCAATCGCCAGGATGCCCTGAGCCGTCCGTTGATGGGCGAGGGCCAGCCGTGCTGGACCTTCGGCCTGAGCAAACCGGATTTCAAAGCCTTCGGCATCCGTGAAGAAGACGGCGAAAAATACCTGGCCTTCGAATTCCAGAACCTGATGCCGGTGCGTGAGTTGAAGATTCGTGGCGCCCACAACCAGTCCAACGCCCTGGCGGCCCTGGCCCTGGGCCATGCGGTCGGCCTGCCGTTCGATGCCATGTTGTCGAGCCTGCGCACCTTCGCCGGTCTAGAGCATCGCTGCCAATGGGTCCGCGACCTCGACGGCGTGGGCTACTACAACGATTCAAAAGCCACCAACGTCGGTGCTGCACTGGCCGCCATCGAAGGCCTGGGCACGGACATCGACGGCAAGGTCGTGCTGATCGCCGGCGGTGATGGCAAGGGTGCCGAGTTCAAGGACCTGCGCGATCCGGTAGCGGCCAACTGCCGCGCCGTGGTGTTGATGGGCCGCGACTCGGACAAGATCGGCGAGGCCATTGGCGACGCCGTTCCGCTGATCCGCGTCGCTTCCCTGGTCGAAGCCGTCGAACAATGCCGCGCCGCCGCCCAGCCGGGCGACGTGGTGCTGCTGTCGCCAGCCTGCGCCAGCTTCGACATGTTCAAGAACTACGAAGACCGTGGTCACCAGTTCGTCCAAGCCGTGGAGGATCTGGCATGAGCCTCAAAGGCATCATCAAGCCATATCCGTCGCCGCTCATCACCGGGCGCGGTATCGACCTCGACTTCCCGATGCTCGCCGGTTGCCTGACGCTGCTCGGCCTGGGACTGATCATGATTGCCTCGGCATCCACCGAAGTGGCAGCCGTGCAGTCGGGCAGCGCCCTGTATTACATGATCCGCCACCTTATTTACGTGGTGCTCGGCCTGGGTGCCTGCATCGTGACCATGATGATCCCGATCGCCACTTGGCAACGCCTCGGCTGGCTGATGCTGCTGGGGGCGTTCGGCTTGCTGGTGATGGTGATCATTCCAGGGATCGGCCGCGAGGTTAACGGCTCGATGCGCTGGATCGGCTTCAGTTTCTTCAACGTCCAGCCTTCCGAGATCGCCAAGGTGTTCGTGGTGATCTACCTCGCCGGTTACCTGGTGCGCCGCCAGAAAGAAGTGCGCGAAAGCTGGATGGGCTTCTTCAAGCCGTTCATCGTACTGCTGCCGATGGCGGGCCTGCTGCTGATGGAGCCGGACTTCGGTGCCACCGTCGTGATGATGGGCGCTGCGGCGGCGATGTTGTTCCTTGGCGGCGTGGGGCTGTTCCGTTTTTCCCTGATGGTGGTGCTGGCTGTCGGCGCGGTGGTGCTGCTGATTCAAATGCAGCCCTATCGGATGGCGCGCCTGACCAACTTTGCCGACCCGTGGGCCGACCAGTTCGGTGCCGGCTATCAGTTGTCCCAGGCATTGATTGCTTTCGGTCGCGGCGAATGGCTGGGCGTTGGCCTGGGCAACAGCGTGCAGAAACAGTTCTACCTGCCGGAAGCCCACACTGACTTCGTGTTCTCGGTCCTGGCCGAAGAGCTGGGGGCGGTGGGTTCGTTGTGCACCGTGGCACTGTTCGTCTTCGTTTGTATTCGCGGTATGTACATCGGATTGTGGGCCGAGAAGGCCAAGCAGTTTTTTGCCGCTTACGTGGCATACGGTCTGTCGTTCCTGTGGATCGGCCAGTTCCTGATCAACATCGGTGTGAATGTGGGCCTGCTGCCGACCAAGGGCCTGACCCTGCCGTTCCTCAGTTACGGCGGTAGTTCGTTGGTGATCTGCTGTGCCTGTCTCGGCTTGTTGCTGCGCATCGAGTGGGAAAGTCGAACCCACCTGGGCAGCGAGGAGATGGAGTTCCATGAGAGCGACTTCGCCGAGGAGCCGCATCATGGGCGCTAACGTGATGATCATGGCTGGCGGCACCGGTGGCCACGTGTTCCCGGCGCTGGCCTGTGCCCGCGAATTCCAGGCGCGCGGCTATACCGTGCACTGGCTCGGTACTCCGCGCGGTATCGAAAACGATCTGGTGCCGGCAGCCGGCATCGAACTGCACCGGATCAACGCCAGCGGTCTGCGGGGCAAGGGCAAGCTGTCGCTGCTCAAGGCACCGTTCATGTTGTTCAAGTCGGTCTGGCAAGCACGGGCGATCATTCGCCGCCTGCAACCGGTCTGCGTCGTGGGCTTTGGTGGCTTTGTGACCGGCCCTGGCGGTGTCGCAGCCAAACTGGCCGGCGTGCCGGTGATCGTTCATGAACAGAACGCCGTGGCCGGTACCGCCAATCGGTTGCTGGTGCCGTTGGCCGCCCGAGTCTGTGAAGCGTTCCCCGACACCTTTACCCTGTCGGACAGCCGCCGGACCACCGGTAACCCGGTGCGCACCGAGCTGTTCCTCGAGACATCGCGACCAGCCCTGGCCGGTCGCAAGGCGCGTTTGCTGATCCTGGGCGGAAGCCTGGGCGCAGAACCGTTGAACAAGTTGCTGCCTGAAGCCCTGTCGCAAGTCGCTGCCGACTTGCGTCCGGAAGTGTTCCATCAGGCCGGCAAAAACCACGATGAAGTGACTGCAGAGCGCTATCGCGCGGCTGGCGTCGAGGCGCAGGTGCAGCCCTTCATCAAAGACATGGCCCAAGCCTACAGCTGGGCCGACCTGGTGGTCTGTCGCGCAGGTGCGCTGACCATCAGTGAACTGGCCGCCGCCGGTCTGCCCTCGATGCTGGTGCCTTTGCCCCACGCCATCGACGATCACCAGACCCGCAACGCCGAATATTTGGCCCGTGAAGGCGCAGCCTTCCTGATGCCACAAAGAACGACTGGCGCAGCGGATCTTGCCGCTCGCCTGACAGAGGTCCTGATGCAACCACAACGACTCAACGAAATGGCTACCGCGGCACGCCGCCTCGCCAAACCCGATGCCACCCGTAACGTCGTCGATAGCTGCCTGGAGGTGGCCCATGGTTGAGAGTCAGAAAGCCATGCCACAACCGGAAATGCGCCGCATCCGTCGCATCCACTTCGTCGGTATCGGCGGTGTGGGCATGTGCGGGATCGCCGAAGTGTTGCTGAACCTGGGGTATGCCGTATCCGGTTCCGACCTGAAGGCTTCGCCGGTGACCGAACGCCTGGAGTCCTTCGGCGCGCAGATCTTCATCGGCCACCGCGCCGAGAACGCTGCGGCGGCCGACGTGCTGGTGGTGTCGAGTGCCGTGAACACGTCCAACCCGGAAGTCGCTACCGCGCTGGAACGCCGTATCCCAGTGGTGCCGCGTGCCGAAATGCTGGCTGAGCTGATGCGTTATCGCCACGGCATCGCCGTTGCCGGTACCCACGGCAAAACCACCACCACCAGCCTGATCGCCTCGGTGTTCGCCGCCGGTGGCCTGGACCCGACGTTCGTGATCGGAGGCCGTCTGAATGCCGCGGGCACCAATGCCCAGCTTGGCACCAGCCGCTACCTGATCGCCGAAGCCGACGAAAGCGATGCCAGCTTCCTGCACTTGCAGCCGCTGGTGGCCGTGGTCACCAACATCGACGCCGACCACATGGCGACCTACGACGGTGACTTCAACAAGCTGAAGAAAACCTTCGTCGAGTTCCTGCACAACCTGCCGTTCTACGGTCTGGCGGTGGTTTGCCTGGACGATCCGGTGGTGCGTGAAATCCTCCCGCAGGTCAAGCGTCCGACCGTGACCTACGGCTTCGGCGAAGACTGCGACGTGCGCGCCATCAACGTGCGCCAGCAAGGCATGCAGACCTTCTTCACCGTGCTGCGCCCTGACCGCGAGCCGCTGGATGTGTCGGTAAACATGCCGGGCAACCACAACGTACTGAACGCACTGGCAACCATCTGCATCGCCACCGACGAAGGTGTCAGCGATGAAGCCATCGTCCAGGGCCTGTCCGGCTTCCAGGGTGTCGGCCGACGCTTCCAGGTCTATGGCGAACTGCCGGTGGACGGCGGCAACGTGATGCTGGTCGATGACTACGGTCACCACCCGACCGAAGTCGCGGCGGTGATCAAGGCCGTACGCGGTGGCTGGCCGGAGCGCCGCCTGGTGATGGTCTACCAGCCGCACCGCTACAGCCGCACCCGTGACCTGTACGACGATTTCGTCAATGTGCTGGCCGACGCCAACGTACTGCTGCTGATGGAGGTCTATCCGGCCGGCGAAGAGCCGATCCCGGGGGCCGACAGCCGCAAACTGTGCAACAGCATCCGTCAGCGTGGCCAGCTCGACCCGATCTACATCGAGCGTGGTGTCGACCTCGCGCCAGTGGTCAAGCCGCTGCTGCGTGCCGGCGACATCCTGCTGTGCCAGGGCGCCGGTGATATCGGCGGTCTCGCACCGAAACTGTTGAAAAGCGAGTTGTTCGCCGGTGCCGTTGCCGCACCGGAGAAGGGGAAGTTGAAATGACTGCTGCCTACGCCAACCTGTTCTCCACGATCGCGCCGAAAGACTTCGGCCGCGTCGCCGTGCTGTTCGGCGGCAAGAGTGCCGAGCGCGAAGTGTCCCTGAAGTCGGGCAACGCGGTTCTCGACGCGCTGCTAAGCGCCGGTGTCGACGCGTTCGGCCTCGACGTGGGCGATGACCTGCTGCAGCGTCTGCAGAGCGAAAAGATCGACCGCGCCTTCATCATCCTCCACGGTCGTGGCGGTGAAGACGGCAGCATGCAGGGCCTGCTCGAATGCCTGGGCATTCCTTACACCGGCAGCGGCATCCTGGCGTCGGCCCTGGCCATGGACAAACTGCGCACCAAGCAGGTCTGGCACAGCCTGGGCATTCCGACGCCACGTCACGCAGTCCTTTGCAGCGAGGCCGATTGTATTTCGGCAGCGACGGAACTGGGCTTCCCTTTGATCGTCAAACCGGCCCATGAAGGTTCAAGTATCGGTATGGCCAAAGTGAGTTCCGCGTCCGAATTGATCGACGCATGGAAAGCGGCCAGTACCTACGATTCGCAAGTGTTGGTCGAGCAATGGATTCACGGTCCGGAGTTCACCATCGCCACCCTGCGTGACCAGGTGTTGCCTCCGATTGCCCTGGGCACGACGCACAGCTTCTACGACTACGACGCCAAGTACATCGCCAACGATACCCAGTACCGCATTCCATGCGGTCTGGACCGCGCCAAGGAACAGGAACTCATGGACCTCACGGCGAAAGCCTGTGAAGCGCTGGGTATCGCCGGTTGGGGCAGGGCAGACGTGATGCAGGACGCCGAAGGGCAGTTCTGGTTCCTGGAAGTCAACACCGCACCGGGCATGACCGATCACAGCCTGGTGCCGATGGCGGCCCGTGCCGCCGGTCTGGATTTCCAGCAACTGGTCCTGGCCATTCTGGCCGAGAGCGTTGCCGGCAATGCTGCCGGTCACCAAGAGTCGACGAGAGGTTAAGGCCATGCAAGGCGCCCAGCTCAGACATCAGCCCACCGCACCGACCGGCCGCAAGCCGGTACCGCGGGGTGCCAGCCGAATGGTGGCCAAAGAGCCGATGTCCGCGCGCCTGCCGAAAGCCAACTTCGGTTTTCTCAAAGCGTTGTTCTGGCCGGTACTGCTGGTGGCGTTGGGGTTCGGTACTTACGAAGGCGCGACACGCTTGTTGCCGTATGCCGACCGGCCGATCACCAAAATCAACGTGCAGGGCGACCTGAGTTACATCAGCCAGCAAGCGGTGCAGCAGCGGATCGCCCCGTACGTGGCGTCGAGCTTCTTCACCATCGACCTGGCGAGCATGCGTACCGAGCTTGAAACGATGCCATGGATTGCCCACGCCGAAGTGCGCAGGGTGTGGCCGGATCAAGTGGTGATCCGCCTGGAAGAACAACTGCCGGTGGCCCGTTGGGGTGACGAATCGCTGTTGAACAACCAGGGCCAGGCCTTCACCCCGCGCGAGCTGGCGAACTACGAACATTTGCCCCAGCTGTTCGGCCCACAGCGGGCCCAGCAGCAGGTGATGCAGCAGTACCAGGTGTTGAGTCAGATGCTCCGGCCTCTGGGCTTCTCGATTGCACGCCTGGAGTTGCGTGAACGCGGCAGCTGGTTCCTGACCACCGGCCCCGGCAGTGCGGGTCCCGGGATCGAACTGCTGCTGGGACGCGGCAACCAGGTGGAAAAGATGCGCCGCTTCATCGCCATCTATGACAAGACGCTCAAAGAACAGATTACGAACATTGCGCGCATCGATCTGCGCTACGCCAACGGCCTCGCTGTTGGCTGGCGGGAACCTGTAGCGCCCACGGCAGCCCAACCCGCTGTCGCGAAGAATTAAGAAGAGGCAGGACCCATGGCAAACGTGCAAAGCGGCAAAATGATCGTCGGTCTCGATATCGGCACCTCCAAGGTGGTGGCGCTGGTAGGCGAGGTCGCGGACGACGGCACGCTGGAAATCGTCGGGATCGGTACCCATCCGTCCCGTGGCCTGAAAAAAGGCGTGGTGGTGAATATCGAATCCACCGTGCAATCGATCCAGCGCGCCATCGAAGAAGCGCAGTTGATGGCCGGTTGCCGCATTCACTCGGCATTCGTCGGCGTGGCCGGCAATCACATCCGCAGCCTGAACTCTCACGGCATCGTGGCGATTCGTGATCGCGAAGTCAGCTCGGCCGACCTCGAGCGCGTGCTCGACGCTGCCCAGGCCGTGGCGATCCCGGCTGACCAGCGCGTGCTGCACACCTTGCCGCAAGACTACGTGATCGATAACCAGGAAGGCGTCCGCGAGCCGCTGGGCATGTCCGGCGTGCGTCTGGAAGCCAAGGTCCACGTGGTCACCTGCGCCGTCAATGCCGCACAGAACATTGAAAAATGCGTGCGTCGCTGCGGCCTGGAAATCGACGACATCATTCTCGAGCAGCTGGCTTCCGCTTATTCGGTGCTGACCGATGACGAGAAAGAGCTGGGCGTGTGCCTGGTGGACATCGGTGGCGGTACCACCGACATCGCGATCTTCACCGAAGGTGCGATCCGTCACACCGCGGTCATCCCGATTGCCGGTGACCAGGTGACCAACGACATCGCCATGGCGTTGCGCACTCCGACCCAGTACGCCGAAGAAATCAAGATTCGCTACGCCTGCGCCCTGGCCAAGCTGGCCGGTGCCGGTGAAACCATCAAGGTGCCAAGCGTTGGCGATCGTCCACCGCGCGAACTGTCCCGCCAGGCCCTGGCCGAAGTGGTCGAGCCGCGCTACGACGAACTGTTCACGCTGATCCAGGCCGAACTGCGCCGCAGCGGCTACGAAGACCTGATCCCGGCCGGCATCGTGCTGACCGGCGGTACCGCGAAGATGGAAGGTGCCACTGAACTGGCCGAGGAGATCTTCCACATGCCGGTGCGCCTGGGCGTGCCGCATGGCGTGAAAGGTCTGGATGACGTGGTACGCAATCCGATCTATTCCACCGGCGTCGGCCTGTTGATGTACGGCCTGCAGAAGCAGTCCGACGGCATCTCGTTCTCGGGCATCGGCAGCCGCGACAGCTACAGCAACGAAGAGCCACAGGCTCCGCTGCTGGACCGCCTGAAGAAGTGGGTCCAGGGCAATTTCTGAAGATTTACCGCAACACCGTTACACCGAAGCACGCAGTAGGCGAAAAAACTAGAGAATGTAAAGGAGAGGGAAAATGTTCGAACTCGTAGACAACATCCCCGCAAGCCCGGTAATCAAAGTTATCGGTGTCGGCGGTGGCGGCGGCAACGCTGTCAACCACATGGTCAAGAGCAACATCGAAGGCGTCGAGTTCATCTGCGCCAACACCGATGCTCAAGCGCTGAAAAACATCGGCGCGCGTACCATCCTGCAACTGGGCACCGGCGTGACCAAGGGCCTGGGCGCTGGCGCCAACCCTGAAGTCGGCCGTCAAGCCGCTCTGGAAGACCGTGAGCGCATTGCCGAAGTCCTGCAGGGCACCAACATGGTGTTCATCACCACTGGCATGGGCGGCGGTACCGGTACCGGTGCTGCGCCGATCATCGCCGAAGTGGCCAAGGAAATGGGCATCCTCACCGTTGCGGTGGTGACCCGTCCGTTCCCGTTCGAAGGCCGCAAGCGTATGCAGATCGCCGACGAAGGCATCCGCATGCTCTCCGAAAGCGTCGACTCGTTGATCACCATTCCGAACGAGAAGCTGCTGACCATCCTCGGTAAAGACGCCAGCCTGCTGTCGGCTTTCGCCAAGGCTGACGATGTACTGGCCGGTGCCGTTCGCGGTATCTCCGACATCATCAAGCGTCCGGGCATGATCAACGTCGACTTCGCCGACGTGCGTACCGTGATGAGCGAAATGGGCATGGCGATGATGGGCACTGGCTGCGCCAGCGGTCCGAACCGTGCACGCGAGGCCACCGAAGCGGCCATTCGCAACCCGCTGCTGGAAGACGTGAACCTGCAAGGCGCTCGCGGCATCCTGGTAAACATTACCGCCGGTCCGGATCTGTCCCTGGGCGAATACTCCGACGTGGGTAGCATCATCGAGGCGTTCGCTTCCGAACACGCGATGGTCAAGGTCGGTACCGTTATCGATCCGGACATGCGCGACGAGCTGCACGTGACTGTCGTTGCAACCGGTCTGGGCGCTAAAATCGAGAAGCCTGTGAAGGTCATCGACAATACCGTTCACACTTCGATGGCTGCACAGCCACAACAACAGGCCCCTGTTCGTCAGGAAGCTCCAGCGGTGAACTACCGTGACTTGGACCGTCCGACCGTCATGCGCAACCAGGCCCAGGCCGGTGCTGCGACTGCCGCGAAGATGAATCCGCAAGATGACCTGGACTACCTGGACATCCCGGCTTTCCTGCGTCGTCAGGCCGATTGATGAAATGTATCAGGGCTATGAAGGTGATTGGTGTTCAGCAAAGGCGTGGTCTGCTATCATCGCCAGCCTTTGTTGATACCAGTTCGCAATTTGCGCTGAAGCGGCCCATGCCATGATTAAACAACGCACCCTGAAGAATATTATCCGTGCCACAGGTGTCGGCCTGCACTCCGGGGAGAAGGTCTATCTGACCCTCAAGCCAGCGCCTGTCGACACTGGCATTGTGTTTTGTCGCGCCGACCTCGATCCCGTGGTGCAGATTCCTGCCCGCGCGGAAAACGTCGGTGAAACCACTATGTCGACCACGCTCGTTAACGGTGACGTCAAAGTGGACACGGTAGAGCACTTGCTCTCGGCCATGGCAGGCCTGGGCATCGATAACGCCTACGTCGAGCTCTCCGCGTCCGAAGTCCCGATCATGGATGGTAGCGCCGGACCTTTCGTATTCCTGATTCAATCGGCTGGCCTGGAAGAACAGGACGCCGCCAAGAAGTTCATCCGCATCCTGCGTGAAGTGACAGTGGAAGATGGCGACAAGCGCGCTACTTTCGTCCCTTTCGAAGGGTTCAAAGTGAGCTTCGAGATCGATTTCGATCACCCGGTTTTCCGTGACCGCACCCAAAGTGCAAGCGTGGATTTTTCCAGCACTTCGTTCGTAAAAGAAGTCAGCCGCGCCCGTACCTTTGGTTTCATGAGTGACATCGAGTACCTGCGCAAGCACAACCTCGCACTCGGCGGCAGTGTTGAAAACGCTATTGTGGTCGACGCCGATGGCGTACTGAACGAAGACGGCCTTCGTTATGAAGACGAATTCGTGAAGCACAAGATTCTCGATGCAATTGGTGACCTCTACCTGCTGGGCAATAGCCTGATTGGTGAGTTCAAGGGCTTCAAGTCCGGCCACGCACTGAACAACCAGCTGCTGCGCAAGTTGATTGAGCAGACAGATGCCTGGGAAGTCGTGACGTTCGAAGACGCCAGCACTGCACCGATCTCTTACATGCGCCCGGTTGCGGCCGTGTAAGCAAAAAACCTCTCTAGTTTTTTAAAGGCTACCTTCGGGTGGCCTTTTTTTATGCCCGAAGTTTGTAGTGCCTGGGCTGGCCTCATCGCGAGCAAGCTCGCTCCCACAGTTGATTGCATTCCCCTGTGGGAGCGAGCTTGCTCGCGATGGCGTCCTCCCATCCAATGAAAATCCTATTCGGCACAAACAACCCGGTTACGCCCCCTCTCCTTGGCCTGATACAGCGCCTTGTCCGCACTGAACAGCAATTGCTCCAGGTTGAAGTCGCTGGCCGCCGTCCAGGTGGCAATACCGATACTCACGCTCATCGGTCGCTCACCGGCGTCGACCAGTGGCAGTTTTTGCACCGCTTCACGAATATGTTCGGCAATCTGCCGTGCACCGTCACTGCCTGTTTCGGCCAGGACCACCGAAAACTCTTCGCCTCCGTAGCGCGCCACCAGGTCTGTGGGGCGATGGACATTGGCACTGATGACCTTGGCCAATGCCCGTAACGCTTCGTCGCCGGCCTGATGCCCGTGCCGGTCATTGAAGGCCTTGAAGTGATCGGCATCGATCATCAGCAACGACAACGGCTTGCCACTGCGCTGCGCGCGAAACCATTCATGGCGCAGGGTCTGATCAAGGGATCGGCGGTTGGCCACGCCGGTCAAGGCATCGGTGGCCGCCAGTTGCGACAATTCCTGCTCGGCACTCTGGCGCAGGCGCAACTCGCGGCAGAGCAGCCAGGTCAACCACAGCAAACCGATGCACAAAACCCCGGTAGCACCGCTGATCACATAGGCCGTACGGTTCCAGGTGGCGAACACCTCATCCACAGAAAGCGCCACGATGACAGTCAGTGGCAGGTTGCCGACCCGGGTAAAGGTGTACAAGCGCCGTTGATGGTCGACACTCGACACACTTTCAAAGGTGCCATTGCGCTCCTGCAGCATGCGTACGACGTTGGGGCGGCTGGAGAAGCTCTTGCCGATGGAGTTCGGTTCCCGGTACGGCTTCTGCGCCAGGAGGATCCCGTCATTGTCGATGATGCCCAGCGTGCTGCCGGTGCCGATGTCGAGGCTGTTGAACAACTGATCGAAGTAGCTCATGCGCATCGAGGCGACCGCGACCCCCAGAAACTCACCCGTGGGCGAGGAAATGCGCCGGCTGAAACTGATGCGCCATTGGTCGCTGTCATCGCAGTCACAGCGCGGCTTGAACGGTCGGCTGATAAACATACCGGTGTCACGATTGAAGACATGGGCCAGGAAATAATCGCGGTCGGCGAAGTTACCCGGTTTCGGTTCGACCAACGATGAGTCGGCCAGCACGTCGCCGTGCTTGTCCAGCAGCAGGATGTCGCCCTTGTAGCGCGCGGTGGTGGAGCGGTCGAACAGCGCCAGATGACGAATCTGCGGCGAAACCTGTTTCAGGTCGTCCCGTTGGGCGGCGGCGATCAGGCCCTGCAAGGTCAGGTCATAGAGCTCGACCGTACGCAGGACATCGGCATCGATCAGTTGCGCAATGGTGGTCGCGCTGCGTGTGGCGCTCTGCTGGGCGTTGGCGTGTTCGCGGATCAGCAGAAAAGTGACGATGCACAGGATCGAGATGACCGTCAGGGTGCTGCCGAAGATCACCAGGATCTCGGGTCGCCCGGACGGGCCTGGAAAATGTGGGGTGCGGCTTGCGGTCATAGGGCTGACGTCTGCTAAAGGGACGCTGTAAGCGTAGTTGCATTAACGTAGCAGCCGGGTGAATCGTGCCTGTTGCTCGAACGATTGATCAATGGCGTGGGCCATCAGCGCTTGTCGTTGCGAAAATTGCAATGAAAGTTGAATCGCCACGATAAAAAAAGCCGCTGAAAGCAGCGGCTTTGCAGACAACTTTTCAAAGGGAAGAGCCGATGAAAAGTGTCGTGGGAAGCGGGAGTGACCGGTGCAGATCAGCTGTCCTTCTCGACCTGTGGCAGGGCCTGAGTGGTCGAGGCTTGCGGGGCTTGGGCGTCTTGCGCAGCCTTGGCCGTCATCTCGATCTGATGCTCTTCGAACGCTGCAGCGCGTGCGGCGTTATGTGCGACGAAAGTCTGCGATTCTTCCGCCATCGCCAATGGCGACAGGAACAAAGAGGACAAAACGAAAGCGCTGGCAATACCCATACTGTTGGACATCTTTAAAACCTTCTTGCTTGGCAAGTGCTGTTTGGTGCGGGCAAAGATAAGGATATGGGGCGAGGGGAAAAAGAGCGGATTCATGAAAGGACTGTTGCTGTTATGGCAACAGTTGGTTGATCGCACACTTGCGTTCAACCCGGAACCAATGTGGGAGCGAG
Source organism: Pseudomonas sp. PDM27 (assembly GCF_019219205.1). Lineage (NCBI taxonomy): Bacteria > Pseudomonadati > Pseudomonadota > Gammaproteobacteria > Pseudomonadales > Pseudomonadaceae > Pseudomonas > Pseudomonas sp. PDM27. The sequence goes on along the minus strand of NZ_JAHUWF010000002.1, from coordinate 408,687 downwards.
CTTGCTCGCGATAGCATCACCTCGGTTCAGAAGTTGCACCGAGTCGCTTGCATCGCGAGCAAGCTCGCTCCCACAAAGGAAGAGGGGGTCAGACAGGAAGATGAATGCCGAAGGTATTCATCCCATGGTCACTGCGCACGAACACATCCCCGCCATGCATCAACGCAATCGCCTTGACGATGGCCAGCCCAAGGCCATGGTTGTGTCCGCTGTTGCTGCGCGATGCATCAACCCGGTAGAAACGCTCGAACAGCCGTGGCAGATGTTCGCGGGCAATCGGCGAGCCGGGGTTGGCAACGCCGATGCTGACCTGATGTTCTGCGGCTTCAATGTGCACTTCAATCACCTGACCGGGCGCGGTGTGCTGCACCGCGTTGTTCAGCAGATTGATCAATGCCCGGCGCAGATGGGCGATCTCGATGCTCACTTGCGCGTCACCACTGACCTCTACCTGAACCTGAGCGTCCTCGAGAATGAAGTCCAGATATTCCAGGGTCGTGGCCACTTCATCGGCCAGTGACGTGGACGTCAGTTTGGTTGCCTTGCTGCCCTGATCGGCACTGGCCAGGAACAGCATGTCGTTGATGATCGAACGCAGTCGCTCAAGCTCTTCGAGATTTGATTGCAGCACTTCAAAGTAATGCTCGGCGGAGCGTCCGCGGGTCAATGCGACCTGGGTCTGGCCGATCAGGTTGGTCAGTGGCGAGCGCAGTTCGTGGGCGACATCGGCATTGAACGATTCAAGGCGTGAGTAAGCCTGCTCGACCCGTTCCAGGGTCGAGTTGAACGAGCTGACGAACTGATCGAGTTCCGGCGGCAACGGTGACAATCGCAAGCGTCCTGAGCGCAACGGCGGAGCCAGGCGCCGGGCTTCCTGGGACAGTTTGATCAGCGGCTTGAGGCCGATCCGCGCCACCCAGTAACCGAGTGCCGAGGCCAGCAGCACGCCGACAATCGCCAGGCTGATCAGCGCAATCAACAGTTGATGCTGGGTCTGGAAAAACGTCTCGGTGTCGATGGCGATCATGAAGCGCAGCGGTGGGCGCTGGTCCTTGGGCGGGAATTCGCTGACCAGCACTTTCAGCGGATAGGGGTGATCCGGCAGATGCATGTCGCGCATGCCCAGTGGCCCTTGGGCAAAGGTGCGGATTTGCGGGGTCAGGTTGCCGTATTCGTAATGGGGATCGCCGCTGATGATCCAGAAGCTGATGCGCTTGTCTTCTTCGCTCAGCAGGTTGAGCTTGTTGTTGATCTTCACCCAATGCTCAGGCGTGCCGTAACGGCCGACCGTGGATTCGAGCACGCTGTAGCGCGCATCCAGCTCGGCTTCGGGCAACAGGCCCAGGCCTTTGTCGACCTGCTGGTATAACGCCCCGCCGATCAACAGGAACACCAGCAGCGCCACCAGCGTGAACATCCCGCTCAGGCGCAAGGCGATGCTGTTACTGGACACCACGGCTCTCCAGCACATAACCCATGCCGCGAATGGTGTGCAGCAGTTTCTCTTCGAACGGCCCGTCAAGCTTGGCCCGCAGGCGTTTGATCGCGACTTCGACGACGTTGGCGTCGCTGTCGAAATTGATGTCCCAGACCATCTCGGCAATGGCGGTTTTCGAGAGGATTTCACCCTGGCGCCGGGCCAATACGCTGAGCAGCGAGAACTCCTTGGCGGTCAGGTCCAGCCGTGCGCCGCCGCGAGTAGCCTTGCGGCTGATCAAATCTATCCACAGGTCGGCAATGCTCACTTGCACCGGTTCATGACCGCCGCTGCGGCGGGTCAGCGCTTGCAGGCGTGCCACCAGCTCAAGGAAGGAAAACGGTTTGCCCAGGTAATCATCGGCGCCGTCACGCAGGCCCCTGATGCGATCTTCCACACGTTCGCGGGCAGTGAGCATGATCACCGGGGTCTGCTTGCGCGCACGCAAGGCGCGCAACACGCCGAAGCCGTCGAGGCCCGGCAACATCACGTCGAGGACGATCACCGCGTAGTCGCTTTCCAGCGCCAGATGCAGGCCTTCGACCCCATCCCGCGCCAGGTCCACGGTGTAACCCTGTTCCGTCAGGCCGCGGTGCAGATAGTCCGCGGTTTTTTCTTCGTCTTCGATAATCAGGACGCGCATGACCCCGCCTCAGTCTGTGGTCGCCAGCGCCGGTACTGGCGAGGGTTTTGGCCGATGGAACAGCCGCTCCAGCCACAAGTATATGACCGGCGTGGTGAACAGCGTCAGCGCCTGGCTCACCAGCAAGCCGCCGACTACCGCGATCCCCAGGGGTTGGCGCAACTCGGCGCCGGTGCCGTAGCCGAGCATCAGCGGCAGGGCGCCGAGCAGGGCGGCGAGGGTGGTCATGATGATCGGCCGGAACCGCGTGATGCAGGCCTTGAAGATCGCTTCTTCAGGCGACAGTCCGCCATTGCGCTGCGCTTCGAGGGCGAAGTCGATCATCAGGATGCCGTTTTTCTTGACGATACCGATCAACAGCACCAGGCCGATCAAGGCCATGATCGAAAAGTCCTGACCGCAGATCCACAACATGATCACCGCGCCGAGGCCCGCCGACGGCAAGGTCGAAATGATCGTCAGTGGATGCACGAAGCTCTCATAGAGCACACCGAGAATGATGTACACCGCTACCAGCGCCGCCAGGATCAGCCACGGCTGGCTGGCCAGCGAACTCTGGAACGCCTGGGCCGCGCCCTGGAAATTACCGCTGATGGCGGTTGGCATGCCGATGTCGGCCTTGGCCTGGTCGAGCATGATCACCGCATCGCCCAACGCCACGCCGGGTGCCAGGTTGAACGACAGGTTGGCGGCCGGGAACATGCCGTCATGGGCGATGGACAGTGGGCCGATGGTGGGCGCATCGAACCTGGCCAGGGCCGACAGCGGTACCATTTCCCCGCTCAGGGGGGAGCGCAGGTAGAAATAGTTGAGGCTTTCGGCTTTGCCGCGTTGCTGGGTGTCCAGCTCCAGGATCACGTTGTACTGGTTGACCTGGGTCTGGAATTCATTGATCTGGCGCTGGCCGAAGGCATCGTACAGGGCTTCGTCGACGTCGCTGGCGGTCAGGCCGAAACGCGCCGCGGCGCTGCGGTCGATGCTGATGTGGGTGATGCTGCCGCCCAGTTGCAAGTCGTTGGAAATATCGCGGAAGGCCGGGTTGGCGCGCAGTTTATCCGTCAGGCGCTGGGTCCAGGTGCTCAGGGTCGGGCCATCGTTGCTCTTGAGCACATATTGATACTGGGCACGGCTCGGGCCGGAACTGAGGTTGATGTCCTGGCCGGCGCGCAGGTACAGGACGATGCCCGGCACTTTCATCAGTTGTGGACGAATCCGGTCAATGAACTGACTGGCCGAGACATCGCGGTCGCTGCGTTTTTTCAGGGTGATCCAGAAGCGGCCGTTGGCGATGGTCTGGTTGCTGCCGGAGACACCGACCGAGTGAGAGAACGTTTCCACGGCAGGGTCGGCGGCGACGATTTCCGCCATGGCGAGATGTTTTTTCACCATGTCGCCGTAGGAAATGTCAGCAGCGGCTTCGGTGGTGCCGAGGACGAAGCCAGTGTCCTGGATCGGGAAGAAGCCTTTAGGAATGAAGATGTAACCGGCCACGGCCAGACCCAGTGACAGGCAGAATACGCCGATCATCAAGCGCTGATGGGCGAGGGCGTGGCGCAGGCCTTTTTCGTACCAGGCCAACAGACGCTCACCAAAGCCCGGTTTGTCGTGGGCATGATGCACCGGCGCGCGCATGAACAGAGCGGCCAGGGTTGGCGCCAGGGTCAGCGACACCACCACCGAAATCAAGATGGTCGAGGTGGCGGTCAGGGCGAACTCCTTGAACAGTCGCCCGACCACGCCCCCCATGAACAGCAGCGGAATGAACGCCGCCACCAGTGAAAAGCTGATCGACACCACGGTGAAACCAATCTCGCCCGCGCCCTTGATCGCTGCTTCGCGCATGCCGTCGCCGGCCTCAAGGTGCCGGTGAATGTTTTCCACCACCACGATCGCATCGTCGACCACAAAGCCCACGGCCACCACGATCGCCACCAGCGTCAGGTTGTTCAGGCTGAAGCCCATGACGTACATCAGCGCAAAACTGGCGACCAGCGAAACCCCCAGCACCGCCGACACAATCAGGGTCGCCGACAACTGGCGCAGGAACAGCGCCATCACCGCCACCACCAGCATGATCGCGATCAGCAGGGTGATTTCCACTTCATGCAGAGACGCGCGAATGGTCTGGGTCCGGTCGATCAGCACCTTGACCTGCACCGAGGCGGGGAGCATCGCTTCCAGCGCCGGCAAGGCGGCCTGGATGCGGTCCACGGTTTCGACGATGTTGGCCCCCGGTTGGCGGAAGATCACCAGGTTCACCCCCGGTTGCGAGCCCGCCCAAGCCTGGACGTAGGCATCTTCCGAACCGTTGACGACTTTGGCGACATCGCGCAGATGAACCGGCGCGCCATCCTTGTAGGAGACAATCAGTTGGCTGTAGTCCTCCGGGTGGAACAACTGGTCGTTGGTGGACAGGGTCGAGATGTTCGACTCCCCGTACAGCGCACCCTTGGCCAGGTTGAGGCTGGTCTGCTGGATCGCCAGGCGGATGTCGGCGAGGGTCAGGCCGATGGCGGCGAGTTTGTCCGCCGAAACCTGGACGCGGATCGCCGGCCGCTGCTGACCGGTGATGGCGACCTGGCCTACACCGTCGACCTGACTGAGCTGACGGGACAACAGGGTTTCCGTCAGGTCGCTGAGCTCCGGACCGGGCATCAGCGAGGAGTTGACGCTGAGGATCAGCACCGGGCTGTCGGCCGGGTTGACCTTGCGCCAGGTCGGCAGGTTCGGCATGTCCTTGGGCAGCTTGCCCGCGGCCGTATTGATCGCCGCCTGTACTTCCTGGGCGGCAGTGTCGATGCTCTTGTCGAGGGTGAATTGCAGGGTCAGGATGGTCGAGCCCAGAGCGCTGCTCGAGGTCATCTGGGTCACGCCGGGAATGGCACTGAATTGCACTTCAAGGGGGGTGGCCACCGAGGACGCCATGGTTTCCGGGCTGGCGCCGGGCAATTGCGCGGCCACCTGGATGGTCGGGAATTCTGCCTCTGGCAACGGCGCTACCGGCAGGCGCGGAAACGCGATGACGCCCAGCAGCACCAGGGCGAACGTCAGCAAGATCGTGGCCACCGGGTGGTCGATGCACCAGGCGGATATCGAACCGTGGCCCTTCATTGTGCGGCCTCCGATTGCACCACTTGCGGCGGCTCGGTCATCACCTGCACCGTCGACCCCGGCTTGAGTCGCGACTGACCATCGCTGACCAGTACATCACCTGGTTTCACGCCCTTGATGATGTCCTGGCCGCTGCCTTGATAGACCATTTGCACCTGAACGGCTTCGACCTTGTCGCCATTGACGCGGTACACGAAGTGTTGGTCCAGACCGCGTTGTACGACTGTCGGCGGTACCACCAGCGCATCTTTATCCAGGGCTGTCTGAATCTTTACCGTCACCAGCAGACCCGGCCACAGCTTCTGCCCCGGATTGTCGAACTCGGCCTTGGCGCGGATGGTGCCAGTGTTGGCATTGATCTGGTTGTCGATCAGGGTCAGGTGACCTTCGCCGAGCAGGTTGCCGGTTTCGCCGTCGGTGTCAGCTCCGATGTAGGCCTTGACCCGGGCGTGCTGTGGGTCGTTGATCAGGCCCTGCAAGGTCGGCAGCATTTGCTGCGGCAGGGAGAACTCCACGGCGATCGGGTCGATCTGGGTCACGGTGAACAGGCCTTGGGTGTCGGTCATGCGCAGGAAGTTGCCTTCATCCACGGTGCGAATGCCGACGCGACCGGTCACTGGGGAGCGAATCTGTGTGTAGGAAAGTTGTACCTGAGCTGCGTCGATTGACGCCTGATTGCCTTGGGCGGTGGCTTTGAGTTGGTTCACCAGCGCCTGTTGCTGGTCGTAGGTCTGCTTGGAAACGCCGTCGTCAACGCTCAGCAATTTGTAGCGTTTAAGGTTGACCAGCGCCACTTGCAGCTGCGCCTGGCTTTCGCCCAGCTGTGCCCGGGCCTGGTCGAGGCTGGCGCGGATCGAGCGGTCGTCGATGGTGGCCAGCAGGTCGTCTTTTTTCACCAGTTGGCCTTCCTTGACCATGATTTTGGTGAGGATGCCGTCGATTTGCGGGCGGACCACGACGCTGTGCAGGGACAGCACCGAACCGATGCCGCTGACGTAGCGCGGCACGTCTTTTTCGGCGACGGCGACCACGCGCACCGGGATGGCGGTGGGGGTGGCGAGTTTGGTCTTGACCGGTTTGGTGGCGTACCACAGGCCCAGCGCTGCCAGGACGATCAGAAGGGCGACGAGCAGGGCGGGTTTTTTCTGGGTTCGCATGCGAGTGGGGCGCCGGGGCTGGGTTTTTGGTCGAAGGGGAGTTTCCTTTATAAACCTGTTTGGCGGTCAGGAGGGTGACGGCTAACTGACGGCGCTGTCAGTTTGTGTGTCTTGGCGGCCTTTGGGCCGACCAGGCTTTGGGGTGATGGAGTACATATCCGTTTTTTGGGTAACGGCGGCTTATGGTTTCGCCCTTACGGCGACTCACTTTTTTTACAAACGCCTAAAAAAAGTAAGCAAAAAAAACGCTCGCCCCTTACGTACGGCCCCTCGCTGAGGCTCGGGGTTCCTTCGCTCCGGCATTCATCCGGGGGCATTGCCCTCCGGTCGGCTTCGCTTCGACCTACATGCAATGAGTTCGACTGCGTCGAACGGCGCTGCGCGCCCATCCCCGGATGAACACCTCCGCTCAGCCTGCCGAGGGGGCGGGTAGATCAAAAGCTGCAGGCGAGCTAACGCTCGGCCTGTTGAGTGGTGAAGAGCGTTTGTGTACACCGTTCGGCTAAACGCACGCCCCCTGTAGGAGCTGCCGAAGGCTGCGATCTTTTGATCTTGATCTTCCGCTCTTAAAAATAAAAATCAAAAGATCGCAGCCTTCGGCAGCTCCTACAGGGTCAGGATTTGGCTCAATTCGCCAGCCGAACTCCGCCCAGACTCCCGCTCAATTCATAAGCCGCCAATTCCGCCTGATGCGCCGCCAGCAACTCCGGCAGCGATCCACGCAAATACTCGACCCAGGTCTTGATCTTCGCATCCAGGTACTGGCGCGAAGGGTAGATCGCATACAGGTTCAGTTCCTGCGAGCGGTATTTGGGCATCACCCGCACCAGCGTGCCGTTGCGCAGGCCTTCAATGGCGGCGTACAGCGGCAGGACGCCAACGCCCATGCCACTGATGATCGCGGATTTCATCGCGTCGGCGGAGTTCACCAGGAACGGTGAGCTGTTGATGGTGACCATTTCCTGGCCATCAGGGCCGTCGAAGGCCCATTTTTCCAGCGGGATCACCGGGCTGACCAGGCGCAGGCAGGCGTGGTTGAGCAGGTCGCTGGGTTTTTGTGCGCAGCCGTTGGCTTTGACGTAGGCCGGCGAGGCGCAAACGATGCTGTAGGTGATGCCCAGGCGCTGGGAGACGAAACCCGAGTCCGGCAGTTCGCGGGCGAGGACGATGGACACGTCGTAACCCTCGTCGAGCAGGTCCGGCACGCGGTTGGCCATGGTCAGGTCGAAGGTCACGTCCGGGTGGGTCTTGCGGTAGCGGGCAATGGCGTCGATCACGAAGTGCTGGCCGATGCCGGTCATGGTGTGCACTTTCAGTTGCCCGGCCGGGCGTGCGTGGGCGTCGCTGGCCTCGGCTTCGGCTTCTTCGACGTAGGCCAGGATCTGTTCGCAGCGCAACAGGTAACGCTTGCCGGCTTCGGTCAGGGCGATGCGGCGGGTCGTTCGGTTGAGCAGGCGGGTTTGCAGGTGGGCTTCCAGGTTGGAGACCGCGCGCGAGACGTTGGCCGTGGTGGTGTCCAGTTGCACGGCGGCGGCGGTGAAGCTGCCGGCTTCGGCCACGTAACTGAAGGCGCGCATGTTTTGCAAAGTGTCCATGGGGTGCTCTCTCGTCGAATGACAAATTGTGACACGAAGTTTCTGTTTATTTACAGGCGACTAAAGATCGACTTACGGATTATCGCGTTAACGGTAACAAAGATTCACAGGAATCCCAGCTTATCGCCGTCAAAGCCCCCCCCTAGAATTGCGCCCACCTCTGTAGGAGCTGCCGAAGGCTGCGATCTTTTGATCTTCGGGTTTAAAAGCAAAATCAAAAGATCGCAGCCTTCGGCAGCTCCTACAGGGGACCGTGTTTACGGTCCAGACATGGGATCTCCCTCACCTCAGGAATTTTCAGCAGTGCCGCGTCGCATCAGCAGAGCGCTTCAGCCGCTCAGTGTTTTGGCTTTAACCCTGGCTATCAGCGGCTGCATCGGAACCGGAGGTATTGCCCCGCAGGGCAAGGCGCTGGGGGCCAATTCACTGGCCACCGACGAAGCAATCCAGAGCGCCGCGCAAGACGCGAATTGGCCCACCGCGCAATGGTGGCAAGCCTATGGCGACCCGCAACTGAACCGCTGGATCGACCTCGCACTGCAAGGCAGCCCGAGCCTGGCAATGGCCGCCGCCCGGGTGCGTCAGGCCAGGTCCATGGCTGGCGTGGCGCAAGCGGCCGAGTCGCTGCAGATCAATGGGGACTCGACCCTCAAGCGTCACAACTGGCCTACCGACCAGTTCTATGGCCCCGGCGAGCTGGCCAACAGCACCACCTGGGACAACAACGCGGCGCTGGGTTTCAGTTATGCCCTCGACCTCTGGGGCCGTGAAAGCAATGCCACCGAGCGCGCCGTGGACATGGCACACATGACGGTCGCTGAAGCGCGTCAGGCCCAGCTCGAATTGCAGGACAACATCGTGCGTGTCTACATCGAGTTGTCGTTGCATTACGCCCAGCGGGACATCGTCGAAGCGACCTTGAAGCAGCAACAGCAGATTCTCGAGCTGGCGCAGAAGCGCCTGAACGGTGGCATCGGCACCCATTTCGAAGTCAGCCAGGCCGAGACGCCGCTGCCGGAAACCCATCGCCAACTCGATGCCCTCGACGAAGAAATCGCCTTGAGCCGCAACCAGCTCGCCGCCCTCGCCGGCAAGGGGCCGGGTGCAGGCGCGCAGCTGCAGCGGCCAACGCTGTCGCTGGGGGCACCACTGAAACTGCCGTCGTCGCTGCCGGCGCAATTGCTCGGCCAGCGCCCGGACGTGGTCGCCAGTCGCTGGCAAGTGGCGGCGCAGGCGCGGGGCATCGATGTCGCCCATGCCGGGTTTTATCCCAACGTCGATCTGGTCGGCAGCCTCGGCTATATGGCCACCGGCGGCGGGGCCCTGGAGTTCCTGACCGGCAAGAAGCTCAACTACAGCGTGGGTCCGGCGATTTCGTTGCCGATTTTCGATGGCGGGCGTTTGCGTGCCGAGTTGGGCGAAGCCTCGGCCGGGTATGACATCGCCGTGGCCAAGTACAACCAGACCCTGGTCAATGCCTTGAAGAATATCTCCGACCAGTTGATCCGCCGCGAGTCCATGGACAAGCAGCAGGCGTTCGCCGCCGAGTCGGTGGCCACCGCGCAGAAGACCTACGACATCGCGATGATCGCCTACCAGCGTGGCCTGACCGACTACCTCAACGTGCTCAACGCCCAGACCCTGCTGTTCAAGCAGCAGCAAGTGCAGCAACAGGTCCAGGCGGCGCGATTGAGTGCCCATGCCGAATTGGTGACGGCGCTGGGCGGTGGTTTGGAGGCCGGCAACGACGTGCCGAATGCCGAACAGACTCAAGTGCCGAAAACCCCGAGTCTTTTGCGTTGAACACAAAACCTGTGGGAGCGAGCCTGCTCGCGAAGGCGGTGTTGCAGACGACATTTATGTTGCCTGACACTCCCTCTTCGCGAGCAGGCTCGCTCCCACAGGTTCCGGTTTTCACTGGAATTTATTGAGCAGGATTTGATGACTCCCTTGCCCGCACCCTTGCGCTGGCTGTACTCCCTTGAATGGCGCCGGGGTTTCTTCGACTGGGCACGCAGCGACGGCGTGACCTGGGTCTACATCTTCAAGGTGCTGTTCGCGGCATTCCTGACGCTTTGGCTGGCCATGCGCCTGGAACTGCCGCAACCGCGCACGGCGATGATCACCGTGTTCATCGTCATGCAGCCGCAGAGCGGCCAGGTGTTCGCAAAGAGTTTCTATCGGTTTCTCGGCACCCTGGCCGGGTCGGCGGTGATGGTTGCCCTGATCGCCCTGTTTGCGCAGAACACTGAGCTGTTCCTCGGTTCGCTGGCGATCTGGGTCGGTATCTGCACGGCCGGTGCCGCGCGCTGCCGCAACTTCCGCGCCTATGGATTTGTCCTCGCCGGATACACCGCCGCGATGGTCGGTTTGCCCGCGCTGGCCCATCCGGATGGCGCGTTCATGGCGGCGGTCTGGCGGGTGCTGGAGATCTCGTTGGGCATTCTCTGTTCGACCCTGGTCAGTGCGGCGATCCTGCCGCAATCGGCCAGCGCGGCGATGCGCAATGCCTTGTACCAGCGCTTCGGCGTGTTCGCCCTGTTCGTCACCGACGGCTTGCGCGGTCGCAGTCAGCGCGAGGCGTTCGAGGCCGGCAACGTGCGTTTCATCGCCGAAGCCGTGGGTCTGGAAGGCTTGCGCAGCGTCACTGTTTTCGAAGACCCGCACATGCGTCGACGCAATGGCCGGCTCAGTCGCCTGAACAGCGAATTCATGGGCATCACCACGCGCTTCAATGCCTTGCACCAGTTGCTCGAACGCCTGCGCAGCAGCGCGGCGGACCAGGTGGTGGAGGCGATCAAACCCGGCTTGCAGGACCTCGCCGAGCTGCTCGACGGCTTCAGCGGTCGTGCCCTGACCAGCGCCGATGCAGCGCGTCTGGTCACGGTGCTGAGCGCCTACAAGGAAGGTTTGCCGGCGCGGGTGCGCTGTCTGCGGGCGACGTTCCAGCAGAGCAATCCGAGCGAGGCCGGGCAACTGGATTTCCACACCGCCTACGAACTGCTCTATCGCTTTGTCGACGACTTGCACAGTTATGCACAGACCCACGCGTCGCTGGCCGATCACAGTCACGAACGGGAGCGCTGGGACGAGCCGTTCACCCCGCAAACCAACTGGATGGCAGCGGCAGCATCGGGGATACGCGCGGCGTTCATTCTGGTGGTATTGGGCAGCTACTGGGTGGCAACCGCCTGGCCAAGCGGCGCGACCATGACCCTGATTGCCGCCGCGACCGTGGGCCTGTCCGCCGCCACCCCGAACCCCAAGCGCATGGCCTTTCAGATGGCGTGCGGGACATTGCTCGGGGCGCTGATCGGCTTTGTCGAAATGTTTTTCATTTTTCCGTGGATCGACGGATTTCCGTTGCTGTGCGTGATGCTCACACCGGTGATCGTACTCGGCTCGTTCCTGACCTCGCGGCCGCAATACGTGGGCGTCGGCCTGGGCTTGCTGATCTTCTTCAGCACAGGTTCAGTGCCGGACAACCTCACGGTCTACAACCCCTACACCTTCATCAACGACTACATCGCCATGGTGCTGGGCATGCTGGTGTGCGCAGCGGCCGGAGCGATCATTCTGCCGCCCAACAGCCGCTGGTTGTGGCGTCGCCTGGAGCAGGACCTGCGCGGTCAGGTGGTATACGCCATCAGCGGCAAGCTCAAGGGCCTGGCGTCGAGTTTCGAAAGCCGTACCCGCGACCTGGTGCATCAGGCCTACGGCTTCGCGGCGGGCCAACCGCAGGTGCAGCGGGACTTGCTGCGCTGGATGTTCGTGGTGCTGGAAGTCGGCCACGCGATCATCGAATTGCGCAAGGAACAGGCGATTCTGCCGGTGCACCCGGCCTATGCGGAATCCCAGCCATGGCGCCAGGCGATCCGGGTGATGGGGCGTGCGCTGGTGCGGCTGTTTTTGCAACCGAACAGCAGCAACCTCGAACGCGCGCTGGTCGCGGTCGATCACGCGATCAGTCGTGTGCAGTCCACCGACGAACCTTTCGCCCCGCATTTCGATACCTCGGCGTTGCGCCGGGTGAAGAGCTACCTGCACTTCATCCGCACCTCGCTGCTCGATCCGCAATCACCGCTCGCGGCCTTCACAAGCAGCCAGCCAAAAGGACTAGAACATGCCTCGTGAAATCGCCTTCCACGGCGTGTACATGCCGACCATGACCCTGATGTTTTTCATCGCGGCGGCCCTGGCCTGGGCGCTGGACCGCTTCCTGTCCGGGTTCGACCTGTACCGTTTTTTCTGGCACCCGGCGTTGCTGCGCCTGAGTCTGTTTACCTGTCTGTTCGGTGCCATGGCGCTGACTGTCTACCGTTGACTCTCTATCACTGAGAATGCCCTGATGAAAAAGTTTTTCAGCCTGCTCGCGACCCTGCTGGTGCTGGCCCTCGCGCTGTGGGTCGGTCGCACCCTGTGGGAGCACTACATGAACACGCCGTGGACCCGCGACGGCCGCGTGCGCGCCGACATCATCAACGTCGCCGCCGACGTCACCGGCGAAGTGGTGGACGTGCCGGTGCGTGACAACCAGCTGGTGAAAAAAGGCGATTTGCTGATGCAGATCGACCCCGAGCACTACCGCCTGGCGGTCAAGCAAGCGCAGAGTCTGGTGGCATCACGCAAGGCGACCTGGGAGATGCGCAAGGTCAACGCCCATCGTCGAGCCGATATGGACAACCTGGTGATCTCCCGGGAAAACCGCGACGATGCCAGTAACCTCGCCGACTCGGCCCTGGCTGATTACCAGCAGGCCCAGGCGCAACTGGAAGCGGCCGAGCTCAACCTCAAACGCACTGAAGTGCGCGCCGCGGTGGACGGCTATGTCACCAACCTCAATGTGCATCGCGGCGACTACGCGCGCATCGGCGAGGCGAAAATGGCCGTGGTCGACATGAACTCGTTCTGGGTCTACGGCTTCTTCGAAGAAACCAAGCTGCCCCGAGTACGCGTCGGTGATAAGGCCGACATGCAACTGATGAGCGGCGAAGTGCTCAAGGGCCATGTGGAAAGCATTTCGCGCGGCATCTACGACCGCGACAACCCGGAGAGTCGCGAACTGATCGCCGACGTCAACCCGACCTTCAACTGGGTACGCTTGGCGCAACGGGTACCAGTGCGCATTCACATCGATGAAGTGCCGGAGGGGGTGGTGTTGGCGGCGGGGATTACCTGTACGGTGGTGGTGAAGCAAGGCGATGGTGCTTAACACTTGTAGGAGCGAGCTTGCTCGCGATGAACCAGAGCGCGCCGCGTGTATTCAGAATGCACGCGTTATCGTTGACGTCCATCGCGAGCGGGCTCGCTCCTACAGTCGATCGTCGTCGTGTTCAGCAGAAGGTCTCTTGCAAATGCCGCCAAAGAATCCTGTCATCTACCTTCTCGAACACAACCGTGGAACGACGATCCGAGTGCAGCCCGGTCGCATCGGTCTGTTGCTCGCGGTAGCTCACGGTGGCGCCGCCGTCGTATAACGCAATGCCACGCAACTCGCTGAGCTCGATGCGGAACCCGAGCTTCTTGCCGCCCGCCAGCGTGAACAGTTCGTTCAGCGCGTCAAAATCCAGCACCCGGCCGAGCGGCGAGACCATGGAAAATAGCGGCGAAAAACGCGTCAGCAGTTTTTCGAGATCGGACGCGTCGCGCTCCTCGGCCAGCCATTGTTCGATGGCCACGTGGGCCTGGATCACTTCGTCGAAGTATTCGGTGTAGTCGGTCATCAACTCATTCCTGAAATTTGCAGTGTCTGTACCGGCGCCATCGCGAGCAGGCTCGCTCCCACAGGGGATAGCATTTCAAATGTGGGAGCGAGCCTGCTCGCGATAGCGGCGACGCGGTGTCAGAGCTGCCCACGCAACCCGAACCGCTTCATCAGCCCGGATTCGAGCAAACCCTTGGGCAGCAAACTGGCCATCAGCGGCAACGCGCGGCTGCCATTGCCCAGGCGGATCAGCCGTGGCGGTTTGGCTTGCTGCGCGGCCTTGAGCAATCCGGCGGCAAATTCACTGGCCGGGGTCGGTCTGTCCTGGGAAGCCCTGGCCCGGGCGCGTATGCCTTCACGCAGCGGAAACCACGGCGATTGCTCGCTGATCAATTGCTCGGCTTCGTGCCCGGCATTCTTGGCGAAGCTGGAAGCGATGGCCCCCGGCTGCACCTCCATGACCCGCACGCCGAACGGCGCCAGCTCCATGCGCAAGGCATCGCTCAAGGCATGCACGGCGGCTTTCGAGGCGCAGTAGGCGCCGGCGAATGGCGTGACCAGTACGCCGGACACGCTACCGATATTCACCACCAGCCCCTTGGCCCGACGCAGCACCGGGAACAAGGCGCGGGTGACGCCGACGATGGCGAACACATTGGTCTCGAACTGGCGCTGCATGGCCGGTACGCCGCCATCGAGCAACGGCCCCATGGCGCCATAACCCGCGTTGTTGATCAGCACATCGAGGCCGCCGGTTTGCTGGTTGATTCGCTCGCTCAAGGTTTCGAGCGCAACGGCGTCGTTGACATCCAGTTGCACGGCGGTGAAACCCGCAGCGGTGAGTGCCGCGACATCTTCGGCCTTGCGGGCACTGGCCCAGACTTCATAGCCGGCGACCTTGAACGCATCGGCAAGGGCACGGCCAATGCCGCTGGAGCAACCGGTAATCAACGCAACGGGCATGGCGCATTCCTTGTGCAAAAAAAAGGGGGAGGGATCAGTCGGAAAAACTACCCTGCAATCGCTCGGCGCGAAACTCCAGGGTTTCCGGCCGGTAGCCAGGGCGCAACGGCGGCAGTGGCAAGCAATCTTCCCAGTTGCCACCGGCCTGCAATTCGCCGGGACCGCGATAACGCGGTGCGGAGTATTGGTTGTCGGCGAGGTTCACCGTATCGCCCGGCGCATAGGCCGCAACCCGCCAGCGCAACTCGGTCAGCGGCACGTCATTGCCATTGTTCATCGTCAGTTTCAGCGGTCGGTCGGCCGGGCAGTGCTCGGGCGCATAGCTGATGCGCAACTCCAGGCGTTGCAGTTGCTTGAGTTCGCGGTGGTCCATCCAGATGACCCAGGTCGCGACGATGCCCAGCCCCACGGCGGCTGCCACGGATACGGGCAAAGCCTTGGCAGGGTAGCGCAGCAGCAGGATCAGCCAGGTGATGACCAGCAGGACGCCGATGAACATGACGCGCAAACCTCGGGAGCAGAGAAGTGCATCCTACCTAAGGGTAGGTGCGATTGGCGATGGGAGAGATTTTCGCGGTGACTGTGGGGGCCCCTTCGCGGGCAAGCCCGCTCCCACAGGTTTTCTGGTTGTTCACGAATGTTGTGTTCCACCCGGTCCACTGTGGGAGCGGGCTTGCCCGCGAAGAGGCCAGTCGAGGCACTACAAAAAACCAGTACAAAAAAAGCCCCCGAACCACCCGCTGCGGATAGGGAACGCAGCAGGTGGATCGGGGGCTCAAGGTTTACAGAGGCTTACTGCGCGATCGTCTTCACCGCAACCCCACGCTCAACCGGCGTCGAGCGCCCGTAGATATCTTCAAACCGCTCGATATCGTCCTCGCCCAGATAACTCCCCGATTGCACCTCGATGATCTCAAGCGGGATCTTCCCCGGATTACGCAAACGATGCACCGAAGCAATCGGAATGTAGGTCGACTGGTTCTCGGTCAGCAGGAACACGTTCTCGTCACAGGTCACTTCAGCCGTGCCACTGACCACGATCCAGTGTTCGGCGCGGTGGTGGTGCATCTGCAGCGACAGGCAGGCGCCCGGTTTGACCGAGATGTGCTTGACCTGGAAGCGGCCGCCCATGTCCACCGAGTCGTAGGAGCCCCACGGACGGTAGACTTCGCAGTGGTTCTGGGTTTCGCTACGGCCCTGTTCGTTGAGGGTGTTGACCATCTGCTTCACGCCTTGGACCTTGTCCTTGTGGGCGATCATCATGGCGTCTTTGGTTTCGACCACGACGATGTTTTCCAGGCCGATCACCGACACCAGTTTGCCGTTGCCGTGGATCATGCAGTTTTTGCTGTCCTGGATCACCACGTCACCTTTGGTGACGTTGCCGTTGGCGTCTTTCGCATTCACTTCCCACAGCGACGACCAGCAACCGACATCGCTCCAGCCGGCGGTCAGCGGCACGACGCAGGCGCGTTGGGTTTTTTCCATCACCGAGTAGTCGATGGAATTGTCCGGGCAGCAGGCGAAGGTGGCTTCGTCGAAGGTGATGGTGTCGGCGTCCTGTTGGCTGCGTTCCAGGGTCAGCAGGCAGGTGTCGTAGATGTCCGGATCGTGCTTTTTCAGCTCTTCGAGGAAGCGGCTGGCGCGGAACAGGAACATGCCGCTGTTCCAGAAGTAACCACCGGACTGGACGAACTCGGTGGCACGTTTCACGTCAGGTTTTTCGACGAAGTGCGAGACGCGGCTGACGCCTTCTGGCAGCAGCGAGTCGTTGGTCGACTTGATGTAGCCATAACCGGTTTCCGGCTTGGTCGCCGGTACGCCGAACAGCACCATTTCACCGTTTTCGGCGGCGACTGTGGCCAGGGCCAGGGCGCGTTGCAGGGCTTTCTGGTCTTCCAGGACGTGGTCGGCCGGCAATACCAGCATCAGTTCGTCGCGACCTTCATTGACCAGCATCATCGCGGTCAGGGCCACGGCCGGCGCGGTGTTGCGACCGAACGGCTCCATCAGGATGCGCTGGGATTCCAGTTTGCGTGCCGCTAATTGCTCGTTGACGATGAAGCGGTGGTCCTTGTTGCAGACCACGATCGGCGTGTCCATGCCTTCGAACACCAGGCGTTCCAGGGTTTGCTGGAACAGGGTGTGTTCGCCGGTCAGGGCCAGGAACTGTTTAGGGAATTGTTTGCGGGAAAGCGGCCAAAGACGTGAGCCACTACCACCTGACAAGATCACCGGAATCATGTTGTTACTCCTTGAATATCGATTGGTTAGAGCTACTGCGTTCTGTCGTTTCACTCTTGTTTTTGTTCCGTAGCCCGATTGACGCCTCGATCCTTTGTGGGAGCGGGCTTGCTCGCGAAGGCGATGGATCAGTCGACATTGATGTTGAATGTCAGACCGCTTTCGCGAGCAAGCCCGCTCCCACAGGGGGGATGCGCCAGTCAGGCAAATCGTTTAGCGCGTCGATACCGGGCGTTTCACCCAGACCGGCGACAGGCTGCTGCCGCTGCCGGTGACGTACAGCACCGCGGCTTCACCGCGTTCCAGGGCGACCGGTTTCACGTCGCCGACTTTGGTGGTGCCGTCATAGAGCGCCAGGCTGACCTTCACCGGGTTGATTTCACGTTCGCCGCGACCCTTGGGTGCAACGTTCGGGACCACGTCGGTCTTGCCATCGGCGGTTTTCAGGGTCAGCGCCTTGTCGCTGAGGTTTTGCACGCGGACCAGGGACTTCTGCTTGTTCTTGAACGGCGGCTCTTCGATCAGTTGCGGCGCGCCGCTGGCGTTGTTGACCAGGGTGTAATAGTGGTCGCCGGCCAGTTTCACCGGCAGGCTCTGGCTACCGACCTTGGCGCTGTAGTCGCCGCCCGGCATGAAGCTGAAGTCACTGCTCGACAGTGGCGCGACCTCGCTCAGGTTGGTGCTGCCGACAGTGGCGCTGACTTCGGCGTTGCTGGCGTTGTAGATGCGCACGAAGGTCGAGCCTTTCGGTGCGGTCGGGCCGTACAGGGCGGCGTCGCCAGCGGCGAAAGCCTGTACCGACAGCACGCTGAGGCCGGCAACCAGGGCAAGGCGTTTGGCGAGACGACGAGGAGTAGTAGTGAAAGTCATGGTGTACCTCTCTTTCAGTTTTGCGCCCGGTCGGGCGTCTCGGATTTAGTGTTTGCAGCTACGTTTTGTTGGCGGGCGCCGGCTTGTTTAAGCTCTGCGACCCACTGCGGGTCGGCGTCGCCGATTTCGTTGTTCACAGGCAGATATCGTTCAGGGAACTCCCAGATCAGCACCTGTGGCGGGCTGTTCTTGAAGGCATCGCTTTTCAGGTAGCTGAGCATCGGCAGAATCGGGCCGTGGCCGTCTTCGGCGTAATTGACCACGTCGCTGTTCAGCGCTTGCTTGAGCGCACCCACAAAATTCCAGCTGGGGTTGGCGCTGTAGCTGGTGCCGATCAGGGCCACCGGCACTTCGGTGTTGGCGAACAGGGCGTCGTCGCCGGCGGGCTGATCTTCAGCCGCGACCGTGTTGCGCTTGTGCAAGGTTTCCTGCTTGGGCATCAGGTTTTCGAACAGCGGGTCCAGTGGCAGGAACAGACGCAGGTCGCCCTTGTGGGTGACGGTTTCGGCAGGTTCAGTGACGAAGCGCTGCGGTTCGCCGCTCAGCGGGTACTTGTCGGCGATGGTCTTGGCCAGACGGTTGGCGGCGATCTCGGCGCCTTCCGGGGTCCAGTGGGTGTCGGTGCGCAGGAACACTTGCTGGCCGTTCTGCTTGGCCTGTTGCAGCGGGCCGAGCAGGTCAGGGGCCGGAATCCGGTCGGCGGCCAAGCGCTGGTGGAAGTCCTTGTAGAGGTTGGCGTGGATGCTCGCCGGTTTCACCTCACCGAGGTGTTCCGGGTACAGGCGCACCTTGGCCGGCACCACTGCCATCACCAGTTGCACGCCTTTCTCTTTCAAGGTCTGGCGCACGCCTTCGACCAGCGCGTAGTTGCCTTGCAGGTTCAGCTCTTCGTTGACCACCGGGTGGAATTCTTCATCGCTGTACAGCCATTGGTCGCGACCGAGCACCACGCCCGGACGACCTTCGTTGAACAGTTTGAAATCCAGCGCGGCCCAGAGATTGGTGCCCAGGCGCTTGATCGGGAACTCGTCGTCGTAGTGGGTTTCCACGGCCTTGGACCAGCGACCGTTGAGCACCGTCGCATCGGCGTTGGTGCTGAAGCCGAAGAAGCTGCGCACCGACCACAGACCGAGCACCAGCAAGGTCACCAGGAACAGCGCGATGTAGAAAATGCGTAATGAGCGGGTCATGGTCAGATCCCTCAGAACTGGAAGTAAAGGAACGGCGAGAAGCTTTGCGCCGAGAGTTTGAGAATCGAGGCGATGAACAGCAGCAGCACCAGCGCACGCATCACGTAGCGTGACCAGTCAGCGGTCCAGTAGGCTGGTTGCACCTGGGCTTCGACGCCGACGGTGTAGCCAGGCTGGTGGATGCTCGCCGGGTTATCCCCAGGCACGGCCTTGATCGTTCCCGGTGTCGCCGCGGCCGGGCCGTCGGCGTCGACGTTCACTGCAGGCTTGGTCTTCACCGGAGGCTGATTGGTGTAGAAATCCCGCAGGCCGAAGAACGCCAGGGTCACGTAGGCCACGATCAGCGTTGCCACTTGCAGGCCGGTGAGGCTGGCCTGGTTGAGTTCCGACAGCGACCAGTCGCTGAAGCTGAACATCGCGCCGTACATGCGCCCGGCGACGTGCAGGTTTTCCGCACGGAAGATCACCCAGCCCATCACCACCAGCAGGAAGGTCAGCACCCAGCGGATCGGGTTGAAGCTGCGTGGTGAAGTATTCAGGCCGATGGCTTTTTCAATCGCCAGCCACATGCCGTGCCATGCACCCCAGACGATGTAGGTGATGTTCGCGCCGTGCCACAGACCACCGAGCAGCATGGTCAGGAACAGGTTGCGATAGGTCATCAGCGTGCCTTTGCGGTTGCCGCCCAGGGTGATGTACAGATAGTCACGCAACCAGGTCGAGAGGCTGATGTGCCAGCGCCGCCAGAACTCGGTGATCGACTGGCTGATATACGGCTGCTTGAAGTTTTCCATGAAACGGAAACCCATCATCAGGCCCAGGCCGATGGCCATGTCGCTGTACCCGGAGAAGTCGAAATACAGCTGCGCGGTGTACGCCAGGGCGCCGAGCCAGGCATCGCCCGTGGTCGGGTTTTGCAGGGCGAAGCAGTGGTCGGCCACCACCGCGAGGGTGTCGGCGATGAAGACTTTCTTGATGAAACCCTGCATGAACCGCGTGCAGCCCTCGGAGAACTTGTCGAGGGTGTGGGTGCGGTTGTTGAACTGGTCGGCCAGGTCGCGAAAACGCAACACGGGACCGGCGATCAAGTGCGGGAAGATCGCCACGAACGCCGCAAAGTCGATCAGGTTGCGGGTCGCCGGGGTGTCGCCACGGTAGACGTCGATGATGTAGCTGATGGACTCGAAGACGTAGAACGAGATCCCGATCGGCAGCAGCACGTGGGTCAGGATGAAAGGCTCCAGGCCCACCGACGTCATCATCGCGTTGATGCTGTCGACGCCGAAGTTGGCGTATTTGAAGTAGCCGAGGATGCACAGGTCGACGGCCACGCCGAGCAGCAGCCAGCGCTGCGCCGGTTTGGTCTTGACCCCGGCGGCACCGACTTTCAGGCCGATCCAGTAGTTCCACAGCGTGACGCCGGCGAACAGCGCGAGGAAGTCCACACGCCACCAGGCGTAGAACACGTAACTGGCAATCAGCAGCAGCAGATTGCGATAGCGTTGCCCGCTCAGGTAGTACAAGCCGAGGAAGATCGGCAAGAACAAAAACAGGAACACGTTGGACGAAAAAACCATCCCGATCTCTCCTTGTTTGAACCAACAGTCAAGGGCCAACGGCCCCCCCAAACCCCCCACAGAAATTCGGGGGGCATAACTCACATCTCACAGCTGACAACTAGCCCTGTGGGAGCGAGCTTGCTCGCGATTGCGGCCTGACATTCAGCATTGATGTCGACTGACGCTCAGTCATCGCGAGCAAGCTCGCTCCCACAAGGGATCAGTGTTGGTCTAGGAACCCTTGCCCTTTTCATTGGCCGGGTCGTAGACCTTGGTCAGGTCACCGCCGAGGCGGAAGGTCTTGAACGGTTGCATCTTGTGTTTCTTCGCCAGCACCTCGGGCGAGCAGGTGTAGAGCGAGCAGTACGGTTCGAGCCAGGCAAATTTCGAGTCGACCTTAAGGTCGGTCATGTCCTGTTCCTTGCCGTTCTTTTTCTCGAACTCATCCGGGTCTTTCACCCCGGACAGCACCCGGTCACCCAGGCGTTTGAGTGCGCCATTGTTTTCCTGACGCAAGTCCACTCCGTTGACCTGGGCGAAACTGGCGATCATCGCCAGCGGCGGCAGGGCGTAGTTGTGGTACGCCAGCGCCCGTTGTTCACGCTTGAGTTCGTTGGGCAGATAACCGTTGGCGTCGACCTGGTTGGCGCCGACCTTGAATTCCTTCACGGCCCAGTCGAACAGGTCGCGGCGGTTGGTGGCGACGGAAGTGGCCATCACCGACCAGGCGGCCCAGTACGAGTGATTGTTGGTCTGCTCGAGCGGCAGGTTGTCCCAATCGCTGACCACCTGGTCGGCCATCTTGCTGAACCAGGCTTCGATCAACTGCGACTCTTGCTGATGGTTGGCCAGCGGACGGGAGTCGGAAAACTTCAGGCGAATGTATGAAGACGCCATGCTGCCCAACGCCCATTTACGCATCGACTTGCCGGTGTGGTTGAAGTCCTTGGACATCAGCGCGTCGGCCTGGGCCCAGGCCGTCAGCCAGCTCAGCGTGCATTCCAGCTGCTCCGGGCGACCGTCACGCATGAACTGCATCACGCGCTTGCTGGTGCCGCGCTCGATCTTGGTGATGTCGGCAGTACTTTCACGGAAGGCTTTTTCCGACTGCACGTTCAGGGTCGAGCGGGCCTTGTCCGAACCTTCGTACTTGCTGCGAAATTGCAACGAGCCGGTGTAAGGCGTCGGCATCGCATCGCAGCCTTCGCTCTTGTCGCCGGTTTTGACCTTCTCTATCGGTGCGAAGTAACCCTGTGGCGGACGCAGTGGCGCCGCCGCTTGCGTGGCCCCGGCGAACATCGCCAGGCTCAAGAGCGTCGGTGCCAACAGTGTTGATAATTTCGGATTGCGCATAGCAGACCTCATTGCCCGACCGAAGCAGTACGCTGCTCGGTGCCCGGGAATACGTTGCGTTTGCAAATTTTCGCTTCGACTTTCTGAGGCGCGGCACCGGCTTCGGGGCCCTGGACTTCAACGGCCAGCAGGTTTTGCGAGGCCCAGTCTTCGTCCGTGCGCAACTCGAAAGCGAAACGCCCGTCAGTCTCGGAGGTTTCCGGTTTGTCGATCTTGATGTCCTCGTGGCGACCGTTCATGTACCAGAGGGTGGCTTGCAGGGTTTTCACCGACGTATCGGCGAAGCGGATGTCGACCTGGTGGCTAGCGTTACGCAGGTCCATGTTCTTGCTGTTGACCATCAACTCGTTTTTGCCCGGCTTGAGCGTGGCGCTGCCGGACATCTGCGCATCCTTGCCTTCGCAACCGTTGTCCAGCAGCGCCATCATCTGGCGGTAGATGGTTTCCTGGTCGAGGCGGTACAGCGGCGAGAATTCCCAGATGAGAATCTTCGGCGGGTTCTTCTGGAACTCGTCGCTGCCCAGGTACTGCAGCATCGAACCTTCCAGGCCGCCGCCGGGGAACGCCACGTTGAGAATGTCGGCGCCGATGGCCTCTTCGAGGAAACCGGCGAAGTTGTAGTTCTTGCCACTGTGG
The DNA here is from genome assembly GCF_019219205.1 of Pseudomonas sp. PDM27. Classification (NCBI taxonomy): domain Bacteria; kingdom Pseudomonadati; phylum Pseudomonadota; class Gammaproteobacteria; order Pseudomonadales; family Pseudomonadaceae; genus Pseudomonas; species Pseudomonas sp. PDM27. Next base: position 386,185 of record NZ_JAHUWF010000002.1, on the reverse strand, counting down.
GAGGTACCCACGAGGGTGATTTGCGGGTTGCCGGAATCGCCGAACAGATCGCCATCGCCCGCTTCACCTTTCGGCTCGGTGGTGAACTGATCCATGTACTGGATCGCGTAGCTGGTGCCACAGAGTTGACCGGCCATGTTGTGCAATGTTCCGGTCTTGCCCATGCGACCCGATTTTTTGGTCTCGAATTCGCGCTTGGGAATGTCGGCGAATTCAGGCAATTGCTTGACCTTCTCGGCGACGATTTTCGCCGTGCGCTGGGCACCGTACGGGGTCCAGTGCTGGTCGCCGCGGAAGTAGAAATCGTGGGCGGGCAGGGTGTCTGGCAACGACTCGTTGGTCAGCGGCGACAGGTCCGGAACGACGTAGCCCATCTGCGCGAAACGGCCGAGCATGGACTTGTAGTTCCGCAGCGCCTTGTCGAAGTCGAAGCTGGCTTTCTCCGCCGGGTTGAGCTTGTTGCGGTTCACCAGGCCACGGGTCGGCTGGTACACGACAACCAGTTCCACACCTTTGCTCTTGAACGCATCGTGCAGCTGTTTCATGCGTTTGTAGCCGGCGGGCGTGGTGTCGAATTCGGTGCGCAAGTCTTCCTGCGTACGGAACAGCCAGTCGCCCTGGGCCTGCACCAGCGTGGTGAAGTTCTGCTGATAACGGGTGGTGTAGTTCTTCGCGTCGTGGGCGGCCGGGCACAGGCTGCAGCAAGGCTCCGCGGTGAAGCTCGGTGCTTTGACTTCGTCGGCGCGAACACCGCCGCTGGCCGCGAGAATGCCGGCGGTCAGGGCCGACAGGCTGAGTAATTTGATCAAGTGTGGGTGCATAAGATTATCCTCAGTCCCGCATTTCGGTCTGGCGTTCGACGGGGTCGATCAGCACGGCTTTCTGCTGGCGCACCAGCAGGTCGAGAATTTCATCCTGGCGCTCGCCAAGGATGCCGGTGAAGCTGATGCCGCTGGATTTGGTCGGTGCGAGCATGGACACGCGATACAACTCGACACTCAACGGCGAGTCGATGGACAGCGGGCCGCTGCCGTTGGCCGCCAGTTCACCGCCGACCACGATCAGCGACACCTGTGCGTCGAACGGGTCGAGCTTGATGTCACGGTCGGTGTTGCTCAGGTCCTTGATGTGGCCGTAGACACCGGTCAGGCCGTTGGCCATGGCGACGTTTTCGTACAGGCGAATGTTCACGCTGTTACGAATGCGGATGCCGTGGCGACGGTTGCTGATGACCTTGTTGCCCCACAACAGGTTGTCCGCACTCTCGTAGAGGGTGATGCCGTCGGTGTGGTTCTGGTAGATCTCGTTGTGGGCAATCAGGTTGTTCACGCTGTTACGGTCGATCACCAGGCCCGACAACTTGTTGTCGTAGCTGCGGTTGTTGAAGATGAAGCTGTCGTTGACCTCACGGGAAATAATGATCCCGTGCTTCTTCTTGGTCCCGTACACCGTGTTGTCGGCAATGATCAGACCGTGGGAACGGTCGTGCGGGTCAATGCCGTAGACGATGTTGTCTTTGTAGGTGTTGCCCTTGACCACGAAGTCGCGGGTTTCGTAGCAGTAGAAGCCGTACCACATGTCCGAGAACTCGGAGCCGACGATCCAGCCGGTCGGCTCAGGACGCTTGAGCACCTTGGCCATGTTCGGCGTGTACTGGGAAATACTCACGCCGTAGGACTTACTGTTGGCGTAGCCGAAGCTGGCAATCTTGCTGTTGGCGATGTAGGTCTCGGTACCACCCCAGGCCAGCAGGAACGGACGGAATTCCTTCGGCGAATTGAACGTCGCCGGACCGTTGTCCTTCTCCCGCCAGCCTGTGATTTTGGTGTCACGCACGAACAACTGACCGTCGTTGACCAGGAACGCACCGCCCTCCTGGGACAGGCGCAGTTCCTGGGTCTGCTTGTCGATTTCGAGGATGCCGTGACGACCGACCACGATCGGCAAGCGGGACAGGAACACACCCGGCGAGGTTTCGCTGAAGTACTGCTTGGGGACTTTTTTCGCCAGGTCCTTGAGGTTCATGTAGCCGTCGTCGACGAAGATCGCCTGGGGGATGCCGTGCTGACGCACCACCCACTCGGCCATCTTGTTGTCGCCACCGATGAAGTCCTTGAGGGCGTCTTCCTGCATCATCCGGCGCACGCTGATCTTGCCGGCCTTGCTACGCACGATTTTTGCCGCGATGGCTTCGGCTGTGTAGCCGGACACGTCCGGCAGTTTCGGCTTGGCCAGTTCCAGCGGTGCGGTCGGTGCGCTGCTGACGGTGTAGGTCTTGGCTTGTTGCAGCTCCTTGGCAACAGTGGCCGGCTTGGCGGGCGCAGCGGGCTCCACAGTCGCGAAGGCAGCCGCACTTGCCAGTAGCATCGCGCCGGCCAGCAAGGTCAAGGAACCTTTCTTGGCACTGTTCATGTCGGGGACTCCCTTCGCGCTCTGCATCAGAATTTCCAGACCACGTCGATGAACGCGCGATGCATGTACGAATCGACTTCTTTGCCGTACGCATCGCCTGGCTTGAACACGCCGCCACGGAAGCGCACCAGGGCCGAAGGCTCATCGATCGCCTGGCTCATCGACGCCGGCAACAGGCCTTGCTTGAAGTACTTGGTGACCACCAGGTCCATTTCCTGACCGAGGTCTTTTTCGCCATCGTTCAGCGGCAGGGAGGTGCTGGACAACACGGCGCCGGTCACGTCGTCGGTGTTGTTCTGCACGGCGTCGATGCCGTCGCTGGTGATCGGTTTGTTGCCGTCGACGCGCCAGAATTTGTGGTAGATCAGGCTGGCGTCGTACTCGTCGTTGAGCATCCACGAACCGAACAGCGTGGCCGATTGCATGTTGTTCATTTCGCCACGGAAGGCTTCGCCGAAACGGTGCACGCGCGAGCGGGTGCCGGTGTAGTTCGAGCGGTTGCTTTCCAGGCCGTTCTGTTCGTAATCGGCGCTGGCCCGGGCGTAGGCCGCACCGACTTGCCATTGCGGATCGAGGCGCAGGCGCACGCCCAGGTCGGTGGCCCAGCCATCGACATCGCCGCTGCTCTTGGGTTGTGCGGGAGCGGTGCCATCAGCGTTCAACGGGTTGACCGTGTCGCGGTCGCCACTCATGCCGGTGATGCTGCCCCAGTAGTTGAAGGTATTGGTGTTGCGCCAGTTGTAGGCATCGCTGTTGGCCTGCAAGCCCAGCCAGCTGATGTCGCCATTCTGTTTTTTGTCCAGCGAATCGGAAGGTACGCCCGGCTCCGGATAGTCGAGCTTGCCGTCATCGTGAGTGTGGTGACCGCGAATGCCGGCCCAGTGACCCGGTGTCCATTGGTATTCGGCATCGGCGTAGGCGTGCAGGCGATCCTTGTCCTTGGGGGACAGTTCTTTCAGGTCAGTGCGGTACTCGCTGAAGCGCTCGGCGACACCCGCGTTGGCGCGCAACAAGGTGGTGTCGAAGGTCCAGTTCAGGGCTTCGATGTTGGTATCGCGCCATTGACCGTCGTCGTTGTGCAGACGCTGACGACCGAGTTTCAGGATCTCGCCGGGGTAGGGCGTGAAACCGCTGTAGCCGACCCAGAATTCGCGCATCGCCAGGTAGTTCTTCTTGGTCTGGCGGTCATTGTTGCTGGTGTTCTCGGTGCCTTCGGATTCTTGCAGTGTGTCGGTCTCGATGATGTCGGTGGACGTCACCGCCTGCCCCATGGCGTAAGCGCTCCACGCGCCGCTTTCGCCATACACCCACGGGCGCAGGTCAAGGCCGAGGCCGTTGACGTCGCCGCCGCGCTGGGTGCCGAGGTCACGGTCGTCTTCGGACTGGCCGGTGATTTTCACGTCCAGGCCGAAGTTCTTGGTTTCTTCAGTCATCGCCGCAAGCGTCGGGCAAGACCAGATCAGCGCGAATGTCAGGCCGATACCAGCCTTCATGAATGGATTCAACTTCATTGGGATTCCTCGCTGACTTCTTCTTGCAGGGTATGCAGTTCCGGCGTGTTCGGGCTCAGGGCACCGCGCACGGCCTGTTCTTGTTTCAACAGGCGTTGGGCTTCGGCCAACCGGTCGGGCGGCAATTGCGTTTGGATTGTTTGCGCAAGCTCGGTGGCTTGCGGCGTGTTCTGGGCCAGGGCCAGTTGGCTGAAGACGTAGGCGTTCAGCGGATCAGGCTTGGTGCCCTTGCCCTGGGAAAACAGTTGGGCGATGGCGAAGTCGGCGCTGTTCTGGCCGTTGCGCGCAGCGGTCAACAGATGGTCGAGGGCCTTCTGCGGATAGACCTTGCCCAGGTAGCCACGGCGATAGATCTGGCCGAGGTAGTAATCGGCGGCGACTTCGCGGCCGACGGCTTTCTGGAAATGCTCCTCGGCGACCTTGGCGTCGGCCGGCACCAGCTTGCCTTCGAAGTAGAGCTTGCCCAGCAACAACTCGGCGCGTGGCTGGTCGGCGGCGCGGCCGTTGTCCAGGTACTTCATCATCTGGTCGACGTCGCCCAGTTCGGGGAAGTCGTAGATCAACTGCGCGAGGCTGACCCACGACGCCGGGTAGCCCGGGGCGATCGGCTCGAGCAGCGATTGCGCGGTCTTCTCGTCGGTCTTGCCCAGGGTCGCATCGGCGAGCACGCGAGCGACGCTGTCGACGCGCTGCGCCGAAACGCTGCCGCGAGCGTGAGCCGCTTGCATCTGCTTGATCAGCTCGGCCTGTTGTTCTGGCTTGGCCTGTTTCTGGTAGACCGTGGCCAGTTCGACGTAGCAGATGTCGCTGGTGTTGAGCGCGGCCTTGCAGATCTTTTCCACGTCATCCAGATGCTGGTCGTAGGTGCCCTGGGTGCGATAGAGCAGCACTTGCGCCAAGCCGGCTTCCGGTTTGTTCTCGGCACGCCATTGGCTGATCTGCTGCTGGGCATTCACGTTGGGAAAGCTGTGCGGGTATTGCAGGTACAGCATCGCCAGCGGAATCAGGGTGTTGCCTTCGCCCGCGGCGGCGGCTTTTTTCAACAGGGTTTCGGCTTCGTGCTGCTCGGCTTCGGTGGAACCGGGCTTGGCCACCAGCAGGCGACCGAGGCGTGCCTGGGCGCGCGGCGAAACGCTGGCCGCGGCGCGGTAAGTCGCCTCGGCCTGTTTCATCTGCGCCGGGTCATGGCTGTCGACCTGGATATCGGCCAGGCCGACCTGTGCTTCGCTGTAGCCCAGGTCTGCCAGTTGCCGGTAATTCGCCGCAGCGGTGGCGGTATCGCCGCGCTTGAGCGCTTCGTTGGCCAGGCGCTGGTCGGGGAGGCCGGCGCAACCGCTGAGGCTGACCGCCAGGGCTAGCGAACAGAACGCAAATCCCCTGTGGGAGCGAGCTTGCTCGCGATGCGGCTGGCTCGGTGCATCAGACAAACCGCGTCGATCCCATCGCGAGCAAGCTCGCTCCCACAGGGTCGGCGGCGTGTTGAGGGTTGGAGTAGTCACAGGCATGTCCTCGACTTAAAGACCGACAGCCATGGCTTTGTCGATCAGCCAGTTCAGGTTCGGGCCACGGTCGCTGCTCACTTCCGCCGGGCGGCCGGCGAGGGAGCTGTCCAGGGTTTCGTCCGGCTGGATCAGCACTCGGATGTCCGACGACAGGTCGGCGCTTTTCAGGCTGGTGCTGCTGACGATCTTGCCGGTGCGGCTCTTGTCTTCGCCGGCGATCTGGAAGCGCACCGAAGTGCCCGGGCGTACGTCGCCGAACTGGCGATAGGAGAAGCGCGCTTCAACATTGGCTTCGCCGCCCCGCGGGACCAGTTGGAAGATCACGTCGCCCTTGCTGGCGTACTGACCGTTGGCGACCATTTGCTGGGCCACGGTGCAATCGCAAGGCGAGGTCAGGGTGCCGGTCATCTGCTTGCCGAACAGTTCTTCAACCTTGGCCGGTTGCAGTTGGTCTTCGTCCAGATGGCCCTTGAGCACGTCGAGCATGCTGGTGCTGAAGGTCGCCAGCGGTGCGCCCTTGGCGGCCACGCCGTCGGCTTTCACCAGGCTCTGCACGGTGCCGTCGCGGGGCATGGTGATGTTCACGCCCGGCACGCTGACCAGACCGGCCTGGGCGTGGCTGACGAAGTACATGCCATACACCGATTTGAAAACGAAGCCGAAGGCGGCAACACCCACCACAAAGATCCCCAGGCTGAAGGTCACGGCTTTCAGGCGTCCGAACGCGGTCATGCCGTGGCCGCCGTCCTTCATCTTGCGCGCCTTGGTGAAGTTGTCGCGCTGCAGGGTCGCCAGCATTTCACCGACGCTGACGATGTCGCCAGCCAGGTGCGAAGTGATCAGGTGGCGCAGGGTCGAGATGTCCCGTGGTTCCAGGTTCTGGAACTGGCAGCCGGCGCGTCCGGTCTCGCGATCGAAAGAGCGGACCTGCAACTCGACGTCCATGGCCAGGCCGAGGTTGTCGATGACGAACTGCAGGCGGGCCTTGTACACGTCGCCGATTTTCAGCGGCAACTGACCGGCATTGAACGCCAGGCCACCGGCGGACAGGTCGATCACCCGGGCTTCGACCGGTGTCCGGTCAGGGCCGAAGAAACGCAACTTGGCCGGGATTTTCACGCGGGCGTGTTGGCGCTGGGCTTCGGATTCGTGCACTACGTTGGCGTTGACGGCGGTATTCATAAGGGGCGTTTTCCTAGTTAATTCAGGCGAGTTCGGTCAGACCATCAACAGCAGCACGGCGACAAAAATGCTGCCGGCAGAGAAGGTCATGGTCCGAGACGACCAGGTGTTGAACCAACGTTGAAAGCTGGCGAGATCACGGGTCAGAGACGTGGGTTGGCGAGTCCAGGACTGTTGGTCGAGGCGGAAGAACACGTAGATCTTCACCAGCGCGCCGACGATCTGGTTGTAATAGAGAATCGCCGGGTAGGCCGGGCCGATCCGGTGTCCGGAGCACGACAGCAACAAGGTCAGGATGAACCGGGTGATGCCGATCCACAGCAGGTACACCAGGATGAACGCGGTGCCGTACTTGAAGCTGGCGATCAACGCCACGGTCAGGCCCAGCAGCGAGGTCCACATCGACACGCGCTGGTCGAACAGCACCACCGAAGTGAACATGCCGAGGCGTTTGATCCCCAGGCCCAGGGCACGGGAGTTCTGCCGCAGGTTGTTGCCGTACCAGCGGAACATCAGTTTGCGGCTGGCCTTGATGAAGCTCTTTTCCGGCGGGTGTTCAACGGTGTTGATCGCCGCGTCGGGCACGTAGAAGGTGTCGTAGCCCAGGCGCATCAGGCTGAACCAGCTCGATTTGTCATCGCCGGTAAGGAATTTGAAACGACCCAGGCGCCAGTGTTGCAGCGAGTCGCTTTCCACGTCGGCGATGAATTCCGGGTTGGTGACTACGGTGGCACGGAACACCGACATGCGCCCGGTCATGGTCAGCACGCGCTTGGACAGGGCCATCGAGCACATGTTGATGTGACGCTGGGCGAAACGCAGCTTGTGCCATTCGCTCATGATGTAGCCGCCGCGCACTTCGCAGAATTCGTTGGTGGTCAGGCCACCGACATTGCCGAACAACTGGAACCACGGCACGGTCTTGCGCACCACGCCTTCGCCGAGCACGGTGTCGCCATCGATCACAGCGACCACGGCGCGATCATCCGGCAGGTGCCGGGAGATGGCACGGAAGCCGTAGGCCAGGCCATCGCGCTTGCCGGTGCCGGGAATGCGCACGAAGTCGAGCTTGACCCGGGCCGGTGGGTTCATCCGGTTCCACAGGCTTTTGACCAGCAGCTCATCGGACATCTCCACGATTGAGCAGACCACGGTGGTCGGCAGGTCGCAGTCGATGGCTTCGCGGATCACCGAGCTGTAGACCTGCGCAGTGGTCAGCGCGTCGATACGGAAACTGGTGACCATCAGGAACACGTGGGACGGGTCAGCCGCTTTGCCCAGCTTGCGCACTTTGCGCCGCAGGTGCGGGTAGACGATGTACAGAAAAATCATGCCGCGCACAAAGTGGGTGGCACCCATCGAGTAGCGCCAGATACCCACGGCGCCAATCAGGAAAATGAAGTCCTTCGACTCGGAGTCGAACGTGGACACGGGCAACGCCATGGCGAGGCCCATCAGTAAACTCAGGTAGAACAGCCAACCGGCGGCCTGGAGTAGGCCGTGCTTTAGCCTGTGCATAATCTGCATCCGTCTCGATCTCGGGCGAGGCCCGATTGGGTTAAGGCAGGCTTACAAACCTGTAGGAGCGAGCTTGCTCGCGATGGTCGTCAACGATGACGCTGGGTATCTGATACCCAGCGGTGTTCTCAGGTGCATCGCGAGCAAGCTCGCTCCTACAGGGGGTTTACCAGCAGATCCCTTCGGTGCGACCTTTGACGCTGGTGGCCTTGGACATGAAGCCCACCAGGTCGATCACCTGCTTGCCGTGTGGTACGTCCTGCACCAGGGCACGGAATTTCTCGTCGCGGTTGCCGAGGATGATCACGTCGGAGTTGTTGATCACCGCGTCGAAGTCGGCGTTGAGCAAGGACGAGACGTGCGGGATCTTCGACTCGATGTAGTCCTTGTTCGCGCCGTGAACGCGGGCGTACTCGACGTTGCTGTCGTAGATGCTCAGGTCGTAGCCCTTGCCGATCAGCATTTCCGCCAGGTCAACCAGCGGGCTTTCGCGCAGGTCGTCGGTACCGGCCTTGAAGCTCAGGCCCAGCAGGGCGACTTTGCGTTTGTCGTGGCTGGAAACGATGTCGAAAGCGTTCTGCACCTGGGATTCGTTACTGCGCATCAGCGAGTTGAGCAACGGTGCTTCCACGTCCAGGGAGCCGGCGCGGTAAGTCAGTGCACGCACGTCCTTTGGCAGGCACGAGCCGCCGAAGGCGAAGCCCGGGCGCATGTAGTACTGGGACAGGTTGAGGGTCTTGTCCTGGCAGACCACGTCCATCACTTCGCGACCGTCGACGCCGACCGCCTTGGCGATGTTGCCGATTTCGTTGGCGAAGGTGACCTTGGTGGCGTGCCACACGTTGCAGGTGTACTTGATCATCTCGGCGACCGCGATGTCCTTGCGGATGATCGGTGCGTCGAGCTCTTCGTACAGCGATTGCAGAACGTCGCCGGACGCTTTGTCGAACTCGCCGATGACGGTCATTGGCGGCTGGTCGTAGTCGGCGATCGCAGTGCTTTCACGCAGGAACTCAGGGTTCACGGCCACGCCGAAATCAACGCCGGCCTTCTTGCCCGAGCAGTCCTCGAGAATCGGGATGACCACGTTGGCCACGGTGCCCGGCAATACGGTGCTGCGCACGACGATGGTGTGGCGGGTGGTCTTGTCACGCAGGACGAAACCGATTTCGCGGCACACAGCCTCGATGTAGTTCAGTTCCAGGTCGCCGTTCTTTTTGCTCGGCGTGCCCACGCAGATCATCGACAGGTCGGTGTCGCGAATCGCCTCGGCGAAGTTGGTGGTGCCACGCAGGCGACCGGTCTGGATGCCCTGGGCCAGAAGTTCGCCCAGGCCTGGTTCAACAATCGGCGATTTGCCGGCATTGATCATATCGATCTTGTCTTTGGCCACATCGACGCCAACGACGTCATGACCCCGTGCAGACAGGCAACCGGCACATACTGCGCCAACGTAACCCAAACCAAATATGCTGATGCGCATCGCAATTACCTCTGTATTGATCAAGCCATTAGATGGCCGGAGTTAATGGTGTTCAGCGTGTTTTAGTGCACTCGCAAGTGCGCCTTACAGGCGCAGCAATGCCCTGTGCTGGCATATAAGTTACGAGTGTCTAAATAAATGCACTCAAGGGGTGCGCAACTAGGCCTTGTTGTTATGATTTGCCCTGTTATGCAGCCGATCCTCCTTTCGAAGGATGCAGGTGCAACGGCCTTGCACGCTCGATGTCAGGCCGAAAGCCCGTAGATCAAGCGGTTGGGTGCTCGGGTGAGCACGTTTATAGGGGCGCTGCCGTGGCCTTGTAGGGGATAGTCATACCGCGTTATCTCCTGTCCGCTCGCTGTTGTTCAAATCAGTGATTAGTCAGCGCAAGTTATTATTGCAACTTCGCTACAAGAATCGCTTATCTGCGTAAGTTATCTCGTACAGGCTCGGCGAGAATCGTTACCGGTGGTATGAACGGCGCGTTTGGACATAGTTCCAGTCCGCTCATCGTGAAATCTGAAATTTCTTGAAATATTGAGAAAGATGGCACTGCTCTCAAATTGATAGCACTTGCCGTTTGGCCCTTTATATATAGGCGGATAATTGGGGCGGATAGTTTTTTGCCACTACTGTTAAAAAAAGTCAGTGCCACTACGCAAAAAAATGATTGAAGTCGAGTGAAACTAAAGTTAGGAAAACGATCGATGGTTTTTTGACGCCAATAGGCTGGCGATCGGGAGGGGGAATTGTCGGACGATCAAAGGGCGGCGCATGAGGGGTTGTTCGCTCATGCGCCGACCTTCTGCATCACTCTGGTGCGTGATCGCGCAGAAACACCAGGTTGTCCGGTTTGGACTGTTCAGCGCTGTAGCGATAGCCTTGAACGTCGAATTGCTTGAGGGTGGCCGGATCGTTGATGCGTTCTTCGATGACGAAGCGGCTCATCAAGCCCCGGGCCTTTTTCGCGTAGAAGCTGATGATCTTGTACTGGCCGTTCTTCAGGTCCTTGAATTCGGTATTGATGATGCGTGCGTTCAAGGCGCTGCGCTTGACCGCCGAGAAGTACTCGTTGGACGCCAGGTTGAGCAGCACGTCATCGCCTTGATCGACCAGGGCTTCGTTCAGCCATTCGCTGATGCGTGTACCCCAGAAGGCATACAGGTCCTTGCCCCGGGCGTTGGGCAATTTGGTGCCCATTTCCAGGCGATAGGGTTGCATCAGGTCCAGGGGGCGCAGCAGGCCGTACAGGCCGGACAACATGCGCAGATGCTGCTGGGCATAGTCGAAATCGGCTTCGCTGAAGGTTTGTGCATTCAGGCCGGTGTACACATCGCCCTTGAAGGCCAGCAGCGCCTGCTTGGCGTTTTCCGGGGTGAACGCGGGCGTCCAGCTGCCGAAACGCGCGGCGTTGAGCCCGCCGATCTTGTCGGAAACGTGCATCAGTTCGCTGATCTGTGCCGGGGACAACTCGCGCAACTGCAGGATCAGCTCCTGGGAGTGGTCGAGGTACTGCGGCTGAGTGAAGCGCTGGGTCGCCGGCGGTGTTTCATAGTCGAGGGTCTTGGCGGGTGAAATCACCATCAGCATGAAGTCGTCTCCTTTAATCGTGGCCGCGATTCTAGGGGGTTGTCGGCGTTGACTCCAGCTATCGCGTCCATAGGTGATGGCCGGTGGCCTTGCACCAAACCCTGTGGGAGCGAGCTTGCTCGCGATAGCGGTCTGACATTCGGAAAAGATGTTGGCTGATGCACCGTCATCGCGAGCAAGCTCGCTCCCACAGGAGATTGGGGTTGCTGCGGGAATGAGGGCCGCGATCAGCTATAGTGCCGCGCGGGTTTTGTTATGGAGACATCCCAGTGCGTATCGCTTTTCTCATCTCGATCTGGCTACTGAGCGTCGCTGCCTTCGCGGCACCGGGCGATGTGGCGACGCTTGATCGCAGCACCTGGCCAGAAAAGCTCGGCAGTCCAACGCTGTTCGACGTGGCGTCGAGGGCCGAGATCCTCATGTTTTCCAGTGTGCTGTTGGCCAGCGAATCGCTGGACGAACCCGCCCTGGCCCAGCGCCTGGGCTTGCGCACCATCAACCTGGAGTCGGTCAACCGGGTTCGCGAGCATATGTGGCAACGGCTGCTGGCCAACTACAACTACGCCCAACAGAGTTGCGACCAGGACGCCTCCTTCTGTTTTCTGGTCGAGGACATGCCGACCCTGCGCGAACAAGCCGCCAAGTTCCAGGTCAGTGCAGACAGCTACTACATCAAGTGGGCCGAACCGAGTCGTGTATTCCACACCCAGTACCTGGACGAACAATTGCGCAAGGCCGCCCTGTTCCCGCAAACCAGCAGTGAAGTCGATCATTTTGGCGACTATGAGCGCTCCGGCGACGGGATGCACGACCGGCTGTTTCTGCTGACCTTCGACAGTGCTGCCAACGCTGCGCCGGACAACACCGCCTGGGTCACCGAGTTCCTGCGCAAGTCGAACATGAGCGGGACGTTCTTCGTCCTCGGCAAGGACATCCAGTCCCGTTTGGCCGAACAATCGGTGAGTCACCTGCAAGCGACCTACTCGACCCAGTGCATCGGCGTGCAAGGCTGGGAGTTTCGCTCCCACAGTCACTGGCAGGACTGGCAGGACTCGGTGCGCCGCAGCGCCGAACTGGTCAAAAGCAAGCTGCCGGAGAACTTCGTGCCACTGTTCCGTCCACCCGATGGCCAGCGCCGTTCCGACGCCGAAGGTTTCTTCAAGGCTCAGGGTTTGCAGGTAGCGCTGTGGGACATCGACGCCCAGGACGGCGCCGGCAAACTCAAGGGCAATGCGAGTGCGCAACGGGTGCTGACCCTGATGCTGCTGTGGCGGCACGGGGTCATCAATTTCAATGTGAAGCAGGATGGGGTGAAAACGGCGTTGCCGTGGCTGGTCACGCAAACGGCGCCGGTCGGGATCGGTTGGGAGGATTGCCAGGATGCGTTTCGCTGAAACGGCCAGACCCAGTAAACATTGGGTTTTTGGCGATTTTGCAGGAGGATTCGTTGCAGGTTGACTTCCGACTGTAAACGGGTGATGGCAGTCCGCCAAGTGTTATTGGTCACTCTGAAAAATAAATTTCAAAAAAGCGTCAAAGTACTTTTTTCTGTCACACGTTTTGGAGTATTACGAAGACAGACCGCCGAAACCTGCAACACAGGTGGCGTCTTCCAAGACCCCGCATGTATGCAGAACACTTGAGTCCCCGCAGGTGTATTCGGCAGTCACTTCGAGGCGCAGCACCGTCAAGGTATTGCGTCGAATGGCTCCCACAAAGGTGACCGAGTATGGATGATCACGGACGTAGCTCTTCTTCCAACCAGCCAATCCTTTATGTACTCGATACCAACGTATTGATTCACGATCCAAACGCGCTGCTCAACTTCGAAGAACACCACGTCGCGATCCCGATGACCGTGCTTGAAGAGCTCGACAAACTCAAGAGCGGGCATCACAGCGTTGCCGCCGAATGCCGCCAGGCCATCCGCCTGATCGACAAGACCCTGGGCGATGCCTCACCCGAGGACGTCGAGCAGGGTGTGCCGATCCAGCGTGGCAAAAGCGGACCCAAGGGTTTGCTGTCAATTCTGATGAGCAAGCATGCCGAGCCGAACCTGATTCTGCCCGAGCACCTGAATGACAACAAAATCATCAATCAACTGATCGATCTGCACACACGCGATCCGAAAAAGCCCGTGGTGCTGGTCACCAAAGACATCAACATGCGCCTCAAGGCGCGCGCCTGCGGGATCGCGGCCGAGGACTACAGCACCGACCAACTGGTCGATGACGTGTCCTTGCTGCCCAATGGCTACCACAACATGACCGGCTCTTTCTGGGACCGTGTGAGCAAGGTCGAAACCCGTCAGGACCACGGCCGCACCTGGCATCAGGTGCAGTTGATCGACAACTTGCCGGCGGTGCACATCAATGAATTCATCATTGATGAACAGGGCTTTGTCGGCTGGATCAAGGAGATCGAAGAGGACCGCTTGCTGATCCTCGACCTGCACCAGGAACCGCTGCTGCACCAAGAGGCCTGGGGCCTGAAACCGCGTGATATCTATCAGAGCCTGGCGTTGTACGCCTTGCTCGATCCGGACATCCACCTGGTCAACCTGTCGGGTGCCGCGGGCTCGGGTAAAACCATCCTGGCGCTGGCCGCTGCGATCGAGCAGACCATGGTCAGCAAACGTTATCGCCGCATCATCGCCACCCGCAGCGTGCAGGGCCTGGACCAGGAAATCGGCTTCCTGCCCGGCACCGAGGCGGAAAAAATGGAGCCCTGGCTGGGCGCCATCACCGACAACCTCGAAGCCTTGCACATGGATGACGAAAGCACCCATGGCAGCGTCGACTACATCCTCAGCAAAGTGCCGTTGCAGTTCAAATCCCTCAACTACATCCGGGGCCGCAGCTTCCAGCAGAGCCTGATCCTGATCGACGAATGCCAGAACCTTACGCCGCACCAGATGAAAACCATCATCACCCGTGCCGGCGCCGGCTCCAAAGTGGTGTGCCTGGGCAACCTGGCACAGATCGACACCCCTTACCTGTCCGCGACCAGTTCCGGGCTGACCTACCTCACTGAACGCTTCAAGGACTTCCCGAACGGGGTGCACATCACCCTGCAAGGGGTGCCACGTTCGATCCTGGCCGAATACGCCGAATCGCATTTGTAATCGCTCCACACAAAACCGGGGGGCCTCGAAAGCCGCCCGGTTTTTCATTTCCATGCCGAACAACAATCCCTGTAGGAGCTGCCGAAGGCTGCGATCTTTTGATTTTGCTTTTAAAGGCAAGATCAAAAGATCGCAGCCTTCGGCAGCTCCTACAGGGGGCCCATCCGATAATCGTGCGTGCGAAAAATTGACCCACAGGTTTACAATCGACGCTCCTGATCAGGAGTAATCCCGTGCTGACTCATCTCGATTCCCAAGGCCGCGCCAACATGGTCGACGTCACTGAAAAAGCCGTGACGTTCCGTGAGGCGACGGCCCAAGCGCTGGTGCGCATGCTGCCCGAGACCCTGCAGATGATCGTCAGCGGCGGCCACCCCAAGGGTGATGTGTTTGCCGTGGCGCGCATTGCCGGCATCCAGGCGGCGAAGAAAACCAGCGATCTGATTCCCCTGTGCCATCCGCTGATGCTGACCGGCGTCAAGGTCGAGCTCAGTGCCGAAGGCGACGATTCGGTGCGCATCGTGGCGCGCTGCAAGCTGTCCGGGCAGACCGGCGTCGAGATGGAGGCCCTGACCGCCGCCAGTGTCGCCGCGCTGACCATCTACGACATGTGCAAGGCCGTGGACCGCGGCATGACCATCGAAAGTGTGCGTCTGCTGGAGAAGGTCGGCGGCAAGAGCGGACATTTCCAGGCGGAGCAGCCATGAACGTGACCGTGAAGTTTTTCGCCCGTTATCGTGAAGCGCTGGGGCTGGACTCGGTAAAGGTTGAAGGCAACTTCGCCACCGTCGACGATGTCCGCGCGCTGTTGGCCCAGCGTGACGGTGCCGAGGTATTGAGCGAGCAGAACCTGATGTGCGCCCGTAACGAAGACCTCTGCCAGCTCGACGAGCCGGTGAGCGAGGGCGATGAAGTGGCATTCTTTCCGACTGTGACCGGAGGCTGAATCATGGCCATTCGCGTACAGTCCACGCCGTTCGATCCGGGCGCCGAGGTCAACGCCATGCACGACGCCAATGTCGGTGTGGGGGCGGTGGTGAGCTTTGTCGGCTACGTGCGCGACTTCAATGATGGCCTGGACGTCGCCGGGATGTTCCTCGAACACTATCCCGGCATGACGGAAAAGGCCCTGGGCAAGATCGCCATCGAGGCCGAGCAGCGCTGGCCGCTGCTCAAGCTGGAAGTGCTGCACCGCATCGGCGCCCTGGAGCCGGGCGAGCCGATTGTCTTCGTCGGCGCGGCCAGCGCTCATCGCCAGGCGGCATTCGACGCCTGCGCCTTTGTCATGGATTACCTGAAAACCCGTGCGCCGTTCTGGAAGAAAGAAAACACCAGCGACGGGCCGCGTTGGGTCGAGGGGCGTGACAGTGACCATGCGGCGGCGGATCGCTGGAAGCAGTAGTTCCTGCTGCGTTCTTTAGTCAGTCATCGCGAGCAAGCTCGCTCCCACAGTGGATCTGGTCGAACATGAATTTTGTGTACGACGAAGAACCTGTGGGAGCGAGCTTGCTCGCGATGAGGCCTTTCGATTCAACCAATCACCCCTGGATTCATCACCCGACCATTGGCCGGCACGGTCTGCATTTGCCCGATTGACGGGCAATACATAAAAGTCCAAGATGGAATTATAAGTACAAAAAAGGTTTCCACCCCGTTTCAGCTTTTTCTTCTGTCTTGCCAAACCAACAACAACCGCGAGAAAACGAACATGAAGAAGTTCCCCCTCATCACCGGTCTGGCCCTGAGCCTGTTGGCGTGCAGTTCTGTGTTCGCCGCCGAGAAAACCCTGCGCATCGGCATCGAAGCCGCGTATCCACCGTTCGCTTCGAAAACCGACAAAGGCGAGATCGTCGGTTTCGACTATGACATCGGCAATGCCCTGTGCGCCCAGATGAAGGTCAAGTGTGTGTGGGTCGAAGGCGAGTTCGACGGTCTGATTCCTTCCCTGAAAGTGAAGAAAATCGACATGGCGCTATCGTCCATGACCATCAACGAAGACCGCAAGAAGTCGGTGGACTTCACCCACAAGTACTATTTCACTTCGTCGCGCCTGGTGATGAAGGACGGCGCTGTGGTGGATGACCAGTACGCCAGCCTCAAGGGCAAGTCCGTCGGCGTGCAGCGCGCCACCACCACGGACCGTTACGCCACCGAGGTGTTCGAGCCCAAGGGCATCAACGTCAAGCGCTACAGCAATAACGAAGAAATCTACATGGACCTGGCGGCCGGTCGCCTCGACGCGATTTTTGCCGACACCATTCCACTCAATGACTTCCTGTCGATGCCGCGTGGCAAGGGTTACGCCTTTGTCGGGCCGGAGTTGAAAGATCCGAAGTATGTGGGCGAGGGGGCGGGGATTGCCGTACGCAAGGGCAACACTGAGCTGGTCAGCGAGTTGAACACGGCCATTGATGGTATTCGTGCCAGTGGTGAGTACCAGAAGATTTCGGACAAGTACTTCAAGTCGGACATCTACGGCGACTGATAGTCTGCTATCGCGAGCAAGCTCGCTCCCACAGGTTCAGTGGTGTACATATCTCTTGCGCACGACTCGGACACTGTGGGAGCGAGCTTGCTCGCGATGAGGCCCTGCCAGCCAATACATCTCTTGGGGCTCAGCCCTTCAATTCCTTCAGATGCTTGTACACCGTCGCCCGGCCCATGTTCAGCACATTGGCCACGTAGTTCGATGCGCTTTTGCCCTTGAACGCGCCTTCGGCGTGCAACGCCAGCACCAGCTCACGCTTGTGGTCGCGGGTCAGCAGGTTCAGGCTCAACTGGCGTTCGCGCAGCCAGGCGTGGAGGAAGGTGTTGATCCGCTCCTGCCAGTCATCGCGGAACAGTGCATCCGGTTGCGGGATCAGTTTGGTCGGCGACAGGAACAGGTCCAAAGCGGCCTTGGCATTCTCGAACAGCGAAATATTCAGGTTGATGCACAGCACCGCCAGCGGATGTCCTTCGCTGTCGCGCAGTACCGTGCTGAGGCTGCGAATCTTCTGGCCATCCCAATTGAGCTTTTCGTACGGCCCGATGTTTCGTTCGCTGACATCGTCGCTGAGCATGTCTTCCAGCGCCGAGTCGTCGCCGATTTCCCGCTTGGACAGGTTGTTGGCGATGTAGTCGACCTTTTGCGTGCGCAGGTCGTGCAGCACCACTTCGGCGTGGGGGAAAAACAACGTGGCGATGGCATCGGCGATCGCCCGGAAGTTATCCAGCGATAGGGTGTTCGGGGCCGAGTCTTTTTCGGGGGCGTTCATACAGTGGAACTCCAGGCAGCGTCAGCGCCCCATCAAAGGGGCGCTGAAAGTGTGCCGTAATCGTGGGGGCACGTCACCTGAGGAACAGGCTCAGCCGAGGCGGGCAGGGGAGAGCATGTCGGCATTCAGGCCGAAACGGCCGAGCGACTCGGGCAACGCTGCACCGCGCACCAGTGCCGCACTGGCCTGGCCCATGGCCGGCGAAGTCTGGATGCCATATCCGCCTTGCGCCGCGACCCAGAACAGCCCTGGCACCTGTGGATCGAAGCCGGACAGCAAATCGCCGTCGCTGACGAAGCTGCGCAGGCCGGCCCAGGTGCGGGTCGGGCGGCGAATGGTCAGGGTCGTGGCTTCTTCGATCTGGTAGATGCCCATGGCGATGTCCAGCTCTTCGGGCTGTACGTCATGGGGCTCCACCGGGTCGGCGTTGGCCGGCGAACCGAGGAACATCCCGGCGTCGGGTTTCATGTAGAAGGATTCGTCGAGGCTGACCAGCATCGGCCAATGATGGATGTCCACGCCCTCCGGACCGGCGAAGATGAACGCGGCACGGCGTTTCGGTTGCAGGCCCAACGGCTTGGCGCCAGCCAGTTCGCCGATCTTGTCGGCCCAGGCGCCGGCGGCGTTGATGATGACCGGGGCGCTGAACGTCTGAGTGCCGGCCTGGACGTGCCATGTACCCTGGTCATCGCGGCTCAGGCTGACGACTTCGGCGTCGGTGTGGACTTCGCCCTGATTGCGGCGGATGCCGCGCAGGTATCCCTGATGCAGGGCATCGGTGTCGATGTCGGTGGCGGTCGGATCGTAGATCGCGCCGTGGACTTTTTCCCGGCGCAGGATGGGCACGAGCGCGCAGGCCTCGTCGGTGCTGAGCAATTGCATCTCCGGCACCGTGGCTTTCGCGCTCTGGTATTGCCTGTTCAGTTCGTGGGGGTCGCCGGTGAAATCCACGGTCATTTCGCCCCGTGGCGTCAGCAGCGGGTGTTCACAGAAGCCGCTGGGCGGATTGTCGAAAAAGTCCCGGCTGGCCAGGGTCAGTGCGCGAACCTGCGGGGTGCCGTAGGCGGCGGTGTACAGCGCCGCCGAACGTCCGGTGGAATGGTAGGCCGGATGGGATTCGCGTTCGAGTACGATCACACGGCCATGCTGCGACAGCCAGAAACCGGTGGAAGCGCCGGCGATACCGCCGCCGATGATGATGAAATCTGCCTGGCTCATGAATGTCTCCTTTAGAGCGCCAATGCCAATGAAGTCGGTGCCTTTGTGGGAGCGAGCTTGCTCGCGATGGCGGTGTATCAGTCAACATCACTTCTGAATGACAGATAGCTATCGCGAGCAAGCTCGCTCCCACAGGTGACTGTTGGTGTTAGTGCGTGAGGCGGTAGATCGCATTGGCCAGCGCAATGTCTTCCAGGCCCAGGCCGATGGAGCGGAAAAACACATGCCGATCGTAACCGGGGCGCTGGACTTTATCGCTGAGCAGGTCCGGCAGGTCGCCGACAATCGCGCTCTTGTCCCAGCCGTATTGTTCGCCGGCGATCAGCATTTCACCGGCCGCGCCCGGAGTGGTCAGGCGATAGTCGCAGAACACCTGCATGTCATTGAGGCTTTGCGGCGGCACTTCGTGGGCACGCGGGGCGTTGGTGCTGATGGAGGTGATCAGCGCCGGTTTGCGCAAGCTCGACGGATCGATCACCGGACCTGCGGATGAGGTGCAGAGCATGATCACGTCGGCGTCCTGCACGGCAGCTTCGCGACTCTCGACGATGTTCAGGCGTGGCTCGATGTTTTTCAGCAGGCTCACGGTTTGAGCATCCTCGCTCAGGTTCGGCGCGTACAGGCTGATGCTCTGCCAGTCGCGCAGGTCTTTCACGTAATGCAGGTGTGCCTGGGCCACTTTGCCGCTGCCGATGATGGCCAGGCGATTGGCAGTCAGTGGTGCGAGGGCATCGACCGCCACGGCGGTGGTCGCGGCGGTGCGTGCGGTGGTCAGTTCACCCGCGTCGCACAGCAACAGCGGCTGGCCGGTCTGCATCGACATCAGCACAGTCCACGCGGTCACCAAGGGTCCCTGCTCACGGACGATGTACGGTGAAGTCTTGATGCCGTACACGCCGTCTTCGGCCAACACCCCCAGGTAGTTGATGAAGTCGCCGGCGCCCTGGGGAAATTCCACCAGTTGTTGTGCCGGTTGCACGGCTTGCCCGGCCGCCAGGTCACGGAACATTTTGCGCAGGATCTGCGGCACGTCGACCTGCGCCAGCCACTCGCGAGCCTGGTGTTGGTTGATCACTTGGGGCGTATTGGACATGGTCGGCTCCGGGACTGAAAGTAAACTAATTTGTCTATTATGGACTTTTAGTTGTATCTCACAATATCCGGGCGAAAAAAAAGCGCAGTCCGTTTCCGGCTGCGCTTGTCTTTTCAGCGTCGTTTAGTGTGGACGCTTGCGCTCAACCGCCCGCAACAGATGCGTCGGTGGTGTTTCACAGCTGATCTTGCGCCCCAGTTTTTCCTCGATGGACGGTAACTGGTAGGAGTCGTCTTCACCGGCAAAGCTGATGGACACACCGTCGGCGCCAGCACGACCGGTTCGTCCGATGCGGTGCACGTAGTCGTCCGGCACTTCCGGCAGGGTGAAGTTGATCACGTGGCTGATGCCGTCGATGTGGATACCGCGACCGGCCACGTCGGTGGCGACCAGGACGCGGATCTTGCCTTCGCGGAAGCCTTCGAGGGTCTTGATGCGCTTGTGCTGCGGCACGTCGCCGGACAGTTGCGCGGCGTTGATGCCGTCGCGCACCAGGCGTTCTTCGATGCGCCGCACTTCATCCTTGCGGTTGGCGAACACGATCACGCGCTCCCAGCCATTGTCGTTGACCAGGTTGTAGAGCAGTTTGTACTTGTCGGCAGCGGCCAC
The DNA here is from genome assembly GCF_019219205.1 of Pseudomonas sp. PDM27. Taxonomy (NCBI): domain Bacteria; kingdom Pseudomonadati; phylum Pseudomonadota; class Gammaproteobacteria; order Pseudomonadales; family Pseudomonadaceae; genus Pseudomonas; species Pseudomonas sp. PDM27. The sequence goes on along the minus strand of NZ_JAHUWF010000002.1, from coordinate 365,686 downwards.
GGCGTAGATGTGCTGCTCGACGTTTTCGTTGGCCACGTTGGTGACTTCGATTTCGACGATGGCAGGGTCGGTGGTCCATTGCTTGGCCAGGTTCATCACGTCTTCGGTGAAGGTCGCGGAGAACAGCAGCGTCTGGCGCTCGGCCTTCGGCGGCGTCTGGCGAATGATCTGGCGCACTTGCGGGATGAAGCCCATGTCGAGCATGCGGTCGGCTTCGTCCAGCACCATCACTTCGACCATGTCCAGGTGCACGTCGCCGCGCTGGTTGAAGTCCAGCAGGCGGCCTGGCGTGGCCACCAGGATGTCGCAGTGGCGGGCTTCGAGGTGCTTGAGCTGCTTGTCGAAGTCCATGCCGCCGACGAAGGTCATGACGTTGAGGCCGGTGTACTTGGTCAGGTCGGCGGCGTCCTTGGCGATCTGCACCACCAGTTCGCGGGTCGGCGCGATGATCAGCGCCCGTGGCTCACCCATGTAGCGCTCTTTCGGCGGTGGGGTTTGCAGCAACTGGGTGATGATCGAGATCAGGAACGCAGCGGTTTTGCCGGTACCGGTCTGGGCGCGACCGATGGCGTCTTTGCCGGCGAGGGTGAAGCCCAGCACCTGTGCCTGGATCGGTGTGCAATACGGGAAGCCCAGGTCCTGGATGGCGTGCATCAGTTCAGGGGCCAGCTTGAAATCGTGGAAGCGGGTTTTGCCTTCCTGGGGCTCGACAACGAAGTCTTCGAGTTTCCATGGGATGACCGGCGCCTTGGGCTTGGGTTCGCGGCGCGGTTTGGCGGGTTTCGGTATTTCGCTGAGCGGCTGTTCCGGGGCTGCTATCGCCACAGGCTGGGCAGCGGGCGCGGGCTTCGGCTCATGCTTGGGTGCCGCCGTGGTGGCGGCCCGTTCAGACTGATTACCGTCGGTGCGGTGGCTGGGAGCGTGAGACGGAGCGCTGGGGACTGGCGCGAGTTGCTCAGTCTCGCTTTTACCGAACATTTTCTTGAGTGCTTTGAGCACGGTCATCTCATCAATTGGTTAAGGAATGTACGCCGGCCAGTGTAATGCAAGAATCGGGCGCGGCGTAGTGGGATGGATCAAAGGGGCCTTTTAAACAAAGAAAGGAACCTCAAGGGTTAACGCAAGCGCTCGGTGAGCCAGGTGCCGATGTCGCGAATTTCCTCGGGTAACACTTCGTGGCCCATTGGGTATTCCTGCCATGTCACGGTGACACCACGATGCTTCAAGTGCTCGTAGGCGCTGCGTCCCATCGAGTTCTGCACCACATCGTCGTATTGGCCGTGCATCGACAGTACCGGAATACGCTGCTGGCTGGCGGACAGTTGCAGTTCGTCGCTGAAGGTCGGTGCATAAGTAGAAAGGGCAACGACGCCACCCAGCGGTCCCTGCCACTTCAGAAACGCGGTGTGGAACACCACGGCACCGCCCTGGGAAAAACCGGCCAGAAAAATCCGCGAGGCGTCTATTCCGCTGGCCTTCTGCGATTCGATCAGTTCGATGATCCAGTTGGCAGACGCTTCCAGTTGCTCGCGGTTGATCGCGCGCGCGGGACTCATGGCCAATATGTCGTACCAGCTCGGCATCTCGTATCCGCCGTTGATGGTGACGGCACGGCTCGGCGCCTGGGGCAAAACAAAGCGGGTGCTCAACAGGGATTCCTGCAGGGCTTCGGCCACTGGCAGGAAGTCGTAGCGATCGGCACCCAGGCCGTGCAGCCAGATAACGCAGGCGTCTGCGGTCTTGACGGGTTCAAGAATCAAGGGGTTGGTCATGGCTGCTCCAAAAGTGTGCGTGCGCTCTCATTGAGTGCGAGGGCTGAGTGCGTGTCTGGTTGATCAGTTACGAAGATGTCGCAAGGTTACAAGTTTTGCTATTGACCTGCAGCTGAACCGCTTCGGCGAGCGGTGTGGTACGGGCTTTGCTATGGCGAACTCGGTATGAAAAATCCTACGCCTGTCGGTAACACTATCAGGCCAAGGTTGTTAGTGGGATTGAAAAGAATCCGGTGATGGATGTTCGCCAAAGGCCGATACGGGGCTTCGCGAACGTGAAAGGGCTACAGCCCGTTCGGCCGACTGGTGAGAGCGAGTTTTCCATGATGTGGATTTTTCTCCTACTAGACTCATAGCTAACGTCTTACGTCGGTTGACCCAAAAACAAGCCAACACGGGTCGACTACGCCTCAAAAGGGTGCGACAGGACTCACGCTCCGACACAACAAGAGCAAAACTGGAGGTTTGAATGAAGATGTTGAAATCCACCCTGGCTATCGTGACTGCAGCCGCAGCGCTCGGTGTCAGCGGGTTTGCCCAGGCGGGCGCAACCCTGGATGCAGTGATGAAGAAAGGTTTCGTGCAGTGTGGCGTCAGCGATGGCCTGCCAGGCTTCTCGGTTCCGGACTCCACCGGCAAGATCGTCGGTATCGATGCTGACTACTGCCGTGCAGTGGCGGCGGCTGTCTTCGGCGACGCGACCAAGGTCAAGTTCAGCCAGTTGAACGCCAAGGAGCGCTTCACCGCGCTGCAGTCCGGCGAAATCGACATTCTGTCGCGCAACACCACCATGACCAGCTCCCGTGATGCGGGCATGGGCCTGAAATTCCCGGGCTTCATCACTTACTACGACGGCATCGGCTTCCTGGTAAACAACAAGCTGGGCGTGAAAAGCGCTAAAGAGCTGGACGGTGCAACCATCTGCATCCAGGCCGGTACCACTACCGAGCTGAACGTTTCCGACTACTTCCGCGGCAACGGCCTGAAATACACCCCGATCACCTTCGACACCTCCGACGAAAGCGCCAAGTCGCTGGAATCCGGTCGTTGCGACGTACTGACCTCCGACAAATCCCAGCTGTTCGCCCAGCGCAGCAAGCTGGCTTCGCCGAAGGACTACGTGGTTCTGCCGGAAACCATTTCCAAGGAACCTCTGGGCCCGGTCGTGCGTAATGGCGACGACGAGTGGCTGGCCATCGTGCGCTGGACTGGCTACGCCATGCTCAACGCCGAAGAAGCCGGCATCACTTCGAAGAACGTCGAAGCCGAAGCCAAGGGCACCAAGAACCCTGACGTTGCCCGTCTGCTGGGTACCGACGGTGAATACGGCAAAGACCTGAAAGTGAAGAAAGACTGGGTCGTGCAGATCGTCAAGCAAGTGGGTAACTACGGCGAAGTGTTCGAGAAAAACCTCGGCAAGAGCACACCGCTGGAAATCGACCGCGGGCTGAACGCTCTGTGGAACGCTGGCGGCATTCAATACGCACCACCAGTGCGCTGATGGTTCTATCACCCGGTGGGCCAACCACCGGGTGATGTTCTGTTCCATTATTTCCGGGGCACTTCATGCAAAATTCAATCGGCGCACCAAAGCAGAGGCTCAGCCTCAGCGATCCACGAGTGCGCGCGTGGGTATTCCAGATCATCACGGTTATCGGGGTGGTCTCGCTGGGCTGGTATCTGTTCGATAACACCCAGACCAACCTGCAGCACCGGGGCATTACCTCCGGTTTCGACTTTCTGGAGCGCAGTGCCGGTTTCGGCATCGCTCAACACCTGATCGACTACACCGAAGCGGACACATACGCCCGGGTGTTTGTCATCGGCCTGCTCAACACGCTGCTGGTGACTTTCATCGGCGTGATCCTGGCGACGATCCTGGGTTTCATCGTGGGTGTGGCGCGGCTGTCGAAGAACTGGATCATCGCCAAAGTGGCGACGGTGTATGTGGAAGTCTTCCGTAACATTCCGCCGCTGCTGCAGATCCTGTTCTGGTACTTCGCGGTGTTCCTGACCATGCCTGGGCCGCGCAACAGCCACAACTTCGGCGATACCTTCTTTGTCAGCAGCCGTGGCCTGAACATGCCGGCGGCGTTGATGGCGGACGGTTTCTGGCCGTTTGTGATCAGCGTTGTCGTGGCCATCGTCGCCATCGTGCTGATGAGCCGCTGGGCCACCAAACGCTTTGAGGCCACCGGTGTGCCATTCCACAAGTTCTGGGTTGGCCTGGCGCTGTTCCTGGTCATCCCTGCGCTGTGCGCGCTGGTTTTCGGCGCACCGGTGCACTGGGAAATGCCGAAGCTGCAAGGCTTCAATTTCGTCGGTGGCTGGGTACTGATCCCTGAACTGCTGGCCTTGACCCTGGCGCTGACGGTGTACACCGCGGCGTTCATCGCCGAGATCGTGCGCTCGGGCATCAAGTCGGTTAGCCACGGCCAGACCGAAGCGGCGCATTCCCTCGGCCTGCGCAACGGCCCGACCCTGCGCAAGGTGATCATCCCGCAAGCCCTGCGCGTGATCATTCCACCGCTGACCAGCCAATACCTGAACCTGGCGAAGAACTCCTCGCTGGCGGCCGGTATCGGTTATCCGGAAATGGTCTCGCTGTTCGCAGGAACGGTGCTGAACCAGACCGGCCAGGCGATCGAGGTGATTGCGATCACCATGAGCGTGTACCTGGCGATCAGTATCAGCATTTCCCTGCTGATGAACTGGTACAACAAGCGCATTGCGCTGATCGAGCGGTAAGGAAAAGCGCATGAGCACTCATACTTTCAAACCTGACATGCCCCCACCGAGCAGCAGCATCGGTGCGGTGGCGTGGATGCGCGCGAACATGTTCTCCAGCTGGCTCAACACCCTGCTGACCCTGTTTGCGTTCTATCTGATTTACCTGGTTGTCCCGCCGATCCTGCAGTGGGCGATCCTCGATGCCAACTGGGTCGGCACCAGCCAGGCCGACTGCACCAAGGAGGGCGCCTGCTGGGTGTTCATCCAGCAGCGCTTCGGTCAATTCATGTACGGCTACTATCCGCCGGTACTGCGCTGGCGCGTGGACCTGACGGTGTGGCTGGCGATCGTTGGCGTGGCGCCGTTGTTCATCTCGCGCTTTCACCATAAGGCGGTGTACGGGCTGAGCTTCCTGGTGCTGTACCCGATCATTGCCTGGTGCCTGCTGCATGGCGGCGTATTGGGTCTGGACGCCGTGGCGACCAGCCAGTGGGGCGGCCTGATGCTGACACTGGTGATCGCCACCGTCGGCATCGCCGGTGCGCTGCCGCTGGGGATTGTCCTGGCCCTGGGGCGTCGTTCGAACATGCCGGCGATTCGGGTGGTCTGCGTGACCTTTATCGAATTCTGGCGCGGCGTGCCGCTGATCACGGTGCTGTTCATGTCCTCGGTGATGCTGCCGCTTTTCCTGCCTGAAGGCATGAACTTCGACAAGCTGCTGCGGGCCCTGATCGGCGTGATCCTGTTCCAGTCGGCCTACGTGGCCGAGGTGGTGCGCGGTGGTCTGCAAGCGATTCCCAAGGGGCAGTACGAAGCGGCTGCGGCGATGGGGCTGGGCTACTGGCGCAGCATGGGCCTGGTGATTCTGCCGCAAGCCCTGAAGCTGGTGATCCCCGGCATCGTCAACACCTTCATTGCGCTGTTCAAGGACACTAGCCTGGTGATCATCATCGGCCTGTTCGACCTGCTCAACAGCGTCAAGCAAGCCGCGGCCGATCCGAAATGGCTGGGCATGGCCACCGAAGGCTATGTGTTCGCCGCCCTGGTGTTCTGGATTTTCTGTTTTGGTATGTCGCGCTATTCCATGCATCTGGAACGCAAGCTCGACACAGGCCACAAGCGTTAGGAGTTCTTTTATGAGCGAAGCAAATAAAAAGCCTGTGAGCCCTGAAGGCATTATTCAGATGCAGGGCGTGAACAAGTGGTACGGCCAGTTCCACGTGTTGAAAGACATCAACCTCAACGTCAAGCAGGGCGAGCGTATCGTGTTGTGCGGCCCGTCGGGTTCCGGCAAGTCCACCACCATCCGCTGCCTCAACCGTCTGGAAGAACACCAGCAGGGCCGCATCGTGGTCGATGGCGTGGAACTGACCAACGACCTCAAGCAGATCGAAGCGATCCGCCGCGAAGTCGGCATGGTGTTCCAGCATTTCAACCTGTTCCCGCACCTGACCATCCTGCAGAACTGCACGTTGGCGCCGATGTGGGTGCGCAAGATGCCCAAGCGCAAGGCCGAGGAAATCGCCATGCACTACCTGGAACGCGTACGCATTCCGGAGCAGGCGCATAAATACCCGGGGCAGTTGTCCGGCGGTCAGCAACAGCGTGTGGCGATCGCCCGCGCGCTGTGCATGAAGCCGAAAATCATGCTGTTCGACGAGCCGACGTCGGCGCTCGACCCGGAGATGGTGAAAGAGGTACTGGATACCATGATCGGCCTGGCCGAAGACGGCATGACCATGCTCTGCGTGACCCACGAAATGGGCTTCGCCCGCACCGTGGCCAACCGCGTGATCTTCATGGACAAGGGCGAAATCGTCGAACAGGCCGCGCCGAACGACTTCTTCGATCACCCACAGAATGATCGCACCAAGCTGTTCCTGAGCCAGATCCTGCATTGATCGAACCCAGGCACTGAAATAAACCCGGACTGAGTTCCGGGTTTATTTTTGCCTGCGATTTTGTGCCCATCCCTGTAGGAGCTGCCGAAGGCTGCGATCTTTTGATTTTGTTTTTTAAAGACAAGGTCAAAAGATCGTCCGAACGCGGCCCGAGCCTTCGGCAGCTCCTACAGGGGTTGTGTGGGTCGCTGAAGCTGACTAACATGTCAGAAAAATTCATCCTATGATTGGATGAGAGGGCGAATTCCATGTCAGAAATCTCTCCGTTGGTAAAACGATCCCTGGTCGATCAGGCCCTGGATCAACTGCGCCTGCGTATCAACCAGGGCATCTGGGTCGTTGGCCAGCGTTTGCCCACCGAGCCCGAGTTGTCGGCGGAACTGGGCATCAGTCGCAACACCGTGCGCGAAGCCATGCGCGTGTTGGCGTTTTCCGGGTTGATCGAAATCCGCCAGGGTGACGGCAGTTACCTGCGGGCGGTGGTCGATCCGCTCGATACCCTGAAGGCGTTGTCCCGTTGCTCCCTTGAGCAGGCCCGGGAAACCCGACACATCCTTGAGGTCGAGGCCATCGGCCTGGCAGCCATGCGCCGCACCGATGAAGACCTGGTGGCATTGCGCGAGGCGCTGGGTGTCAGCGGCAGTCACTACCACGGCGATCTCGACACCTACATCGCCTGCGATCTGGTGTTCCACCGCCGCCTGGTGGACGCCGCGCACAACCCGACCCTCAGCGAGTTGTATCGCTATTTCTCCAGCGTCGTCGGCGCGCAGTTGCGCCAGACCCTGAGCATCGTCCCGCGCCGCCAGGAAGTGTTCGACCTGCATATCGAATTGCTCGATGCCGTCGAACAACGCGACCCGGAGCGGGCCAAATCCCTGTCGAGGCAGTTGATCAATGAACCTTGAAACCGAGAAGTCGATACCGCGCGGTGATTTATCCACAGCCGCAAAACGTTCGGCAGAGCTGGAAGAACTGCTGATCGACGCCGAGGCCGATGACGAACAAGTCCAGCAAACCCACCCGGTTCTGCGCCGGCCGTGGCTGTTGCTGCTGGGCCTGATTCTGGTGGCGCTGAACCTGCGCCCGGCGCTGTCGAGCATGGCGCCGATGCTCAGCGAGGTCTCGAAGTCCCTCGGCCTGTCGGCGTCTGCGGCTGGATTGCTGACCACGTTGCCGGTGCTTTGCCTTGGCCTGTTTGCGCCGCTGGCACCGCTGCTGGCCAGACGTTTTGGGGCTGAGCGGGTGGTGCTGGGCATTCTTCTGACCCTGGCTGGCGGGATCATCCTGCGCAGTTCATTCGGTGGGATCGGCTTGTTTGCCGGCAGTGTGCTGGCCGGTGCCAGCATCGGCGTGATCGGTGTGTTGCTGCCAGGCATCGTCAAGCGCGATTTCCCGAAACAGGCCGGGACCATGACCGGCGTCTACACCATGGCCCTGTGCCTGGGCGCGGCGATGGCGGCGGGTGCGACCGTGCCGCTGAGTGAGCACTTCGACAAGAGCTGGGCGCTGGGCCTCGGCTTCTGGGTTATTCCGGCATTGGCGGCGGCGCTGTTCTGGCTACCGCAAGTCGGCCAGAAACACGGCGCACACAACGTTGCCTACCGCGTTCGAGGCTTGCTGCGCGATCCGCTGGCCTGGCAGGTGACCTTGTACATGGGCCTGCAATCGTCCCTGGCCTACATCGTGTTCGGCTGGTTGCCGTCGATCCTGATCGGTCGCGGCCTGACCCCGACCCAGGCCGGGCTGGTGCTGTCGGGTTCGGTGATCGTGCAACTGGTCAGCTCCCTCGCGGCACCCTGGCTGGCGACTCGCGGCAAGGACCAGCGCCTGGCGATCGTGATCGTGATGGTCCTGACCCTCGGCGGCCTGTTCGGTTGCCTGTATGCGCCGATCGAAGGCTTGTGGGGCTGGGCGATCGTGCTGGGGTTGGGACAGGGCGCCACGTTCAGCCTGGCCCTGACCCTGATCGTGCTGCGCTCGCGGGACTCCCACGTCGCGGCGAACCTGTCGAGCATGGCACAGGGCTTCGGTTACACCCTGGCGTCCATGGGGCCGTTCGCGGTCGGTCTCGTGCATGACTGGACCGGTGGCTGGACGGCAGTGGGCTGGATCTTCGGCGTCATCGGCCTGGGTGCGATACTCGCCGGCCTGGGTGCCGGCCGTTCGCTGTACGTTCAAGTACAAAGCGAGAAAGTCTGAGGTACGGCGCTACAGGTAGACAATCTCCAGCGTCGCCGAGCCATCGATTTGTACATCGGTGCTCAGGTCCAGCTCGGAGGTTGGCGCGATAACGGTTTCGACGATGACCCGGCTTGTCAGATGGCGGATGGCGATCGGGCCGGCGGTGCTTCCTGCTCTGTCGGTGAAGCCCAGATAGCTCCTGGCAGCAATGGGTATGGGGCGGTTGTTCGATGTACTCCAGGCCACGCCACCGGTGGTCGAATCGGTGCGAAAGACCTGCGACAGGTCGTCCACGACCGTATTTTCAGGATTGAAATTCAATGAGTACAAGCCGATTTTGTTGCCGCTGCCGTCGTAGTTCAGGCCGTAATAAATCTGACTGTTGACGATGGCCGAGCCCTCGCGGTCGTCACGCATTCGCAGGGCGAAGGCGCGGGGGGCCGTGCACTGGATGCTGAAGTCGAGTGTCTGGTCACGCAGCCGCGTGCGCTTATCGACATTCAGATCCCGCCGGGGGATTTTTCCGAATTCCACGAGGCCGCTGTTGGACAGGCTGGGTGTGCAGGCCACTGGGGTGATGAGGCCTTTGACGGTCAATTCATCGGCCGACGCGGCGAGGGCATGAGGCACCAGGCCAATCAACCCGGTGAGCGAGAGTGCTGCGAAGTGATTTTTCATCCATGGATGCTCATTCATTTGAGTGGGTTGTCCTTGCAGGCGCTGAACCGCTCACGTTCGCTGACGCTACGAGCGGTTCAGCGTCATGTCTTTACTGGTACCAAACCTCAATCGTTGCGAGGCCGTCGATAGGGACTTCGTTGTCTAAGGTCAGGTAGTTGGTACCGGCAATGTAGGTGTGGATTTCCAGGTCCATGGTGAGATCCTGGACTGCAATCCGCGTGGCGTGATCACTCAGAGCGGCAACCGATGACTGTTTGTCTTTCATGATGCGGTCTTGTTTGACCCAGGTTGTCCCGCCATCAGAAGAGCCAATCGCCTGTACTTTGGTTGTATCTGCCGTGGATTCTTTGATCGTTATATCAAAGAAGCCGAGTTTTTCGTCGTCAGGGGTCAATCCCACTCCAAAGTAATCGCCTAGCCCAGCTGCAGTATTTGGCCTGTGATCGATTGGGTTCAGCATGAATAGCATCGATTCACTGCACGTCATGGTCAGTTGCATATCAGTCTTATTCAGCAAGGTGTTGTTGGTGGGATGAAGGTCATTCACCGATCTCTTGCCGATGTCGACAATCCCCCCACTACTCAAGTTGATATCACACGCGGCCGGTGTGATGCTGCCTGTGACTGTCAGGGGAGTATTCGACGCCGCAAGGGCATGCGGTGCGACGCAGATCAGTGCGGTGGTTGAAAGTGCTGCAAAGTACTTTTTCATTTTTTTACTCACTTCTGTGGTTGTTTTCCTGGCTAGTCCGAGAGGCCTGTTTCGCCCCGTTTCCAGCAGGATTGGGTTGGGTGTTACAAATAGATAATCTCGATCGTCCCCGCGCCATCGAGGTCGATGGCACTGCTCAAATCCAGGCTGTTGGTCGGCGCAATCACGGCGTCGACGGTCAAGGTGGTGCTGAGGTTCTGGATCGGGATCGGGCCCGAGCTAGTGCCGACAGTGTCGGTAAAGCCCAGGTAGCTGGTTGTTCCGATTGAGCGCGCGTTGATGCTGGACGTATTCCAGGCCACGCCACCGCTAGTGGAGTGGGTTTGAAAGAGCCTGGGAAAACTGTCGGCCCTGGCGCCGGTCGGTTCGACGCTCACTGAATACAGGCCGATCTTGTTGTTGCGGTAGTCGGTGCCCAGACCGTAGGCACTTTCGCTGCTGACCGTCGCCGAGCCTGAGCGGTTGTCGTGCATGGTCAGGGCGAATGCGGTGGGCGCATCGCAGTTGACACTCAACGTCAGGGACTTGGGCGGCAGGCGAGTGCTTGTGTCAGTGTTCAGCTCGTTTCTGGACAGCGTGCCGAAGTCGACCACGCCACCGTCGGACAGCGTCGGCTCACAAGCCGCCGGAGCGAAACGGGCACGCAAAGTAATCTCCGGGGTGCGCCCGATAGCCACTGCATCAAATACACCGGAGGCCTGCCAGATGACCGCGTCGCGCACTTGCAGCCCGCGCTCTTGAACCCACGCAGTCAGCTCAAGCTGCGCCGAGAATTGACGGCCCTGTAATGGCATGCCACCGAGTACGGGAACGATCCCGTGCGCCGGTCGCCAGATCAGGCTCGACGCTGTTTCTGCGGGCGATTGACCGACTCCGGCAATCAACCCGATCGCTACCGATTGACCATCCAGCACCGCTTCGCGAATACGGATCTGATAGCTGCCGCGTTCAGCAAAGTGAAAACGTTCGGCAGTCGCGGCCAGGGCCCGATAAAACAGGCTCATGTCGGTGGGATGTGAGCAGTTCAGGCTCAGACTCAGCTGACGCTGGCCCAGGTTTCGCTCCGGTGCCGAATCAGGGCGAAGCGCCCGGTTCATCAGTCCGTAATCGAGCAAGGGCTGGCTCAGGTTGAATTGGCAGTCGTCAGCGGACGCCGAGGCGAGCGGGGTGAATCCGCTCAATGCCAGGGACGCGAGGGTCGGCAGCCAATAACCGGATAGATTCATGAAGTCCTCCTCATAGGGCTCGGCACTTGGCGGGGGCCGTTTCGTAGTACGCCTGGGGGGCGACGTCCTGGGGCAATTCGAAGCTCAGTTCGCAGCGCTCCAACCCCGGCGCGGTGACCCACAACCTGCGGGAGTCAAGGGCGTTGGGCAGGAACACCAGGCCACCGTCCTGCACCAGGGTGATGAATTCGCCATCCGCGGTGTTCACCGCGGCGCCGCGCGGCAAAGGCGCGCCGTTGGCGGTGGTGACCTTGAGCAATGCCCGGCGGGTGAGGCTGATGCCGAACTCGACGCTGTCGACGGCACCGCGACCGGCAGTAATCATCGCCAACCCGTTGTGGATGTCGACGTTGCGCGGCAGGCTTTTGGGGTCGACTTCCACCTTGCTGCGGCCGTAAGCCGCTACTTGCGGGATCACTGCCTGACCTTGCCAGTCGGTCCAGACCGGGCCGCTGGGCGTCGTTACCTTGATGGCACCCATGTCACCGACCGAGAGCAGTGCAAAGGTGTCGCTCACCGGGTAAGGCGACAGCGTCAGGCCACCACCGTGCAGCACGGCACCACCTCGGGCGCCGGCCTGATAGCTGGAGCGCTCGGCATCGGCGCGGGTGTAATTCAGGTCCAGTTGGGTGTAGCGCGGCAGCAGCGAAACACCGGCGGTGGACTGCACCTGCCTGTCGCGCGTGTCCCGTTCGACGCCGACCCGATACGCCAGTTGATCGCCGATCTGCTCACTCAAGCCCACGCCGCTGCGGGATTCGCCAGCTGAACTGCGCACCCAGGTACTCGCCCGGCGGTTCTCCCCCAAAGGGATGCTTAGATTCAGGTAGACACTGTTGTCTGCGCGGTTCATGCCGCTGATCTGCCATTCGGCGGTCGTCGACACCGACACGCTGGCAATGCGGGTGCCCCAGGAGGCGATGGCACGGCTGCTGTTTTGGCCGTCAAACGTGTTTGACCGGCTCAAACCACCACTGAAAACGCCTAGCCAGGGATGCGACCAGGAGAGGCTGGCGCTTTGTTGGTCGCGGTAACGGGATTGACTGAAGTCGGAGGTGCGGTCGAACACCGCCTCTTCCAGATGACGGTAACCAAAGGTTCGGTAGGCGCTTCCTCCATTGAGCGCCCATTGATCGCTCAAGCGGTGGCTGACGTTAAGGTCGGCTTGAAGTCCCTGACTGGCTTTGCTGCCAGTGGCGTCAGCCGCTGTCAGTGTGGCTTGAACCTGGGTGCCGGGCGAGGGCAGCAGACCCACACCGACGCCTGCCGCGCGGTAGTCGGCCGCGCCAGTCAGGCCTGCACTGAGCAGTGCTTGCGGAGCGATTGCAGCGCTCCAGCCGCCACTGATCACCCAGGGATCATCGCCCTGTTCGGCGCCTGTACTGCGGACCTGGCCAGCCGCTAGCGAATAACCGGGCGCCGGCAAGTCGATGCCGAGCATTGCCGCGGAAATGGTAAAGCTGCGCTCGCTGCCATCGGCTTCCCTGACCGTGACGTGCACATCGGAGCGGCTGTTGAGGCGGCGCACGTTGTTCAAGGCAAACGGGCCGGCGGGAACCACCGTCGAATGAATCAGCGAACCGTTCTGCCGAATCTCGACCTGCGCCTGGCTGTGGGCAATGCCTTCGATGACGGCGTTTTGTCCTTCCACCTGCAAGGCGTGCTCATTGAGTATCTGCACCCCGGTGATCTGCGCGCCGGCGAGGACCGGGTTATAGAGGTTGATCTGACCCGCTTGCAGCACGGCCTCCTGGCTGACGAACGTGCGCTGGGCATACGCGGCGATATGAGTCGTTCGAGAACGGTCGTCCTGCCAGCTCTGCACCTGGCGACTGCGCACGATCCAGTCCCCGGCGTTGAAACCGAGTTCGGTGTTGGCCGCTGCGTAGCGACTCGATCGATCGCCAAAACGGCTATGCAGACCGGTGATGTCGTAATTGAGCATGCCGGCGAAGCCGCCGGTTCGATAGCCGGAAAAATCCCGGGCAGTGGAACGTATTGCGTCGGTGGGCACGATCAATGCCAGGGCAAGGTTCGCCGGATCCTGTTCGATGACGGTCTGCGGCGAGGTGCCGAGAAAATCGTGGCACTGGCTGTCACCCAGCAGCCGACTGGGCACATTCAGACTGGCCGCATCAAGCAGGGTGCGATCGAAGCACAACGCTCCCTCGCCGTTGAATCTGACGTCTACCCGACCATGGCGCTGGCCATTGACCGTGAGGGTGACCGGGTGCTTTCCAGCCGTGAATCGCGGCGCTTGCATCAGCGACGTGGCCAGCGCTGGGTCAATCCCTCGCAGCAGCAACGTGTTTTTGTCGAACGAAGCAGGCAAGGAAACATTTCCCTGGGCGTCGAGTACCATCAACGCATTGGTCAGCAGCAGCGCCAGAGGGGTCGGCCGCCGTAACAGACGAGGGCGAGCAGCGGCTTGAATGGCGGGCACGGCTTCGCCATCACGGTAAATTAATGCTGTGTTCATTGGGTTCGCTTGGGTGAGGTCGGCGGGCGCGCCTGTTTTGCTCTGGCTTCAGACACGCTCTTGGCAATGGCTAGAGGGCCGTTGCCTTGAAACATCAGCGCTCACTGTTCTTCAAAGGGCGCTTTGGAGTGGTTGTGGTTTCAGAGTTTGATGGGCGCCTCATGGTGAGGCACGCTGAAACCGTAGACGGTGGCCGGCTGAAAACGCACTTGCGTAGCGGCACCTGATGGCACCGGAACACTGATGTGTTCACCGGGCAATACATAGGTTTTAGGTAGCAGGACGTTGCCGGCAGAAGGTAACAATGTCACTTCCTGGCCCAGACGTACCACGTAGGGCGTATCGTTGCGCACGGTCAGTTGCGCGTCCTTCAACGACCATTGCAGGTCGGTCCAGGGCGTGCGATTAGGCGCCAGGCCTTTGGGGTGAAGGATCAGTGGCAGATTCTGGCGCACTGTCACACCCACGCGGGCATGTCCGGCTTCGACTGCAGGTTTGCCTTGGGGAATGCCTTCGAAGATCACCCGCTTCAGACGCTGGGTGAGCAGGGGTTTTTCCGCTTGAAGAATGAACCGAACCAATTGCGTTTTCGACGCTTCGACGCGCGCCAGCGGTGGCGTGACAAATGCCAGGGGCTCGGTGTCCTCGGGGATGTCTTCGATGGTGACGTGCATCAAGGCCAGTGTGGAATCAGTGTTGGTTACTGTAACGGACGCTTCGCCATCAGCTTCGTTGACGATGACAACGGAAGTATTTGGCACCATGCCATCGGCCTGGGCCTGTACGGTCAGCAGGAGAACAAGTGTGCCGATGCCGGAATTGAGCAGGCGGCGTGTGATTGTTGAAAACATCGTCATGACGTGTCTCGTTGAGCGTTTCGTAAAAAGTAAATGCCGGGGTGGTGCGGACAAGATTCAATCTATCGGTCGAAATCACCGGGTGGTATGCAACTAATACGAAAAGAGAGCGGGCGTGTATGAAGGAGTGTTGCGGACTACGCAGCGTTTTCTAAGAGGACTCTTTTTTGGTGTAGTCCTCCTGCGTAGTCTTCAGCGCACTGCAATGTAGGAACCTTCTATTTGTTAGATGGGCAAAGAGTGAGCCCATTGAATACATTGGGGGGGGCGACGTCAGAGGGTTTTTCGAGGCGTTGTGGAAGGGGCAGGAACGGCGCTACTTTCCGCGCTTTTGCGCCATCAGCAGGAGGTTTCCCACAATGCGAGTCGTTATTGCTGACGACCATTCCGTCGTTCGTGTCGGGCTGCGCATACTCATCAACGCCAGTCGACGATGCGTGATCGTCGGCGAGGCCGACAGTGTCGACAACTTGATGAGTCTGCTTTCAAGTACCTCCTGCGAACTGCTGATCACCGACTTCTCCATGCCGGGAGGGCAGCAGGCCGATGGCTTGAAAATGTTGAGTAAGATTCAGCGCCTTTACCCGACCTTGCCGATCATTCTGGTGACCATGTTTACCAGTGTGGTGACGGCAAGGGCTGCACTGGCGCTAGGGGTGATGGGCATCGTCGCCAAAACCGCATCGGCGACGGAGTTGCACCTGGCAATCAATGCGGTGCAGGAAGGGCGCCGTTACCTCAGCAAGTCCCTGCGCACGCTGTTGGCCAATACCCGGGATCAGTTTCATGAATTACCCTTGTCAGCCAAGGAGTACGAAGTGGTCAGAATGCTCGCCAGTGGCATGACCGTCAGCGAAATCGCCGTTCACTTCAATCGCAGCGTGTCGACCATCAGTAAACAAAAGAAAATGGCCATGCACCGGTTAGGTATTTCCACGGACGTTGATCTTTTTTCCTACGCCCGGGACAGCGGAATGAGCTGAATAGTCATCGCGTTATTTTCGTCGTGAATGCCGATAGTGTTCGATGCATTTGCAGACTATCGTGCGGGCATTCTTTCGAAATCATTATGCAAACCCAGGGGAACCCGCAGATGAGTGAAGCCCATAGCGCCTTGATCACCCGTTTCTACCAGGCTTTCCAGCGCCTGGATGCCGAAGCCATGGCTGCCTGCTACACCGATGACGTGGTGTTCAGTGACCCGGCGTTCGGTGAGCTTCGCGGTCGCGATGCCGGTGACATGTGGCGCATGCTGACGACTCGGGCCAAGGATTTTTCCCTGACCTTCGATCATGTTCACGCCGACGGGCACACCGGTGGCGCCCATTGGGTGGCGACCTACCTGTTCAGCCAGACCGGCAACACCGTGGTCAACGATATCCAGGCGCGTTTTATCTTCCGCGACGGCAGGATCTGCGAGCATCACGACAGCTTTGATCTGTGGACCTGGTCACGTCAGGCATTGGGCTTCAAAGGTCTGCTGCTGGGCTGGACGCCACTGGTGCGCAACGCCGTTCGCGCCCAGGCATTGAAGGGGCTGAAGGCATTTCAGGCTGGTCGCTGATAAGATCACGGCTCGTTTCCTTTCAAGCCTTGATCGTGCCGTGACCACCCCAAGCGAGTCTCCCGTCAGCAAGCCCTGGTTCGTCTACCTCGTTCGCGCAGCCAATGGTTCGCTCTATTGCGGGGTCAGCGATGATCCCGTGCGCCGCTTCGCCAAGCATCAAAGTGGCAAGGGTGCACGGTTCTTTCTTTCCAGCCCGGCCATGGCGCTGGTCTACACCGAACTTTGTCGCGACAAAAGCGATGCGCTGCGCCAGGAACGGCTGATCAAGAAACTGCGCAAAAGCGCCAAGGAATGTCTGGTAGCGTCTTATCAATCTGGCTGATCGGCTCCTATCAGGCACATCTGTAGGCTGCCAACCGATTGCGCGCTAAGCTGCGGATTCCTAATTTGTGCGGCGGAGCCGAGCATGTCCGAGTTGATTCTGCATCATTACCCGACGTCCCTCTTTGCCGAGAAAGCCCGCCTGCTGCTGGGCTTCAAGGGCTTGTCATGGCGCTCGGTGAAGATCTCGCCAGTGATGCCAAAACCGGACCTTACGGCGTTGACCGGTGGCTACCGCAAGACACCGGTGTTGCAGGTCGGTGCAGATATTTATTGCGATACGGCATTGATTGCCCGGCGACTGGAACAGGAAAAAGCCTTGCCGTCGTTCTTTCCGGAAGGTCAGGAAATGATCACCGCGGCGTTTGCAGCCTGGGCTGACTCTGTTGTGTTCCAGCACGTGGTCAGCCTGGTGTTCCAGCCGGAATCGATAGCGGTGCGCTTTGGCAATTTATCGCCGGAGGCGATCAAGGCGTTCCTGGCCGACCGCGCCGGTTTGTTCAGTGGTGGTAGCGCGACAAAATTGTCGGCCGAGCAGGCCAAACATCAGTGGCCAACGATCATGTCGCGGCTGGAGCTGCAGTTGCAGCGTGAAGAGGGTGATTTCCTGTTCGGTGAACCGTCGATTGCCGACTTTGCCCTGGCCCATTGCCTCTGGTTCCTCAAGGCCACACCGGTGACGGCTCCGCTGGTCGAGGCTTACCCGGCAGTCAATGCGTGGCACTCTCGGGTATTGGGCTTTGGTCATGGCGCCTCCAGCGAGATGACGTCCGAAGAGGCGCTGGAGGTGGCGCGCAGCTCCACGCCAGCGGCATTGCCGGATGAGCAGTTCGTCGATCCCAACGGATTCACGGCGGGTCAGCAGGTGGTGATCGCCGCCACGGATTACGGCGTTGATCCGGTCGCGGGAGAGCTGCTGTTTGCCGGCAGCGAAGAATTAATCTTACGGCGCAAGGATGAGCGTGGCGGCGTGGTGCATGTGCACTTCCCGCGGTTTGGTTTCCGTATCGAAGCCTGCTGACATTTCTGTTGATAGCAAAAACGAAAAGATCGCAGCCTTCGGCAGCTCCTACACCAATCTCATGTAGGAGCTGCCGAAGGCTGCGATCTTTTGATCTTTGGGTTACTTCAGTGCGGCCAGAATCGCATCCGGGTCATACCCGCGAATCAGGGTTCCGTTCACATCGATGATCGGAATCCCTCCGCCACCCAAGGCCTCATAGTCCTTGCGCGCGACGGCATTTTTCTCGATATCGAATTCCTTGTACGGAATGCCTTTCTGATCGAGAAAGCGCCGGGTCAGCTTGCAGTAACCACACCATTCGGTGGCGTAGAGCACGACGTTGGCCTGGGCCTGGGCCTGCGTCTGTGCTGGCACCACTTGCGAAGGGTTGAACACCCGCTCGATCTTGCCCCAGTTCTGGTAAGCCACGACCACCAGCAGGATCAGCAGGAATTTTCTCAGGACGCCGCCGAGCATCAGTTGCGACGCTTCAGCTGATCGGTGAGCGAAGTGGGCAGGCCCTTGATGATCAACGTGCCGGCTTCTTCGTCGTATTCGATCTTCGAGCCCAGCAGGTGAGCTTCGAAACTGATCGACAAGCCTTCGGCGCGGCCAGTGAATCGACGGAACTGGTTCAGGGTGCGTTTATCGGCCGGGATTTCCGGCGACAGGCCGTAGTCCTTGTTGCGAATGTGATCGTAGAAGGCCTTCGGGCGTTCTTCGTCGATCAGCCCCGACAATTCTTCCAGGCCCATCGGCTCACCAAGCTTGGCCTGGCTGCTGGCGTAATCCACCAGGGTCTTGGTCTTCTCGCGGGCGTCGTCTTCCGGCAAGTCTTCGCTTTCAACGAAATCACTGAAGGCCTTGAGCAGGGTGCGGGTTTCACCCGGACCGTCGACACCTTCCTGGCAGCCGATGAAGTCTCGGAAATACTCCGAAACCTTTTTGCCGTTCTTGCCTTTGATGAACGAAATGTACTGCTTGGATTGTTTATTGTTCTGCCATTCGGAAACGTTGATCCGCGCCGCCAGGTGCAATTGGCCCAGGTCCAGGTGGCGGGACGGGGTCACGTCCAGTTCATCGGTCACGGCCACGCCTTCGCTGTGGTGCAGCAGGGCGATGGCCAGGTAGTCGGTCATGCCTTGCTGATAGTGTGCGAACAACACATGGCCGCCGACGGACAGGTTCGATTCTTCCATCAGTTTTTGCAGGTGCTCGACCGCCACGCGGCTGAACGCCGTGAAATCCTGGCCGCCCTCGAGGTACTCCTTCAGCCAGCCGCTGAACGGAAATGCACCGGATTCCGGATGGAACAAGCCCCAGGCTTTACCCTGTTTGGCGTTATAGCTTTCGTTGAGGTCGGCGAGCATGTTCTCGATGGCCGCGGACTCGGCCAGTTCGGAGTCACGGGCGTGGAGAACTGCAGGTGTGCCGTCGGGTTTTTTGTCGATCAGGTGGACGATGCAATGACGGATCGGCATGGGCTTCTCGGCTGAATGAGGAGAGGAGGGCGTGCTCCCCCCGAAAAAGCGCTCAGTGTACCGCAACCCTCTGTAGGAGCTGCCGAAGGCTGCGATCTTTTGATCTTGTTTGTAACAAATACAAAGGCAAAAGATCGCAGCCTTCGGCAGCTCCTGCACGAAGGATAGAGGGCAATTGGCAGGCGACCGACGGCGCTTATGCGTTTTTTTCCTGTTTTAGCGCAATAAAGCTGACCAAATGGGTAGCTAGAGGCGGATATTTCCACGTCTGTGTGCTAGCTTTGCCCGGTCTTGCGCGAAGTCACTGCGTTAAGCGTGCAGTCAGCATTTGTCAGGTCGAACCAAACCCTGATTTCGGTATCTATAACCCCGATCCCGAGGTTATTTGGCCGAGGGTGCCAGATCCAGAAGATCGGGCTCGATGGCTGACATTGCACTCTGCAATCCATATGAATTTGATAGGGAAGGAACACTAAATGGCTCTTACTAAAGACCAACTGATCGCCGACATCGCTGAAGCTATCGACGCGCCGAAAACCACCGCGCGTAACGCTCTGGACCAACTGGGCCAAATCGTTGCCGATCAGCTGGAAAACGGCGGCGAAATCACTCTGCCAGGTATCGGCAAACTGAAAGTGACTGAGCGTCCTGCCCGTACCGGCCGTAACCCTTCGACTGGCGCTGCCATCGAAATCGCTGCCAAGAAAGTGATCAAGCTGGTTGTGGCCAAAGGCCTGACCGACGCTGTTAACAAGTAAGACTTGTTAAGAGAAACCGTGCGCCGGAGCGATCCGGGCACGGTTTTTTTATGGGCGTTGAGAAAGTTTACGCAAAGTAAACTTTGGCAATAATTTCTTTATGGTGGCAGTTGTTACCGCGCATTTCATCGGGATAGCTCGTTTGTTCTGAATAACACTTTTCTCTCTGTATAAAACGAACGCTCCTACAGAACTGATAGTTGAGTGTGCGCCTTGGGTCGGTAGTATCGATAAGGCGTAGCGCATGGCTTTGCGTAAAAGCCAAAACCAAATTTCAGTTGTTCGTTACAGGGACGTTTTTATGAAAGTTAAACAGTTGTTGATGTGCGTATCGTTTCTGGTGTCCGGTCAGGCGTTGGCCAATGTGACCGAGTACTGCCCAAGCCCTGCTGACATCAAGGAGTTGGCAGCTGGTGCCTATAAAGCCCCGACAGCCAGTGGCGACGGGGAATGGTACGGTGTTTCGCAAACCGGTCGTGGGCCGGTAGGTGAGTTCGAAGTGGCGATATTCGCACCTCGCATAGCGGCCGAGGTCAGCACTGTGGCCGGTGAAATTCTGCGTTGCGGTTACATGCTGAAAAATGGAGGCGAACTGGATATGCGGTACAAGCGAGAGGGAACTGTCGTCAGTATTGATACCAATGGGCCATGGGAGGAATGGCTGGGTCAGTATTACTGCGATAGCAAGGAGGCGCGGGCCTGTGCGTTCAAAGAAAATGTTCGTGTAACAAAGCGCTGAGTTGCCAGGAAAGTTATCCGATAGTTTAGGGTTACGGGCCTGAGCGTCACCGTTAACCGCCAAGGCTTGTAAAAAAGCCGTGTCCAGGAGTCATCCGGGCACGGCTTTATTGCGCGTTTGAGTTTTTTATTCAGTTGTAGCCTTCGACCATCGCGCCTGACGCCAGGCCTGTTGCTGCGCCTGGGTCTGGAAGGTCCAGGCGACGAAGCGGCTCTGCTTCTGTCCCTGACCCATTTCCACCACCCGACTGTCCAGCGCGCCGGCCTTGGTCAGGGCCGTCTGGATCGCCGGCAGGTTCGACGCTTTCGACACCAGCGTGCTGAACCACAGCACTTGTTGCGCCACCTGCACGCTCTCGCTGACCAGTTGCGTGACGAAACGCACTTCCCCGCCCTCACACCATAGTTCCGCCGCCTGCCCGCCAAAGTTCAGCACCGGCAGCTTGCGTTTCGGATCGGCCTTGCCCAGGGCTCGCCATTTGCGCGTGCTGCCCCGCGTAGCCTCGTCCAGCGAGGCGTGGAATGGCGGGTTGCACATGGTCAGGTCGAACCGCTCTGCGCTCTCCAGCAGGCCTGTGAGGATCTGCTTGGGATTGCTCTGCTGGCGTACCTGGATCGCCTTGTTCAGGCCATTGGATTGAATGATGGCCTTCGCCGCGGCGATGGCGGTCGCATCGATGTCGGAGCCAAGGAATTGCCAGCGATAATCGCTGTAACCAATCAGCGGATACACGCAGTTGGCGCCCATGCCGATGTCCAGCACCTTCACGGCAGCACCACGGGGGATCGCTCCGTCATTTCCGCTGGCCAGCAGGTCGGCGAGGAAGTGCACGTAATCGGCACGGCCTGGCACTGGCGGACACAGGTAGTCGGCCGGAATGTCCCAGTGAGCGATGCCATAGAACGACTTGAGCAGCGCCCGGTTGAACACCCGCACGGCCTCCGGGCTGGCAAAGTCGATGCTCTCCTTGCCGTACGGATTGATGATCACGAATTTTTTCAGTTCCGGCGTGCTTTTGATCAGCGCCGGAAAGTCGTAGCGACCCTGATGGCGATTGCGCGGGTGCAGGCTGGCCTTCTCACGCGGCGCCGCGGCTTTGGCCGCAGGCGCGGATACAGGCTTTTTGCGCGCAGGTTTTGGTGTGCGGGGGGCGGTCATGGCGGTGGTCGATTCGGGTATGGCTAAAAGTGGCGGGCATTGTCCCACATCTGAAAACTGACGGGTTGTTTTGTCTGGATTTGAACGTGCTTATTGCTAATGGGTATAGCTAACTGTCAGGTATGACAGTAGGTTTATTGTTTTTTATTGTTTTTAATTAAGTTGTCTTGGTAACGCTTGTTGATACAAATGTCCTTCATATAAATGGGTGTGTTATCTTGGAGATATAAAATGATTAATCCTACTGTTGAGTTTTTGCATACGATCGACTCTGAACTTTACTGTGGTTCTTTTATACCGGCGGATCAGGGTATGTGGCTCGAAGTGCGCGTAGGGTCGCTGGAAGGGGCGCAGAACAATGCTGTGCTCAAACTTGATTTTGAGGGGAGTAATAAGGTGGATGGCTCCGACCCAATTCTCGAAACAAAGACATCATTGAATCACTTTCTCACTCCGGAGAATATTAGGGATGGGGTGGTTTTAAAGATTGCAGCATGGGAGAAAAATGTTAAATATGTTGAAGATGGTTCGGTTCGTGCCACTCTCACCATTAATGGCGGTAACTCTACGACTGTTCTAACTCGGGCTCATTTTCTCTTTCCTGGCGGTGGTAGTTGTAGGTTCTAAATTTATGCTGGTCGCTCGGGGAACCCAAAAAATATTTCGCCGATTTTGCATCTCTCGGCCCCGAACCATGTCTTGCTGCATAGACGGGAAAGCGCATTTATCCTCGGGCAATCAGGTTCAAATCCCCGAAGTATCCGATCAAAAAAAATGCCAGTCAGTTTAACTGACTGGCATTTGCCTATCGGGTGCCCTATATCACCTAGCGGTGTTTACAGACTGGCAATCCGCGCATGCTGCTCGGCCAGCTTGCCCAGGGCCTGTTCGGCCTCGGCCAGTTTGGCGCGTTCCTTTTCGATGACTTCGGCGGGCGCCTTGTCTACGAAACCGGCGTTGGACAGCTTGCCGCCGACACGTTGCACTTCACCCTGAAGACGCTGGATTTCCTTGTCCAGACGCGCCAGCTCCGCACCTTTGTCGATCAGGCCGGCCATTGGCACCAGCACTTCCATCTCGCCGACCAGTGCGGTGGCGGACAATGGTGCTTCTTCGCCGGTAGCCAGCACGGTGATCGATTCGAGGCGCGCCAGCTTCTTCAGCAGGGCTTCGTTCTCGGTCAGACGACGCTGATCCTCGGCGCTGACGTTCTTTAGGAACAGCGGCAGCGGTTTGCCCGGACCGATGTTCATTTCGCCACGGATGTTTCGGGTGCCGAGCATCAGGCCCTTGAGCCATTCGATGTCGTCTTCGGCCGCCTGATCGATGCGTGTTTCGTTGGCCACTGGCCAAGGTTGCAGCATGATCGTCTTGCCTTCGATACCGGCCAGTGGCGCGATGCGCTGCCAGATTTCTTCGGTGATGAACGGCATGAACGGGTGCGCCAGGCGCAGGGCGACTTCCAGTACGCGCACCAGGGTGCGACGGGTGCCGCGCTGGCGTTCAACCGGAGCGTTTTCGTCCCACAGCACAGGCTTGGACAGTTCCAGGTACCAGTCGCAGTACTGGTTCCAGATGAACTCGTACAGCGCTTGTGCAGCCAGGTCGAAACGGAACTGGTCGAGTTGGCGGGTCACTTCGGCTTCGGTGCGTTGCAGCTGCGAAATGATCCAGCGGTCAGCCAGCGACAGCTCATAGGCTTCGCCGTTCTGGCCGCAGTCTTCGCCCTTGTCCAACACGTAGCGCGCCGCGTTCCAGATCTTGTTGCAGAAGTTGCGGTAGCCTTCGACGCGGCCCATGTCGAACTTGATGTCGCGACCGGTGGACGCCAGCGAGCAGAAGGTGAAGCGCAGGGCGTCGGTGCCGTAGCTGGCGATGCCTTCGGCGAACTCGTCGCGGGTCTGCTTCTCGATCTTCTTCGCCAGTTTCGGCTGCATCATGCCGGAGGTGCGCTTCTGCACCAGGGCTTCGAGCTCGATACCGTCGATGATGTCCAGCGGGTCCAGGACGTTGCCCTTGGACTTGGACATCTTCTGGCCCTGGCCGTCACGCACCAGGCCGTGAACGTACACGGTCTTGAACGGAACCTGCGGCGTGCCGTCTTCGTTTTTCACCAGATGCATGGTGAGCATGATCATCCGGGCAACCCAGAAGAAAATGATGTCGAAGCCGGTTACCAGGACGTCGGTGGAGTGGAATTTCTTCAGGAACTCGGTTTTTTCCGGCCAGCCGAGGGTGGAGAAGGTCCACAGGCCCGAGCTGAACCAGGTGTCGAGAACGTCGTTGTCCTGTTGCAGCGCAACGTCCGGGCCGAGGTTGTGCTTGGCACGCACTTCGGCTTCGTCGCGACCGACGTAGACCTTGCCCGACTCGTCGTACCAGGCCGGAATGCGGTGGCCCCACCAGAGTTGACGGCTGATGCACCAGTCCTGGATGTCGCGCATCCACGAGAAGTACATGTTTTCGTACTGTTTCGGTACGAACTGGATGCGGCCGTCTTCAACGGCGGCGATCGCAGGCTCGGCCAAAGGCTTGGTGGACACGTACCACTGGTCGGTCAGCCACGGTTCGATGACGGTGCCGGAGCGGTCGCCTTTCGGCACTTTCAGGGCGTGATCGTCAACGCTGACCAACAGGCCGGCAGCGTCGAACGCGGCCACGATCTGCTTGCGTGCTTCGAAGCGGTCGAGACCGGCGTATTCGGCCGGGATCTTGCCGTCGATGGTTTCGTTCAGCGTGCCGTCAAGGTTGAACACCTGGCAGGCCGGCAGAACGGTGGCGTTCTTGTCGAAGATGTTCAGCAGCGGCAGGTTGTGACGCTTGCCGACTTCGTAGTCGTTGAAGTCGTGGGCCGGGGTGATTTTCACGCAGCCGGTGCCGAATTCAGGGTCGCAGTAATCGTCGGCGATGATCGGGATGCGGCGGCCAACCAGTGGCAGCTCGACAAATTTGCCGATCAGGGCTTTGTAGCGTTCGTCGTTCGGGTTCACGGCCACGGCGGAGTCGCCGAGCATGGTTTCCGGGCGAGTGGTCGCGACGATCAGGAAATCGTTGCCTTCAGCCGTCTTGGCGCCGTCGGCCAGCGGGTATTTCAGGTTCCACAGGAAACCTTTCTCGTCGTGGTTTTCCACTTCGAGGTCGGAAATCGCCGTGTGCAGCTTGGTGTCCCAGTTGACCAGGCGCTTGCCGCGGTAGATCAGGCCGTCTTCGTGCAGGCGTACGAAAGCCTCTTTAACGGCTTCCGAGAGGCCGTCGTCCATGGTGAAGCGCTCGCGGCTCCAGTCGACGGACGAGCCGAGGCGACGGATCTGACGGCTGATGTTGCCACCGGACTCATCCTTCCACTCCCAGACTTTCTCGAGAAATTTCTCGCGGCCCAGGTCATGGCGGCTCTGGCCTTTGGCTTCGAGCTGACGCTCTACCAGCATCTGCGTGGCGATACCGGCGTGGTCGGTACCCGGCTGCCACAGGGTGTTGCGACCCTGCATGCGGCGGAAACGGATCAGGGCGTCCATGATCGCGTTGTTGAAGCCGTGACCCATGTGCAGGCTGCCGGTGACGTTCGGCGGCGGGATCATGATGGTGTAGGACTCGCCCGCGCCTTGCGGGGCGAAGTAATTCTCTGACTCCCAGGTGTTGTACCAGGAAGTTTCAATGGCGTGCGGCTGGTAGGTCTTATCCATGCGCGGCGGGACCCTATTGGCATTTATTCAGGAAAAGCCGGGAAGTATAGCGGGGATGAGCCGATGCGCGTAGAGCGAGGTGACAATGGGCTTGGGAAAAGTTGTGGTGGGTGTTTTGTCTGGGAGGGCCCCTTCGCGAGCAAGCCCGCTCCCACAGGTCTTATGTCGAACCGCTATTTTGTGATCGACACTGATCCTGTGGGAGCGGGCTTGCCCGCGAAAGCGATCTGTCAGACGACCTGATTCAAATCGTTATGCCGCGTTTCCTTCAGGCACAGCACCGCAATCAAACTCAGCACCGCGGCCCCGGACACATAACCGCCGACGTAGCTCAGACCGCCCATGGCCACCAGTTTCTGGGCGAAGAACGGCGCTGCGGAGGCGCCCACGATACCGCCCAGGTTGTAGGCCGCCGACGCACCGGTGTAGCGCACGTGGGTCGGAAACAGCTCCGGCAGCAGCGCGCCCATGGGCGCAAATGTCACGCCCATCAGAAACAGTTCGATGCACAGGAACAGCGCCACACTCCAGGTGGAACCTTGGGTCAGCAGCGGTTCCATGAGGAAGCCGGACAGGATCGCCAGCACGCCACCGACGATCAGTACCGGCTTGCGCCCGTAACGGTCGCTGGCCCAGGCCGACAGCGGGGTGGCGGCAGCCATGAACAGCACCGCGAAGCACAACAGGCCGAGGAAGGTTTCGCGGCTGTAGCCGAGTGTTGCAACGCCGTAGCTCAGGGAAAATACCGTGGAGATGTAAAACAGCGCGTAGCACACCACCATCGCGCCGGCGCCCAGCAAGACGGGCACCCAGTATTGGCCGAACAGCTCGAACAGCGGGATCTTCACCCGTTCCTGGCGCGCCATGGCGTTGGCGAATACCGGGGTCTCATGCAGCTTGAGGCGCACGTACAGGCCAACCATCACCAGCGCGGCACTGAGCAGGAACGGAATACGCCAGCCCCATGAGCGGAACTGTTCATCGTCCAGCACCACGGCCAGGGTCAGGAACAGGCCGTTGGCCGCCAGGAAGCCAATGGATGGACCCAACTGCGGGAACATGCCGAACCAGGCGCGCTTGCCTTTCGGCGCGTTCTCCGTGGCCAGTAATGCCGCGCCACCCCATTCGCCGCCCAGCCCCAAGCCCTGGCCGAAGCGCAGGACGCACAGCAGGATCGGTGCCCAGGCGCCAATGCTGTCATAACCGGGCAGCACGCCGATAAGCGTGGTGCACACGCCCATCAACAGCAGCGAGGCAACCAGGGTCGACTTGCGGCCGATACGGTCGCCAAAGTGGCCGAAAAGGGCCGAACCCAAGGGGCGGGCGAGAAAGGCGATGCCGAACGTGAGAAACGCCGACAGCATCTGGGCGGTACCAGATGTCTGCGGAAAGAACACCGGGCCAATCACCAGCGCCGCGGCGGTGGCATAGACATAGAAATCGTAGAACTCGATGGCGGTACCGATGAAGCTTGCAGTGGCCACGCGGGTAGCGGAGTTCGTCGGTTGTGCAGGTGTGGAGTCGCTGTAAGTCGTGCTGGTCGTCATGCGGTGATCCCTGACAGTCATGTGCCCCAGTGGAGCGAATTATTATGGTCGAGAACCCAGGGATGTGGGCTTAACGCAGAGTGCGGGTGGCACAGGTGTGGCGGGGCTTGGGTAAGCGGTTCGATTATAGGAAGGTGGCTAACGATCAAACAAGTAGCTGGATTGGGCTATGGCTTTATGTGGCGAGGGAGCTTGCTCCCGCTCGGGCGCGCAGCGGCCGCAAAAGACTAGGCCTGCTGCGCAGTCCAGCGGGAGCAAGCTCCCTCGCCACAGGAATGGGGTGTCAGGTTTTAGATCACCACAGGCATCGAGCTGGTCTGCCAAATCAACACCCGCGTGACACGGTTTTCCTCAGTAGCGAGAATTTCCAGTCGATAGCGGCCGATTTTCAGGCAGACAGGGCAGTCCGGGATGGTTTCCAGCGCCTCGGTGACCAAGCCGTTCAGGGTTTTCGGGCCATCGCTGGGCAGGTGCCAGCCGAGGCTCTTGTTCAGTTCGCGGATGGACGCGGCTCCGTCGATCACCAGGCGTCCGTCGGCTTGCGGATGAATGTGCGGGTTGTCCAGGCTGTGCTGGCTTTCAAACTCGCCGACGATCTCTTCAAGAATGTCTTCCAGGGTGACGATGCCCAGCACTTCGCCGTATTCATCGACCACCATGCCCAGGCGTCGCTGCTGTTTGTGGA
The DNA here is from genome assembly GCF_019219205.1 of Pseudomonas sp. PDM27. Lineage (NCBI taxonomy): Bacteria > Pseudomonadati > Pseudomonadota > Gammaproteobacteria > Pseudomonadales > Pseudomonadaceae > Pseudomonas > Pseudomonas sp. PDM27. Next base: position 338,202 of record NZ_JAHUWF010000002.1, on the reverse strand, counting down.
AGTTGAGCAATTGCAGCTGCAGCGGGGTGCTTTCCGGCACGAAGTACGGCTCGTGACTGGCTGCCAGCAAGGCTTCCCTGGTCAGGCTCGCATCGGGCAGCAAGTGCAGGATGTGCCGGGTGTTGAGAACGGCTTCGACCTGGTTGATATCACTGTGGAACACCGGCAGGCGCGTGCGCTTGTTGTGGCGCAATTGTTCGATGATTTCTTCGATGGAGTCATCGAGATTGATGCCGTCCACGTCGCTGCGCGGGACCAGGATGTCATTGACGGTGATGTTGTCCAGCGCGTGGATGCCGGGAAGCGGGTGAGGGCGGCTGACGGTTTCGGAGGGTGCATGCCGCTCCGTCAGCGTTTCGTCCTCACTTTGTTGCACCACTTTGGCCTTGCGGACGAATGGGCGCGTCAGCAAGCGGCTGATGCTGGTGAGCAGCCATGCCGCGGGATAGATGATTTTCAACGGTAGCCGCAGCAGGTTGTTGCCCTGGGCCAGGATCGCATCCGGATAGCGAGCGGCGAGGGTGCGTGGCAAGTAGTCGGAAAACACCAGCAACATGGCGCCCGCCCCGAGGCAGGCGACCCACGGGCCATTCTCGGCCCAGGTGAAAATGGCCAGCAAGGTGCTGATGACCACCACAAGTGCGCGGCACAGTGTGTTGCAAAAAATCAGGCTGGCCAGGGGGAAGCTGAGTTTCGCCACCGGTTTGTCGCTGGAACGCGTTGCGGTGCGCTGGGCCAGCAAATGCTGGTGCGCCGCTTCGATGGCGGTAAACAGCCCCGACCATAAAACCAGCAGGGTCACTACCGCGAGCATCGGCCCTATGGGCAAGTCGTCCATTAATGCCGCCCGTCAGATATGCAGGATGTATTCACGAACCAGCTTGCTGCCGAAGTACGCCAGCATCAGCAGGCAAAAGCCGGCCAGGGTCCAGCGAATGGCTTTGTGCCCGCGCCAGCCGAGGCGATTGCGCCCCCACAGCAGCACACTGAAAACGACCCAGGCCAGGCAGGCCAGCAGGGTTTTGTGCACCAGATGCTGGGCGAACAGGTTCTCGACGAACAGCCAGCCGGAAATCAGCGACAGCGACAACAGCGTCCAGCCGGCCCAGAGAAAACCGAACAGCAGGCTTTCCATGGTTTGCAGCGGCGGGAAGTTCTTGATCAGCCCGGAGGGGTGCTTGTGCTTGAGCTGGTGGTCCTGGACCAGCAGCAGCAAGGACTGGAACACCGCGATGGTGAACATGCCATAGGCCAGAATCGAAAGCAGGATGTGGGCGAGGATGCCCGGCTCCTCATCGATGACCTGTACCGTGCCGGCGGGGGCAAAGTGCGCCAGCATCACGGTCAGGGCCCCAAGCGGGAACAGCAGGACCAGCAGGTTCTCTACCGGAATCCGCGAGCAGGCCAGCAGGGTCAGTGCGATGACTGCCACGGCAATCAGGCTGGCGGCACTGAAAAAGTCCAGGGCCAGGCCGGTCGGGGTCAGCAGGTGGGTGAGCAGGCTGACGCTGTGGGCCAAGACGGCGAGCACGCCGAGCATGACCAGCAGGCGTTTGTTGACCTTGGCGCCGGACGCCAGGTGAGTGCCCTGGTAAATGGTCGCAGCGGCATACAAGCAGGCGGCGGCGAGGGTCGTTAGCAAGCTGGGTGACAAGGGGAGCATAAATCCTGTTAGGCAAGCCCGAAAGTCGCTGAGTTTGGCATAGAACCCCTGCCACACGAAAGACCGCGCAACCCGACGGCGAGGTGTCCGCCGGCCACAGTCTTCGCTATAATCCGCGACCTGCCCACGCCGCAGGCTCGCCGAGCACACGTTTAGTCCGGTCCGGGCCGCCATTATCCCGGTCTACACAGGGCCTGAAAGGATCGCGCAATGTTTGAAAACTTAACCGACCGTCTCTCGCAGACGCTGCGCCATGTCACCGGCAAGGCCAAGCTGACTGAAGACAACATCAAAGACACCCTGCGTGAAGTGCGCATGGCGTTGCTCGAAGCCGACGTCGCCCTGCCGGTGGTCAAGGACTTCGTCAATTCGGTCAAGGAGCGTGCCGTCGGTACCGAGGTGTCGCGCAGCCTGACGCCGGGCCAGGCCTTCGTGAAGATCGTCCAGGCCGAACTCGAAAGCCTGATGGGCGCGGCCAACGAAGACCTGAACCTGAGCGCAGTGCCGCCAGCGGTCATCCTCATGGCCGGTTTGCAAGGTGCTGGTAAAACCACCACCGCCGGCAAGCTCGCGCGCTTCCTTAAGGAGCGCAAGAAGAAGTCGGTCATGGTCGTGTCCGCCGACGTCTACCGTCCGGCGGCGATCAAGCAGCTGGAAACCCTGGCCAACGACATCGGCGTGACCTTCTTCCCGTCGGACCTGAGCCAGAAGCCGGTCGACATCGCCAACGCGGCTATTAAGGAAGCAAAACTCAAATTCATCGACGTGGTCATCGTCGATACCGCCGGTCGCCTGCACATCGATGAAGAGATGATGGGCGAGATCAAGGCCCTGCATGCTGCGATCAACCCGGTCGAAACCCTGTTCGTGGTCGACGCCATGACCGGCCAGGACGCCGCCAACACGGCCAAGGCCTTCGGCGATGCATTGCCGCTGACCGGCGTGATCCTGACCAAGGTCGACGGCGACGCCCGTGGCGGTGCCGCGCTGTCGGTGCGCGCCATCACCGGCAAGCCGATCAAGTTCATCGGTATGGGCGAGAAGAGCGAAGCGCTCGATCCGTTCCACCCTGAGCGTATCGCCTCGCGCATCCTCGGCATGGGCGACGTGCTCAGCCTGATCGAGCAGGCGGAAGCGACCCTCGACAAGGACAAGGCCGACAAGCTGGCCAAGAAACTGAAGAAGGGTAAGGGCTTCGACCTCGAAGACTTCCGCGATCAGCTGCAACAGATGAAGAACATGGGCGGCCTCGGCGGGCTCATGGACAAGCTGCCGAACATGGGTGGCGTGAACCTGGCGCAAATGGGCAACGCCCAGGGTGCGGCAGAGAAGCAATTCAAGCAGATGGAAGCCATCATCAACTCCATGACCCCGGCCGAGCGCCGCGATCCCGAGATGATCAGCGGTTCGCGCAAGCGCCGGATCGCCATGGGTTCCGGCACCCAGGTGCAGGACATCGGCCGCTTGATCAAGCAGCACAAGCAGATGCAGAAGATGATGAAGAAGTTCTCCGCGAAAGGCGGAATGGCCAAGATGATGCGCGGCATGGGCGGTATGTTGCCCGGCGGCGGCATGCCCAAGATGTAAAGAATTCGCGCCGGCCATCAGGTCGGCGCAGCCCCACACGGACGTGGGATACACAGCAAACCCGCACTTGGCGGGAGCTGACCGGCCGTTTTCAACGACGGCTCTATAGCAAATCTGCATGGCGGCCGATAGACCGCCGGAAAAAGTCATTTGCAAAAGTCCGGATATTCCTTAGAATATGCGGCCTTTCGGGCACCCATGCCCGCTGTGCCTTTAGATTTGCAGCACCGACTACAGGAACGATGTTCACATGCTAACAATCCGTCTTGCCCTTGGCGGCTCCAAAAAGCGCCCGTTTTACCACTTGACCGTAACCGACAGCCGCAACCCGCGCGACGGTTCGCACAAGGAACAGGTTGGCTACTTCAACCCTGTTGCCCGTGGTCAGGAAGTTCGTCTGTCCGTGAACCAAGAGCGCGTAGCCTACTGGCTGAGCGTTGGTGCACAACCTTCTGAGCGCGTTGCTCAGTTGTTGAAGGAATCTGCTAAGGCTGCGGCCTGAGCAATATGAACGCGACGCCAGCTGTTGCTGATGATTTGATCGTTATCGGCAAGATTTATTCTGTTCACGGCGTTCGCGGCGAAGTGAAGGTGTACTCCTTTACTGATCCGATTAAGAACCTGCTGGATTACAAAACCTGGACGCTCAAGCGTGACGGCAATGTAAAGCAGGTAGAGCTGGTCAGCGGACGCGGGAATGACAAGTTCCTGGTCGCAAAGCTCAAGGGTCTCGATGATCGCGAAGAAGCTCGTCTTCTGGCCGGTTATGAGATCTGCGTGCCGCGCAACCTGTTCCCTGAACTGACCGACGGCGAGTACTACTGGTACCAGCTGGAAGGTCTCAAGGTCATCGACACCCTCGGGCAACTGTTCGGGAAGATCGATCACCTGCTGGAGACCGGCTCGAACGATGTCATGGTGGTCAAGCCTTGCGCTGGCAGCCTGGATGATCGCGAACGCCTGTTGCCCTATACCGAGCAATGCGTGTTGGCTGTCGACCTGGCGGCAGGCGAGATGAAGGTGGATTGGGACGCGGATTTCTAAGCGTGGCTAACTTGCGCGTAGAAGTGATCAGTCTGTTTCCCGAGATGTTCTCTGCCATCAGCGAGTACGGCATCACCAGTCGTGCGGTGAAACAGGGGCTCTTGCAGCTCACCTGTTGGAATCCGCGAGACTACACGACGGATCGACATCACACTGTGGACGATCGCCCGTTTGGCGGTGGTCCGGGCATGGTGATGAAGATCAAGCCCCTGGAAGATGCTCTGGTTCAGGCCAAGGCAGCAGCCGGGGAGGCGGCGAAGGTAATTTACCTGTCGCCCCAAGGCCGCCAGCTGACTCAGTCGGCGGTATGCGAGTTGGCGAATCTGGATGCATTGATCCTGATTGCCGGCCGCTACGAAGGCATTGACGAGCGTTTTATTGATGCTCATGTCGATGAAGAGTGGTCGATTGGCGACTATGTACTGTCTGGCGGCGAGCTGCCGGCGATGGTCCTGATCGATGCGGTTACACGACTGCTGCCTGGAGCTTTAGGGCATGCGGACTCCGCCGAGGAAGATTCCTTTACGGATGGTTTGCTGGATTGCCCGCACTACACCCGACCGGAGGTGTATGCGGATCAGCGTGTTCCCGACGTATTGCTAAGTGGCAATCACGCGCACATCCGGCGTTGGCGTTTACAGCAGTCCCTTGGTCGGACCTTTGAACGACGCGCCGATCTTCTGGAAAGCCGCTCGCTTTCTGGAGAAGAGAAGAAGCTGCTCGAGGAATACATCCGCGAGCGGGACGATAGTTAACAACGTATCGATGGTAGATCCGACGATTTACCTTAGGAGCACAGCATGACTAACAAAATCATCCTTGCACTCGAAGCAGAGCAGATGACCAAAGAGATCCCTACCTTTGCCCCGGGCGACACCATTGTCGTTCAGGTGAAAGTGAAGGAAGGCGACCGTTCGCGTCTGCAAGCGTTCGAAGGTGTTGTTATCGCCAAGCGTAACCGCGGCGTAAACAGTGCATTCACCGTTCGTAAAATCTCCAACGGTGTTGGCGTAGAGCGTACTTTCCAGACCTACTCCCCGCAAATCGACAGCATGGCTGTCAAGCGTCGCGGTGACGTACGTAAAGCCAAGCTGTACTACCTGCGCGACCTGTCGGGTAAAGCAGCTCGCATCAAGGAAAAACTGGCTTAAGTCCAGCTTCCGATGCAAAAAAAGCAGCCTGCGGGCTGCTTTTTTGTTGCCTGCGATTTATCTTCGTTGACCGTGTTGCCGGTCTTGCCTGAGCCTTTATGCCCGCCATTGATCATCCCCTGATAGACCAGTTCCTCGACGCCCTCTGGCTGGAGAAAGGCCTTTCCGATAACACCCGCGATGCCTATCGCAGTGACCTGGCTCTGTTCAATGGCTGGCTGCAGGAAAAAGGCCTGGAGCCGATCAACGCCGGACGCGAATTGATCCTCGATCACCTGGCCTGGCGCCTGGAGCAAAACTATAAGCCTCGTTCAACGGCAAGGTTTCTCTCTGGCGTGCGTGGCTTCTATCGCTATCTTTTGCGGGAAAAGCTGATCGTCGTCGATCCGACCTTGCGCATCGATATGCCGCAACTGGGTAGGCCATTGCCCAAATCCTTGTCGGAAGCAGACGTTGACGCGCTGTTGGCTGCACCGGACCTCAGCGAAGCCATCGGCCAGCGTGACCGGGCGATGCTCGAAGTGCTTTATGCCTGTGGTCTGCGGGTGACGGAGCTGATCAGCCTGACCCTGGAGCAGGTCAACCTGCGCCAGGGGGTGCTGCGCGTGATGGGCAAGGGCAGCAAGGAGCGGTTGGTGCCGATGGGCGAGGAGGCGATTGTCTGGGTCGAGCGCTACATGCGTGATGCCCGCAGCGAACTGCTTGGCGGGCGTCCCAGCGATGTGCTGTTTCCCAGCCAGCGTGGCGAGCAGATGACGCGCCAGACCTTCTGGCACCGGATCAAGCATCAGGCCAAGGTCGCCGGGATTGGCAAGTCGCTGTCGCCGCACACCTTGCGCCATGCCTTCGCCACGCATCTGCTCAACCATGGCGCCGATTTGCGGGTGGTGCAGATGCTCCTTGGCCACAGCGATCTGTCGACCACCCAGATATACACACACGTCGCCCGCGCCCGCTTGCAAGACCTTCACGCCAAGCATCATCCCCGCGGATGACGGTGTTCCCCCTGTAGGAGCTGCCGAAGGCTGCGATCTTTTGATTTGTTTTTTTAAGATCAAAAGATCGCAGCCTTCGGCAGCTCCTACAGGGAGCTTCATGCGTTGAGGTAAAAATGTCTTGCGTCAGGCGCATTCGGTCATGCGAACCTTATGTGATAGGCTTGGCCGGTTTGCACGATGGGCGGTTATGACCCGGTGTTTCGGCACGGGCGTTCTGATCGTCCCATATGTTCGCCTTCAGGAGTTCTCATGCGTCTGACCCAGATTTTCGCCGCCGCAGCCATTGCGTTGGTCAGCACCTTTGCCGTCGCCGATGACGCGGCCGACAAAGCCATTCGTAAAAGCCTGGAAAACCTCCAGCTCGAAGTGCCGGTAGAGACCATCACCGCCAGCCCGATGCCCGGCCTGTACGAAGTCAAGCTCAAGGGCAGCCGTGTGCTGTACGCCAGCGCCGACGGCCAGTACGTGGTTCAGGGCTACCTGTTCGATCTCAAGGACGGCAAGCCGGTCAACCTGACCGAGAAGACCGAGCGCCTGGGCATTTCCAAGCTGATCAACGATATTCCGGTTGCAGAAACCGTGGTGTACCCGGCCATTGGCGAAACCAAGTCGCACATCACCGTATTCACCGATACCACCTGCCCGTACTGCCACAAGCTCCACGCCGAAGTGCCGGAACTGAACAAGCGCGGCATCGAAGTGCGTTACGTCGCGTTCCCGCGCCAGGGCCTGGGCTCGCCGGGTGACGAGCAACTGCAAGCCGTGTGGTGCTCGAAAGACAAGAAAGCGGCCATGGACAAAATGGTCGATGGCAAGGAAATCAAGGCCGCCAAGTGCGATAACCCGGTTTCCAAGCAGTTCGCTCTTGGCCAGTCGATTGGCGTGAACGGCACACCGGCCATCGTTTTGGCCGACGGACAGGTCATTCCGGGCTACCAGCCTGCGCCACAAGTCGCCAAACTGGCGCTGGGCGCGAAGTAAATTCGCATCGTCACGGGCAGCCATTGACGATCATGGTCCGGCAGCGACATCGCCGGGCCATTAATAGAGAGCCGCGAGCATGCGGCTGTTTTCACGGCCGGCCTTGAGTCGGCCGTTTTATGGGGAGTTCACAGTGAAACCGGTCAAAGTAGGCATCTGTGGGTTAGGGACCGTCGGTGGCGGTACCTTCAACGTACTTCAGCGCAACGCCGAGGAAATTGCTCGTCGTGCCGGGCGTGGGATCGAAGTGGCACAAATTGCCATTCGCACGCCAAAGCCTCAGTTCCAAACGACCGGTATTGCGATTACCAACGATGTCTTCGAAGTGGCCACGAACCCTGAGATCGACATCGTTATAGAGCTGATGGGCGGCTACACCGTTGCCCGCGAGCTGGTACTCAAGGCCATCGAGAATGGCAAGCATGTGGTCACCGCGAACAAGGCGCTTATTGCTGTTCACGGTAATGAAATTTTCGCCAAGGCACGCGAGAAAGGCGTGATCGTTGCGTTCGAAGCGGCGGTGGCCGGTGGCATTCCGGTGATCAAGGCGATCCGCGAAGGCCTGTCCGCCAACCGCATCAACTGGGTGGCCGGCATCATCAACGGCACCGGCAACTTCATCCTGACGGAAATGCGCGAGAAGGGTCGCACCTTCGAGGACGTATTGGCCGAAGCCCAGGCTCTGGGTTACGCCGAAGCCGATCCGACCTTCGACGTCGAGGGGATCGACGCTGCTCACAAGCTGACCATCCTCGCCTCCATCGCGTTCGGCATCCCGCTGCAATTCGACAAGGCCTACACCGAAGGCATCACCAAGCTGACCACTGCTGACGTGAACTACGCCGAAGCGCTGGGTTACCGCATCAAGCACCTGGGCGTGGCGCGCAGCACCGCGGCCGGTATCGAACTGCGCGTGCACCCGACGCTGATCCCGGCCGATCGCCTGATCGCCAACGTCAACGGCGTGATGAACGCGGTGATGGTCAATGGCGATGCTGCCGGTTCGACCCTGTTCTACGGCGCTGGCGCCGGCATGGAGCCGACCGCTTCGTCGGTGATCGCCGACCTGGTGGACGTGGTTCGCGCCATGACGTCCGATCCGGAGAACCGCGTGCCGCACCTGGCGTTCCAGCCGGATTCGCTGTCGGCTCACCCGATCCTGCCGATCGAAGCCTGTGAAAGCGCCTATTACCTGCGCATTCAGGCCAAGGACCATCCGGGCGTATTGGCTCAGGTCGCGAGCATCCTCTCGGAACGCGGCATCAACATCGAGTCGATCATGCAGAAGGAAGCCGAGGAGCACGACGGCCTGGTGCCGATGATCCTGCTGACCCACCGCGTGCTGGAACAGCACATCAACGATGCCATCGCTGCTTTGGAAGCCTTGGCGGGTGTGGTCGGTCCGGTTGTTCGGATCCGTGTCGAGCACCTGAATTAATTAAAAGCAGCGGCAAGCTGCAAGCTTCAAGCGGCAAGTCAAAGGCAGATAGGCTTTTACTTGCAGCTTGTAGCTTGAGGCTTGAAGCCCAAACCGAAGGTTTGCCCTTATGCGCTACATCAGTACCCGCGGCCAGGCACCGGCCCTGAATTTTGAAGACGTCCTGCTGGCAGGCCTTGCCACCGACGGCGGTCTGTACGTCCCGGAAAACCTGCCACGTTTCACCCAGGAGGAAATCGCTTCCTGGGCCGGCCTGCCGTATCACGAACTGGCCTTTCGCGTCATGCGCCCGTTCGTCACCGGCAGCATTCCAGACGCTGATTTCAAGAAAATCCTTGAAGAAACCTACGGCGTGTTCGCCCACAGCGCCGTTGCGCCGCTGCGTCAGCTGAACGGCAACGAATGGGTGCTGGAGCTGTTCCACGGCCCGACCCTGGCGTTCAAGGACTTCGCCCTGCAACTGCTCGGTCGCCTGCTCGACTACGTGCTGGAAAAGCGCGGCGAGCGTGTGGTGATCGTCGGCGCTACCTCCGGTGACACCGGTTCGGCCGCCATCGAAGGCTGCAAGCACTGCGAAAACGTCGACATCTTCATCCTGCACCCGCACAACCGCGTGTCCGAGGTGCAACGTCGGCAGATGACCACCATCTTCGGTGAGAACATCCACAACATTGCCATCGAAGGCAACTTCGATGACTGCCAGGAAATGGTCAAGGCCAGCTTCGCCGACCAGGGTTTCCTCAAGGGCACTCGCCTGGTCGCCGTGAACTCGATCAACTGGGCGCGGATCATGGCCCAGATCGTTTACTACTTCCACGCAGCCCTGCAGTTGGGCGGCCCGGTGCGCTCGGTGGCGTTCTCGGTGCCGACCGGCAACTTCGGCGACATCTTCGCCGGTTACCTGGCACGCAACATGGGCCTGCCGATCAACCAGTTGATCGTCGCTACCAACCGCAACGACATCCTGCACCGCTTCATGAGCGGCAACCAGTACGTCAAGGAAACCCTGCACGCCACGCTGTCGCCGTCCATGGACATCATGGTGTCGTCGAACTTCGAACGCCTGCTGTTCGACCTGCATGGTCGCAACGGCGCGGCAATCGCCGGACTGATGGATTCGTTCAAGCAGGGCGGCGGTTTCAGCGTCGAGCAAGAGCGCTGGACCGAAGCCCGCAAGTTGTTCGACTCGTTGGCCGTGGATGACGCGCAAACCTGCGAAACCATCGCCGAAGTCTACGAGCAGACCGGTGAAGTGCTCGACCCGCACACGGCCATCGGGGTGAAAGCTGCACGCGAATGCCGTCGTAGCCTGGACATTCCAATGGTGATCCTGGGCACCGCCCACCCGGTCAAATTCCCGGACGCCGTGGAAAAAGCCGGTGTAGGAAAAGCGCTCGAACTGCCTGTACATCTTTCTGATTTGTTTGAGCGAGACGAACGTTGCACCGTATTGCCAAATGACCTGAAGGCCGTGCAGGCCTTTGTCAGCCAGCATGGCAACCGTGGCAAGGCGCTGTAACCGGTCAACGCTGTTACATTTTGAAGCCCGTCTCCTGACGGGCTTTTTCATTTCTGCATGCACACTTGTCGTGTTCTCGCCGCGAAAGGATTGGCGAGTGGATCACCAAGGACGTGGGAATGCCGTTTACAAGTGTGTTCAAGCCAGTCGCGCGCTGGCTGATTTTTTTCGGCATCGTGGGCGTCGCCGAATGGGGAGGGGCAAGTCCTGAAGCGATTCAGGAGCGTGGGAAGACCGTTGCACGTTCAGCGGTCGTGCTGGATGACCAGGAGCTGCAGTGGATAGCCAGCCATCCACGGGTCGTGGTCACGGCACTGGAATACCCGTTGTACCACTTCAAGGATGAGCAGGGTCAATGGACGGGCCTGAACAGTGACCTGCTCAAGCGCATCAGTGATATGACGGGGTTGCAGTTCGTTTACGAAGAGTCCTTTTCCGTTGATCAGATGCTGGCTCGTCTGGAAAGCGGCACGGCGGATTTGAGCACCACGCTGTCAATGAATGACGAACGCCGGGCTATTCTCGATTTCAGCCATGCGTACGGTGGTGCAGGATGGGTCTTTGTCGGATTGGCCGGCGCACCGCCGGTGCAGTCGCTGGAGGAACTGTCGAAGCGGGTACTGGTGCTGCCGGTCCGGCATGCACTGGAAGCGATGATCCGACGCGATTTTCCGTCCATCGAATTGCGTTCGGTCAAGACCCACGCCGAAGCCCGTGCCTGGGTTGAAAGCGGAGAAGCCTATGCCACCATCGACAGCGAAATCGGCGCCCAGCTTTTTCCGTCGGGCCGGCAGCAGATCGGATCTGCGGTGCCGTACAAATGGGATGCGGATTATCTGGCGGTGCGCAAGGGGCAGCCGCAGTTGCTGAGCATCCTCAACAAGGCGCTCGAGGCCTTTCCTGCTCAGGAGATGCGCGACCTTCGCCGCAAGTGGTTCGGTGGCGCTACCACGGCACAGGCGCCTGGCCTATGGCAGCGGCTTGACCAGTGGGTCTGCTGGGGCATGTTTGTGCTCAGCCTGTTCGGCCTGTTGTCCCTGCTCTGGAACCGGCGGTTGGCGGTGGTCGTCAGGCAGCGGGTCGAGGCCCAAAGGAGCCTGCGCGATCAGCTCGCATTCCAGCATGCCCTGATGGACGCCATGCCTGACCCGATGTTTGTCCGCGACCTGCAAGGGCGTTTGATCATGTGCAACAAAAGTTATGAGGACGCCTTGTCGACACGTTTTGACCAGATGCAGGGGCGGCAGTTGATCGAGGTCGATGTCATGCCCAGACAAACCGCGGAACTGCTGCATGCCGAGTTCATGGCGCAGTTGAGTACGCGCAGGACACGCTTCTTCGAACGTCAATTGCTGTTCAAGGAGGGTGTCCGGGATATCTACCAGTGGACCGTGCCGTTTTATACGGCGGATGGCCAGATGAAAGGTTTGTTGGGAGGCTGGGCCGACATCGCCCGGCGCACCCGACAAACGTGACGGCCGGTTTTTTTCCCTGTCATGTTCGCCGTGCATGCTCTCTTGACTGCACGGCAGGTTCGCCTGCGGTCGGTATCCAGAACTTTCTTCTCGGGCAAGGGGTCATCTATTGCAGGCATGCCCCAGGCACGTTGTTTTCGGACTAATGAGTGGTGATCGGGATGGAAAGTATCAGTCTGTTGCTCGGTGAGGCGCTGAGCCCGTATCAGGTCACATTGACCCCGTCAGGCATTCGTGGCGAATGCCGGGTGACCCTGAAGAATGCTATCGGCGCGACCGTGGTCGAGCGCGAGTTCAATCAGGCCCAGTTGAATGACAAGCGCTTGCTGACGGATGTGGTCGACGGTTTGCATCGCGACGTGCTGATCGCTGAAGGACGCCTTGAGCCTTGTGTCATCGCGGCATTGCGTAATGCTGCCCGGGACAAGCTTCTGGCCAGCCGCAATTGAACGGATTTTTGTGGGAACCTTCCCGCGCCCAGGTCAGTCAGACTTTGTAACAGCAGGATCAAGCATTGTGCTCCGGTGCTTGTAGCTTGCTGCTACTGGTCTCCAAGCAGACCACGTTTAACCCCGAGTCGTTTCCCCACTTCTCGGGGTTTCTTTTTGCCCGGGATTGATCATGGCTGCGCCAGATTGTCGAAAAACGCCTTGGTGTCTTTCAGGTATTCACTGCGGCTTTGCGGATCCAGCCAGGCGGCATAAGCCTCGTCCAGGCGCTCGCGGGGCAGGGTGCGCAGCACCTGATTGATTTCGGCAATGGCCTGTCGGCCCTTTGGCGTGTCGGTGCAACCGATATAGCCGGACAGGTATTTGCCCGTGCCACGGAGTGGATAGAACTGCAGTTCATCCTCGGCAATGCCTTGCAGCGAAGCCTGGTAGCGGATTTCCGGGCGATAGCCCAACAGCAGGCGCAAACGCCCAAGGCGCTGCATTTGCAGGAGGCTGCCCAGGGCGTCGTTGCCGTAATGAGACGTCAGCACGTCGGCGGGTGCTTGCTTGAGCAACCCGTCGAGGTACTCGCCGTAATTGCGCTCGGCGATGATCCCCAGTTTTTCGTTGCCGCTGGCGAGCAACTTTGCGAGGTCCACTTCGCCATCCTTGATAAAGGGGGCCAGTACCTTCTGGTCAACGCGCCGCACGGCCAAGCCATTGCTCATGGCACGGAAGACCGGGATGGAAAAGGCGATCCACTGTTCCCGTTCCTTGCTCCAGTTCAGCGCCGCGTCGCAGACGAGGGACGGTTCGTGCAGCATTTGCAGGCCACGCGCGCGATTGACCCTCATCACGCTGTGCTGGTACTGCGGCATGCCGGCAATCAACAGGGGAAGCAGTTGATCGATAACGCCCTGGCCCTTTTTCGGTCCGTCGAAGATCGTCAGCGGCGGCAGGTCGCGTTTGAGCCAGATCAGGGTTTCCCTGGATTGCGCCAGGGCTGACGGGACCGGTTCAATGAACAGCAGCAAGGTCGCCAGCACGCAAAGCAGGCAGCCAGCGCGCGACGGGCAGTACCGAATGACCCATGCAGGCAGGCGCCTCAGTTCAGATGGCTCCGTCTTTGCGCAACTGTGCGATCTGCGTCGCGTCATAGCCAAGTTCCTGGAGTACCTGTGCGTTGTGCTCACCCAGTTGTGGCCCGACCCATTCACATTCACCGGGTGTCTCTGAGAGTTTCGGCACGATTCCCGGCATCTTGAAGTCTTTACCGTCCGGCAGTTTGGCTTGCAGGAACATTTCACGCGCCAGGTACTGAGGGTCATTGAACATGTCTTCGGCGCTGAAGATCCGGCTGGCCGGCACGTCGGCCTGATTGAGCAGCGCCAGCACCGTATCCAGCGGCTGCGAATTGACCCAACGATCGATGACGCCATAGATCTCGTCGCGCCGCGCATCACGGCCATCGTTGCTGGCCAGCAGCGGGTCATTGGCGAGGTCCTCCCGGCCAATGATCAGCATGAAGCGTTTGAAAATGGCATCGCCATTGGCGCCGATCTGCACGTGCTTGCCGTCGGCGCTGGTGTGGATCGAGGAAGGGGTGATGCCCGGCATGATATTGCCCGTGCGTTCGCGGATGAAGCCGAACACGTCGAATTCCGGGACCATGCTTTCCATCATCGCGAAGATGGCTTCGTACAGCGCCACGTCCACCACTTGCCCCTGGCCGCCGTTGACCTCGCGATGACGCAGGGCCATCAACGCGCCGATCACGCCCCAGAGCGCGGCAATCGAGTCACCGATGGAAATGCCGGTGCGTACCGGTGGCCGGTCTTCGAAGCCGGTGATGTAGCGCAGGCCGCCCATGGACTCACCGACCGCGCCAAAGCCGGGCTGATCTTTCATCGGGCCGGTCTGGCCGAAACCCGACAGCCGCACCATGACCAGTTTCGGGTTCAAGGCGTGCAGGACGTCCCAGCCCAGGCCGAGTTTTTCCAGGACGCCGGGACGAAAGTTCTCGATCAGAATGTCGGCTTCGCCCAGCAACTGTTTCAGGATCGCCTGACCGTCGGGGTGCTTGAGATTGAGGGTCAGGGACTTTTTGTTGCGCGCCTGGACGAACCACCACAACGAAGTGCCTTCATACAACTTGCGCCATTTGCGCAATGGATCACCACCATCCGGGGATTCGATCTTGATCACGTCGGCACCGAATTCAGCGCAAATGCGTGAAGCAAACGGGCCGGCAATCAAGGTGCCCAGTTCGATGACTTTCAGACCGGAAAGCGGTTTGGCGGTGAGCGGCATGCGGGATCCTGCTGGACGAGGGATGGGCGAATACAGCGTTTTAACATAGCCGACTGTCAGGCGCTTCAGGTTGATCACCTTCAATTCGTGGATTGCCCGTCGCATCGGTTAGACTTGCCGCCTTTCCTCGTATCAAGAAGCCCGTTCATGGCCCAGCCGTCCACGACCTACAAGTTTGAACTGAACCTCACCGACCTCGACCGCAGCGTCTATGAGAGCGTGAAGCAGACCATCGCCCGTCACCCTTCGGAAACCGAGGAGCGCATGACCGTGCGCCTGCTGGCCTACGCCCTCTGGTACAACGAGCAGCTGTCGTTCGGCCGTGGTCTGTCGGAAGTGGATGAACCGGCCTTGTGGGAAAAAAGCCTGGATGACCGCGTCCTGCACTGGATCGAGGTCGGCCAGCCGGATGCCGAGCGCCTGACCTGGTGCTCGCGTCGTACTGAACGCACCAGCCTGCTGGCCTACGGCAGCTTGCGCGTGTGGGAAGGCAAAGTGGTGCCTGCGGTGAAAAACCTGAAAAACGTCAATATCGCTGCCGTGCCTCAGGAAGTCCTGGAGACCCTGGCCAAAGACATGCCGCGCGTCATCAAGTGGGACGTGATGATCAGCGAAGGGACGATCTTCGTCACCGACGACCGTGGTCAGCACGAAGTTCAGTTGCAGTGGCTGGCCGGTGAGCGCGGCTGAGTTTTCGCCGCTTCAGCGCGTCACCCGGTTTTATCCTACGTATTGAAGAGAAGCATCTTTCACCCCATGCGCATCGAACCTCGCCTGCTGCCCGACACCCTGCCATTCCTCGGTGATATTCCGCCACTGCTGACCCGCCTGTATGCGGCGCGGGGCGTGCAATCGGAGGCGGAACTGGACAAGAGCCTGGCGCGGCTGATTCCGTTCCAGCAGCTCAAGGGCATTGATGCCGCCGTGGATTTACTGGTGACGGCGCTCGAACAGCGCCAGCGCATTCTGATCGTCGGCGACTTCGATGCCGACGGCGCAACGGCCAGCACCGTGGGCACGCTGGGTCTGCGTTTGCTGGGGGCGGCGCATGTCGATTATCTGGTGCCGAACCGTTTCGACTACGGCTACGGCCTGACCCCGGAGATCGTTGCAGTCGCGCTGGAGCGCCAGCCGCATTTGCTGATCACCGTGGATAACGGCATCTCCAGCGTCGAAGGCGTGGCCGCGGCGAAAAAGGCCGGGCTCAAGGTGCTCGTCACCGACCACCACTTGCCCGGCGACGAACTGCCGTTGGCCGACGCCATCGTCAATCCGAACCAGCCAGGTTGCGCGTTCCCGAGCAAGGCCCTGGCCGGTGTCGGGGTGATTTTCTATGTGCTGATGGCCCTGCGTGCGCGATTGCGCGAGCTCGGCTGGTACACCAGCAAGCCGCAGCCGAATATCGGCGAATTGCTCGATCTGGTGGCCTTGGGCAGCGTGGCCGACGTGGTGCCGCTGGATGCCAACAACCGGATTCTGGTGCATCAGGGCCTCGAGCGGATTCGCGCTGGACGTGCCCGGCCGGGGATCAAGGCGATCCTCGAGGTGGCCAAGCGTGACCATGCGCGCATCACCTCCACCGACCTGGGTTTCATCGTCGGCCCCCGCCTGAACGCCGCAGGGCGCCTGGATGACATGAGCCTGGGCATCGAATGCCTGTTGACCGAAGACGCAGCTCTGGCCCGTGAGATGGCGGCTCAACTGGACGGCATGAACCAGGATCGCAAATCCATCGAGCAGGGCATGCAGCGCGAAGCGCTGGCCCAGCTCAAGGATCTGCCGGTGGAGTCTATGCCGTTCGGCTTGTGCCTGTTCGATCCCGAGTGGCATCAGGGCGTCATCGGTATCCTCGCATCACGGATGAAAGAGCGTTATTTCCGCCCGACCATCGCCTTTGCCGATGCCGGTGACGGTCTGCTCAAGGGCTCGGGACGTTCGGTCCAGGGCTTTCACATCCGCGACGCCTTGAGTGTGGTGGCGGCGCAGCATCCGAATCTGATCACCAAGTATGGTGGCCACGCAATGGCGGCCGGCCTGACGCTGCCGGAAGCGAATTTCCCCTTGTTCGCCGAGGCCTTTGACGCTGAAGTGCGCCGGCAACTGCGCGAAGAGGACCTGACTGGCCGCTTGTTGTCGGACGGCACCCTGGCAGTGGAAGAGTTTCACCTGGAACTGGCCCGCGCCCTGCGGCATGCCGGCCCTTGGGGGCAGCACTTCCCGGAACCGTTGTTTCATGGGGTGTTCCAGTTGGTCGAGCAGCGCGTGGTGGGCGAACGGCACCTCAAAGTGGTGCTCAAAAGTGAATGTGGTTCGGTGAAGCTCGACGGCATTGCCTTCGGGATCGACCGCGACATCTGGCCGAATCCGACCATCAAGTGGGTAGAGCTGGCCTACAAGCTCGACCTCAACGAGTTTCGTGGCAACGAGACGGTTCAGCTGATGATTGCCCATATCGAACCGCGTTGAACCCACACCTGTAGGAGCGAGCTCGCTCGCGATGGACGTGAACGATGGCGCTGGGAACCTGATACCCCGCGGTGTCCTGTCGTCCATCGCGAGCAAGCTCGCTCCTACAGGGGGGGGCGACATCCGTCGATGTCGACTAGGCTCTAATCACTGCTTGATTTTGGTCTTGTGACGTCTTGTCGAATTTTTTGCCCGCGGGGGCGGGTGTTGTACCTTTTTCCTGTCACTCGTCGACTATTCAAACAGAACCTGGAGCCTGCCCACTGATTCGAGAGGTGCCCCATGAGTCTGCTGCTTGAACCCTTTACCCTTCGCCAATTGACCCTGCCCAACCGCATCGCGGTATCGCCGATGTGCCAGTATTCCAGTGCCGACGGCCTGGCCAATGACTGGCACCTGGTCCACCTCGGCAGCCGCGCTGTCGGCGGGGCCGGGCTGGTGTTTACCGAAGCCACGGCGGTCACCGCCGACGGGCGTATCACGGCTCAGGACCTCGGTCTGTGGAATGACGAGCAGATCGAACCCCTGCAACGCATCACCCGTTTCATCAACGCCCAGGGTGGCGTTGCCGGCATTCAACTGGCCCATGCCGGGCGCAAGGCCAGTACTTACCGGCCATGGCTTGGCAAGCACGGCAGCGTCAAACCCGACGAGGGCGGCTGGGTGCCGGTCGGACCTTCACCGATTGCGTTCGACCCACAGCACACCCAACCCAGGCAACTCGATGACGAAGAGATCGCCCAAGTGATCCAGGCCTTTGTCGATGCGGCAAAGCGCTCGCTGACGGCCGGTTTCAAGGTGGTCGAAGTGCACGCCGCCCATGGTTACCTGCTGCATCAGTTCCTGTCGCCGTTGAGCAATCAGCGTCGCGATCAATATGGTGGTTCATTCGAAAATCGTATTCGGCTGGTGCTGCAGGTCACCGAAGCGATACGTGCGGTGTGGCCTGAAGAGTTGCCGGTGTTTGTCCGGGTGTCGGCCACCGACTGGGTCGAAGACGGCTGGAACCCCGATGAAACCGTGGAACTGGCGCGTCGCCTCAAAGCCCTGGGCGTGGACCTGATCGACGTCTCGTCGGGCGGTACGGCGGTGAATGCCGAAATTCCCACAGGCCCCGGTTACCAGACCCGCTTCGCCGAACGTGTGCGCAAGGAGTCGGGCATGGCCACCGGCACGGTCGGCATGATCACCGAGCCGGCCCAGGCCGAGCACATCCTGCGCACCTGCCAGGCGGACATCATCTTCCTGGCCCGTGAGTTGTTGCGCGATCCGTACTGGGCGCTGCACGCTGATGATGACCTGGGCGGGCACAAGGCCGTGTGGCCGGCGCAGTATCAGCGGGCGACTCACCGTGAGCAGCCGATTCATGAATCGGATTTGCGCGACTGAAATCCATCGATACGAAAAAGCCCCTGAATCGCGAGATCCAGGGGCTTTTGCTTATGCCGGTGACCGATCAGGCCGCTTCGATCTTGCTGCGGTTCTGTTCGACCTGGTTCAGGTAGTCCTTGAGCTTGTCCTGTTCGGCAACTGTCGTGAACAAGCCAAGCTTACTGCGACGCCAGAGGATGTCGTGGGCGCTGGTGGCCCATTCTTCGCTGCACAGGTAGTCGACTTCACGGGTGTAGAGACCGCCGCCGATATGCTCGCCCATGTCGCTGAGGTCTTGTACACCTTCAAGCATGCGCCAGGTACGGCTGCCGTAGGTGGTGGCCCAGCGGCGAGCGATCTCGCTCGGTACCCAGTCGAACTGGTCGCGGATACGCGAGCTCAAGGCTTGCGGGGTGGTCATGTCTTCACCGCCCGGCAGCGTGGCGCTGGCGGTCCAGCTCGGCTTGATGTGCTTGAAGTACGGGGCCAGTTGCGCCAGCGCCGACTCGGCGAGCTTACGGTAAGTGGTGAGCTTGCCACCGAACACCGACAGCAACGGAGCTTCTTCGCCACTACCCGACAGCGCCAGGGTGTAATCGCGGGTCACGGCCGACGGGTTGTCGGACTCGTCGTTGCACAGCGGGCGCACACCGGAATAGCTGTGCAGGATGTCGTCGCGACTGATCTGCTTTTTGAAATGGGCGTTGACCACGTTCAACAAGTAATCGGTTTCACCGTCGGTGATTGCAACGGCAGCAGGATCGCCGGTGTACTCGCGGTCCGTAGTGCCAATCAGGGTGAAGTGGTTCAGGTACGGAATGGTGAACACGATGCGCTGATCTTCGTTTTGCAGGATGTGCGCGTGTTCGCCTTCATACAGCTTCGGCACGATCAGGTGGCTGCCCTGGATCAGGCGGATGCCGTAAGGCGATTCCATCTTCAGGTCATCACGAATGAACCTGGCGACCCATGGCCCGGCCGCATTGACCAATGCCTTGGCGCGAATCGAAAACAGGCTGCCATCGCTGCGTTCCAGGTGCAGGTGCCACAGGCCCTTGGTGCGTCGCGCGCTGACGCAGCGGGTTTGGGTGTGAACGTGGGCGCCTTGTTCCCGGGCGGCCATGGCGTTCAACACCACCAGGCGTGCGTCGTCGACCCAGCAATCGGAGTATTCGAAACCCTTGGTGATCTCGCTTTTCAGTGCGCTGTCGGGGCCGAATTTCAGGCTTTTCGAACCCTGGAGTTGTTCACGCTTGCCCAGGTTGTCATAGAGAAACAGCCCGGCGCGGATCATCCATGCCGGGCGCAGGTGCGGGCGGTGTGGCAACACGAAGCGCATTTGCTTGACGATGTGCGGTGCCTTGGTCAACAGCACTTCACGCTCGGCCAGGGCTTCACGCACCAGGCGAAATTCGTAATGTTCGAGGTAGCGCAGGCCGCCGTGGATCAACTTGCTGCTGGCCGATGAAGTATGGCTGGCCAGGTCATCCTTTTCACAAAGGAACACCGAGAGGCCGCGACCGGCGGCATCTGCTGCGATCCCCACGCCATTGATCCCGCCACCGATGACGGCGATATCGTAGACCTCGGCGAGAGGGGGCGTAGGCAAGGTGGAAGTGGGCATCGGCACGGCCTCGGAATTCTTTGATGTTCTGTATTTGAATTCGAACATTAATGTTCATTTGCGAAAATACTAGCCCATAAAGAGGCACACAGCCAGTCAGCTTCGATTGAAAATACTCATCGAAGGGCCGTTAAAGGAAAATTTACGAACATTTTGAAATGTGGCTGGCTTGAGATCGACGGAGTTTAAGTGACCGCCATCGCGAGCAAGCTCGCTCCCACAAGGAATTGAGTCGGTCACAAAACTTGTGTACGCCATCAATCACTGTGGGAGCGAGCTTGCTCGCGATGGCGGCAGTGCAGGCGCCGTAGATATAGCGGTGAGGTTAAACGACTTCCAACCGAACCTTGTGCTGGTTCAACAGCTGCGCCAGCGCCGGGGAAGGCTGCTGATCGGTGACCAGGCAATCGACCAGGCTGATCGGCCCCAGGCGAATCATGGCGTTGCGCCCGAACTTGCTGGAGTCGGCTGCGAGTATCACTTGTCGGGCATTGGCGATGATCGCCTGGGATACCCGCACTTCCTGATAATCGAAGTCCAGCAGGCTGCCGTCTTCATCGATACCACTGATGCCGACCAAGGCGAAATCGACCTTGAACTGGTTGATGAAGTCGACACTGGCCTGACCGACCACGCCGCCGTCGCGCCGCACGTTGCCACCGGTCAGCAGCACGTCGAAGTCGTCCTTGGCGCTGAGCATGGAGGCCACATGCAGGTTGTTGGTGATGATCTTCAGGTGACTGTGGTTGAGCAGTGCCCGGGCGATGGATTCGGTGGTGGTGCCGATGTTGATGAACAACGAGGCATGGTCGGGAATCTGCGCGGCAATGGCTTCGCCGATACGCTGTTTTTCATCGCGCATCTGATCGGCGCGCATGGCGTAGGCGGTGTTTTCGACACTGGAGTCATAGGCGGCGCCACCGTGGTAGCGACGCAACAGGTTGGCTTCCGCGAGCTGATTGATGTCGCGGCGGATGGTCTGCGGTGTAACGACGAACAACGTGGCCATTTCCTCGATGCTGACGTAGCCGCGTTCGCGAACCAGCTCGAGGATTTGCTGCTGACGGGGAGGCAGATTCATGGGGCGTCCTTTGGGCTGCCGTGCAAAATTTGCCCATGATGCCGCAGGAATCCACTCCCTACCAGTTACATACAGATACGGGGGCTGTAGTTCGCTTATTCGGTCTCGTCTTCAACCGCCCAATCGCGGGTGCGGCTGACCGCTTTTTTCCACCCGGCGTAGAGCTTTTCCTTCGCAGCTTCATCCAGTGTCGGCTCGAAACGGCGCTCGATCACGGCCTTGCCACGCAACTCTTCCAGGCTGCCCCAGAAGCCACAGGCCAGGCCTGCCAGGTAAGCGGCGCCGAGTGCTGTGGTTTCGCGCATTTGCGGGCGCTCGACCTGCGTGCCGAGGATGTCGGCCTGGAACTGCATGAGGAAATTGTTGGCCACTGCACCACCGTCCACGCGCAGCGCTTTCAGGCGCTCCCCGGAGTCCTGCTGCATGGCGTCCAGCACGTCGCGGGTCTGGTAGGCAATCGACTCCAGCGCGGCACGAATGATGTGGTCCACGCGAACGCCGCGGGTCAGGCCAAACAATGCGCCACGGGCATACGGGTCCCAGTACGGTGCGCCAAGACCGGTGAAGGCCGGCACCAGGTACACGCCGTTGCTGTCCTTGACCTTGTTGGCGAAGTATTCAGTGTCGTGGGCGTCGTTGATGATTTTCAGCTCGTCACGCAGCCACTGCACGGTGGAGCCGCCGTTGAACACTGCACCTTCCAGCGCGTAGGCCACTTCGCCGCGAGGGCCGCAAGCGATGGTGGTCAGCATGCCATGCTTGGATTTCACCGCTTTGTCGCCGGTGTTCATCAACAGGAAGCAGCCAGTGCCATAGGTGTTTTTCGCCTGGCCTGGCTCGACGCACATCTGGCCGAACAGGGCGGCTTGCTGGTCGCCGGCGATACCGCCGATGGCGATGCCGCTTTTGGTGTGGCCGTAGATTTCCGAGGACGATTTAACTTGCGGGAGCATTTCGCGCGGGATATCCAGCACCTCCAGCATCTTCGCGTCCCACTCGAGGGTGTGGATGTTGAAGAGCATGGTGCGCGAGGCGTTGGTGTAGTCGGTGACGTGCACCTTGCCGCCGGTAAATTTCCAGATCAGCCAGCTGTCGACGGTGCCGAACAGCAGTTCGCCGTTGCGCGCACGTTCGCGGCTGCCTTCGACGTTATCGAGAATCCACTTGAGCTTGGTGCCGGAGAAGTAGGGGTCGGTGACCAGGCCTGTGGTGTCGCTGATGTATTGCTCGTGGCCATCGCGCTTGAGCTGCTGGCAGATCTCGGTGCTGCGCCGGCACTGCCAGACGATGGCGTTGTAGATCGGGCGGCCGGTGTTCTTGTCCCACACCACGGTGGTTTCGCGCTGGTTGGTGATGCCGATGGCGGCTACCTGGTCGTGGTGCAGGCCGGCCTGTGCCAGGGCCTCGACCATCACGGCGCTTTGGGTGGCGAAGATCTCCATCGGGTCATGCTCGACCCAACCGGCTTGCGGGTAATGCTGTGCGAACTCCCGTTGGGCGGTGCAGACCACGTTCGCGTCACGGTCGAAAATGATCGCGCGGGAGCTGGTCGTACCCTGATCGAGGGCAATGATGTAGTTCTTATTCTGTGTGTCGGTCATGTCGATTGCCTTGGACGAAAAAAGGGAGTGAGGTCTGGCGCGCGATCAAAGGGCAGGGGCACGCGCCAACGATATCAGGACGTTCTGGGTTTGCCGTCAATGGCAGGTCGCTCATCCTTTGTAGCAGGTACGGAGCCCGGCAGATGGCGGGCAATCAGCCCGCGATAGGCGGCGGCGCCGAGGCAGGCACCGACAATCGGCGCAAAAACAGGAATCAGGAAGTACGGAATATCGCGTCCGCCGGTGAAGGAAATTTCACCCCAGCCAGCGAAGAAAGTCATCAGTTTAGGGCCGAAGTCCCGCGCAGGGTTCATGGCAAAACCGGTCAGCGGTCCCATCGAGCTGCCGATCACCGCAATCAGCAGGCCGATCAGCAGCGGTGCCAACGGGCCTTTGGGCAGGCCGTTGTTGTCGTCGGTCAGGGACATGATCACGCCCATCAGGATGGCCGTAATGATCACCTCGACCAGAAATGCCTGGGCGGTGGTCAGCGCAGGATTCGGGAAGGTGGAGAACACGGAGGCCAATTCAAGGCTGGCTTGAGATCCACGAACCATGTGCTGCGTTTGTTCGAATTCGAAGAATAGATTGCTGTAGAGCGTGTAAACCAACAACGCGCCACAGAAGGCGCCCGCCACTTGGGCGAGTACGTAGAAAGGCAATTTACGCTTTTCGAAGTCCGCGAAAATGCTCAGGGCAATGCTGACGGCAGGGTTCAGATGAGCGCCGGAAACCCCGGCGGTGAGGTAGATCGCCATGCTGACGCCGACGCCCCAGATAATGCTGATTTCCCACAAGCCAAAACTGGCACCCGCGACCTTGAGCGCGGCAACACAACCGGTACCAAAAAAGATCAGCAGCGCCGTACCCAGAAACTCGGCCATGCATTGGCTCGAGAGCGACGGTTGTTGTAAAGCAGTAGTCATTGAAACCTCAATTTTTTTTGTTGTCTGGCGCGTTCTTGCCTACATGGTCAACGCGCGTTTTTCGCCGGGGCAGGATCCCCATCCTGGTCGCGGTTACTGCTGGGTACAGCGGTAGGACGTTTCGTATAGTTTCAGAAACGAAAAAATATAGACAAGAAACGCTGCTGTCAAAGGTCGAAAGTGAACCACCAGTCACAAAAAAACTATTCGTTGCATGAATGAATGAGTCATTGCGCAATGGGATGGCCAGGCAATGGCGTTATGGATGCGCCGCCGTAGAGCCTTTTAACGATCAATGTCCTAGAATCCGGCGCAGTATTTTCTTCTGCCGCCCAGTCTGGAGCTGCCATGACCCCCGCATTGGATTTATTGAAAAAGGTTCGGGCCGAACATCGCGTACACAGTTACGAACATGACCCGAAGGCCGCCTCCTATGGCCTGGAAGCCGCGGAAAAACTCGGGCTCGACCCGGCGCAGGTGTTCAAGACCTTGCTGGCGGCCAGCGAGAAAGGTGAGTTGCTGGTGGCTGTGGTGCCGGTTGTCGGCAGCCTGGACTTGAAAGGGCTGGCCCATGCCGCTGGCGTGAAAAAGGTCGAAATGGCCGATCCGGCGGCAGCGCAACGCTCTACGGGTTATCTATTGGGCGGGATCAGCCCGCTGGGGCAGAAAAAGCGTTTGCGTACCTTCATTGATAACTCGGCCCAGCCCTTCGCCAGCATTTTTGTCAGTGCCGGTCGGCGTGGACTGGAAGTCGAGCTGGCGCCGGCCGTGCTGGCCGAACACACCCAAGCGAAGTTTGCCGATATCGGCCGTGCGTGAGCGCAGCGCTGTATGGTGAAAATCAGCCGGTTCTGTCACTGGTGCCGGTTCGGCCGGCGCTGCATGCTCGGCGATCTGACAAAGGGAGAAGGGTATGCAGCTTGAGTTTCATCAGGTCGACGCGTTCAGCAATCAGCCATTCAGCGGCAACCCGGCGATGGTCTATCGGCTCGATACCTGGCTCGCCGATGAGTTGATGCAGAAGATTGCCGCCGAGCACAACCTCGCCGAAACGGCGTTTGTCGTGCGCGAAGGGCAGGGCTGGCACATCCGCTGGTTTACGCCGACCACCGAGGTGCCACTGTGCGGTCACGCGACACTGGCCAGTGCCCATGTGTTGTTTGAGGTCTATAAAGAGCCGGTCGAGCGACTGGACTTTATCTGCAAATCCGGCCCGTTGAGCGTGACCCGTGAAGATGGACGACTGTGGCTGGATTTCCCGTCGATCACTGCGTCGCCGGTGAACGTGATCTCGGACATCGAGCGTGCACTGGGTGTGAAGGCTGTCGAGGTACTGGCTTCGAATGAGCTGTTCGTGGTGCTGGAGTCGGAGCAAGCCGTGCTCGATTGCAAGCCGGACATGGTCGCCCTGGCGAAACTGCCATGGTTGGGCGCCATCGTGACGGCGCGGGGCGAGCAGCACGATTTCGTTTCCCGTTACTTCGCCCCGGCAATCGGCATCAATGAAGACCCGGTGACCGGATCGACCCATTGTCTTCTGATTCCGTACTGGTCAAAGCGTTTGGGCAAGTCGAGCCTGACAGCCTGTCAGCGTTCGACGCGGGGCGGGGAGTTGTTCTGCCAGCTGGAAGGCGAGCGGGTGATGATCGGCGGGGATGCGACGCTCGTAGCAAGCGGAACGCTGATGCTGGGCTAACGCAAACCCAATTGTGGGAGCGAGCCTGCTCGCGAATGCGGTGTGTCAGTCAACATCATCATTGGCTGACACACCGCATTCGCGAGCAGGCTCGCTCCCACAGGGGTTGTGTTGATCAGTGAGCGGAGCTGTAGCGCCGGACACCCGATTCAGCAGCCGGAATCTGCGCAGCCGTGCTGCCGGACGCCTGGAACAGCACCAGGTGTTCAGCCGCGACACGAATGCCCACATCCGCCCCGACCTGACGATCGACATGGCTCGGGAAGATGGACTCCAACTGCGCGCCTGTCGGCAGTTGCAAGCGATACAGGGTCGACGCACCGAGGAACGTCTTGCCAGCA
Organism: Pseudomonas sp. PDM27; assembly: GCF_019219205.1. Taxonomy (NCBI): domain Bacteria; kingdom Pseudomonadati; phylum Pseudomonadota; class Gammaproteobacteria; order Pseudomonadales; family Pseudomonadaceae; genus Pseudomonas; species Pseudomonas sp. PDM27. Next base: position 312,499 of record NZ_JAHUWF010000002.1, on the reverse strand, counting down.
ATTCGCGCCTTCAGTGCGCTGTCCGGCGCATAGACGATATCGTCCGGGCGCAGCAGCACGTCCACGGCGCCGCCTACCGGCCAGGTGTAGGCCCGGTTGCCGCGCAACTCACCCAGCTCGGTTTGCACCGACTCCGGGCTGCTCAACTGACCGCGAATGAAATAGCCCTGGCCGATGAAGCTCGCCACAAACGGCGTCAGCGGTTCGTGATACAGGTTGTAGGGCGTATCCCACTGTTCCAGTCGACCTTCCTTGAACACGCCAACATGGTCGCTGACCGCGAAGGCTTCTTCCTGGTCGTGTGTCACCAGAATCGCGCTGGTGCCACGGGTCTTGAGGATGTCGCGTACTTCATGGCTGAGCTTGCGGCGCAATTCGCCATCGAGGTTGGAGAACGGCTCGTCGAGCAACAGCAGTTGCGGTTCCGGCGCTAGTGCGCGGGCCAGGGCGACTCGTTGCTGCTGCCCACCGGAAAGCTCGTGGGGGAAACGTTTGCCGAGGTTCTTCAGGTTGACCAGTTCCAGCAGCTCTTCGGTGACGCGATCCTTTTGCGGATGCTTGCGAATGCCGAAGGCGATGTTGTCGGCCACGCTCAAGTGCGGGAACAGCGCGTAGTCCTGGAACACCATGCCGATGCGGCGTTTCTCCGGGGCGAGGGTGAAACCGGCGCTGGAGATGGTCTCGCCGGCCAGCTGGATTTCGCCTTCGTGTACCGGTTCGAAACCGGCAATCGCCCGCAGTGTGGTGGTCTTGCCGCAGCCGGAAGAGCCCAGCAGGCAACCGATGTCACCGGCGTTCAAATGCAGGTTCAGGTTCTGCACCACGCGCTGGTCTTGATAGCCGCAGGCGAGGTTGCGCAGGTTAAGCAGTAATGGCTGGCTCATGCGTGGTGATACGCCGGTTCGACGAGGAATTCGAGCAGGGCTTTTTGCGCATGCAGACGGTTTTCGGCTTGATCCCAGGCCACCGAGCGTTTGTCGTCGAGCAGGTCGACGCTGATTTCCTCGCCACGGTGCGCCGGCAGGCAGTGCATGAACAGCACGTCGTCAGCGGCCAGGTCGAGCAGCGCGCGGTTGACCTGGTACGGTGCGAACAGTTGCAGGCGCTTGGCGGTTTCCTCTTCCTGGCCCATGGAGGTCCAGACGTCGGTGCTCACCAGGTGTGCACCGCGCACGGCGTCTTTCGGGTCGCGAACGATGGAGACCCGATCGCCGGCCTTGGCCAGGAACACCGGGTTGGGCTCGTAGCCTTCCGGGCAGGCAACGCGCAACTGGAAGTCGAACTGGATCGCCGCTTCTATATAGCTGTTGCACATGTTGTTGCCATCGCCGATCCAGGCCACGGTCTTGCCCTGGATCGAGCCGCGGTGTTCGAGGAAGGTCTGCATGTCGGCCAGCAACTGGCACGGGTGCAGGTCATCGGACAGGCCGTTGATCACCGGTACGCGGGAGTTGGCGGCGAATTCGGTCAGGTTGCTGTGGGCAAAGGTACGGATCATCACCGCATCGAGCATGCTCGACATGACGATGGCGCAGTCGCCGATCGGTTCGCCACGGCCCAGTTGGGTATCACGTGGCGACAGGAAGATCGCCTGGCCGCCGAGCTGGATCATGCCGGCCTCGAAGGAGATCCGGGTGCGGGTCGAGGATTTCTCGAAAATCATCCCCAGGACGCGGTTTTTCAGAGGCTCGAACAGTACGCCGCGGTTACGCAGGTCCTTGAGCTCAACGCCTCGACGGATCACGCTGACCAGCTCTTCGGGCGTGCAATCCATCAGGGAGAGAAAGTGCCTTGCGCTCATCATTGACTACCTTTTTGCTACAAACCGCAGATGCTCAAAGCCTTGTTTGACGGAACAACGGGCGAGACCTGCGGCGTAAGCCGCACGGGGCGACGAAATAGGGGAAGGCGCGATCTTATAATTAAATGTCGCGTCTTACCAATAGGGCTACAGTTTTTAGGGAGTTTCAGAGGTGCTACGGGTTAACCGAGGTAGCGCTTTTGAAGCCTGTTTCCTGAATGCAGCGGTTCATTTGTACACCGGCCTCTCGGGGCTTGGCAATCAGGCGGGGCGGCAATGGTGCGCTGACAGTCGGTTTCTGACTTGCCGTTCCAGGTCTTGAGCCGCGTGTCGCCAGCTTGAAATATTTGCTAATGCAAAGTGCTGGGTTATAAATAAATCTCGAGTGACGCGGAAGCTTCCCGATGGAATCGAAAGAACAGCTGTTAATGGAGCTACTGGGCCTCACGGCACGCTCGCTGACTCACCTCACCGCTTCGATGACGACGATGTCCTTCGAGTTGTTGCGCAGTGAGGACGAGGTCACCCGGGCTGCCGGTCGTCACATGATCGATCGCATGGCCACCATCAGTGCCGGGCTCGACGAACACTGGCGCCTGATTGGCGAACTGACCGGTGTCGATGTCGCTCACGGGGCGTTCGAAAACCTCCAGGAAATCCAGTTGCAGGCCCCGCCCAGGCTGCCGTCGAACTGAACCCGCACGGCCATCGGCTGGCCTGATATCCCTCGATTCACAAGACGAACGTCGCTGGTGTGGCGTCGGGTCTGGCGCCATAGTTTTGTTTCCGCGGCCATCGGTGCCCGCCCACGACAAGACAGACTGGCCATGACCAAGACTCTCCATCACCGTGCGTGCCATTTGTGCGAAGCCATCTGTGGCCTGACCATCGAAACCACCAAGGTCGAAGACGGCAGCGTGCAGATCACGTCGATCAAGGGCGATCCCCTGGACGCATTCAGTCGTGGCCACATTTGCCCCAAGGCCGTGGCCCTGCAAGACATCCAGAACGATCCGGATCGCCTGCATCAGCCGATGCAGCGGGTGGGCAATGAATGGCAACCCATCGAGTGGGACGCGGCATTCAACCTGGTGGCCGAGCGCCTTGCGGCGATTCAGGAGCGCCATGGGCAAAACGCCGTGGCGGTCTATCAAGGCAACCCGAGCGTGCACAATTACGGGTTGATGACCCACAGCAACTACTTCCTCGGCCTGCTGAAAACCCGTAATCGGTTTTCCGCGACGTCGGTCGATCAATTGCCCCATCACCTGACCAGTCATTTGATGTACGGCCACGGTTTGCTGCTCCCTATCCCGGACATCGATCACACCGATTTCATGCTGATCCTGGGCGGCAACCCGCTGGCTTCAAACGGCAGCATCATGACCGTGCCGGATGTGGAAAAACGCTTGAAGGCGATACAGGCCCGGGGTGGCAAAGTGGTGGTGGTCGACCCTCGCCGCAGTGAAACGGCGGCGATTGCCGATCAGCATCTGTTCGTGCGCCCGGGCGGTGATGCCGCGCTGTTGTTCGGATTGCTCAACACCTTGTTCGCTGAAGGCCTGACCCGCGACGGCCATCTGCCGGTAGACGGTCTGGAAGACGTGCGGGAGGCCGTCGCGCCGTTCACCGCCGAGGCCATGAGTCCGTTGTGCGCCGTACCGGCCGAACAGATCCGCCAATTGGCGCGAGACTTCGCCGCGGCGCCCTCGGCTGTCTGTTATGGCCGCATGGGCGTCTCGACCCAGGCATTCGGAACACTTTGTCACTGGGCGGTGCAGTTGATCAATCTGGTCACCGGCAACCTCGACCGCGTAGGGGGGGCCTTGTGCACCGAGCCGGCGGTGGACCTGGTGGCGACGACTTCGGGCGGGCATTTCAATTTGTGGCAGAGCCGGGTTTCCGGGCGCCCGGAATACGCCGGAGAGTTGCCAGTCTCTGCGCTGGCCGAAGAGATGCTCACCGAAGGGCAAGGGCAAGTCCGGGCGCTGATCACCGTGGCGGGCAATCCGGTGCTGTCCACGCCCAATGGCCGAAAACTCGAGCAGGCACTGGACGGGCTTGATTTCATGGTCAGCATCGACCTGTACATCAATGAAACCACGCGCTACGCCGACCTGATCCTGCCGTCCACATCGGCGCTGGAAAACGATCATTACGACACCACATTCAACCTGTTCGCGGTGCGCAACGTCAGTCGTTTCAACCGCGCAATCCTCGCCAAGCCCGAAGGGGCATTGCACGACTGGGAGATCTTCGTCGGGCTGGCCAAGGCGTTTGCCGCCAGGACCGGCAAAGAGTTGAAACCTACCATCGCCCCGGCGCAAATGATCGATCGCGGCCTGCGCATGGGGATGTACGGCGACACCTCAGAGCACAAGCTATCGCTGGCGACTTTGTTCGATCATCCCCATGGCGTCGATCTTGGCGCGCTCAAGCCTAACCTTGCACCGCGCCTGAAGACTGCCAATCAACGCATCCAGGCCGCGCCGGCGGCGATTCTCGCTGACCTGGCGCGCTTCGCAGCCTTGAAGGCGCCGGCCGCCGACGAGTTGTTGATGATTGGCCGCCGGCATGTACGCAGCAACAACTCATGGATGCATAACTATCATCGGTTGGTGAAGGGCAAGCCACGACACCAGTTGCTGATGCATCCGGACGACCTGGCCAGTCGCGGGCTCAGTGACGGACAGCGCGTTCGGGTCAGTTCGCGGGTGGGTGTGATTGAGGTCGAAGTGCTGGGCAGTCTTGATATGATGAAAGGCGTGGTCAGCCTGCCGCACGGCTGGGGTCACGCGCGGCCGGGCGTGCAAATGTCGATTGCCAGCAGCCAGCCGGGCTCCAGCGCCAACGACCTGACCGACGAATGCCGGATTGACGAACTGTCGGGAAATGCCGCGCTCAATGGCGTGCCAGTGACCGTGGCGGCGGCTTGAATCAGTCTGACGGAGAGACCGAGCAGGGCGCTCGGCTTTCCGTTACAATGCGCCACCGTGCCGACCCATGAGTCGGAAAGTTCAGCCGAGGTGCTCCATGGATATCATCGAAACGATTAAAGAGCAGATTGCCAACAACACCATTCTGCTTTACATGAAAGGCTCGCCAAATGCCCCGCAGTGCGGCTTCTCCGCGAAAGCTGCGCAGGCCGTGATGGCGTGTGGTGAAAAGTTTGCGTACGTGGACATCCTGCAGAACCCGGAAATCCGCGCCAATCTGCCAAAATACGCCAACTGGCCAACCTTCCCGCAACTGTGGGTTGCCGGTGAGCTGGTCGGTGGTAGCGACATCATGACTGAAATGGCTGCTGACGGTTCGCTGCAGAGCCTGATCAAGGACGCCGCCGCCAAGGCCGCTGCTCCAAAGACCGAAGCCTGATTCGGGCGGCTCCCCTGTAGGAGCTGCCGAAGGCTGCGATCTCTTGATCTTCAGCATTAAAAAAGCCCCGCCACTCGAAAGAGGGCGGGGCTTTTTATTGCGCTAAGGAAGTTACTGCAATATTGCGGCTGCAGTTGCCAAGATCGCAGCCTGCGGCAGCTCCTACTCGTCCTCGCCCATCTGCGATTGCAGATAGTTTTCGATACCGATCTTGTCGATCAGGCCCAACTGGGTTTCCAGCCAGTCGATATGTTCTTCTTCGGATTCGAGGATATCTTCAAGCAGCTCACGGCTGCCGAAGTCGCCAACTTTTTCGCAATGCGCGATAGCCACTTTCAGGTCGGCATGGCCGGTTTTCTCGATACGCAGGTCGCACTCGAGCATTTCCTTGGTGTGTTCGCCGATGTGCAGCTTGCCCAGATCCTGGACGTTCGGCAGGCCTTCAAGGAACAGGATCCGCTTGATCAGCTTGTCCGCGTGCTTCATCTCGTCGATGGATTCGTGGTACTCGTGCTTGCCGAGCTTGTTCAGGCCCCAATCTTCATACATGCGCGCATGCAGGAAGTATTGATTGATCGCGACCAGCTCATTGGCAAGGATCTTGTTGAGATGCTGGATGACTGTAACGTCGCCTTTCATGATGGGGTCCTGCCCTGTATTAGCTGTCAATAGAACAGAGTTTGAGCCGCGTATTTAATAGTGTCAAACCTAAGTTATTGAAACTTAAATGAAAATTAATCGGAATAAGAATGTTTGTGTTCCGCGTCTAGAGCATAACTAGTTGATTTTGAGGCATAAAAAAACCGGACATATGTCCGGTTCTTTGAAAATCGATACTTAAGCGGCTGTAAATTCTGCTGGATAGGGAATTGCAGCCTGGGCCGTTTGCAGTTTGGTCAGGGTCTCGCGGACCACTTCCTTGGCAAGACAGGCACATTTGCCGCATTGACTGGCAACGCCGGTAGCCACACGGACTTCCTTGTAGCTGCAGCATCCTTCATAGATCGCATCGCGGATTTGACCGTCGGTGACGCCAGTGCAGAGGCAAACATACATAAGGAAGACCGTCGCTGATTGTGACTCAATTGCGATGGATCTTAATGTTAACGAGAATGATTGTCAAAGTGGTTTCAGAGTACTTTTTGTCATAAGCGGGGGTGGCTGACGAACGGTCTATATGGCAAACCGAAGATACAAAACCGTCGGGGATTTCATCGTACCGGGAAAAAACAGCTAAGCCAGCTCAAACACGCGGTGTATGATGGCCGGTCTTTTGCGACCGGGGTTCGTGTCACAGGGCTGTCGCCTCAGGGTGGCAGGCTGATGCGAACCCTGTTTCTCACGCTATTACACCAGGAGATATCCAATGAGCGTACTCGTAGGCAAACAAGCCCCTGACTTCACCGTACCGGCCGTACTCGGCAATGGCGAGATCGTAGACAGCTTCACCCTGTCTTCGGCGATCAAAGGCAAATACGGCCTGGTGTTCTTCTACCCGCTGGACTTCACCTTCGTTTGCCCGTCCGAGCTGATCGCTCTGGACAACCGCATGTCCGAGTTCAAGGCGCGCAATGTTGAAGTGGTCGCTGTATCGATCGACTCGCACTTCACCCACAACGCCTGGCGCAACACCCCGGTCAACAACGGCGGCATCGGCGAAGTTCGCTACACCATGGCTGCCGACATCAAGCAGGAAATCATGAAGGCCTACGACGTTCAGTCCGCTGACGGCGTAGCGTTCCGTGGCGCGTTCCTGATCGACGACAAAGGCGTTGTCCGTTCGCAGATCATCAACGACCTGCCGCTGGGCCGTAACATGGAAGAGCTGCTGCGTCTGGTCGACGCTCTGCAATTCCACGAAGAGCACGGCGAAGTCTGCCCTGCCAACTGGAAGAAAGGCGACAAAGGCATGAACGCTTCGCCAGAAGGCGTTGCGGCTTACCTGACCGAGCACGCTGCCGCTCTGTAAGGCGCACGCTGCAGGTAAAAAAAAACCGGCCATCGAGGCCGGTTTTTTTATGCGCGGGAATAAATCTGCGACTGAAATCCCTGTAGGAGCGAGCTTGCTCGCGATGGACTCAAGAACACCGCGGGGAACCAGAACGCCCGCGTTATCGTTAACGACCATCGCGAGCAAGCTCGCTCCTACATTGATTCGTGAGTGCCATCAATCGTTGAAGTCTTCCCAACCACCCATCTGTTTCCAGCGATTGACGATGCCGCAGAACAGCTCCGCCGTCTTTTCGGTGTCGTAGCGGGCCGAGTGAGCCTCACGACCGTCGAAGTCGATGTCCGCTGCCTGACACGCCTTGGCCAGCACGGTCTGGCCGTATGCCAGGCCAGCGAGCGTCGCGGTATCGAAACTGGAGAACGGATGGAACGGATTGCGCTTCATGTCCAGGCGCGCAACCGCCGCGTTCAGGAAGCCCAGGTCGAAGCTGCTGTTATGCCCGACCAGGATCGCCCGTTTGCAACCGTTGGCCTTGAGGGCCTTGCGCACGCCGCGGAAGATATCGTTCAGGGCAGACTCTTCACTCACGGCCATGCGCAGCGGGTGATCGAGCTTGATCCCGGTGAATTCCAGGGCCGCCGCTTCGATGTTCGCACCTTCGAATGGCTCGACACGGAAGAAGTAGGTGTGATCCGGGTAGACAAAACCCTTTTCATCCATGGCGATGGTGGTCGCGGCGATTTCCAGCAGGGCGTCGGTGGCGGAGTTGAAGCCACCGGTTTCTACGTCGACGACAACCGGCAGGTAACCACGAAACCGTGCGGCCATTGGATGACGGGAACCGCCACCGCCGCCATTGCCTTCCAGTTCGTCGTCGAAATGGTCTTCACTCACGCGTGTTCCTCCAGCAGGCGCCAGCGCAGTTTTTCACCGGCGCGCAGCGGGATAACGGTCAGCTCGCCAAACGGCAGGCTGGCAGGGGCGGTCCATTCTTCGCGGACCAGGGTGATGCGATCGGTGTTGACCGGCAGGCCATAGAAACGCGGGCCGTTGAGGCTGGCGAAGGCTTCGAGCTTGTCCAGCGCATTGCGCTGCTCGAACGCTTCGGCGTACATCTCGATCGCCGCATAGGCGGTGTAGCAGCCAGCGCAACCACAAGCGGCTTCCTTGGCGTGCTGGGCGTGGGGGGCCGAGTCGGTGCCGAGGAAGAATTTTTCGCTGCCGCTGGTGGCGGCGTCGAGCAGGGCTTCCTGGTGCGTATTGCGCTTGAGGATCGGCAGGCAGTAGAAATGCGGCCGAATCCCGCCCACCAGCATGTGGTTGCGGTTGTACAGCAGGTGATGCGCGGTGATGGTCGCGCCCACGTTGGCCGAAGCCGAGTTGACGAACTGCACGGCGTCAGCGGTGGTGATGTGTTCGAACACCACTTTGAGCGTCGGGAAACGCTCGACCACACGACGCATGTGCTCGTCGATGAAGATTTTTTCGCGGTCGAACACGTCGACATCGCCACGGGTGACTTCACCGTGGATCAGCAACGGCATCCCGACTTCGGCCATGGCCTCGAGTGCAGGGAAAATCTTGTCGATGCTGGTAACACCAGAGTCCGAGTTGGTGGTCGCGCCGGCCGGGTACAGCTTGGCGGCGTGCACGAATCCGCTGGCCTTGGCCTCGCGGATCTCTTCAGGCTGGGTGCGGTCGGTCAGGTATAGGACCATCAGCGGCTCGAACGGGCTGCCGGCCGGGCGGGCAGCGAGAATCCGCTGGCGATAGCCGTCGGCTTCGGCCGCGTTGCGCACCGGTGGAACCAGGTTGGGCATGATGATGGCGCGGCCAAAGGTGCGCGCGACATCCGCGACGGTATTGGTCAACACGGCACCATCACGAAGATGAATGTGCCAGTCGTCGGGACGCAGCAGGGTCAGGCGGTCGGACATGAGGGGATTCCAGGCGGGTCAAACTCAAGGGAATGCTACCGGAAAAGACTCTTGCAGGCACTCGCTATCAAGTTTTGCCGCCAGCTTCCGATATCCAACAGGTATGCCGTAAACATGTGTGTGTCGGTCTTTTTGTTGTAGAAACCAGTGGAGCCTCCCGTGCGCCAGCGTTATTTAGCCTTGCTCAGTGTGTTTGCCAGCCTTCCCGCGATGGCGCTCACTTTTCAGACCCGCCTGGAGAGCATTGAGTGGACGGTCGAAGGCGACAAGTTCGAATGCCGCCTGACGCAGCCGATTACCGACTTCGGCTCGGGTGAGTTCGTGCGCAAGGCCGGTGAGCAGGCAACGTTTCGTCTGAAAGCCTATAACCCGATGATGGGCGGAGGTTCGGCGACCCTGCTGGCCGCTGCCGCACCCTGGCAGCCGGGGCGCGACGATATCAACCTGGGCACAGTGAGAATCGGCAGCGGCAACGTGTTGTTCAACAGTTCACAGGCGCAGGCCGGACGCCTGATCAGCGGTCTGATGGACGGTCGCAGCCCGGTGGTTCGCCGTTCCTCGGGAGATGGCCGGGTGTCGGAAGTGCGCTTGCTGCCGGTCAGGTTCACCCAGGCGTTTGCCGATTATCAAAGCTGCGTGGCCAAACTGCTGCCGCAGAACTTCGAGCAGGTGAAACAATCCCAAATTGGCTTCCCTGGCGGCGGGATCGAGCTCGACAGCGCCGCGAAAGCCAAGCTGCAGGTGATGCTGGAGTACATGAAGGCTGATCCGACGGTCAATCACATCGAGCTCGACGGTCACTCCGACAACAGCGGCAACCGCCTGACCAATCGCGACCTGTCGCGGCGCCGGGCCCTGGCAGTGATGGAGTTCTTCAAGGCCAACGGCATCCAGGAGTCGCAAATCACCCTGCGTTTCCATGGCGAACGTTATCCGCTGGCGCCCAATACCAACAACGCCAACCGTGCGAAGAACCGTCGGGTAGCGGTACGTCTGGAGCGGGGAGCGCCCGCGGAACAAGTCGCCCCGCAAGCGACGAAAGCGGCCACTTCGGCAACGTCCTGACCCTTCGGTCATCGTCGCGCTCTCGACAGATTCTGTCGCTTGGTCGTCATAAGCTGTCGCGCCTCTGTAAATTATCCTGCATGAGCGGTAGACTTCACGGCTTTCCGTAGAACCCCGTGGAGTGATGGCATGGCGGACGTAAACAAGGTCGTTCTGGCGTATTCCGGCGGCCTGGACACTTCGGTGATCCTCAAGTGGCTGCAGGATACTTATAACTGTGAAGTGGTGACCTTCACCGCTGACCTGGGTCAGGGCGAAGAGGTCGAACCTGCACGCGCCAAGGCTCAGGCCATGGGCGTCAAAGAGATCTACATCGACGACTTGCGCGAAGAGTTCGTGCGCGATTTCGTTTTCCCGATGTTCCGCGCCAACACCGTTTACGAGGGCGAGTACCTGCTGGGTACTTCCATCGCTCGTCCGCTGATTGCCAAGCGCCTGATCGAAATCGCCAACGAAACCGGCGCTGACGCCATTTCCCATGGCGCCACCGGCAAGGGCAACGACCAGGTTCGTTTCGAATTGGGCGCGTACGCCTTGAAGCCTGGCGTGAAAGTGATTGCTCCCTGGCGCGAATGGGACCTGCTGTCCCGTGAAAAGCTGATGGACTACGCCGCGAAGCACGCGATCCCGATCGAGCGTCACGGCAAGAAGAAATCCCCGTACTCCATGGATGCCAACCTGCTGCACATCTCCTATGAAGGCGGCGTGCTGGAAGACACCTGGACCGAGCACGAAGAAGACATGTGGCGCTGGACCGTTTCCCCGGAAAACGCTCCAGACAAGCCGCAGTACCTGGAACTGACCTACCGCAACGGCGATATCGTCGCGCTGGACGGTGTCGAAATGACTCCGGCCACCGTGCTGGCGACCCTGAACCGTATCGGTGGCGAACACGGTATCGGCCGTCTCGACATCGTCGAGAACCGCTATGTGGGCATGAAGTCCCGTGGCTGCTACGAAACCCCTGGCGGCACCATCATGCTGCGTGCCCACCGTGCGATCGAATCGATCACCCTGGACCGCGAAGTGGCTCACCTCAAGGACGAGTTGATGCCCAAGTACGCCAGCCTGATCTACACCGGCTACTGGTGGAGCCCTGAGCGCCTGATGCTGCAACAGATGATCGATGCGTCCCAGGTCCACGTGAACGGCGTTGTGCGCCTGAAACTGTACAAGGGCAATGTGATTGTCACTGGCCGCAAGTCCGACGACTCGCTGTTCGACGCCAACATTGCTACTTTCGAAGAAGATGGCGGCGCGTACAACCAGGCGGATGCTGCGGGCTTCATCAAGCTCAACGCCTTGCGCATGCGCATTGCGGCGAACAAAGGTCGGAAGCTGTTCTGAGACCTTTGAGCTCGTGATGGGTGCCTGAGCTCGTCCTTGACGAGGTCAGGCACCTGAAAACGGGGTGTGATGCCAGTTACTGCGATGTTGGGTGCATTCGTTGCCGCTCACGGTTTCCTGTCCATTTCCTTCCGATGGTCTGTCTGGCTCTACGCGTTGTTGTTTGCCGGTTGCCCGGCTTGATCAATGACCGTCAGCCTGTGCGAGGCCGGATCGTAGGCAATGTAATAGGCGGAGCAATGCTTCCGGCTCTGCCTGGAGTGTTTGAGCGCACTGGCCTTCAGTAAGGTCTCTGAAATGGCACAAGTGACAAACAGAATCACGTACGCCATCTTTTCCCGCGGTTTCTGGATTTTTTCCAGCAGCGTTTCAAATTCAACCTCCTTGTTCATACCGCGTGTATCAACGATGCACAGGTTTTTTACAGATTCCGGTAACTGAAGTTGATGCTGAACGAAGACGGTGCTGTGCAGGCCCATCTCCGTTGGCGGGTCCTGTGCACCGCAGGGCGACCGAGCTGGCTGCTGGCCATTCGTTGACGTTTCCGTAGCGGGATTCCCTGACGACTTCCCGGATGCTTTTTTTTCCAACCGCCCTGCATCTTCCATCGCTTTCATGAAGTGTTTTCCCTTTTCAAAGTCGGAAGGCGCATACAGTGATCGGTAGTTGAAGTTGAGTGTCGCGAAAAAAAGTAAAAGTAAATAAAACGGAAAGCTGATCAGAAACCAGACGTAGAGTTCTCTTTCCTCTTGGTCAAGGAAGGGGAGAGAAACGGCGGCCGAAGTTTCAGAGAGTGTTGCGAATATCGCAATGATTGTCATTGGGTTGGTGATTAGCTTTCTGCCATGTTCTGTACTCATGTTGAATTCTCATTTTTTGAGTGTTTTTTGAAGTTTGTTTGATGTGGCTGTATTGGAATTTTTTATGATTGCTGGTGGTGCTTTAATGATTGCTCAAAAAGTATAATTCGCTGTAAGAGTAATTGGATGTCTGGTGTGTGATATTTCTGGTGTGAATGTTGAGTGCGAAAATATCAGTTACGTTTTAGTGCAGAAGTTGATACTTGTGTTTGTCAGGGGGCGGCTGTTCACGCTGGCTTTTGGAAAATTCTGTTTGTAAATCGATAGAGTGGTTTGCTGAAAACTGCACCACCATGACGCTGATACAGTTTTCAACTCATTCCGCTCGAGGGATTCTTGTAGGAGAAATCCGTGTTGTTTGTAGGGTATGTCTCTTGGTGTGGGTGGTTGGAAAGGGCGACATGCCATGGGGGAAACGACTAGGCTATTGTGCGGGCTCTAAAAATTCGAACAGCGAAAATTGGACTTGCCCATGAATAAAGTGCTGATCGTGGATGATCACCCCGTCATTCGTCTTGCGGTACGTATGCTAATGGAACGTCATGGCTACGAAGTTATTGCAGAAACCGATAATGGTGTGGATGCACTGCAACTAGCCCGTGAACTTACGCCGGATATTGTCATTCTGGATATCGGGATTCCGAAGCTGGACGGATTGGAAGTTATCGCGCGTTTGTCTTCGACCTCAATGCCGATGAAAGTGCTGATCCTGACTTCCCAGGCACCGGGCCATTTTTCCATGCGTTGCATGCAATCCGGTGCGGCCGGTTATGTCTGCAAACAACAAGACCTGACGGAGTTGCTCAGTGCAATAAAGGCCGTGTTGTCAGGCTACAGTTACTTTCCCAATCAAGCCTTGCATACCGTGCGCTGCAGCTTGGGGAATGCCAGTGAGGCCGACATGGTTGATCGGTTGTCGGGGCGGGAAATGATGGTCCTGCAGCAGTTGGCCAGAGGGAAAACCAATAAGGAAATTGCCGATGGAATGTTTCTCAGCAATAAAACAGTCAGTACTTACAAGACCCGCCTGTTGCTCAAACTCAATGCAAGGTCCCTGGTCGATTTGATCGAACTGGCCCAACGCAACGGTCTGGTGTGATGGCGTATTTTTGCGACAAGGGGCGTATGTCTAAATATGGCACTCAAAAAAAAGCCTCCGTTTCGGGAGGCTTTCAGGTGTCATAAGTCAAAATCGTAGTCGGCCAATTGCTTTTGCAGTCGGCGCTCCTCCAGCAGATTGTCGATGGTGCGGCGTTTGCTCAGATTAGTTTTCGCTACTTCAACCACCGGCTCGGCGTCATCGGTTTCGGCGGTGGTGAAGTCGTCTTCTACGTCCAGTTGCTCTTTGCCAGTACTCATTTAGTTGCTCCAGGCTAAGAAGGCCTTTGGCGCTCCTTATATCGACAATCTCCCGGCGGGTAAAAAAGATTTTTTCAATCGACAATTCAATAATCCTAATAGCGCCTCAATCGTCGGAGGTTTTGTGCTTGTATTCGCACAAGTCCTCGATCCGGCAGCTTCCGCACCGGGGCTTGCGGGCGAGGCAGACATAGCGGCCGTGAAGGATCAGCCAGTGATGGGAGTCGAGCAAGTACTCCCTGGGCACGAATTTCATCAGTTTCTTCTCGACTTCCACCACATTCTTGCCGGGTGCAATGCCGGTGCGGTTACTGACCCTGAATATATGCGTGTCGACAGCCATGGTCAGCTGACGGAATGCCGTATTGAGTACCACATTGGCGGTTTTGCGGCCGACGCCGGGCAGCGCCTCCAGCTCTTCGCGGGTTTGCGGCACTTCACCGGCATGACGCTCGACCAGCAAGCGGCAGGTTTCGATCACGTTTTTCGCTTTGCTGTTGTACAGGCCGATTGTCTTGATGTACTCCGACAGTCCCTCGACACCCAGGGCATGGATCGCTGCCGGGGTATTGGCGACCGGGAACAGCTTGGCGGTGGCCTTGTTGACGCCGACATCGGTCGATTGCGCCGAGAGAATCACGGCAATCAGCAATTCGAACGGTGAGGAATAGGCCAGTTCGGTCTTGGGCTCCGGGTTGTCTTCGTGCAGTCTGCGGAAAATTTCCAGACGTTTTGCGGCATTCATGGACAGTGCGTTTCCTCGTGGGCAATCAATGTGGGGTTTTGGGGCGCCGGGCCTGCCAGGCGGCGATCAGCAGTCCGAGCAGAATGAACCCTCCAGGGACCAATGTGGCCAGGCGCAGACCACCATCGGTCACCAGCACCCAGCCTTGCCAGTCAGCTTGTATTGCACCGGACAGCCACGATAGTCGGTTTCCCAGGGTTGCGTTGCCGATGAGTTCGCGCAGCAGTCCCATAGCGATCATCAGCGTGACAAACAGGCCACTGAGTCGCAGGCGCTGGCGCCAGCCGTTGTGAAAGAACCCGGTGTGCTCCAGTACGACGCATTGCAAGGCGATCATGGCGCCATAAAAACCCAGATGTTGCTGCCATTGCAGCGACCAGGCTTGTGCCGTGAGTTCCGCGCAACTGGTGAGCGTGGCGGCCAACAGAACGCTGGCCGGCAAGCGGGCCGCCGGGACCAGTCGGGATCGCAGGGCGCCCATGGCCGGACTGAACAACTGGGTCACCACCATGAACATCAGGCACAGGCCAAGTGCGGCCATCAGCGAGTGGGTGGCACCGATCAGCGGCGTCAGCATCAGGGCGTTGCGTAGAGTCGATGAGTTATCCATGGGCAGGGTTCGCGAGCAGTTGTTGCCGGTGTTCATCAAAGTAGCGCAAGGCATCGTGCACGGCATTGATCACCGCTCTTGAGGTGATGGTCGCGCCTGCGATCTGATCGAACTGCCCCTGATCCTTTTTCAGCGCCCAACCGCTGTCACCGGGTTCTGTTCGGGATTTTCCGGAAAAAATCTGCAGCCAGCCATTGGGCCACTCGGCGATCCGTGCCCCCAGCCCAGGTGTTTCCGACTGTTTGAGGGTTTTGACTCCCAGCAACCTGCCATTGGCATCGACAGCGATCAGTAGCTCAATGGCACCGGTGTAGCCGAGGGTTTGACTGCGCAGCAACACGGCGACGGGTTGCTCGCCCCGGGTCGCCAGATAGCCACCCAGCAAGGTGCTGTTTGCCAGGGTGGTTGTTTCGATCCTGATGGGGTGGTCGAGTGGTTGATTGTCGTAGCTGTCTGACGGTATCAGGTCCAGCAGATTCCGGCTGTCGAGCAGGCGCTGTTCGGCTGCAATGCGCGGCGCGCTGCCGAGTTGCACGAAGTACGTCACGCCCATGCCCAGTGCGGCCAAAAACACCAGAAGCGTGATGCTTGATGTCCGGTTCATGACGCCTCCGGCTGTTGTCTGGCCGCCACGAACCGCTCCAGCGCCGGCACGCACAGGTTCATCAACAGCACGGCAAAGGCGATGCCGTCCGGATAGCCGCCCCAGGTACGAATCAGATAAGTCAGGAGCCCGACGCCGACGCCGAACAGCAGTTTTGCCCCGGGGCTTCTGGCGCCGGATACCGGTTCGGTGATGATAAAGAACGCCCCCAGCATCGTCGCACCGGTCAGCTGGTGAAACAGCGGCGAGCCATGGGAGTCGGAGCCCGTCCCGTTCCAGCACAGCAGGCTGATGACGAACAGGCTGGCCAGCATGCCGACCGGTGCATGCCAACTGATCACTCTTCGTTGCAGGAGAAACATTCCGCCCGCCAGAAACGCCAGGTTCACCCACTCCACACCGCGTCCGCCGTAGCGGCCGAATGCCGG
Source organism: Pseudomonas sp. PDM27 (assembly GCF_019219205.1). NCBI lineage: Bacteria > Pseudomonadati > Pseudomonadota > Gammaproteobacteria > Pseudomonadales > Pseudomonadaceae > Pseudomonas > Pseudomonas sp. PDM27. The sequence continues at coordinate 296,417 of NZ_JAHUWF010000002.1, read as the reverse complement.
ATTGCCGGCAAACAGTTCATCCATGGTCAGGCTTTTGTTGATCCGCAGGCTGTCCAGTGCCGTGGCCTGCACCCACGCATCCGGTGCCTGGCCGAATCCGAACACTTGCTGCAAGCCACTCAACAGGTCCATGCCATGGGGTGATGGCCAATGGGTCATGGGTTGGGGAAAGGTCACCAGCACCAGAGCAAATCCGAGCATCGCCGGGTTGAAGGGATTTGAGCCGACGCCGCCATACAAGTGCTTGCCAAAGATCATCGCAAAAGCGGCTGCGCTGAGGGTCAGCCACCATGGGCAGTAAGGCGGCAGCGCCAGAGCCAGCAAGGTGGCACTGACCAGCGCGCTACCGTCACTCAGGGTTGGCCTCAGCGGTTGCTTGCGCCATTGCACGACGGCCGCTTCAACGGCCAGCGCAGCAGCGGCCGCCAGAACCAGGTTGATCAACACGCCCCAGCCGTATAGCCACAACGCGGCGAGCATTCCCGGCAGCGTGGCCAGAAGCACCAGCTTCATGGCCTGCTGCAGGCGCTCATCAACGGTTTCAAGGGCTGGCATGGGCGTTCACCTGGCGTTCGGCTTCGCCGAGTGCGCGCTCCAGGGCTTCGATGTGCTCCGCCGGTGCTTCGTTGGCCTGAGCCTTCTTGAGTTCGGCACGGCGCATGGCCAACTGGATCTTGGCCCGTTTCAGATCGGCATCATTTGATGACACCGTTGCGACTGTCGGCGCAGGGGCTGGTGGCGCGGCGCTTTCCAGTTGCGCCAGGTTTTGTTCGGCGTCTTCGAACTGCTGTTGCAGGACAATCAACTGCGATTGCTGTTCGAAGGTCGGTGGATGTCCGAAGGCTTTCAGCGATTTGTGCAGCTGGGCCCGACTCATCGCCACATCGATCTTCGCCTTTTTCAGCGCGGCATCGGCATTGGCGGCTTTCTGTGCACGGACGCGCTCGAGGGCGGCCTGTACCGGGTCGACTGCCGCTTCGCTAGGTTGCGTGGCACGTTGCCGGGCCTGGCGTTCGGCGATTTTCTGTTGCTCTTCGCGCTGCAATCGGGCATTGCGCTGTTCGAAGCGGCGCCGCGCGTGATCGCGCTTGAGGGTACGGGCCTGCCGCGCTTGCGGTGTGAGGGCCAGGCCCCCGACCACCGGCAATACAGTGTCCAGCGGCAGCGGGCGCATTTCGATGCAGTCCACCGGGCAGGGTGCTACGCAGAGGTCGCAACCGGTGCACTCGTCGATGATCACCGTGTGCATCAATTTGGCCGCCCCGACGATGGCATCGACCGGGCAGGCCTGAATGCACTTGGTGCAACCGATACACTCGGCTTCTCGGATATAGGCGATCTGTGCAGGTGCCGAACCGCGAGTGATGTCCAGTTCCAGCACTGGCACCTTCAGCAACTCGGCCAGGGCCGCGATGGTTTCGTTGCCGCCGGGCGGGCACTTGTTGATCGGCTCGCCGCTGGCAATGCCTTCGGCGTACGGTTTGCACCCGGGGTGGCCGCATTTGCCGCATTGGGTTTGCGGCAAGAGTGCGTCGATGAGTTGAATCAGACTCATGTTTTGATCAGTCCGCTGAATCCGAGAAAAACCACTGCGATCAGGCCGGCACTGATCAGGTCGATCGGCAGGCCGCGAAAGGGCAGGGGCACATCGTTGTCGGCCGTGCGTTCACGCAAATCGGTGAACAGGCTCAACACCAGCCAGAAGCCCAGCCCTGCGCCGAGGCTCAAGGCTGTGGCGTGAAAGAAGCCCTTGTCATCCTGAGCGTTGAGCAAAGTCACGCCCAGCACGCCGGCATTGCCCAGCAACAATGGCCAGAGGCCTTCGAACGACAGTGTCGAAAACACCCGCGCCAGTAGCTTCAGCAATGGGCCGATCAGCAGCACGCTCAATGGCAGAAACACAAACAGACGCAGCGCCGTCAATTGCAGCGGCTCCAGCAGCCAGTGGTAGAGCGCGTAGCCGAGCATGCCCACGAGCAGCATCAGGCATGTCGTCGCAATGCCCAGGGCATGGACCTGACGGCGCTGGCCAGCCAACAGCGGATCGACGCCCAGCGGCCAGTGCAACACGAGGTTGTTGATCAGGGCTGCACTGATAAGCGTCAAAAGCGTTTCGGTCATGATCGTCCCTATCCGATGCTGGATAACCCTGTAGGAGCTGCCGCAGGCTGCGATCTTTTGATCTTGCTCTTACAAAAGCCAAGATCAAAAGATCGCAGCCTGCGGCAGCTCCTACAGGAGTCAGTATGGGCCAGACATGAAAATCCCACAGTCGCGCCAGGCACGACTGTGGGATCGATTTGCCGCAGATCTTACTTGATGCGCTGACCCGGCTTGGCGCCGCTGTCAGGGCTGAGCAGGTAGATCTCTTCACCGCCAGGACCGGCTGCCATCACCATGCCTTCGGAGATGCCGAACTTCATTTTCCGTGGCTTGAGGTTGGCGATCATCATGGTCAGGCGGCCATCGAGCTTGGACGGATCCGGGTAAGCGCTCTTGATCCCGGAGAACACGTTGCGTTGCTCGTCACCGATGTCCAGGGTCAGGCGCAGCAGCTTGTCGGCGCCTTCCACGTGTTCAGCCTTGACGATCAGCGCGACGCGCAAATCGACCGCCGCGAAGGTGTCGAACTCGATTTCCGGCGACAGAGGATCCTTGGCCAGTTCGCCATTGCCGACAGGTGCGGCTTCGCCGGTGTCGGTCTGGCTGGCGGTCAGGTCTTCTTTCGAGGCGTCGGTCATGGCTTGTACCTTGACCGGGTCGATGCGGGTCATCAGCGGCTTGAACTCGTTCAACTGATGGTTGGCGAGCAAGCTCGCGTGGTCGTTCCAGGTCAGCGGTGCGACATTGAGGAACGCCTCGGCGTCGGCGGCCAGCAGCGGCAGCACAGGCTTGAGGAAGATCACCAGCTGGCGGAACAGGTTGACGCCGGTGGCGCAGATCGCCTGGACTTCATCCTGCTTGCCTTCCTGCTTGTTCAGCGACCACGGAGCCTTGTCGGCGATCCAGGCGTTGGCGCGGTCGGCCAGGCCCATGATCTCGCGCATGGCGCGGGCGAAGTCGCGGGCTTCGTAGGCGTCGGCAATGCCTGGCGCGGCGGCCAGGAAGGCTTCGGTCAACTCAGGCGCGGCGTTGGTGTCGACCATCACGCCGGCATTGCCTTTGTGAATGAACCCGGCGCAACGGCTGGCGATGTTGACGACCTTGCCCACCAGGTCAGAGTTGACCTTCTGCACGAAGTCCTCGAGGTTCAGGTCGAGGTCATCGACGCCACGGCCCAGCTTGGACGCGTAGTAGTAGCGCAGGTATTCCGGCGACAGGTGATCCAGGTAGGTGCGGGCCTTGATGAACGTGCCGCGGGACTTGGACATCTTCTGGCCGTTGACGGTCAGGTAGCCGTGCACGTTGATCCCGGTCGGCTTGCGGTAGCCGGCGCCTTCGAGCATGGCTGGCCAGAACAGGGCGTGGAAGTTGACGATGTCCTTGCCGATGAAGTGGTACAGCTCGGCGGTGGAGTCCTTGCCCCAGAACGCGTCGAAGTCCAGTTCCGGCGTGCGGTTGCACAGGTTCTTGAAGCTGGCCATGTAGCCGATCGGCGCATCCAGCCATACGTAGAAGTACTTGCCCGGCTCGTCGGGGATCTCGAAACCGAAGTACGGCGCATCGCGGGAGATGTCCCACTGTTGCAGGCCGGCATCCAGCCATTCGGCGATCTTGTTGGCCACGGCATCCTGCAGGGTGCCGCTGCGGGTCCAGGTTTGCAGCATGGCCTGGAAGTCCGGCAGCTTGAAGAAGAAGTGCTGGGAATCCTTGAGCACCGGGGTGGCGCCGGAGATCGCCGACTTCGGATCCTTCAGGTCGGTTGGCGCGTAGGTCGCGCCGCATTTTTCGCAGTTGTCGCCGTATTGGTCTTCGGTGCCGCATTTCGGGCAGGTGCCCTTGATGAAGCGGTCGGCCAGGAACATTTTCTTTTCCGGGTCGAAATACTGGGTGATCGAGCGCGTGGCGATGTGCCCGGCGTCACGCAGTTTCAGGTAGATCTGGCTCGACAGCTCACGGTTTTCTTCGGCGTGAGTGGAGTGGAAGTTGTCGAAGTCGACCAGGAACTCGGCAAAGTCGGCGCTGTGTTCAGCCTGGACGTTGGCGATCAGTTGTTCCGGGGTGATGCCTTCCTTTTCCGCGCGCAGCATGATCGCCGAACCGTGGGCGTCGTCGGCGCAGACATAGATGCATTGATTGCCGCGGTGCTTCTGGAAGCGCACCCACATATCGGTCTGGATGTATTCCAGCATGTGGCCAAGATGGATCGAACCATTGGCATAGGGCAGGGCGCTGGTGACGAGGATCTTGCGTGGCTCGGACATGGGGCTCGGCTACTTGATGAAACGGAGGTCGGCCACTATAAAGCGCTGGCGCATATTTTTCATCCTGTGAGCCTGTTTCATTGGATGAGCAGCCAGAAAAGATCGCAGCCTTCGGCAGCTCCTACAGGGGGTACTCGTAGGAGCTGCCGAAGGCTGCGATCTTTTGAGGTACGATACCCATCATCTTTTCCAGTCCCGTTTTCGGAGTTGCCCATGAGCGCCGTCAATCGCGCAGCGGTGGAAGCCGTCCTTCGCCAATACACCGACCCTTACCTGAACCAGGACCCGGTCAGCGCCGGGTGCGTGCGCAACATCGACATCCAGGGCGACCGCGTCAGCGTCCAGCTCGAATTGGGTTACGCCGCCGGTCTGTTCAAGAGCGGCTGGGCGCAGATGCTGGAAATGGCCATTCAAGGCCTGGATGGCGTGTCGAGTGCCAAAGTCGATATCACCAGCGTGATCGCCGCGCACAAGGCCCAGGCGCAGATCCCGGGGCTGGCCAACGTCAAGAACGTGGTGGCCGTGGCGTCCGGCAAGGGTGGCGTGGGCAAATCCACCACCGCGGCCAACCTGGCCCTGGCCCTGGCTCGCGAAGGCGCCAAGGTCGGTATTCTCGATGCGGACATCTACGGTCCGAGCCAGGGCATCATGTTTGGTATCCCGGAGCGCACCCGTCCTGAGGTCAAGGATCAGAAATGGTTCGTCCCGCTCAAATCCCATGGCGTCGAAGTGATGTCCATGGCCTTCCTCACCGATGACAACACACCGATGGTCTGGCGTGGTCCGATGGTCTCCGGCGCCTTGCTGCAACTGGTGACCCAAACCGCGTGGGGCGACCTGGACTACCTGGTCATCGACATGCCGCCGGGTACCGGTGACATCCAGCTGACCCTGGCGCAGAAAGTGCCGGTGGCCGGTGCAGTCATCGTGACCACCCCGCAGGACCTGGCCTTGCTGGACGCGCGCAAGGGCGTGGAAATGTTCCGCAAGGTCAACATTCCGGTGCTGGGCGTGGTGGAAAACATGGCCGTGCACATCTGCTCCAACTGCGGACATGCCGAGCATCTGTTCGGTGAGGGCGGTGGCGTGAAGCTGGCCAACCAGTATGGCGTCGAGCTGCTGGCCTCGTTGCCGCTGTCGATGGTCATCCGCGAACAGGCCGATGGCGGCAAGCCGACGGTGATCGCCGAGCCTGACAGTCAGATCGCCATGGTTTACCAGGAGCTGGCCCGTCATGTCGGTGCGCGGATCGTATTGCAGGAAGCTTTGACGCCGGCGATGCCGAATATCAGCGTCAGCGACGATTGATCCCTGTTAAAAGATCGCAGCCTGCGGCAGCTCCTCTCCTACATGGGATTGATGTTCATCCTGTAGGAGCTGCCGCAGGCTGCGATCTTTTGATCTTGCCTTAGATCCGCAACCCGCCATCCATCTCCAGAATCCGACCGGTGTAATAGTCGTTCTCGAAGATGTAAGCCGCCGAATGGGCGATCTCTTCCGGCTTGCCCATGCGCTTGAGCGGAATGCCGGCGGTCATTTTTTCCAGCGCTTCAGGCTTCATGCCCAGGGTCATCTCGGTTTCGATGAAGCCCGGTGCAATGCCGGCCACGCGAATGCCGTAGCGCGCCAGTTCCTTGGCCCAGGTCACGGTCGCCGCAGCGACACCGGCCTTGGCCGCCGAGTAGTTGGTCTGGCCGATGTTGCCGGCACGGGAAATCGACGAGATATTGATGATCGCGCCGCTGTTGTTCAGCTCGACCATTTTTGCCGCGACTTCACGGGTGCACAGGAACACGCCGGTCAGGTTGACGTCGATGACCGCCTGCCACTGGGCCAGGCTCATCTTGGTCATTTCGCCATCCTTGACCTTGAGCAACAGGCCGTCACGCAGGATCCCGGCATTGTTGATCAGGCCGTGGATCGCGCCGAAATCTTCGGCGACCTGGGCGACCATGTGGGTCACTTGCTCTTCGTTGGCGACGTTGCACAGGTAAGCTCGGGCTTCGACACCCTTGGCCTTGCAGGCCGTGACAGCGGCGTCGAGTTTTTCCTGATTGAGGTCGACCAGGGCGAGCTTCGCGCCCTTGCCGGCGAAATACTCGGCCATGGAACGACCTAAACCCTGGCAACCGCCAGTGATAATGATTACTTTGTCAGTGAGTTGCATTCGCATGTCCCCCGGTAGCAGGTCTGAGTGGTTTCCTTGTAGAGAGCCTCTCGATCTGCGCCTGACGTGACCCGGCTACACATGAGAACTGCCCCCGATGGCGTGCTGGGACTTTCACCAGCAGCTTGTCCGTTTTTATGACGGATTCTATCTAAGGAGTCATAAATTGAGCGTTGAAGCGGCTAAGCATGCACGAGAATTGCTCCTCAAGGAATACCGTGGAGTGCTCTCGACACACTCCAAGTCAATGCCCGGTTTTCCGTTCGGCTCCGTGGTTCCCTACTGCCTGGACGAGCAGGGTCGGCCGCTGATCCTGATCAGCCGCATCGCGCAGCACACGCATAATCTGCAGAAAGACCCGAAATGCTCGCTGTTCGTGGGCGAGCGCGGAGCCGAGGATGTGCAAGCCGTTGGTCGCCTGACCTACCTGGCTGAGGCACAGCAGCTCGAAGACGAAGCCTCCATAGAAGCCGCTTCCGAGCGTTACTACCGCTACTTCCCGGAGTCGCAGGGTTATCACAAGGCCCACGATTTCGATTTCTGGGTGCTCAAGCCGGTGCGCCACCGTTACATCGGCGGTTTTGGCGCGATTCATTGGGTCAACGACCTGACCCTGGCCAACCCGTTCGCCGGCAAGGCCGAAGTGAGCATGGTCGAGCACATGAACGCGGATCACGCCAAGGCCATCGCCCATTACGTCGAGCTGGCCGGGCTGCCGAACAATGTGCCGGCGCAAATGGCCGGTATCGATACCGAAGGCATGCACCTGCGAATCGGCCAGAGCCTGTACTGGTTGCCGTTTCAAGCGCCTTGTAATACGCCGACACAAGTCCGCGAAGCCTTGGTTTCTCTGGCTCACGCTGAACATTGGCCGAAAAATGAAGTGGCCGGCGCTTGAATTCACGAAACGGCGACGTCATCTAAGGTGAACTGGCAAGGCATTCTTGCGTTGAGGAACCATTTGATGCGCCCTTTTTTGTTGCTCTTTCTGCTGTTCCCGGTGTTGGAGCTGTTCGTATTCGTCAAGGTGGCAGGGTCTATCGGGTTTTTCCCGGCCCTGCTGCTGATCATTCTCGGCTCGATGTTCGGTGTGTTCGTGCTGCGCATCGCCGGCCTGGCCACGGCCCTGCGTGCCCGTGAAAGCCTGAACCGCGGCGAGTTGCCGGCCCAGACCATGCTCGAAGGCCTGATGCTGGCATTGGCCGGTGGCCTGCTGATTCTTCCGGGTTTCATCAGTGATGTGATCGGCCTGTTCCTGCTGCTGCCGTTCAGTCGCCGTCTGCTGGCGGGCAAGATGCGCCAGCGCGCCGAAGAGCAGGCCATGCGTCAGCGCGCGTTCGCCGACGACCTGCAGGCCCGCGGCGGCCCGGCACCTCGCGAGCCGCTGGGCCGCGAGCCCAACGTGATCGAAGGCGAGTTCGAACACCGCGATACCAAGTAATACGCCCATCGACACGGCACCTTCGGGTGCCGTGTTCGTTTGCGGGGCATCGACCTGAAAAATTTTCGCTACCCGCCCTTGTAATAAGCTTATGCGCCCTTATGTAACGGTCACCGCAAGGTTTCTGGCGAACACGCCAGACAGACTTCCGCGGTTCGCTTGACGAACCGCAACCGGCACCGCCGGCCTTTGTTAAACCCGCCGGGACTACACCGGCCGATGAAAACCACAATTAGGAGAGATCGACAATGAAGCTTCGTCCTCTGCATGACCGCGTCGTCATCCGTCGCAGCGAAGAAGAAAAGAAAACCGCTGGCGGTATCGTCCTGCCAGGTTCGGCTGCTGAAAAAGCCAACAGCGGCGAAATCCTCGCTGTAGGCACCGGCCGCGTACTGGAAAACGGTGAAGTGCGTGCACTGTCCGTGAAAGTGGGCGACAAGGTTGTGTTCGGTCCTTACTCCGGCAGCAACACTGTGAAAGTCGACGGCGAAGACCTGCTGGTAATGAGCGAGAACGAAATCCTCGCTGTTATCGAAGGCTGATTCCCCGCTCATTTTCCCGCTACTTCAAAGTATTTAAGGAATATCGATCATGGCTGCTAAAGAAGTTAAATTCGGCGATTCCGCCCGCAAGAAAATGCTCACCGGTGTTAACGTCCTGGCTGACGCAGTAAAAGCGACCCTGGGCCCGAAAGGCCGTAACGTGATCATCGAGAAGAGCTTCGGCGCTCCGACCATCACCAAGGACGGCGTTTCCGTAGCCAAAGAAATCGAACTGGAAGACCGTTTCGAAAACATGGGCGCGCAGCTGGTCAAAGACGTTGCCTCCCGTGCCAACGATGACGCAGGCGACGGCACCACCACCGCTACCGTTCTGGCTCAATCGATCGTCAACGAAGGCCTGAAGGCCGTCGCTGCCGGCATGAACCCGATGGACCTCAAGCGCGGTATCGACAAAGCGACCATCGCGATCGTCAAAGAGCTCAAAGCCCTGTCCAAGCCATGCGCTGACACCAAGGCTATCGCTCAGGTAGGCACCATCTCCGCCAACTCCGACAACTCCATCGGCGACATCATTGCCGAAGCCATGGAAAAAGTCGGTAAAGAAGGCGTGATCACCGTTGAAGAAGGCTCGGGCCTGGAAAACGAACTGTCGGTTGTTGAAGGCATGCAGTTCGACCGTGGCTACCTGTCCCCGTACTTCGTCAACAAGCCAGAGACCATGGTCGCTGAGCTGGACGGCCCGCTGATCCTGCTGGTCGACAAGAAGATCTCGAACATCCGCGAAATGCTGCCAGTGCTGGAAGCCGTTGCCAAAGCCGGCCGTCCACTGCTGATCGTGGCCGAAGACGTTGAAGGCGAAGCCCTGGCGACTCTGGTTGTGAACAACATGCGTGGCATCGTCAAAGTCGCAGCCGTCAAGGCTCCAGGCTTCGGCGACCGTCGCAAGGCCATGCTGCAGGACATCGCCGTTCTGACCGGCGGTACCGTGATCTCCGAAGAGATCGGCCTGAGCCTGGAAAGCGCAACCCTGGAAAACCTGGGCAGCGCCAAGCGCGTGACCCTGTCCAAGGAAAACACCATCATCGTTGACGGTGCTGGCGTACACGGCGACATCGAAGCACGCATCGCTCAGATCCGTGCCCAGGTTGCCGAGACTTCCTCGGACTACGACCGTGAAAAACTGCAAGAGCGTCTGGCCAAGCTGTCCGGCGGCGTTGCAGTGATCAAGGTTGGCGCTGGTTCCGAAGTTGAAATGAAAGAGAAGAAAGCCCGCGTTGAAGACGCCCTGCACGCTACCCGTGCAGCCGTTGAAGAAGGCGTGGTACCTGGCGGTGGCGTTGCCCTGATCCGTGCTCTGGAAGCACTGACCGAACTGAAAGGCGACAACGCCGATCAGGACGTGGGTATCGCTGTTCTGCGTCGCGCTGTTGAAGCGCCACTGCGCCAGATCGTTGCCAACTCCGGCGACGAGCCAAGCGTAGTCGTCGACAAGGTCAAGAACGGCGAAGGCAGCTTCGGCTACAACGCTGCGACTGGCGAATACGGCGACATGATCGAAATGGGCATCCTGGACCCTACCAAGGTTACCCGTTCGGCTCTGCAAGCTGCAGCCTCGATCGGCGGTCTGATCCTGACCACCGAAGCTGCTGTTGCTGATGCACCGAAGAAAGACGGCGGTGCTGGCGGCGGTATGCCAGACATGGGCGGTATGGGCGGCATGGGCGGCATGATGTAAGCCAGCCTTACCCCTGTACGAAAAAACCCCGCCTGCGACAGCAGGCGGGGTTTTTTATTGCCGGGAATTTGAAAGGCGCCTCGGTCTAGTGTGGGAGCGGGCTTGCTCGCGAAAGCGATGCGTCAGACAACATGTTTGTTGAATGTTGAGCCGCTTTCGCGAGCAAGCCCGCTCCCACATTTTTGATCTGTGTTTCAGGCACTCACCGGTTGTGCTTTGGCAACAGCGTCGGCTCGGGAAGCAGGCCGATAAAGAATCCAGTAATACGACCCCAGGCAAATCAGCCAGCAGAACACCGCCGTCCACAGGTTGTGCGAGAAAAAGTGCGCGCCCTGCATCATCCGGCCGATGGAAAACACCGAACCCAGGGCAAATGCAAAGACAAATGCCGCACGGGCCATGCGCGGGCGACGGTCACGCAGCACGAAGAACAACGCAAACAGGGTGAAACCGGTCGCAGCATGGCCGCCGGGCCAGCAGCGACCGGGCTTTTCGGTGGCCGGGCGCGGGCTGAGCAATTCGCTGTAGGTTTCATGACCGCCGAATTGCTCCAGGCTCCATGGGCATTGCACCGCCGTCACCGCTTTCATCGGCGTGACAAACGACGTCGCCAGCCCCAGCGAGAGCACCAGGCAACCCAGTTCCCGCTTGAACGGTTTGAGCCTGGCCATGAAAAACGAGGCGATGAAGCCGAGGATGGCAAACACCGAGAAGGCGATGACTACCTGCTTGGCGCGATCGTGCAGGATATCCTCGAGGAAGTAACTGTGGCGTCCGATGAATTCCCCGGCGACCGGGTCGTAAAACAGCCTGGCCAGGTCCATGTCCAGACTGGTCAATTCGAGCAACACCAGAATGATCGCGGCAACGGCAGGGACTCCAAGGCACACCCAGAAATTGAGCGGACGAGGAGCGGGGCGGGCGAGGGTCGAAACCATGCGAGTTCCTTGGTCGGTAAAGTGTTCTGAAAGGCGCAGCCGCGCAGAGTTTGAACCCGATTATGTCGTCAACCTGTGAGTCGATAGTGAAAAAGTCGTTAATGCCGCAAACGTTTGATTTCAACGGTTACAGCAGCACGCAATCCTAGCCCTGAGCCACACTTGGCCTTAAGCTGCGCGGGCCACGACGGCCGTTACTGTGGACGGAGAGATACCCATGCGAATTCTATTGGTTGAAGACAACCGCGATATCCTGGCCAACCTGGCCGATTACCTGGGGCTCAAAGGCTATACCGTGGATTGTGCGCAGGATGGTCTGTCGGGCCTGCATCTGGCGGCCACCGAGCACTACGATTTGATCGTGCTCGATATCATGCTGCCCGGCATCGATGGCTACACCTTGTGCAAACGCCTGCGCGAAGATGCCCGCCGCGAAACGCCGGTGATCATGCTCACGGCCCGCGATCAACTGGACGACCGTCTGCAGGGCTTCAAGTCCGGCGCCGATGATTACCTGATCAAGCCGTTTGCCCTGTCTGAACTGGCGGCGCGTATCGAAGCAGTCATGCGCCGGACCCAGGGCGGCGGGCGGCGGACCTTGCAGGTCGGCGACCTGAGCTATGACCTCGATACCCTGGAAGTCACCCGCGAAGGCCGATTGCTGAAACTCAACCCGGTCGGCCTGAAATTGCTGGCCGTGTTGATGCAGAAAAGCCCGCATGTGTTGCGCCGTGAAATTCTTGAAGAAGCGCTCTGGGGCGATGACTGTCCGGACAGCGACAGCCTGCGCAGCCATGTCCACCAACTGCGCCAGGTGATCGACAAGCCGTTCGCCAAGCCGTTGTTGCAAACCGTTCACGGCGTGGGGTATCGCCTGGCCGAGGGGCGTGATGGAGTTTAAGCAGAGCCTCTCCCAACGAATCATCATTGCCTTTGCGCTGATGAGCGCACTGGTGGCGGGTGCCTTTGCCATGGGCATCGTGGCGACTGTGCACCTGGTGGAAGAAAAACTGATTTCGGCAGGCCTGGGCGGTGATTTGCAGCGCCTGTTGCTGATGGACAATGTCACGGACTGGAGCCATCGCCCCGAACCGGACCAATTGTTCTACTTCAGCAACGGACCAGGCGATTTCAGGTTGCCCAAGGATTTGCGCCATCTGGAGCCAGGTTTTCACGAAGTCTTTCGTGAAAACCTGTCGTACCACGCCATGGTCGAAATCGTCGACGGCCGACGTTACGTGCTGTTGCAGGATCAGAGCGACTTCGAAGAGCGCGAGCGGGTGCTGTTTGCCGTGGTGCTGGTGGGTTTCGTACTGAGCCTGGCGCTGGCGGTGTTTCTCGGCTGGGTCCTGGCGCGCAAGGTCATGGCGCCGGTGGTGCGGCTGGCTCGGCAGGTACGCCATCGCGATCAACTGCTCGGCCTGGCCCCCCCTTTGGCCCCGGATTATGCCGCCGACGAAGTGGGCGAATTGGCCGTGGCCTTCGACGCTACCCTCGGGCGCTTGCGTCAGGCCCTGACCCGTGAGCGCTTGTTTACCAGCGATGTCAGCCACGAATTGCGTACACCCCTGATGATATTGGCCAGTTCCTGCGAGTTGTTGCTGGAAAATCCTGGTCTCGATCAGCGCGGTCGCGCCCAGGTCGAGCGCATTGCCCGGGCCTGTGAAGAAATGCGTGAGTTGGTGCAAACCTTCCTGATGCTGGCCCGTGCCCAGCGCGAAGACGCCGGCATGTCGCCGCAGCAGCCCCTGGGTCAGGTAGCCGAGGGCCTGGTCGGTCTGTGGCGCGAGCCCATTGAAAGCAAAGGGTTGAAGCTGATCTTCGAACCGGGCAACCCTGAGGCCAAGAGTTACAACGCGACGCTCCTGCACGCAGTGATGGGTAACTTGCTGCGCAACGCCTTGCATTACACGGAGCGGGGCTTCATTCGCCTGAGCCTGACGGGCACGGGATTTCTGGTCGAAGACAGCGGTGTGGGCATTCCCGAGGAAAAACGCGAGGCGATGTTCGAACCCTTCGTCCGGGGTACTGAAAAGCGCGGGGAAGGCCTGGGCCTGGGGCTTTCACTGGTGCAGCGGATTTGTGAAAACCAGGGTTGGAGCGTCAGCCTGACGACGATGGAGCCCAGTGGCTGCTGTTTTCAGGTGGAGCTATCACGAACTTGATCTGTTGAGTCAGGTCGTCCAGAAAACCCTATCAATTCAGTAAAACCCTGTAATAATTCTGGGTTTCCCATAACGATATTTTCACAAATGGATGACCAGTCACCGACACCACAAAATCTAAGGTAGTTGCATCAGAAGTTCAGGAGACCTGATGATGGACGGCCCGATCAAACTCGATTTTTCTGAAAAGTACGACGATCAACACGCGCAACGCTATTTGCGCAAACATCAGGAAGGTCTCGGTCGTCGATTGTCTCACTGGCGTGACGAACAACTGGCGCGCAAGGCGCTGGCCTTGGTTGGCGAGCCTGGTTTGGTCCTCGATTTGCCTTGTGGTGCAGGGCGTTTCTGGCCCTTGTTGGCGGAAAAATCCAACCGTGTGATCATCGGTGCCGATAACTCGGAGTCCATGCTGAAGGTCGCCACCCAGGCGCAACCGGCCGATGTGGTGAAGCGGGTACAACCCTTGCACACGTCTGCATTCGACATCGCCTTGCCGGACAACGCCGTCGACAGCATTTTTTGCATGCGCTTGCTCCACCACATCGGTGAAGCCAAGCATCGCATGGCTATCTTGCGTGAATTCGAGCGGGTTTCCCGCGACAGCGTGATCCTTTCGCTGTGGGTCGATGGCAACTTCAAGGCCTGGAAACGCAAGCGTTCGGAGAAATCCCGTGGGCAGGAAGGTTACCAAAACCGGTTTGTGTTACCGGCCGCTACCGTAGAGAAGGAATTTGAGCAGGCGGGTTTCCGGATCCAGGAACAACTGGACTTTTTGCCGCTCTATGCCATGTGGCGAGTTTACGTATTACGCAAGAGGTAACAGGATGGCAGTGCAGTGTGCAGCAGAAACGGAAGTCGTTCCCCAGGACCGCTTCGATTACTTCTGGAATCAGCGCGGTGAATGGGTAGAAGAGCCCAACGTCCGTCGCGGCGGGGAAAGCGGCGTTCAACGCCTGATGGGCAGTGATGGTCAACTGCTCTACGTCAAGCGCCAGACCGGGCATATCCATCGTAGCTTGCAGCACCCTTTCGGGCGGCCTACGGTCATGCGCGAGCATGTCGCGCTCACCGGTGTAACCGCGCTTGGCGTACGGGTTCCGGAGATCGTGTTCTGTGGGGCACAGCGCGATCCTGTGCACAAGTGGCGTGCCCTGCTGGTCACCAAGTCACTGGACGGCTTCGAGGAGATCGATCGCTGGTACGCCGGTGGCGGTCGCGAGCGTCATGGTGAAGCCATTAACGAACGAGTGCTCAAGGACCTGGCTGAAAACCTGGCTCGCATGCACAAGGGCCGCTGGCAACACGGTTGCCTTTACGACAAGCACGTATTCGTTCGCGTGACCGGTGAGGGCGAGACGGCCAAGGTCGAAGTGGCCCTGATCGATCTGGAAAAATGCCGACAGCGTCTGACGACCCATCGCGCAGCTGTTCATGACTTGAAGCAATTGCGTCGCCACTCGTCGTTCAGCGACGCAGACTGGAAAAAGCTCGTCTACTTTTATGAGACGGCGTTTGGCAGCGCTATCAAGGGTTTATAGCGATGAAACTCGAAATTGCACGAGGTTTGTTTCTGGTAGGAGCCTTGGCAGTTGCATCGATCGCGATGGCAGCCTGGGAGCAACCACGCCCCCAGGTTCTCAGCTCGATAAGCGCAGAAGAACATTGTCCGTTGCCGCGGGTTGCGAAGGCATCCGTGGCCACTCGACCCGATCATGATTTGTTGCTATTCATGTTCGGACTTTCTCAGGGATTGAGGCCGCAAAGTTGAACCGATTGAAGCCAAAATGAAAGGCCTCGCACCAACGAGGCCTTTTTTTTTGCCCGGATTTTCAACCTGCACGATTCAATGTGGGAGCGGGCTTGCTCGCGAAAGCGGCTCAACATTCAACAACGATGTTGTCTGACACACCGCTTTCGCGAGCAAGCCCGCTCCCACAGGTTTTTCTGCATCAGGGCTTATCCGGTTTGGCCAGCATCGTGTAGATGCAGGGCAGCACAAACAGGGTGAACAAGGTGCCGATCGACATGCCGGTCGCGATGACCGTGCCGATGTCGAACCGGCTGACCGCACCAGCACCGGTGGCGATGATCAATGGGACCATGCCGAACACCATCGCCGCGGTGGTCATCAACACCGGACGCAGGCGGATGGCCGCCGCTTCCTCCACGGCTTCCCGTGCCGTCAGGCCCTTGTCCTTGCGTAGCTGGTTGGCGAACTCGACGATCAGAATGCCGTGTTTGCTGATCAGCCCGATCAGCGTCACCAGCCCGACCTGGGTGTAGATGTTCATGCTCGACCACCCCAGGAACAGCGGAATCAACGCGCCGCAGATGGACAGGGGGACGGTGACCAGGATCACCAGCGGGTCGCGGAAGCTTTCGAACTGGGCCGCCAACACCAGGAAAATGATCGCCAGTGCCAAGGCAAAGGTGACCCACAGGGCACTGCCTTCCTGAACATACTGTCTCGAGGCGCCGGCGTAGTCGAAGGCAAAACCGACCGGTGCCTCTTCCCGGGCGATCTGGCGCACGAGGTCGATGGCTTCGCCCATGCTCACCAGCGGCACGCCGGACAGGATGGCCGAGTTGAGTTGCTGGAACTGGTTCAACTGGCGCGGTCGGGCGCGGTCGGTGACGGTGATCAGGGTCGACAACGCCAACAGCTCGCCCTTGGTGTTTTTCACGTAGTAATTGCTCAGCCAGTCCGGATTGTCGCGAAACGGCCGCTCGACCTGGGCAATGACCTTGTAGCTGCGACCTTCAATGGTGAATCGGTTGATCTCGGCTTCACCCAGCAGGGTCGCCAGGGTTCCCCCCAGATCCTGCATGGAAACCCCCATCTGCGCGGCCTTGGCGCGGTCGATATCCACCACCACTTCCGGTTTGTCGAAGGCCAGGTCAACGTCGACAAATGCAAACTTGCCGGATTCCATCGCCCGTTTCTTTACGCGGTCGACCACTTGCAGCAGCAGTTCGTAATCGTTGGAGGAGTTGATGACGAACTGGAACGGCAAGCCTTCGCCGGTGCCCGGCAGGGACGGCAGGTTGAAGCCGAAGATCTGCAGCCCCGGGATCTTTTCCAGTTTGGCCTGCACCTCGGGCAGGATCTCCATTTGCGTGCGACTGCGATCGTCCCATGGCTTGAGCAGGAAACCACCGATGCCCGATTGCACGCCGTTGAAACCGTTGATCTGGAACGATGAGTAGTACTCGGGAAACGCCTTGAAGATCGAGATGAACTCGTCGGTGTAGGTGTTCAGGTAGTCGAGGTTGGTCGGTTGCGGAGCGTTGGCCATCATGAAAATGATGCCCTGGTCCTCATCCGGCGCCAGCTCCGATTGGGTGAATTTGAGAAAGACCGGAATCAGGCACAACACGATCACGGCGAATACCAGCACCACCGGCCGGGTGTTGAGGGTGCCGTGGAGCATGCTCTGGTAGCGGCGCTTGAGGCGTTCGAAAATCATGTCCAGGCGATGGGCCAGGCCACTGGGATTCTCGTCGTGACGCAGCAGAAACGCACACATCATTGGCGAAAGAGTCAGGGCGACGATGCCGGAAATCACCACTGCGCCGGCCAGGGTCAGGGCGAACTCCTTGAACAGCGCCCCGGTCAGGCCGGTCAGGAAACCGATCGGCGCATACACCGCCGCCAGGGTGATGGTCATCGAGATCACTGGCATGGCGATTTCCCGGGCGCCTTCAATGGCGGCGTCGAACGGCGTCTTGCCTTCCTCGATGTGGCGATGAATGTTTTCCACCACCACGATGGCGTCATCCACCACCAGGCCGATGGCCAACACCATCGCCAGCAGGGTGAGCAGGTTGATCGAGTACCCCATCATCTGCATGAAGAACATGACACCGATCATCGACAGCGGGATGGTCACCACCGGGATCACCACCGAGCGCAGGGCGCCAAGGAACAGGAACACCACCACGATCACGATCAGCACCGCTTCGAACAGCGTTTTCACCACTTCGTCGATCGAGGCCTGGATGAACAGCGTGGCGTCGTAGGCGATTTCACCCTTGAGGTTCGGCGGTAGCTGGGCCTCAAGGTCCGGCATGATCTTGCGCACTTCCTTGATCACTTCCAGCGGGTTGGCGCCGGGTGTCGCCTTGATGCCGATGTACACCGAAGGGGTGCCACCGAACGAGCTGATGGAGTCGTAGTTTTCCGCCCCCATTTCCACACGCGCCACATCGCGCAGCAGTACACGGCTGTCGCCATCGACCTTGAGCGGAATCGCCCCGAAGGCCTCGGCGGACTTGAGTTCGGTATTGGCGTTGATGCTGGTGACCACGTATTCGCCTTTCACCTCGCCGGCAGCCGAGAGGAAGTTGTACTGGCGCACCGCGTTGGTCACATCGCTGGCACTGAGGCCGAAACCCGCGAGCTTCACCGGATCCAGCCACAGGCGCATGGCAAATACCTGGTTGCCGAGGATTTCGGCCTCGGCCATGCCGGGCAAGGTCGCCAGTTTGGGCTGGATCACCCGCGACAGGTAATCGGTAATCTGCGGGTTGCTCAATTCCTTGCTGAAGAAGCTCATGTACATCAGCACTGACGCATCGGCAGATTCTTTGCTCAGCACCGGGTCTTCTGCGTCCTGGGGCAGCTGGTTCTTGACCTCGTTGGCCTTGGCCAGCAGTTCGGTAAACAGACGGTCGCTGTTGGAGCCGACGCGCGCGTAGATCGAGATCACCGAAAAGTTCTGGCGACTCACCGAGGTCATGTAGTCGATACCCTCGGCGCTGGCGAGGCTTTGCTGCATCGGTTGGGTAATGTAGCCCTGGATGGTCTCGGCGTTGGCTCCGGGGTAGGCGGTGGTCACCGTGATCAGGGCGTTTTCCATTTGTGGATACTGACGCAGCGGCAGCTTGCTCCAGGCCTGGAAGCCCAGCAGCACAATCAGCAGGCTGACAACGGTTGCGAGAACCGGGCGGCGAATGAACGGATCGGTAAAAGCCATAGGGATTCCTTGATCAGTCCGCGCGAGGCGGGCTGTTCTGCTCGGCCAGGGTCTTGTCGTCGCTGATGGCAATGTGCGCGCCGTTATCCAGTTTGAGCTGGCCGGCGGTCACCACTTTCTCGCCGTTCTGCACGCCTTTGGTGATCATCACCTGCCCATCGCGGCGTTCGCCGGTTTCGACAAATCGCCGTTCGGCGATCAGCACCGGCTGGCCCTTGTCATCCTTTACCGGGCTGCCGTCTTCGGCCTTCTTTTGCACGGCCACATACACCGAGTTGCCGTAGAGCGTGTAGTTGATCGCGCTTTCCGGCACCACGATGCGCGGTTGGGGGTCGGGCAGGAGCACCTGGAGGTTGGCGAACATGCCTGGCATCAACTTGCCATCGGGGTTGGCCAGGGTGGCGCGGACCTGCACGTTACGGGTGCTGTTCTCGACTTTGGGGTTGATTGCACTGATGGTGCCGGGGTACTCCAGGGTCGGATACGCCGCGACAATGACCTGTACTGCCTGGCCGAGTGCAATCTTCGGCACCGACTGCTCGGGCACAAAAAAGTCCACATACAGGCTACTGAGGTCTTGCAGGGTGGCGATCATGGTGCCGCTGGCAAGATAGTCGCCAACGTCTACGTGACGAATGCCGATGGTCCCGCTGAAGGGTGCGACGATGCTTTTTTTGCCGAGCGCAGCCTTGAGTTGATTGACCGTGGCCCGGCTCTTTTTCAGCACCGCCGAAAGCCGGTCGAACTCGCCTTTGGAAATGGCCTGGCTGCCGACCAATTGGCTACCGCGACCGTAATCGAGCTGTGCCAGCCCGAGGTCGGCCTGAGCCGTTTCCAGCAGGGCACTTTCA
Source organism: Pseudomonas sp. PDM27 (assembly GCF_019219205.1). NCBI lineage: Bacteria > Pseudomonadati > Pseudomonadota > Gammaproteobacteria > Pseudomonadales > Pseudomonadaceae > Pseudomonas > Pseudomonas sp. PDM27. The sequence goes on along the minus strand of NZ_JAHUWF010000002.1, from coordinate 277,274 downwards.
ACGGCGCTGTCGAGGCGCAGGAGTGGTTGACCGGCCTTGACCTTTTGCCCTGACTCGAACTGCAAATCGATGACGGTGCCATCGGTCTCCAGGCTCAGGTCCACGCCCTGCAATGCCTTGAGCGTGCCAACGGTAGGCAGGCGGGCTTGCCACGGACGCTCGGTGGCGGTGGCCACGGCAACGCTGATGGCCGGTTTAGGCGCAGAGAAGCCTTGAACCATCGTGTAGATCGAGAAGGCTTTGTACGCGGCCAGGACCAGCACAATCAGTAGAACCACACCCAACATGATCAGCATGCGGCGACGCAGCATATTCCAGTTCCTTGGAGAAAATCAGGTGAGACAGCAGGGCACATTACCGGGAGTCTAGAGGTAATCCAACTGCCGTTTTTACAGGTTGTGAGGTATTAGAGGGGGGAAAGCCTGAAAAGATTCGCCGTCTCGGGTCGCGCCTGCGGGGTGCACGTAAGGCGGCGATCTTTTCAATGATTCAGGCCATCAGATGCAGATGGTTGTCCCAGAGCCCTGCGGGTAGCTCCAGCGGTTTGGCGACCAGGTTTGTCTGACGGCAGTCGTAGTAGCGGCAGCGCCCCTGGCCCGAGGTCACGACAAAACCATCGGCCACGGCGCCGACCCCGGCGCAATCGGGCAGGGGGGCATCCAGGCGTACTTCACCGCTGTCCAGGTCCCAGATGAAGAAACGGTTGCCCCGCGGCGCGGTCAGCGCCACCAGGCGCAAGTCGTTGTGCACCGCGACGCTGGCGGTGTAGTGCCCCATGGCCTGCAACTGGTGCTCGGGCACCGGGAACGCCACGAAGGGCTGGCCGGGACGCTTGATCGCCAACAGCTCCGACGACTCGTGGGCCGCGCCCATGAACTGTTGGCTGGCGACGATGGTGCCGTCGCTGGCGATGGCCAGATGGCGCACGCTGTTCATCTGCTGGGCGAGGGTTTCCTTGCTCAGCAGGGTGCCGTCACGTTGCATCAGGACCAGGCTCGGTTCCATGGCGTTGAGGTTCATCTCCACCCGGCTTTCGGCCTCGGTGCGAATCCCGCCGTTGGCCACCACCAGGGTTTCGCCATCGGGCATCCACGACACCTGGTGCGGGCCCAGGCCGTGGGTGGAAATCTCACCGCTGTGCACCAGCCTTTCGCCTTCGAACTTATACACACCGAGCAGGCCGCGGCCCGGATCGGTGGTGTCATTTTCGGTGGCGTACAGCCAGTCGCCGCTGTGGTGAATGACCGCGTGTCCGTAGAAGTGCCGGTTGGGCTGCGACACCACGGTTTGCAGGAGGGCGCCGTCGCGCAGGTCGATCAGGTAGCTCTCGGTGCCCGGACGGCGGGCGACGAACAGTGCAATCGGCTGTGTCGGGTGGTTGATGATGTCGTGGCAACGCTGGCCGACCCGGGTGGCGAACACCTGGGTGCCATCGAGCCGATAACCGACGGCGTAATGCTGGCCATCGGTATCGTCCCGTGCCGAAAGCAACAACGGACTCTTGTCCTTTTGCTTGAACAGCGTCCAGCCGCCCAGCGTCACCGCACCCAGCAGCAAACTCCCTAATGTCAGAACCTGGCGTCGCAGCATGGAACTGGCCCTCATCAGTCACCGTCGTTGGCGTTGAAGCCCAGCTGGATGCCCAATGCCTTGGCCAGATCGGCCTCGTGCAGGCGATGGACGACGTTGAGGCTGTCATACAGCTCGTTGAGTTGCTGGCGGCCGGCCTCGTCATTGAGCATGTCGGTCAGCGAGCGCTGGTTGCCGGCAAACAGTTTCAGCGAGGCGGCATAGGCGGCATCGATCTTGTCGGCCAACGGCTTCTGCTCGCTCGGCAACAGTCCGCGCAGGCCTTTGTTATCCACACCCTCCCAGACCGTTTTGGCGGCCGCGAGGCTGGCTTCGAGGCTGGTCAGGGACGACTGGCTGCGCCAGGCATCGGCCTGGAACGGTTGCGGCACGCCCTTGCTCTGGCGACCCATCGGCGTGCCGAGTTTTTTCTTCAGGGTGTCGATGGCGGTGACTTGAACCCGCAGCAGATCGGCGATCGCTTCGTGGGAGTCGGCGTAGCGCTGGTTCGGGAATTTGCTCATTTGCGCGAGCATGCCGTCGGTGTTGTTCCAGGTTTGCAGAATCTCTTCGGCCAACTGTTTCTGGCGTTCGCCGATGGCGATCAGCAGTGGGCAGTATTTGCTCTTCTGCTCAGCGTTGGCCACGTCAGGCTTGCTGTCGAACAGAATGTATTCGTAGGCCGAAAGGCCCTGCACCACGACACTGGACTTGGCCAGCGCTGCAACATCGATCTGCGGCTGGGCGGTGACCAGTTGCTCGACCTGACGGCCGACCAGGTTTTTCTTGTCCGGCCAGAACTGCACTTGCCACGAACGGTTGCCTTCAGCCAACGGCCCGATCAGCAGCGGTTGCAGCTCGGCCCAGGCTTTTTGCGCGTGCAGGAAGTCGGCACGGGCGGTTTCCAGGGTTTCCTTGCCTTCGCAATAGGCGAGGGCGCTGACCGCCAATTGACGGTCGGCTTCAACCCAGCGGGTGTAGGTCGGCAGGATCACCGACTTGGCGATGGCCGCCGACGTGACCGCTTGCGGATCCTGGGGCGAGCAGGCGCCCAGGGCGAGGGCGGCAAGGCTGGTGAACAACAGTTTGGGACGGAACATGTCGGGCTCCCGCGAGTGGAATGCGTGTTAAAGGGAATTCAGGAACGCCAGCAACGCGGCGCGCTGCTCGGCATTGAAAGACAAAACCTGTTGCTGCGCCGCTGTCGCCTCGCCGCCATGCCAGAGCACGGCTTCGAGCAGGTTGCGGGCGCGGCCGTCGTGCAGGAACTGGGTGTGGCCGCTGACCGCCTGTGTCAGGCCGATGCCCCACAACGGCGGGGTGCGCCATTCGCGGCCACTGGCCTGGAATTCGCTACGGTTGTCGGCCAGGCCTTCGCCCATGTCATGCAGCAGCAGATCGCTGTATGGCCGAATCACTTGATTGGCCAGCTCAGGTTCGGCGGCGTTGGCGGCGGTGGTGTATTTCGGTGTGTGACAGGACTGGCAACCGGCCTGATAGAACAAGGTTTTGCCGGCCAGCACTTCAGGTGCGTTGACGTCACGACGGGCCGGTACGGCGAGGTTACGGCTGTAGAACAGCACCAGGCGCAGGATGTTATCGCTGACTTCCGGCTCGCCATCGGGGCCATTGCCGCTGGGTGCCTGTTTGCAGGCCGTTTGCGCGTCCGTGCAGTCATCAAAGGGTCTCAGGCTGGTCGTGAGGCCCATGTCGCCCGAAAACGCGTGAACATTCTGTTGATTGAGGTTCGGTTGTCCGGCTTTCCAGCCAAATCGTCCAAGCACCGTCTTTTGCCCAGCGTCATCCCAGACCCGGTTCGGTCGTCCGCTGATGCCGTTGTTCGCCTTGGCCTGTGCCTCGGCGTTGGCCAGGATCGCCTCGTCAGGGATCGCTTCGAGCAGGCCCAGGCCAATCATCGGCGGCGCTACGCGCGCCGAGAAACGGGTATCGGGGTGCATCGGGCCGTAGCCCAGCTGGGTGATGTTCAGGCTCGGTTTGCGCAACTCGACTTCGGTGCCGTCCTTGAAGCGAACCGGCACGGCGGTGTAATCGACCCGCACTTTGCCCTCGGGGGCCACGCCGGGTACGGCCATGTCCTGGAACTGACCGCCGTAGACGGGCTCCGGCACCACGCCGAGTTGTTCGATGACCTTGGCATACGCCGGGGCGTCGGGAATCGACAGGCGTACCAGCATCGACACGGCGTTCACATCGTCCGCAGTCGGTGGATGGCCGCGGCCGTCCTTGATGTGACAGCCCTGGCAGGCATTGGTGTTGAACAGCGGGCCGAGGCCATCGCGCGCGGTCGTCGTCGAAGGGGCGATCACCCAAGGGCTGCGGAAGAAGCTGTTGCCGACGCTGAAATCCACACGCCGGGACGGCGGCAGGTTCGCCGAGGGCATGGAAAACGCGTTCTGATCGGTCTTGCGCACCGTTGCACTGCCGCCGGAGCGGGCTTCACCGGGTTCTGCCTGGGTGAATTTCGGGGCGTCATCGCAGGCACTCAGGCCCAGGGCCAGAAACAGTGCGGACAAGCGAAGAGGCAGCGAGGGCATCAGGGATCCTGCAAGACGAGCAAAACAAGGGCGCAAAGTCTAACAGGGGATGGGAATTTGAATAAGAGGAATTATCGTTTGCTTGATGTGGGGCAGGGTTTATCTGGAAACGATGATCCCTCTGTGGGAGCGAGCTTGCTCGCGATGGGGCCATCATGACCAATATCAATGTTGAATGTGCTACCGCTATCGCGAGCAAGCTCGCTCCCACAGGGGATGAGTTGTGGCGGACACAAAAAAGGCGACCCGAAGGTCGCCTTTTTCATTCAGCCAGCGTTGATCAGAATTCGTGATCAGCGTTGTCCGGGTTCAGGTCGTTGATGCCCAGTTTGCCAGCGGCGGCTTCGATCGAACCGGTCTGCTTGACCAGGGCGGCGATGGCGTCACGGACGATCTGGTTGCCTGCGGTGTTGCCGGCAGCGATCAACTGGTCGTAGTGCTCACCCTTGTTGGCGTGATCAACCATGATCTGGATCTTGGCTTCGGTAGCGGCCAGGTCGTCTTTCAGCGCGGTGTCGGCAGCCGGGTCGGCCTTGGCCACCAGGGACGACAGGCTGGCGCCGGTCATTTTGGTGCCGTCGACACGGGTGTATTCACCCAGGTACACGTTACGAATGCCCTTGGCATCGTAGAAGTGCGAGTTGTGGGTGTTGTCGCTGAAGCAATCCTGTTCGTCTTCCGGGGAGTTGGCTTCCAGGGAAACCTTCATGCGCTCGCCCGCCAGTTCGCCCAGGGACAGGCTGCCCATGCCGAACAGCATTTTGCGCAGGCCGGTTTCAGCCGGTTCCGCTTCCAGGGTGGCGCGATAGTTGTCGGCCACGTTCGGCTTCCAGTTACCGACCATTTCTTCCAGGTCGCTGACCAGCAGCTGAGTCACGGACTTCAGGTAGGCGCGACGACGATCGTTGTGACCGCCGGTAGCGCCTTTGCCTTCCAGGTAGTCCGAAGCCGGACGGTTGCCGGCACCAGGGCCGGTGCCGTTCAGGTCCTGGCCCCAGAGCAGGAATTCGATGGCGTGGTAACCGGTGGCGACGTTGGCCTCGGAACCGCCCAGCTCGTTCAGGCTGGCGAGTTTTTCCGGGGTGATGTCTTTGACATCGACCTTGTCTTCGCCGATCTGCACTTCAGTGTTGGCGATGATGTTGGCGGTGGCGCCCGGGTTGCCCAGGGCGTGCTCGTAGGACTTGTCGACGTAGTCGATCAGGCCTTCGTCCAGCGGCCAGGAGTTCAGCTGACCTTCCCAGTCGTCAACGATGGTGTTGCCGAAGCGGAACACTTCGCTCTGCAGGTAAGGCACGCGAGCGGCAACCCAGGCAGCCTTGGCGGCTTTCAGGGTGTCGGCATTCGGCTTGGCGAGGAAAGCGTCTACGGCGGTTTGCAGGGTCTTCGCGGTGGATTCGGCATCGCTGTAAACGGCGAAAACGATGTCGGCGTAGTGAGCGACAACGGCTTTGGCGGCGGCTTCGTCGACTTTACCGGCAGCGGCAGGCGCAGCAGCCGGGGCGGCCGCGGTGCTGGCGGCTGGCGCAGGTGCAGGCGCGGCAGCTTTTTCTTTGTCACCTTCGCCGCAACCGGCGAGGGAAATAGCGATGGCCAACAGACTGGCGGTAGCCAGAGGCATACGAATCATAGCGAACATCCTGCTTCGATAGGGGTGGAGTGGCGCTGTGCGCACGCAAAACTGCGACATAATGCAAATCTTTCGCATTATGTGTAAAGGGTTGTAGGTGGAAATATTTCTTATTCACGAATCCCTGTAGGAGCGAGCCTGCTCGCGATGGACGTCAACGATTACGCTGGGAACCTGATACCCCGCGGTGTTCTCAAGTTCATCGCGAGCAGGCTCGCTCCTACAGGGGGGTTACAAAATAGCCGCGTTGCTGCGTTGGGCCTGCTTGAGGTAAACGCCCAGTTCCCGCGCCGGCAATGGCTTGCTGTAGTGATAACCCTGACCTTCGTGGCAGCCTTCGGAAATGATGTAGGCCTCCTGTTCGGCGGTTTCCACACCTTCGGCAATCACCTGCATGCCCAGGCTCTTGCCCAGCTGGATGATGGCGCGAACGATGGTCGCATCGTCGTCGTCATCGAGCAGGTCCTGAACGAAACTCTTGTCGATCTTGATCTTGTCCAGCGGCAGGCTCTTGAGATAGCTCAAGGATGAATAGCCGGTTCCAAAGTCATCGATGGCGATCAGCGCACCGGAGCGGCGCAGGCTGAGCAGATGCTGGGCTGCGGTGCTGATGTCTTCCATCAGGCCGGTTTCGGTGACTTCCAGTTCCAGGCTGCGTGGCGGCAGGCGGTACATTTGCAGCAGGTTGTTGACCACCCGTGGCAGTTCGGCGTGGTGCAATTGAACCGTGGACAGGTTGACCGCCATGCGCAGGTCACTGAAGCCCTGGTCATGCCACTCGCGTAATTGTTTGCAGGCCTGGTCCAGCACCCATTCGCCGATGGCAATGATGGTCCCGTTCTGTTCGGCCAGCGGAATGAACAGGTCCGGTGGCACCATGCCGTGCTCGGGGTGTTGCCAGCGAATCAGGGCTTCGACGCCCACCACGCGGTTGTCGCGGTAACTGATCTGCGGCTGGTAGACGAGGTAGAACTGATTGCGGACCAGCGCATCGCGCAGGTCTTTTTCCAGCTCGCGACGGCGGCGCATTTCGGTGTCGACGCTGGCGATATAGAACTGATAGCGGTTGCGCGAGCGGGTCTTGGCCAGCGTCATGGTCTGCTCGGCCTTTTGCAGCAGCTTCTCGGTGCTGTCGCCGTCCTCGGGGAACAGGGTGATGCCGATGGTGGCGCGCAGGCGGATTTCCTGATGGTCGAGGGCAAACGCCGCTTCCAGATCATCGAGAATGCTTTGTGCCAGTTCGGCGGCCTCGTAGGGTTGTTCGATATCGGCCTGGACCAGGGCGAACTGGTCGCCACCGAGGCGGGCGAGGGCGCCCAGGCGACCGCTATGGCCGCGCAGGCGATCGGCCAAGGCCAGCAACAACTGGTCGCCGGTCTGGTAGCTGAACTGCTCGTTGATGCCCTTGAAATCGTCGAGGCCGACACACAACACCGCGACCCGGCGCTGCAACCTGCCGGCGTCGATGAGGATCTTGTCCAGTTGCTGTTGCAATTGCTGCCGGTTCGGCAGCCCTGTCAGGAAATCGTACTGGGACATGCGCAACAGGCTGTTTTCCGCCTCGTGGCGCAGATGGGTGTTGCGTTCGATGGATTCGAGCAACTGGTTGGCGGTGTTGATCCAGATGCCCAGTTCGTTTTTCTCGTGGCCCTTGAGCAGCGGAATCTTGTGTTCGCTGGGACGATCCGGATTGATTTCCGTGAGGTGCTCGATGATCCGCGACAGCGGCTTGGTCAGCAGCCAGTGATAGACCAGATACAGCACCAGCCCCATGGCGAGCGCGCGCAGTACGCCGGAAATGAAGATGATCACCGAGCTGACAATGAACCCCTGGCCGTAGGTGGCGGTATCGAGGGTGATGCTCAGGTCGCCGTAATATTCGCTGTAGGGCCCGCGACCGACCAGCTGGGTGGTGAAGGTGCGTTCCTGGCCGAGAATCACGTCGGTCAGCCAGCGGCTGTGGGAGTGCTGCAATTCACGGGTTTTTTGCGCGAGCATGGCTTCGTTGGGATGGCCGATGGAGGCCTTGCGCACGGCGGCGTCCTGAAACAGGCCTTCGATCACCTGCATGCCCATTTCCCGGTCCAGGCTGTAGACGGCCTGGGTCGAGGGGTCGCGAAACATGTCGAGGATGCGTTCGGCATCGTTGGCGACGGCCTGGCGTGTTTTATAGGCATCGAACACGATCTGTGCGCAGCTCAAGACCACGCCGACGATCAATGCCGACAGGAGCACGACCCGGAGCAACTTCACCGACAAGCTGTTCTTGAGTTCCAGCTTCAAAGGGATATTCCTTGTTCCGTGCGGGTAGTATCAAGTTGCCATGAGTATTGGCAATCCCGTGATGGCAGTCAAAGGGACAATCATCCTTGGGGGATTTTGCCTGCAGCTTGGCTGATTTGCAGTTGTCTTGACGAGTTAGCCTATTCGCACTGTGTCGGTTGTCGAGTCCTTCAACTTTAGGGGTGAGGGTGGGGATATTTTCCTTTTGTTTGATGTTAGCCGTCTGTGGCGGGGGGGCAAGGGGTTCGAAGCTTGTTTCGTTGTTGGGTTTTTAACCGGGTACATATCCGTTTCTGCGGTAACGGCGGCTTATGGTTCCGCTCTTACAGCGGGTCACTTTGGCAAACGCCCCAAAGTAACCAAAGGTCTCGCCCCTTACGTACGGCCCCTCGCTGAGGCTCGGGGTTCCTTCGCTCCGGTGTCCATCCGGGGGCATTGCCCTCCGGTCGGCTTCGCTTCGACCTACATGCAATGAGTTCGACTGCGTCGAACGGCGCTGCGCGCCCATCCCCGGATGAACACCTGCGCTCAGCCTGCCGAGGGGGCGGGTGGATCAAGAGCTGCAGGCGAGCTAACGCTCGGCCTGATGAGTGGTGAAGAGCGAAGGTGTACGCCGCTCTGCCTTTGCTTTTCTGTGGGAGCGAGCTTGCTCGCGAAGGCGGCCTGACAGCCGACCTGAATCTGGCGGATGTACTTTGACCCTGTGGGAGCTGGCTTGCCAGCGATGACGGCCTGTCAACCGACCAATCTCCCACGCCTACAAGCTGATCAATCCCACACGCCCGCGTGGGAGTACTGCCAGGGACGCTCCGCGTTACGTTTCTGCGAGATGGCGCGGTGTAGGAAAGCGCCAGAAGTTTCCCACGCAGTTTTCAGGTTGTCCGTCGGAAGCGGGCTGAATAGCCTTTGGCTGTCGCTGAAAACTCAGCGATCGGGTGTGAGAACCCGGCTACTTATGGTCATCCAGAACCTGTGCACGCATAATCGCCGCCAGCTAGTCCGCTGTCTGTAAATGCGTCATGGCGGCTGTGTGCGGGCAGACTTAGGTCTGGCCCGGGTGTCCATACCGGTTTCTCACCTCGCACATAGCTGCCACCTCTTCACCGCGTGAGAAACGGCAAGTGGTGGCCACTGCGCCAGAGGAATGGTTTTATGGACAAATTAATCCCCGATCCCCCCAGCAGCACCACCAAACCCTACAGCCCCCACACCATGTTCATGATCGTTCCCGACATGGACACTGAAACCCTTCTTGCCCACGCCTGTGAATCACTGGCTTCAGCCAATGTCCTGGCGAGTGATTTCGCGACCTACCTCAATGGCCCCCAGCGCAACACAGCGCTGGCCATTTCGCAGATTGTCATGTTGGCGGAGCTGGCGGTGAGTCGAGCGTTGGATAACCTCGATCCGCAGGGATAGGTATTCATTCAGGTTGACCGCGTCATCGTTCTTCGCGAGCAAGCCCGCTCCCACATTTGATCTGTATACGACACGATCCAGCGTGGGAGCGGCGGTGCGGCGATCCGACTTGCTCGCGAAGACGGCCGGATAATCGATACATTTTTCATTGATGTGGCCACTTTCCCGAACGCATAAAAAAACCCGGCAAAAGCCGGGTTTTTTGACTGGCGTCGAGCTTAAGCGGTGAAGGTTTTGCCTTCGAACTGCTCAGCCACGAATTTCCAGTTGACCAGGTTCCAGAACGCTTCGACGTACTTCGGACGCAGGTTGCGGTAGTCGATGTAGTAAGCGTGTTCCCAGACGTCGCAGGTCAGCAGCGGGGTGTCGCCGTTGGTCAGCGGGTTGCCGGCGCCGATGGTGCTGGCCAGGGCCAGGGAACCGTCAGCCTTCTTCACCAGCCAGCCCCAGCCGGAACCGAAGGTGCCGATGGAAGTCTTGCTGAACTCTTCCTTGAACTTGTCGAACGAACCGAAAGCTGCGTTGATGGCTTCAGCCAGTGCGCCGGTTGGTTGACCGCCGGCGTTTGGCGCCAGGCAGTTCCAGTAGAAAGTGTGGTTCCAGACCTGTGCGGCGTTGTTGAAGATACCGCCCGAGGAAGTCTTGACGATTTCTTCCAGGGTCTTGCCTTCGAACTCGGTGCCTGGCACCAGGTTGTTCAGGTTCACGACGTAGGTGTTGTGGTGCTTGTCGTGGTGGAATTCCAGAGTTTCCTTGGAAATGTGCGGCTGCAGGGCATCGTGTGCGTACGGCAGCGGCGGCAATTCGAAAGCCATGATGATTCTCCTAATCAGGTCAGTTGCGGTGAGCGCAAGGCCGATCACGGGCGGCCAGACAAGCGCCGGGGAGTTTGTACTCTTTGCGGCGCAGGGAGACGGATCATAGCACCGGGGGGGCGGCATAACCACGCAACAACTGTGTGGAATAGAGGTTCCGCGAATCAGATGGCCGCGATCAACTGCAGCGCTACGGCAAACATCATCACCGCCACCAACAGATCGAGAATTCGCCAGGTACCGGGGCGGGCGAGCCAGGGAGCCAGCCATGCCGCACCCAGCGCCAGGGTGAAGAACCACAGCAGCGAGGCACTGGCCGCGCCGACCACATAAGCGCCGGGCTCGGTTTGTTGTGCGCCCAGGGAGCCGATCAGCAAAACGGTGTCCAGGTAGACGTGCGGATTGAGCAAGGTCACCGCCAGCGCGCTGAGCATGACCGCCCGCAGCGAGCGTACGGTCTGACCCTCGCCCTGCTCAAGGCTCTGTTTCGAAAAGGCCCGGCGCAGTGCCTGGGTGCCATACCACAACAGAAACGCTGCACCGCCCCAGCGGGCGATGGCCAGCAATGTCGGGTTCTGTGCCAATACCGTCGCTAGACCGAACACCCCGGCTGCCACCAGCAGGGCGTCGCAGGCCACGCAGAGTGCCGCGACCGGCAGGTGATGTTCACGCCGCAGGCTTTGCGCGAGGACAAACGCATTCTGGGTGCCGATCGCCATGATCAGGCCAAAGGCCACCAACAGGCCGTTCATATAACTTTGCCACATGATTTTTTACTCCGCGTTGGCTGCCAGATCCCGCAGCACCTGCAGGGCACGGTCGGCGTCGGCCTGGCCGACAAACAAATGGTCGTGGTAGTAGCCGGCAATCACGTTGCAACTGATGCCGGCCTTGCCCAATGCCGTGGCGAATGCCGCAGTCAGGCCTACCGCTTCGAGTGCCGAATGCACGTTCAGGGTGATCCAGGCGGCGACGTAGTCGAAGCTGAACCCGGCTTTTTCGGCGTGGGAGCGTTCGAGAATCACGGTCAGGCCTTCCTGCTCGCGGAAGCTGCCGACAATCTTCAGGCCTGCAGGCAACTGGCCGTAGCGCAGGGTGCAGAACACGTATTCGCCGGCATTGAGTTGCGGGCTCATGCTGCGCAGCAGCGTTGCCAATGAAGTTTCGCCAGCCATGTGGGTGATCCTTGTTCAAGAGTTCTTGCTGGTCATTGTCCCTGTGAAGGATGTATAAGAAAAACCAATCTTGCTGATCGCTCATTAGGAAAACTGATGTTCGACTATAAATTGCTTTCTGCCCTGGCCGCCGTGGTCGAACAGGCCGGTTTTGAACGGGCAGCCCAGGTGCTGGGCCTGTCGCAGTCGGCGATATCCCAGCGCATCAAGTTGCTGGAAGCGCGGGTTGGCCAGCCGGTATTGGTGCGAGCTACACCGCCAACGCCGACGGAAATCGGTCGGCGGTTGCTCAATCATGTGCAGCAGGTGCGTTTGCTTGAACGGGACTTGCAAAGCCTGGTGCCGGCACTGGATGAAGAGGGCCTGCCGGAACGCCTGCGGATCGCCCTGAACGCCGACAGCCTGGCCACCTGGTGGGCGCAGGCGGTGGGGGAGTTTTGCGCGCAACAGCATCTGTTGATGGACCTGGTGGTCGAAGACCAGACCGTCGGCCTCAAACGCATGCGTGCCGGCGAGGTGGCAGCCTGTGTCTGCGCCAGCGAGCGTCCGGTGGCAGGCGCGCGCAGCGTACTGCTGGGAGCCATGCGTTACCGTGCGCTGGCCAGCCCGGCCTTTATTGCCCGGCATTTTCCGCAAGGCGTACGCGCCGATCAGTTGGCCCGCACCCCGGCGCTGGTGTTTGGGCCGGACGATTTCCTGCAGCACCGGTATCTTGCGTCCCTCGGCGTCGAGGGTGGTTTCGAACACCATTTATGCCCGTCGTCCGAAGGCTTCATTCGATTGACCGAAGCCGGCCTGGGCTGGGGCCTGGTTCCGGAACTGCAGGTACGCGAGCAACTTGAAAGGGGCGTATTGCGGGAGTTATTGCCAGATAAGCCGATCGATGTGCCGCTGTACTGGCATCATTGGCGTAATGGCGGTCAGTTGCTGGGGCTGCTCACCGATCAATTGGTCAGCGCATCGAAGCAATGGCTGGTGCCCTGGGAGCAGCCTTAAGCGTCAAGCTGCAAGCTGCAAGTGAAGCGCTTGCGGTCCGTTTTTAACTTGCAGCTTGCCGCTTGAAGCTCGCGGCTGCATTTGTTGGAGCAATTCATGAAAATTCTGGTTACCGGCGCAAGCGGCTTCATCGGCGGACGCTTTGCGCGTTTTGCCCTGGAGCAGGGCCTGGATGTGCGGGTCAACGGTCGCCGGGCCGAGAGTGTGGAGCATCTGGTACGCCGCGGAGCGGAGTTCATCCAGGGCGACTTGAGCGACCCGGAACTGGCGCGCGAACTGTGTTCGGACGTCGAGGCCGTGGTGCATTGCGCCGGTGCCGTCGGTTTGTGGGGACGTTATCAGGACTTCCATCAGGGCAACGTCCAGGTCACCGAGAACGTGGTCGAAGCCTGCCTGAAGCAACGGGTTCGACGACTGGTGCATTTGTCGTCACCGTCGATCTATTTCGATGGTCGAGATCACCTGGGCCTGACCGAAGAGCAGGTGCCCAAGCGCTTCAAACACCCTTACGCCACCACCAAATACCTGGCCGAGCAAAAAGTCTTCGGCGCCCAGGAGTTCGGTCTCGAAACCCTGGCCCTGCGCCCGCGTTTCGTGACCGGGGCCGGCGACATGAGCATCTTCCCGCGTCTGTTGAACATGCAGCGCAAGGGGCGCCTGGCAATCATCGGCAACGGTCTGAACAAAGTTGACTTCACCAGCGTGCAAAACCTCAACGAGGCGTTGCTCAGCAGTTTGCTGGCCAGCGGTTCCGCGCTGGGCAAGGCTTACAACATCAGCAACGGCACGCCGATTCCTTTGTGGGACGTGGTCAATTACGTCATGCGCAAAATGGACGTCCCACAGGTCACCCGCTACCGCTCCTACGGCCTGGGCTACAGCGTGGCGGCGCTTAACGAGGGCGTGTGCAAGATTTGGCCGGGGCGTCCCGAACCGACGCTGTCGCGTCTGGGCATGCAAGTCATGAACAAAAATTTCACCCTGGACATCAGCCGCGCCCGGCATTATCTGGATTACGATCCCAAGGTCAGCCTCTGGACGGCGCTCGATGAATTCTGTGGCTGGTGGAAGGCGCAGGATATTCGCTGAGGCTCGAACAGCGCCATTTCTGAACCGGATACGGGCTTCAGGGTCAATGGTTGCGGCTGTGGGGTTTATACTGCGCGGCATAAAGCCATTATGTGATTCATTAAGGTTGATTCAATGTCCATGCGAAACGATGCCAACGACGACTTCGACGATGTACCGAGCCTGCGTGCAGACGTTCTCGATGACGATTATCCGCCGACTGCTCGCACGGTCGTGCATTCGCGCACGGCGCCGGTGGTGAAGGTCAAGGCGGCGAGTACCGGTCCCCTGTGGGCGTTGGTCGGGGCGTTGTTCTTTGCGTTCGCGGGCCTGGCCTGGTGGAGCTTTCAGCAGATCTCCCTGATGGAACAGCAACTGGTGGCGACCCAGGAAAGTTTCGCGCGGATCAGCGAGGAAGCGGCAGGGCGCCTGCAGGATATTTCCGGAAAGGTTGTGGCCAGCCAGACCAGTGTCACCTCCGACAGCGAGGCCCTGAAGCTGCAAATCCGCCAACTGGAAGGCAAGCTCCAGGACCAGAGCACCCAGCAGCAAGGTGTGGCCGGCCAGGCCTCGGACCTGGACAAGCGACTGGCGCAAATGACCGCGCAAACCACCGAAGTGGACAAGCGCCTTGCACTGATGGCCGCCCAGGGCACTGAACATCAGGCGGTCAATACGCAGTTGCAGGCCGAGGTCAAAGCCTTGAGTGCTGAAGTGGCCGCCCTGAAAAGTGCCCCGTCCGACTCGGAAAAATTCGATGCACAGTTGAAAAGCCTGGGAGCCGACATCGTCGCCCTGAAGAAGCAAGGCAACCCGAGCGCTGCCATCGAGCGTCTCGAGCAAGACATCGTCGTGCTCAAGAGCGTGCAGGACAACCGTCCGGCCGCCGCACCGGGCGCGACCAATACCGCCGAGTTCGATGCCTTCCGCAGCCAGGTCACCCGCAACATCAATACCCTTCAGGCGCAGATCCAGAACCTGCAACAGCAGTTGCGCGCCCGGCAGTAATCGACTGCTCCAGAAGCATTTGTGGCGAGGGAGCTTGCTCCCGCTCGGCTGCGCAGCAGTCGTAAAGCGGGCACCACGGTTTACCTGTGCAACCGCGGCGAATGGATTTGGGGCGGCTGCGCCACCCAGCGGGAGCAAGCCCCCTCGCCACACAAGCCCCATCGCACCACAGCATTCTGTGTTTTCCTGAATATCCATGCCTCCCCCCATTGCCGTCTACGCTCTTGAAACACCATCAGGAATGAGGGATGCGCAATGGGGTTTCTGCATAAGTCCGCCTTGCTATGCGGCATGTTCTTACTGTGCCTGGGCCAGGCACACGCCGCCGGGACGGAAAAGGACGACAGCAAGGCGGCCATCGCCCTGCTTGAAAAAGCCTTGGCCTACTACCACCAGAACGGCGACAAGGCCTTTGCGGCGTTCAGTCGCCAGGGCGAGTTTGTCGACAAGGACCGTTACGTCTTTGTGCTCGACACCAAGGGCGTGATGCTTGCCAGCGGCGGACCGTCGTCGGCATTGATTGGCCGGGACGTGTCGGAGGTGCTTGGGCCGGACTTGCAGAAAACTTTCAAGGATGCCCTGAAAGTGCCGGAGGGCAATGGCATTCAGCAGGCGGAGTATCGCTGGCAGAACTGGAGCGACGGCAAGGTCGAGCGCAAGCATGTCTACTACCAACGCATCGGCCAGCGAATTCTGGCGGTCGGTTATTACCTGCCCCGGGCCTCTGCTGAGCAGGCCATGGCCTTGCTGAACAAAGCGGCAACCGATCTGGCCAAGGACGAGAAGGGCACCCTGACGGCGATCAATTCCCTCAAGGGCGGCTACCTGCAGGATGACCTGTATGTGTTTGTCGTCGACCTGGACACCCGGCGTTATGTGGCCCACGGCACCAACCTGCGGCTGATCAATACCGACTTCAGCAAGATCGAAGACCCGGAAGGCAAGCCGGTGGGCGAGCCGATTCTGGCATTGATGGCCAAACAGGATTACGGCGAATACGAATACCGCTGGAAAAACCCGGTGACCGGCAAGGTCGAGAACAAGCATGCCTACCTGAAGAAGGTCGGGCATTTTCTGGTGGCTGTGGGGTATTACAGCCCTTGATTTTAGGGTTTCAATGAGGACGTCTTCGCGAGCAAGCCCGCTCCCACATTAGACCGAGTTCTTCATCAGCACGCGGTCAACTGTGGGAGCGGGCTTGCTCGCGAATACAGGCAACGCGGTCCACCTATCGAACCTTGTCCTCACGCCCGCGCAACAACATGTTCGGCATGGCAATCGCCGCCGCCAACCCCAGCAACGACACCACCGCACTGACTGTCAGCAAGTGCCGGAACGTCAGCAGCAATTCAGCACGCAAGGCGTTCTGCGCCTCACCTGGTGCGGCGTTCAATCCGTCGAGCAACACATTCCCCGAACTGCCTTCGGCAATCAGCGACGAGCCGGCCAGGTGCGCGAAGCTTGAATCCTGCAACAAGGCCAGCAGCAGCGCCGACATCAACGCCACACCCACGGCACCCCCCAGCGAGCGGAACAGATTGGTGGTGCTGGTGGCGACGCCTATGTCCCGCTGGTCCACCGAGTTCTGTGTGCCGACCAACGATGTCGGGAACTGCATACCGGAGGAAATCCCGCAGAGCAGCATGAACAAACTGCTCACGACGAATGCCTGCGGCGGGCTGAACGCCATGCCGAAAATCGCGATGGGCATCAGCGCGGCACCGGTGAGGATCATTGGTTTGTAGCGCCCGGTCACCGAGGTGCGGCGGCCCGCGAAGTACGCGCCAATCGGCAAGCCCATGGCCAGCGGCAGCAGATGCAGGGCGGCGCTGTCGGCCCCGGCGCCGGTGACGCTCTGGAAGCGCAACGGCATCAACACGATCAGCGAGATGGCCTGGAAACTGGTGAAGAAAATCGTGCACCAGCACAGGATCGCATTGCGGTTGGCGAACAGATGCATGGGTAGCAACGGCTCCCGTGCCCGCCGTTCATGAACGACGAACAGCCCCAGCACCAGTACCGCACAAACGAGCAGCGCCAGCACTTCGGCACTGCGCCAGGAATGACCCTGACCGACCTGCGTGATGCCCAGCAACATTGCCGTCAGCCCGATGATCATCAACACGGTGCCCAGGTAATCGATGACCGGTTTGCGTTGCGGAACCGGCAGGCCCACCAGCGTGCGATGGGCCACCAGCCAGGCACCCAGGCCCAGCGGCAGGTTGATCAGGAACACCCAGCGCCAGGACAGGTATTCGGTCATGTAACCGCCGAGCACCGGGCCGGCCACGCTGGCCACCGCGTACATGCTGCTGAAATAGCCCTGATAACGACCGCGTTCCCGTGGCGGCACGATGTCACCGATGATCGCCTGGCTCACCGAAATCATCCCGCCAGCCCCGATGCCCTGGAAGATCCGCGCCAGAACCAGTTGCTCCATGCTCTGGGCCATGCCGCAGAACACCGACGCCAGGGTGAACAGGCCCATGCCGAACAGCATCAACTTGCGCCGCCCGTACAGGTCACCCAGTTTTCCGTAGATCGGCACCGCCACGGTCATGGCCACCATGTAGCCGGAAATCACCCAGGCCAGCAGGCTGACGTCCTTGAATTGTGCGGAGATGGCCGGCATCGACACGGCGACGATGGTCTGATCCAGCGCCCCGAGAAAGATCGCCAGCATCAGCGCGATCAGCACGCTGCGGATGGCGGGTTTGGGCGTTTCAGGCTGATGGAGATTGGTCACGGGAAAACCTGCGGGCAGTGATTGACCCGCACGAGGCAAGGCGAGCGGGGATGCTCGCCAGTGTAAGTCGATAGCAGGCTATTCGATAGCCTCACAAGGAAGCCCGACGTAGTTTTCCGCAATGGTTTTTCGACCCGCCTCGGAGCCGATGAAATAGTCCAGTTCCGACTCGGCAATGCGCTGGCTGAAGGCATCGTGCTCCTCGAAACGGTGCAGCATCGAGGTCATCCACCAGGAAAACCGCTCGGCCTTCCACACCCGGCGCAGGCAGATTTGCGAGTAGTTCTCCAGCAGATCAAGGCGGTTTTCACGGTAAACCTTGAGCAGGATATTGAACAGCGTACTCACATCGCTGGCTGCCAGGTTCAGGCCCTTGGCGCCGGTGGGCGGAACGATGTGCGCGGCATCGCCGACCAGGAACATCCGCCCGTATTGCATCGGTTCGACCACGAAGCTGCGTAGCGGCGCGATGCTTTTTTCGATGGACGGGCCGGTCACCAGTTTGTCTGCCAACGCCTGTGGCAACCGCGTCTTGAGTTCATCCCAGAAGCGTTGATCCGACCAGTTATCGACATGATCGCTGGTGGGCACTTGAAGGTAGTAGCGGGTGCGTGTCGGCGAGCGCATGCTGCACAGGGCAAAACCGCGCTCATGGCGGGCGTAGACCAGTTCGTCGTGGACCGGCGGGGTATCGGCCAGGATCCCGAGCCAGCCGAAGGGGTAGATCCGTTCGAAGACTTTCAGGCTGTCGGCGGGAATCGATTGCCGCGCCACGCCATGGAAGCCGTCACAACCGGCGATGTAGTCGCAATCGAGTCGCCAGGTCTCGCCATCTTTCTCAAAAGTGACAAAGGCTTCGTCGGTTTTCATGCCGTGGGGAACGACGTTGGCTGCCTGGTAAATCGTCTGCGCGCCGGCCTCCCGACGGGCGGCCATCAAGTCGCGGGTGACTTCGGTCTGGCCGTAGATCATCACTGTTTTGCCACCCGTGAGGGCGTGCAGATCGATGTGCACCTGGCGCCCGTCGAGGGCCAGTTCGAAGCCGCCATGCACCAGTCCCTCGGCGTCCATGCGCTGACTCACGCCGGCCTGACGCAACAGCTCTACCATGCCTTGTTCAAGCACGCCGGCGCGGATTCTGCCGAGTACATAGTCCGGGGTCTGACGTTCGAGAATGAGGGTGTCGATACCGGCGTTGTGCAGCAATTGGCCGAGCAACAAGCCTGAAGGGCCGGCACCAATGATGGCGACCTGGGTTTTCAGCGTTTTCATTGTTTTTATGACTCGCAAGCTTCACGCGACCAGGGGCGGTGAATGATTTTTATGGATCGAGTGCTTGCATTTTTCCCTTGCGAGTCTGTCAATTGAAGGTGAAAACTGAGCCGAAAGCTGTACATTCTGCCAATCGGTGCGATTATCGCCCGCCATCAAACTCCGAGGCCTGGATTGAAGTGATGAACAAGCCTGACCTGCCTTCGATTCCGGTGTTCAAGCTCTACGGTGAAAGCCTGGATTGGCCAACCCCGGACTTGCTGCACTGTGAGACCATTTCCAAACGCAGCCGCGAACATCATTGGGAAATCAAACCCCACCGCCACGCTGATTTATGCCAACTGCTCTTCGTATTCAAAGGCCAGGCAGAGCTTGAAATCGAAGGCCAACGTACACAACTGGTGGAACCGGGGATCCAGATCCTGCCTCCGCTGTCGGTGCATGGCTTTCGCTTTTCCGAAGACGTGGAAGGCTTTGTCGTGACCCTGGCCGCGCCGCTGATCGCCCATCTGCAGATGCAGTTGGGACAATCGGTCAACGCCCTGGCCCAGGCCGAAAGTTACCCGGCAGGCAAGGACG
The DNA here is from genome assembly GCF_019219205.1 of Pseudomonas sp. PDM27. Classification (NCBI taxonomy): domain Bacteria; kingdom Pseudomonadati; phylum Pseudomonadota; class Gammaproteobacteria; order Pseudomonadales; family Pseudomonadaceae; genus Pseudomonas; species Pseudomonas sp. PDM27. The sequence continues at coordinate 258,159 of NZ_JAHUWF010000002.1, read as the reverse complement.
CCGAGTACCTCAACAGCCTGTTCAGTGCCTTGCAGAGCGAATACAACAGCCATCAACCGGCGCGGGAAATGCTCATGCATTCGCTGGTCAGCGTGATTGTGGTGTGGGTCAGCCGCCAGGTGATCCAGCGTCGCACCGCCATGGCGCGACCGCAGCGGGCCCGGGAATACCTCAACGGCTTTATTCAACTGGTGGAAGAGACTTATCGCCAGCACGTCAAGGTCGAGGATCTGGCGCACCGGCTGGGGATTTCCGTGTCGCACCTCAACGGCACCTGCCGTGAGCTGGCGGGGCAACCGGCGTTGCAGATCATGCACGAACGGCAATTGCTGGAGGCCAAGCGCTTGCTGACCTACACCAGCATGACCATTTATGAAATGTCCGACGTGTTGGGGTTTTCCGATCCGACCAACTTCACGCGCCTGTTCCGGCGTCGTGTGGGGATTTCGCCCAAGGCCTTCCGTGACCGCTTGAAGGCCGATCAGGACAACGAAGCCTGACCCCCTTCCTTACCGGAGGGCGTTGAGGGTGGCGTTGTGGGGGATGCATCGCTCGAAGTTGCAGCTCGCGGCTTCACGGGGCTGGTTGCGCAGTTGCTCGACGCGCCAGGCGGCAGCGCCATACAGCCCGAGCGTGACCGCGCAGGTGATGAAGATCGCGAGGTATCTTCTTGTTCTGATGTTCATGGCGTTGACCTCTGAACGAATACCTTTCGGTATTACATTGAGCATAGGTCAGCGTTGGTGAGTTGTGTAGGAGCTGCCGAAGGCTGCGATCTTTTGATCTTGCTTCTTAAAATCAAAAGATCGCAGCCTTCGGCAGCTCCTACACGGGCGGGGTTACAGGCCGATGTCCCATTCGGGCTCCTGTGGAAACCTGAGCACCAGAAAATCCAGCAAGCTGCGCAGCGCCGCCGGCATGTGCTTGCGTGAGGCATACACCGCGTACACGTTCATTTGCCGGGGTTCGGCCGTCGGCAGCAGGCGAATCAATTCGCCGCTGTGAATGTGCACGCCGGCCTGGTAGGTGGGTAGCATCGCCACCCCGGCGCCAGCGATCGTTGCGCGCAACAGTGTGCTGGCCTCGTTGGCGCTGATGTTGCCCTGCACCGGTACTGAAACCTGCTCGCCGTCCTGATCGAAATGCCAGAGGCTTTTGCCGAAGTAGGAATGGGTCAGGCAGTTGTGCAGGCTCAGGTCCTCGACCCGTTGCGGCGCCGAATGTTCGCGCAAGTAAGCAGGGGAAGCGCAGATCACCGAGCGGCAAACCGTCAGGCGGCGGGCGATCAGGTTGGGGTCCAGGTCGTTGCTGGTGCGGATCGCCAGGTCGATGCGCTCGTCCACCAGGTTCACGGTGCGGTCGAGCATCTGCATGTCGACGCTGACGCCGGGGTAGCGCTTGACGTACGCGGCCATGGCATCGGCCAGTTGCGCCTGGCCGAACGAGGTGCTGACGCTGATCCGCAGCAGGCCGCGCGGTGCGTCATCCGGTTCGCTGACGGCGGCTTGCATGTCGCTGGACAAGTCGAGCATCTGCCGGCAGCGGGGCAGGATCTCGTTGCCGGCGGCGGTCAGGCTCAACTTGCGTGTGGTGCGGTGCATCAGGCGCGCGCCGACCCAATCTTCCAGTTCCGCCAGATACCGCGACACCACCGGCCGTGACAGCTCCAGGTGATCGGCGGCGGCCGACTGGCTGCCGAGGTCGACCACCGTGACGAACACCCGCATTGCTTGAAGACGATCCATGATTTGCCCGCTTTCAGAAACAAACTATGTTCAAGCATCGCATTTTTTGTACCGAGTCAGGCAACTAAGCTCTGTTCCCCTGTAGGAGCGAGCTTGCTCGCGATGGACGTTAACGATAACGCGGGTTGTCGGTTAAACGCGGCGTCTTCAAGTCCATCGCGAGCAAGCTCGCTCCTACAAAAAAAGGGCATCCGCCACGCACGGCATTCGGACAACGGAGCAACAAATGATCGGTTTCACCACCCTCAAGCGCGTTTTACTGGCAAGTGCCGCCTTCGGTTTCGTCGCCCATGCAGCTGCCTCGCCCCTGACACTGGATGTCTACAACCCCGGCGAAAAAGCCATCTTCCCGGTGACCTCGGTGCTGGTCAGCGGCGAAAAGGAAGCGATCCTGGTGGATGCCCAATTCGGCAAATCCCAGGCCGAGCAGGTGGTGGAAAAAATCCGCGCCAGCGGCAAGCAATTGACCACCATCTACATCAGTCACGGTGACCCGGACTACTACTTCGGCCTCGACACCCTGACGGCCGCGTTCCCCAAGGCCAGGGTCCTGGCCTCGCAGCCGACCGTCGACCACATCAAGCAAACCGTCGACGGCAAACTGGCCTTCTGGGGCCCGAAAATGGGCGCCGATGTGCCGGCCAAAACCATCGTGCCGGACGTGCTCAAGGGCGACAGTCTGATCCTCGAAGGGCAGAAGTTGCAGGTGCTGGGTCTTGAGGGTCCGCAACCGGATCGCAGCTTTGTATGGATTCCGTCGATCAAGGCGGTCGTCGGTGGTGTCGTGGTGGCGCAAAACATCCACGTGTGGATGGCCGACACGCAAACGCCGCAGTCCCATGCCGATTGGTTGGCTACGCTGCATTCCATTGAAACCCTGAAACCGCAGGTCGTGGTGCCGGGGCATTACCTCGGCAAGAGCGATCGTTCCCTGGCAGCTGTGCAGTTCACCGCCGCTTACATCAAGGCCTTCGACGAAGAAAGCGCCAAGGCCAGGGATTCCGCTGAACTGATTGCGGCAATGAAAAAACGCTTCCCGGCACTGGGTGATGAAAGCTCCCTGGAACTGAGCGCCAAGGTCGCCAAAGGTGAGATGAAGTGGTAAGTCGTTAATTGTTCCCACGCAGGTGGGAATAGACTTGTACAAACACCTCGAATGTTCGGGGTGTTCGCGTAGAAAACATCAAATTCAACAATAGCTCGAAGCTCAGTTTATTGTCCCTGTCGACAATGAAATGGGCTTCGTGTTTTTTTGTTGGGTGGGTGTTTTTTGAGCGTCTTGAAAAATAGCATAAATGATAAAAAGTTGCGTGTGTATTGGTGGGGTATATAAATATCGCTGATGTGGTTAGCTTTGAGGCTGTTTTGGTTTTGGCATTTTTAATCGGGGGCGATAAGTCCTACGTGGATTGACGTAGACGGATGATAGTAGGTCGGTTGTTGGGGGCGTATTGTTTTCTGGTCATGAACTCTATTCGTTGCTTTGTGATGCGTATGAATATTAACTCAAGCGTGGAGAATATATGGAAATTGATCTGGAGACGGCTGCCAAGGAATTGGAGGTCAGGGGGGCGCAGGTTTTTTCACAGTTGGAAGGTATAAGTGGCATAGTTAATGCCGCTAGATTTGTACCTGTGCAATACTTTGAAAAAAAGGTGGAAAATATTGATGATGAAACATTCATTGTCAAAAAAAGTCATGTGGTAATGATTAAGCGCTATGTTCGCGCCGGGCTTTCGTTGCCAGTCAATCTCGGCGAGATTGAAGATTATCTTGGGTACAAGAACGCGGGTCACCCGCTGCTTGAACCGACAAGTATGCAGCAGTTCTATCAGGAAATTCATTCGCATGCTTTATCCTGGGCAACCTTGGAGCGAGAGACAAAAAACATCGGAAACAGACTCGACTTGTTTGCCAGAAGTTTTTTTGAAAGCGGTTCGGCGATCATTAATCTCTTGAAGGAAACCGAAACCTACAGGCGCGTGGAAGGCAATATAGATTCACTGAACGATGATGAAAAAACACAACTAGCGTCCATTCCACTGAGTAGTACCGACACAAAGCGTGTTGAAAGCCTTCGTAAGGCGCTTAAGTACGCCAAAAAAGATGTTGCGGAGTTTTATCTCGCGGTTGCTGATGTCAATGCTATGGCTGTTGAGTTTTCTCGCAAGATATCGGATGGATTATTGATCAAGCTGGAACATAAGCTGAAGGCTGTCGATGAGGTGAGCATCGACAAACATGAAGGTATTGATAGGCTTCGTGAACAAATAAAAGATCTTGATGAGGCAATTGCTGAAAAGCAAACAGAGTATGACTATCAGGTAGGGTATGCCTTTACCGGTTTGGTATTCGGCCCACTGGGTCTGATAGTGACAGGCGGTATATTCGGCGCCGAAGCTGAAAAAACCAGAGCGCAGAAAAATGAGTTGCTAGAGCAAAAGAACCGATTGGTTACCCAGATGTCGTCTGCTCGCCTGTCTCAAAATTTAATAACGCTGACGACAAATTTTTCCGAGATGCGCGCATTAATGAAAGATGCTGAAAATGGTATCAAGTGCATCGAGGACGTGCTCGGTATTGTCTGGAATAGTCTGGGTGTGTCTTTGGGTGAGTTCGAAGACGGAGCGAGTGACCTGGATTTGATTTTGTTGGTGCTGAACCTTCAGGCGATTTTTAATCCATGGAAAACCATTCAAGGGCATGCTCACGCCTTGTCCACGGTTTTTAATCAGGTCGTTGAGGGTAAGTAAATATTTTGGTTCAAGGAGGAACTCTGCTATGAAAGACCATGAAGCTATTACAAGTAATCATTATGTGGTGCCCGATACCGGCGCAATGAGACGTGCCAAGGATCGATTGAATATGAGTGTGAGTGATGGGAGATTCGATTTTTTGCCCTCATCACAAGAGAAATTATTGAGTGTCAGTAGTGACCTGAATGATGCACATCAGCAGTTGTTTGAGGATGTCAAGAAAATCACTGCGTTATTGGCCAACTCTGGCTTGGAAGCAACGCTGGCGAGCATTGAGAAAATGCGTAGCAATGCTGTATTGTCTGCCTTGAAGAAAGATGAACACGTTAACCGGTTGCTCGAACATGGGGTCGCACGGGTTGCTGAGTCTCAGATCGCATTAGTGGTTGCTAATAATTATTTGGCTCGGGTAGCCGAAGACTTTGTTACGATCCGTTTTGCCGAGTCAACCATTGGTTTGCGTCGTACCTTTGATAGTGAAGTGAACGCTATTGAACAGCGCATCGGGGCTGACGAGGGCGACCTGGGAATGTTAAAGAAGGACAAGCAGTTTATCGACGACGCTATCCAGAAGTTCAAGGCCCCGGGCTGGCGCGATATTGTCAGTAGTCTGCTGCCGAGTGCAGAAGAAATCGAGGCTGCAATAAAGTTGGTTGCCACCGGGAAACCGGATAAGGAATTCTTGAAACTAGTATTGAACAAGCTTCAAGGTAACTTTGAAGCGCTCGACCAAGGGCGTCAATTCACTGACCTCGCCCAAGCGCGGGACGCAGTGCGTGATAGAATGAGCGAGCTGAACGACAGCATCAAGTCGGATAAATTGCAAGTACGCGAGTTGCAGTGCAAGCTCGGCGCGTTGGATGAACTGGGCGCATTGGATTCGGTACTTTTAAGTTGGTCGGAGCAAGTCGCAAAGGTCGCTGAGGCATACTCGAATTTTCTCCGGATAAACAACCCAAAATTGATCGTCGATGTGCCGACATTGAAGGACACTGCCGAGCGTTATGACGTATTCTTGAATTACTTGAAGTCCATCAAAAAAAGCTGAATGGTGATATCAGCAAAAGGCCATGCTTCGTGCATGGCCCGTCCGATTGATTGGGCTAACGCCAAGGATCATCGCGCCTGTTCCACCAACCACGCCATCAGCTCGCGCAGTTTGGGCGAAGGCCCGGGTTTTTCCGGGAACACCAGGTAATACGCAAGACCTGTTTTCACCTTCAATTCGAATGGCATGACCAGCCGCCCGGCACTCAGGTCATCGCCGATCAGCGACCAGTCGCCAATCGCCACCCCCGTTCCCTGGGACGCCATCGACATTGCCAGGTCCAGTGTTTCGAAATGCTGGCCCTTGCCGACATTGGTCAAATTCACATCCGCGGCTTTCAACCAGGCCTTCCAGTCCCGTTCATCGCGGGTCGGGTGCAGCAGCAGGTGTTGTTGCAGATCGGCAGGTGTCTGCAGGGGCATGGGGCCTTCGAGCATCGGTCTGGAACACACCGGCGTGAGTTGCTCGTCGAAGAGTTTTTGCGACATCAATGAATTGTCCGGCGGTGCGCCGTACATCACCGCCGCATCGAACTGCTCGAGATGAAAATCCACGCCGTGCTTGACCGTGGTGGTCAGTTCCACCGGCACGTCCGGGCGTTCCCTTTGCCATTGCAACAGACGCGGCAGCAACCAGCGCATGACGCAGGTCGGTGCCTTGAGTTGCAGGGTTTCGCGCTTCTCGCCGATCTGCTCCACGGCCTCATCGATCAGGCCGAAAATCTGCTGCACCCGTGGCAGCCACTCCCGTCCTTCGGCAGTCAGGTCCAGGCCTCGGGCCTGGCGAATGAACAGTTCATAACCCAGGTGATCTTCCAGCCCGGCGATCTGCCGGCTGACCGCGCCCTGGGTGATGTGCAGTTGTTCGGCGGCCCGGGTGAAATTGCAGCACTGCGCGGTAATCAGAAAAGTGTGCAGCGCCGGCAGGGGAGGCAGTCGTTTCATTGGGATCCAAGGTATGACGTGAGGACATGGCTAGTATGACTTTTTATCCATTGTTGCGGCTACGTGTCGCCCGTTCCAATGAGGCCATTCCCGGGCCTGCCAATCCATCATAAACACAGCGCATGCCCGGCGTCTCAAACGAACAAGAAGGGCAAAGACATGGCGACGTGCGGCGAAGTATTGGTCAAGTTACTCGAAAACTACGGAGTCGAGCAGGTATTCGGCATTCCGGGGGTTCATACCGTGGAGCTGTATCGCGGGCTGGCCCGTTCGAGCATCAACCACGTGACGCCGCGCCATGAGCAGGGCGCCGGTTTCATGGCCGACGGCTACGCCCGCACCAGCGGCAAACCGGGCGTGTGCTTCATCATCACCGGTCCAGGCATGACCAACATCACCACCGCCATGGGCCAGGCCTACGCCGATTCGATCCCGATGCTGGTGATCTCCAGCGTGCAATCGCGCAGCCAGTTGGGCGGCGGTCGCGGCAAGCTGCATGAACTGCCGAACCAGGGCGCACTGTGCGCCGGTGTCGCGGCGTTCTCCCACACCCTGATGTCGGCGTCGGAATTGCCGGGTGTGCTGGCTCGCGCCTTTGCGCTGTTCCAGGCGGGCCGTCCGCGTCCGGTGCACATTGAAATTCCATTGGACGTGTTGGTCGAAGACGCTGACGAGCTGCTCAGCAGCCTGCCGGTCAACATCGACCGCGCCGGTGCTTCGCCGAGTGCCGTGTCGCGCATGACCGAATTGCTGGCCAACGCCAAGCGTCCGCTGATTCTCGCCGGTGGCGGTGCCATCGACGCGGCGCCCGAGCTGACCGAACTGGCCGAACTGCTGGACGCACCGGTCGCCCTGACCATCAATGCCAAGGGCATGCTTGCCTCCGGCCACCCGCTGCTGATCGGCTCGACCCAGAGCCTGGTCGCCACCCGTGCGCTGGTCGCCGAGGCCGACGTGGTCCTGGCCATCGGCACCGAACTGGCCGAGACCGACTACGACGTGACCTTCGCCGGTGGCTTCGAGATTCCTGGCAAGTTGCTGCGCGTGGACATCGATCCGGACCAGACCGTGCGCAACTACCCGCCGCACGTGGCATTGGTGGCCGACTCGCGCAACGCTGCCCAGGCCTTGCTCAGCGCCTTGTCGCACAAATCCCTGGCCGAACGCCGCAACGATTGGGGCCAGGTACGGGCCGCTCGTCTGCGTGAAGACCTGGCCGTGACCTGGGACGCGCCGACCCTGGCCCAGACCCGATTCCTCGAAACCGTCCTGCACGAGCTGCCGGACGCGGTGTTCGTCGGTGATTCGACCCAACCGGTATACACCGGCAACCTGACGTTCAACCCGGAGCGTCCACGTCGCTGGTTCAACTCGTCCACCGGTTACGGCACCCTCGGTTACGCCTTGCCGGCGGCGATTGGCGCCTGGCTCGGCGGCAGCGCTGAAAACGGTGCTCGCCCGCCAGTGGTGTGCCTGATCGGTGACGGCGGCCTGCAGTTCACCCTGCCGGAACTGGCCAGCGCCGTTGAAGCGCGCACCCCGGTCATCGTGCTGCTGTGGAATAACCAGGGCTACGAAGAGATCAAGAAATACATGGTCAACCGTGCCATCGAGCCGGTCGGCGTGGACATCTACACCCCGGACTTCATTGGTGTGGCCAAGGCCTTGGGTTGCGCGGCCGAAGCCGTCAGCAGTGTCGAGCAATTGCGCGGCGCATTGCGTGTGGCTCACGATCGCCAGGGCCCGACCCTGATTGAAATCGACCAGGCCGAATGGATGAAGGCGGTGTCGAAATGACGTTCCCGACTACCCTGGATGGCCTGTACATCAACGGCCAATGGTCGGCCGGTAATGAACACCTGCGGGTGATCAACCCGGCGACCGAAGCCCTGTTGACCACGGTCAATGGCGGCGATGAGCGTGCAGTTGATCAAGCGGTGAGCGCGGCGACCCAGGCGTTCGCCGGCTGGTCGAAAACCACCGGTGCCGAACGCGCTGCCATCCTGCGCAAAATCGCCGCGGGCGTGCAGGCCAGCCGTGAAAAACTGATGCACTTGCAGTCGAGCAACAACGGCAAGCCGCAATTCGAAGCCGCGATCGACGTCGATGACGTAATCGCCACGTTCGAGTATTACGCCGGTCTGGCCGAAGGGCTGGACGCCAAGCAGGACAGCGCCATCGAACTGCCGAGCGACGACTTCAGCGCTCGCCTGCGCCGTGAACCTTGCGGTGTAGTCGGCTTGATCGTGCCGTGGAACTTCCCGATGGTCACCACCGCGTGGAAACTCGCCCCGGCCCTGGCCGCCGGTTGCTGCGTGGTGCTCAAGCCTTCGGAAGTCACGCCGCTGCCGGAGCTGGAACTGGCAACGATCATTGCTGAAGCCGGCTTGCCGGCGGGCGTGTTCAACCTGGTGTGCGGCACCGGCCTGGCCGTTGGCGCGCCGTTGTCGGCGGATCCGCGGATCGCGAAAATTTCCTTCACCGGCAGCAACGCCGTTGGTGTGCAAGTCATGCAGCGGGCAGCGGAAACCGTCAAAGGCGTGAGCCTGGAACTGGGCGGCAAATCATCGCTGCTGGTGCTGGCCGATGCCGACCTCGACCTGGCGGTGGAAGTGGCTTGCGGCGGTGGTTTCTTCAACGCCGGGCAGATGTGCTCCGCCACCAGCCGCGTGCTGGTCGCCGATGAGCTGGCCGATGAATTCCTCAGCCGCGTGAAGGCCCGTGCCGAAGCGATTCGTGTGGCCGACCCGTTCGACCCCAACGTGGAAATGGGCGCGCTGGTCAATCAGGCGCAATACCAGCGTGTACTGGGCCACATCGATCGTGGTTTGAGCGCCGGCGCCAAACTGGTTTGCGGTGGCAATCGCCCGGCGGACCTGCCGCGCGGATATTTTTTGCAGCCGACGGTTTTCACCGAAGTGCCCCTCGACAGTGCGCTGTGGTGTGAAGAGATTTTCGGCCCGGTGATCTGCGTGCGCAGTTTCGCCTCTGAAGCCGAGGCGATTGCCCTGGCCAACGACAGCCAGTTCGGCCTGGTCGCCAGTGTGGTCACGCGTAATGCCGAGGCTGCCGACCGCGTCGCCAACGCTTTGCAGGCGGGGCTTGTGTGGATCAACGCACCGCAGGTGATCTTCCCGCAGACCGCCTGGGGCGGCTACAAGCAGAGCAGCATAGGCCGCGAATTGGGGCCCTGGGGCTTGCAGGCTTTCCAGGAAATCAAACACGTGATCCGGGCTGTCTGACACCGATCTCTGTAGGAGCGAGCCTGCTCGCGATGGACGTCAACGATAACGCGGGGTACCTGAATGAGCGCGGTGCCCTTGCGTCCATCGCGAGCAGGCTCGCTCCTACAGAAAACCTATCCGCATGCCCCGAAAGAAGGCATGCACTGGCGTCATGGCTTCAATGAGTTTTTATCGATAGTCAGCTGTTTTACACAACCTCAGGATGAACTCGCTGGCTCAGCCAAGCCCCGAAAATACGAGGGCTAACGCTGATCCGGTCGCGCGGATGCAACAGTTTCGACCTGCCTTATACCTACAAAAACAAAGGGAGTCCGTAATGGGCGAGCATGATCTGAACAGACGTCAATTTATCAAGACCGTGGGCGTAGCCTCGGTTGCAGCGGCAGCCATGAGCATGCCGTTCATCAAGGCCAATGCCAGCGACACACGTTTTGCCGGCAAGACCCTGCGTTTGCTGACCTGGTCCGATGACACAGGCCTGGCTGCACTGCGCAATATCGCCGCGACGTTCGAAGACAAGTACGGCTGCAAGGTCATCGCTGACCGCACCGGCAGTACCTCGGAAATGGTCGCCAAACTCAAGGCCGGCGGTGATCGTCCGCAGTACGACATCATCACCCTGGCCGGCGTTGGCGCCGAAGGTCTGGCCGCCGCCAACCTGCTGGAAAAACCCGACCTCAACCGCATTCCCAACCTGGTCGATGTCCCGGAGAAATACCGCACCGGCGCCAATGGCCACGGTATCGGTTACCTGCTGTGGTGCAACAGCCTGGTCTACAGCACCCGCACCCAGAAAGAAGCCCCGACCAGCTACGCCTCCCTGTGGGATGCCGACGCGGCGCCGAACATCTTCCTGCCGCCGCCGAACTGGACCGAGGCCATGGACCTGATCATCATCGCCGCCAAACTGGCCGGTGGTGACGAGCACAACATCGAACCTGGCTTCAAGAAACTCGCCGAGCTGAAAGATCGTGTGGTGACCCTGGGTGAAAACCCGAACCAGATCGCCGAGCTGTTCCGCACCGGTTCCCTGGACATGGGCGGCCTGTATGCACCGGCGTTCTTCCCGAAACAGATCCGCGATCCGAACTACGGCCTGGGTGCGACCTTTGGCATGAAGGAAGGTTTCTACACCGACCTGATGCTCTCGGTGATGCCGAAGAACCGTCCGGGCGATACCGACATGGCCTATGCCTTCATCAACCACTCCCTGGACCCATTGGTGCAGGGCAAGATGGCTGAAGACATCTACAACGGCCCGGTCAACGCCAAGGCGATCATCTCCGCCGAAGCGCGCAAGAGCCCGTACATCCTCACGCCGGAGCAGATTGCCGAGAAGGCGATCATGCACGACAACGCCTTCCTGGCGACTGTGCATGACCAATGGATTCGTCGTTACACGGAAATCTTTTCTTCCTGATCGAGTGACCTACACAGGATCCTCAAACACTGAAGATCCCTGTGGGAGCGAGCTTGCTCGCGATAGCGGAGTGTCAGTCGACATCATTGGCGACTGACAAGCAGTCATCGCGAGCAAGCTCGCTCCCACAAGGGGCCGATGTGTCTGGAAGTCTTGTGTTTGTCAGCTGCTTTCCATTGACGAGACCCTTTGCTATGGAACACCAACCTCTGACCCATCCGGTGAGTGCCGCCCCCGTGCGCGCCGCTCGGGGTGTTTCGCCAACGACGCGCGCCTGGTTTTTCCTCACGCCGTCGATGCTGTTTCTTGGCGTATTGATTGCCGCGAGCCTCTTGGTACTACGCATGAGCGTGGGCACCAAAGGCGCGGAATGGTCCGGGTTCAGCCTGGCCAGCTACGCCCAGTTGCTGGAACCCTATTACCTCAAATCCCTGATGCTGACCCTGCGCCTGGCGCTGATCAGCGCGGTGATCGCAGTGATTCTGGCGATCCCGGTGGCCTACACCATGTCGCGCCTGACCTCGCCGTTCGTGCGACGGATCTTCCTGGCGGCGGTGTTGCTGCCGTTGCTGGTCAACCTGCTGCTGCAAAGCTACGGCTGGCTGGTGATCCTCGGTCCAGGCGGCATGCTCAACCAGGCCTTGATGGGCCTTGGCCTGATCAAGCGCCCGATCATGCTGTTGTACAACCAGAACGGCGTGTTGATGGGCCTGGTGCAAACCGCCTTCCCGCTGGCCGTGTTGCCGATCGCCAGCGCCATGCGCGGCGTCGCCCGCAGCTACGAAGAAGCCGCCGCCACCCTCGGCGCCAGTCGCTTCCAGGTGTTCCGCCAGGTGGTCTTGCCGATGAGTCTGCCGGGGATCATTACCGGTGCGACCCTGGTGTTCGCCTACAACGCCAGCAGTTTCGTGGTGCCCTTGCTGCTCGGTGGCCGGCGCGTACCGATGCTGGCGGTGATGGTGCACGACCAGATCGCCCCGCTGATGAACTGGCCTGCCGCATCCGCTGCCGGCGTGGTGCTGATCGTCACCACACTCGCGATCATGACCCTGTCCGAATACATCACTGGCCGTCGTCGCCGCATGCTGGAGGCTTCCCAATGAGTACCCTGACCAAGAAGCGCTATGGGCTGTTGCCTGGCGAGACCGGCAAGTTCGCCGGCATCCTCTCCGGCTTCATCCTGCTGTTGGCGGTGCTGCCGATCCTGACCATGATCGTGATGTCGTTCAGCGGCGCGTCGAACCTCGACTTCCCGCCGAGCAGCTACAGCCTGCAATGGTACAAGGCCGCCTGGCACACCTTCGTGTCGCCGGACGCCAGCGATGTCCTGAGCCTCGGCCAGGCCATGAGCACCAGCCTGCTGGTGTCGTGCCTGACCATGATTTTCGCCACGATCATCGCAGTGCCGGCGGCCTACGCGCTGACCCGTTGCGAGTTCCGCGGCAAGGCCGTGGCCCTGCAACTGATGTCGTTGCCGCTGGTGTTCCCGATGGTGGTGTTGGGTCTGGCGTTGCTGCTGGTGTTCGACAGCCTGCCGTTCCACATGACGACCTCGCGCCTGGTGATTGCCCACGTGATCCTGGCACTGCCGTTCGTGGTGAAGAACTGTACGGCGGCGATGCTCTCCATCGGCAGCGAAGTCGAGGAGGCCGCGCAGATGCTCGGTGCTTCACCGCTGCGGGCGATTGTCGATGTGGTGGTGCCGTTGATGAAGTCGGGAATCCTGGCGGGCATGCTGCTGGCGTTCATCGTCTCGTTCAACGAGTTCACCGTGACTTACTTCCTCTACACCATCGATGTGATGACCGTGCCGATCTGGATGTACAGCCGCACCGTGTCTTCGCTCGACCCAACCGTATTTTCGTTTGCCGTGCTGATCGTGCTGATCGACTTCGTCCTGATCTGGGCGCTGGAGAAGCTGGTTGGTGAAGGCGGCGTTTCGTTCTGATTTCTTGAGGTGATTCTTATGTCTGGTCTGATTCTGGAAAACGTCGAGAAACATTACGGCTCGGCCTGCGCGGTAACCGATGTGAACCTGCATTTGCCCGAGGGCAAACTGGTGTGTTTCCTCGGCCCTTCGGGCTGTGGCAAAACCACTCTGCTGCGCATGATTGCCGGCCTTGAAACCCTGACCGGCGGCGAGATCCGCCTGGACGGTGAAGACATCGGCCACACCCCGGCGCACCTGCGCAACTTCGGCATGGTGTTCCAGTCCCTGGCGCTGTTCCCACACATGACCGTGGGTGAAAACATTGCCTATCCGCTGAAACTGCGCGGGGTCAGCAAGGCTGACCAGCAGGCGCGGGTGGTGGAGTTACTGGAGCTGATCCAGTTGCAGCAAATGATTGATCGTCCGGTGGCCAAGCTCTCTGGCGGGCAACGCCAGCGTGTGGCGATAGCCCGGGCGATTGCCAACCACCCGAAAATCCTCCTGCTCGACGAACCGTTGTCGGCGCTGGACGCCAAGCTGCGCGAATCGATGCAGGTAGAAATCCGTCAACTGCAACAGCGCCTGAACATCACCACCATCATGGTGACCCACGACCAGCGCGAGGCCATGACCATGGCCGATATCGTGGTCGTGCTGGGTGAACATCGGGTGCAGCAAGTGGGCACGCCGATTGAAATCTACCGGCACCCGGCCAACGAGTTCGTCGCGGACTTCATCGGCTCGGGCAACATCTTCCCGGCCACGGCGCTGGGCAACGGCAAGGTCAGCCTGCCGGGTGGCGATGCGCTGCAAGTGCCGATCTGCACGAGCGTTGCGGCAGGGGAAAAGGTGAAGATGCTGATTCGTCCGGAAGACCTGCAACTGTCGGCGCCACAGGCGACGGCGGGCAACCGCTTGCTGGGCAAGGTGACCTTCGTGCGCGATATCGGCGCGACCATCGAGACCACGGTCGAGTGTTCCGGGGTGTCGTTTACCGCGCTGAGCACGCCATGCCAGGGCTTTGGCCTGAGCGTCGGTCATCCGGTGTCGGTGACCTTGCCGGCGGAGGCTTGCCGGGTACTTGGGGCCTGATCCAGGTTTGATGCTGTTTGTACTGGCCTCATCGCGAGCAAGCTCGCTCCCACATTGGACGGTGTACGCTGGACCCTGTGGGAGCGAGCTTGCTCGCGATGAGGCCAGTACTGCTTGCAAAGAAACAAGCTCAAACAGATAGCCGCAACCGCGCCAGATCCCGCAACGGCGGCGCCCCGAACAACCGGCTGTACTCCCGGCTGAACTGCGAAGGGCTTTCATACCCGACGCGATACCCCGCCGCCGAAGCTTCCAGCCCTTCGGCCAGCATCAACCGCCGCGCTTCCTGCAGGCGCAACTGCTTCTGATACTGCAACGGACTCATCGCCGTCATCGCCTTGAAGCGGTGATGCAGGGTCGACACGCTCAGGTTCACTTCCTTCGCCAGATCATCAATGCGCAACGGCTGTTCGAAATGGCCATTGAGCCATTTGATCGCCTGGCTGACGCGATGGCTCTGACTGTTGGCGATGGCGATTTCGTACAGTCGATGCCCCTGTTTGCTGCGCAACAGGCGATAGAGAATCTCCCGGCGAATCAGCGGCGCGAGCATGGCGATGTCTTTCGGCGTGTCCAGTAGCCGTGCCAGGCGCAGCACGGCATCCAGCATGGCCGTGTCGAGCCGCTCGACATACAGCCCGCGCCCGGTCGGCCGGGTGGGCACGCCGAGGGGGCCGGCGTCGGCGATCAGTGCGGTGATTTCCGCCGGATCGATGTCCAGGCGCAGGGCCAGGATCGGTTCCTCGGCCGAGACATCCACCACCCGTCCGCTGAGCGGCATCGAGACCGAGACCACCAGGTAGTTCAACGGGTCGTAGTTGAAGTACTCGTTGGCCAACTGAACTTCCTTGCGCCCCTGGGCCATGATGCACAGTGCCGGTTGCGCGAGCACCGGGGCAAACTCGTGGGACTGGCTGTGGCGGGACATGAACAGCGAGCCGATGGCCGTGGCATAACTGCCATCTTCGGCGGTGTTACGGCGGATGATCGCCGCCAGTTCCGCGCGCTGCTTTTCCATGTCGGTGTCCAGCGGGGCTTGAAAGTGATCGAGCGACGTCATGCGCGGCATCCTCGGCAGGCATGGAGGGAATGGAGCAGAGCATATGTTTGTGCAAGTGGCAGCGGTAGACACATCCTGCCGGATGCTTGCCTGATTCTGCCTGGGGTGACTTCCAGCCAGTGCATGACAGCCAGTGCCTGCCATCCCCCAACCCCTGTAGGAGCTGCCGAAGGCTGCGATCTTTTGATTTTGCTTTCAAGATCAAAAGATCGCAGCCTTCGGCAGCTCCTGCAGGAAGTTTCGCAGGATCGTGCAATGCACCGGCAGGAATCGACTAACGGCACCCGGGCAGTGGCCCTTAACCTTTGATCCTGTCGCAGCCCGTCCCACGGCTGCCACGCGACTCCCCGGGAGGGTTGAACATGTCCAAGCAGATCCCCGTCAGTCATATGGCCTTCGTTCGGGCGCGCGCCGGGCGCTCGGCGGAACTCGGTATGCGTCTCAGCGCCCTGATCGAACCGTCCCGCGCAGCGCCAGGCTGCCTGAGCTTCGCCTTGCAGCATTCGCAGTGCGATCCGGAGCTGTGGCTGGTGTCCGGTTTCTGGAGCGATCAACAGGCCATGACCGCTTACTTCAGCACGCCGGCGATGGAGATTTTTGCCGAGCTGGTGCAGGAACTGGTGGTCAACAGTCTGGATTTCCACACGTTCAAGGAGGTGTCGGCGGCCCAGGCCCTCGGTCAGTCCGGACTGACGGTACACAAACTGGCCGGTTGAGGGTTTAATGACGGCATTCTCAACCAGCCAGGATTCGCGACATGGCACGTAAAGCCTTTGATCACTTCGAAGCTGTTTCCGCTGTAGTACCGGGCGAGGGGGGTTATCACGCCGCTATCGCCGTCAAAGCGCTGGGTGGTGCCGGCGCCCCGCGGTTTCACAAAGTGCTGGAAGGCCAGACCTTCAAGACTGCCCACGAGGCCGATGATGCGGCCGCCAGGGAGCTGACCCGCCTCAAGGACGTCAAGGAAAACACCGACCTGCTCTGGTGATCACTTCACCGCCCCCGGGCGGTACATCTTGAACAACGCCTCAGGCCCCAGCTGGAAGTAATCCGCCGGCCCGCCGCCGCGCAGAATCGGTTCTGCCGCGGCGGTGTCGTATACCCCATCCTTCAACAGCCATTTGGCGATATGCACGGCGACCACTTCGCCGAGGATCAGCCAGCTCGGCACCACATTGCCGTCCGCCCGCTGCAACTGAATGATCTGCGTGACCTTGCACTCGAAGGACACCGGGCTTTCGGCCACCCGTGGTACCTGAATGACCTTCGAGGCAACGGTCGTCAGGCCGGCCAGTTCGAATTCGCTGACCTCAGGCCTGACCATGGCGCTGCTCTGGTTCATCTGCTCGGCCAGCGGACGGGTGGCCAGGTTCCAGGCGAATTCGCCGGTTTGTTCGATGTTGTTCAGGCTGTCTTTGCGTCCGACGCTGGAAAAACCAATGATCGGCGGGATGTAGTTGAAGGCGTTGAAGAAGCTGTAGGGCGCGAGGTTCAAGCGGCCCTCGTTATCCTGTGAAGAGATCCAGCCGATGGGGCGCGGGCCGACGATGGCGTTGAACGGATCGTGGGGCAGGCCGTGGCCGTTGGCGGGTTCGTAGAAGTGGATATCGTCGGGCATGGAGTGAGTACCGGAACTTGCGGGAGACGCTCATGGTGCAAGCACGCGCCGCGGATTTCCAGTCGGATTCAGTACATGAAATGATGAGATCCAATGTGGGAGCGAGCTTGCTCGCGATTGCGGACCGATATTCAGCATAGATGTTGACTGAATGTCAGTCATCGCGAGCAAGCTCGCTCCCACAGGTTTTAAGTGATTGCCAGACTTTGTGTTCCCCCAACATTGACCAGGCCCGGCCGAAGCCGGGCTGTGAATTTCCCTCCACATTCAGCCGATAGCTTCTGCGCTGCCGGTTTTGTCGAAACCGTCAGAGGCATAGGCGTCAGAGTGGCTGCGTTCGATGGCCGCGCTGGTGCCGGAGCCGTAGGAGGCCGAACCGGTCTTGTCGTAGCCGTCGGCAGCAAAGGCATTGGCAGCCAGCACGGAAAGGGTCAGGGCAAGGATCAATCGGGTTTTCATGACAGGTACTCCAGGTACGTTCGCTATGGGTACGTTCAGGCACTCCTTCGAGGCCTGTAACGGATATACGTGCGTCCTGTCGATCTGGATGCACTCAGCTGCAGGCTGCTGCCGGTGCATTAACCGATGATTATCCGGGTGGAGGGGGAGACGAATGGTGCCCTTCGCGAACCCGTTCGCGAAGGGCCTGGCGCTCACCGTTGCAGTGAGCGCCGGTCGCTGATCAGTCGGTGACGATCCGCGAATGTTTGCGGGTGTCTTTCATGGTGATGTACACCAGCAACGACACGGCAATACAGGCGGTCACGTACCAGTAGTAACCCGTTTCCATGCCGATGCTCTTGAACCACAGCGCGATGTATTCAGCGGTGCCGCCGAAGATCGAGACGGTCAGTGCGTACGGCAGGCCCACGCCCAGGGCGCGGATTTCGGTCGGGAACAGTTCGGCTTTCACCACGGCGTTGATCGAGGTGTAGCCGCTGACGATGATCAGCGCCGCCATGATCAGGAAGAACGCGCCCCACCAGGTCGTGATGGTGTGCAGGGTGGTGAGGATCGGCACGGTGAACAGGGTGCCCAGGATGCCGAAGGCAATCAGGATCGGCCGGCGTCCGATTTTATCCGAGAGCCCGCCGACGATCGGTTGCAGGCACATGAACAGGAACAGCGTGGCGGCGGAAATGGTGGTGGAGTCGGAAATGCTCATGCCGACAGTGTTCACCAGGTATTTCTGCATGTACGTGGTGTAGGTGTAGAACGCCAGGGTACCGCCCATGGTCAGGCCGACCACGGTCATCAGTTCCTTGGGGTGACGCATCAAG
This sequence comes from Pseudomonas sp. PDM27, assembly GCF_019219205.1. Taxonomy (NCBI): domain Bacteria; kingdom Pseudomonadati; phylum Pseudomonadota; class Gammaproteobacteria; order Pseudomonadales; family Pseudomonadaceae; genus Pseudomonas; species Pseudomonas sp. PDM27. The sequence goes on along the minus strand of NZ_JAHUWF010000002.1, from coordinate 240,021 downwards.
GTGCGCATCGCGCTTTCCTTGGCCTTTTCTTTCTTGGTGAAGGACTCGGTCTCTTCCATGCCGCGACGCAGGTACAACGCCACCACGGCACACAGCGCGCCAATGGCGAACGGGATGCGCCAGCCCCAGGCGTACAGCTCTTCGGTGGTCAGCAGTTGTTGCAGCACGATCAACACCGCCAGGGCGATGAGCTGGCCGGAGATCAGGGTCACGTACTGGAAGCTGGAGTAGAAGCCGCGACGTTCCTTGGTCGCCATCTCGCTGAGGTAAGTGGCGGAGGTGCCGTATTCGCCACCCACCGACAGGCCTTGCAGCAAGCGCGCGAACACCAGCAGGATCGGCGCACCGATGCCGATGACTTCATAACTCGGGCTCAGGGCGATCAGCAGAGAACCGAAGCACATCAGGTACACCGAGGCCATCAGGGCCTTTTTGCGCCCGACCTTGTCGGCATACAACCCCATCAGCCAACCACCGATCGGACGCATCAGGAAGCCCACGGCGAAGATCGCGGCGGTGTTGAGCAGTTGGGCGGTGGTGTCGCCTTTGGGGAAGAATGTCTTGGCGAAGTACAGGGAGAAGGCGGCGTAGACGTACCAGTCGTACCACTCGACCATGTTGCCGACGGAACCGCTGAAGATCGATTTGATGCGGCTGGACGTGGTTCTTTCTTTGGCCGGCACGGCAGCCGACCCAAGCGGCAGGGAGTTGGAGTTATCCATTGAAGGATCCTTCATTTAATTGTTTTTGTGGAGCGCGGTTAAACGCAGCCTGCAGGGGCTATAGCAGGAGCTGTGCCAAGGGGGAGAGGGCCGGTTTAGAGGGGTGGTGGTGTTTTGGTGAGCGGAAATCCGCTCATGAGAGATTTGGTGTGAGCGGAAAGTTGCTCATCTGGCGGTGTGTTTGTACTGCCTTTGCCGGCCTCATCGCGAGCAAGCTCGCTCCCACAATGTTCGGCGTACACAGATCCACTGTGGGAGCGAGCTTGCTCGCGATGGGGCCAGGACAGACACTGCAAACTCAGGTCTCTTGCAGGAACATCTCCCGGCTCAACCCATGCCGCTGCATCTTTTCATTGAAGGTCCGGCGTGGCAGTTGCAGTTCTTCGAGCACCGCTTTCACATCGCCCTTGTGCCGGGTCAACGCCGCGCGCAGGCACTGTGCTTCAAAGGCTTCCTGCTGCGCCGCCAGTGACTGACCGGGCTCGATCCCTGCCGGTACAGGCTCGCCAAGCCCCAACACCTGACGCTCGGCGACGTTCGCCAGTTCGCGCACATTGCCCGGCCAGTCGTGACTCAGCAGGTGACTCAACTGCGCACCGCTCAGCGGTGGAAATTTACGTCCCAGCCGTTCGGCAGCGTTTTGCGCGAAGGATTCGAACAGCAACGGGATGTCTTCACGGCGCTCGCGCAAGGGCGGCAGGCGTAGTTCTGCGACGTTCAAGCGATAGGCCAGGTCTTCGCGAAAACGTCCGGCCCGCGCTTCGTCGAGCAGGTCCGGTTTGGTCGCGGCAATGATGCGCAAATCCACGCGAATGCTCTGGTTCGAGCCCAGTCGCTCAAGCTTTTGCTCTTGCAACACCCGCAGCAATTTCACCTGTTGGGCCAGCGGCATGCTTTCGATTTCATCGAGAAACAGCGTGCCACCGTCGGCGTATTCGAGTTTGCCGATGCGCTTGCCGGACGCCCCGGTGAACGCACCGCTCTCGTGACCGAACAGTTCGGCCTCGAACAGCTGCTCGGGGATGGCCGCGCAATTGAGTGCGACAAAGGGCTTGTCGGCTCGCGGCCCGAAGTCATGCAGGCAGCGTGCGACCAGTTCCTTGCCGCTACCGGTTTCCCCGCGAATCAGCACGTTCACCGGCAGGGTTGCCAGGTCCAGCACCTGCTGGCGCAGGGTTTGCAGGCCACGGGACACGCCGAGCAGCGTGGCATCGAGTTTGGCGCGGTTGTCCGCCTGCTCGTGCAGCGCGCGGTTTTCCAGCACCAGCCGGCGCTTGTCGAGGGCGCGGCGCAGGCTGCCGAGCAGGGTTTCCGGGCTGAAGGGCTTTTCGAGGAAATCGTAGGCGCCGTCGCGCATGGCCTCGACGGCCATCGGTACGTCGCCATGGCCGGTCAACAGGATCACCGGCAAATCGGCATCCCGGCGTTGCACCTCGGCCAGCAGTTCCAGGCCGGTCATGCCGGGCATGCGCACATCGCTGAGAATCACCCCGGCAAAGTGCCTGGGCAATTGCGCCAGGCATTCATCGGCGCGGCTGAACAACTGCACCTCGAAACCCGACAGGCTCAACCATTGCTCGACGGCACTGCGGATGCTGCTTTCGTCGTCGACCACCATCACTGAGTTCAGCATGCTTCATGCACCTCCTGGTCGATGGGCAAGGTCACGGTAAACACGGCACCTTTGTCATGATTGTCGGCAGTCAGGCGCCCGCCGGATTCGTGGATGATGGCAAACGATACGGCCAAACCGATCCCCAGGCCATCGCCCACCGGTTTGGTGGTGAAGAACGGATCGAAGACTTTGGGCAGGTTCTCTTCGGCGATACCGCCACCGTTGTCGATCACGCTCAGGCGCCACAATTGTTCGTCGGCTTCGAGGCGGATCTCCAGGCGTTTGCAGGGTTTGTCCTGCATCGCATCGAGGGCGTTGCGCAGCAGGTTGATCAGCACCTGTTCCAGGCGAATCGCATCGCCGCGCACCCAGGCCGGGCGGGTCAGGTGCAACACGGTGCTGACCTGTTCGTCGCGCAGCCGGGTGTCGAGCAGTTGCAGTGACTGGTCCACCACCGCCGCCAGGTCCAGGCGTTCGCGCAAACCGCTGGGGCTTTTGCGGGCGAAGGTTTTCAGGTGGCCGGTGAGGGCCGCCATGCGCGTGAGCATTTCATCCACCGGTTTGAGCGCCTTGTAGGCGTCGTCGACCCGGCCGTGGTCGAGCAGCAGGCGCAAGGTCGCCAGCTGCATGCGCTGGGCGGTGAGCGGCTGGTTGATCTCGTGTGCCAGGGCGGCGGACATCTGCCCCAGCGCCGCGAGTTTGGCCGACTGCACCAGCCCTTCCTGGGCGGTGCGCAGGTCGCGGGTACGCTCTTCCACCAGTCGTTCGAGTTCTTCTCGGCTGCGCTGGCGCAGCTTGGCCAGGCGCCAGCGCTGATTGAGAAACAGCAGCAGGAACACCAGGGTCAACCACAAGCCGGCCGCAGCGAGGGCGGCATTGCGGCTGTCTTCGAAGGCGACTTGCGGGCGCCGCAACAGATGCAGGGTCCAGCCTTCGGCGCTCAGCGGCAGGGATTCCCACAGGTAATCCGCCTTGCCGTCCGGGCCATCGACCCGAGTCAGGTCACTGTTGTCGTCGAAACGCCGCAACGATTGAAACTCCAGTGGCGTCAGGGGCTGCTTGTCGTACTGGCGGGTGGCCTTGAGTTCGGCGTGATCGCTTTCATTCAGCGGCTTGAGCAGGCGATAGCGCCAGCCCGGCTGGTTGGCGATGAAGATGATCCCGCGCGCGTCGCTGACCAACAGCGTGTCGCTGCCCTGGCGCCACTCGCGTTCCAGTTCGGGAAACTCCAGTTTCACCACCATGGCGCCGAGGAATTGGCCGTCGTCATCGCTGACCGCGCTGGAGAGGAAGTAGCCGGGAATCCCGCTGGTCACGCCTACCGCGTAAAAACGCCCGGTGCCTTGGGTGCGGGTCTGGTTGAAATAGGGACGGAATCCGTAGTTATGGCCGACATAACTGCTGGGCAAACGCCAGTTGCTCGCCGCCACGGCGAGGCCGGTGCGATCGAGCAATTCCAGGGTCGAGGAGTCGGCGGCGCCGTTGATTTTTTCCAGTTTGCGGTTCAACGCATCCTGCTGCCCGGGGCTTACCGCTCCCTTGAGCGCCGAGCGCAACTCCGGGTCCAGCGCCAGCACGGCGGGCAGGGCGCGGTAACGTTCGATCAGGGTATGCAGCGATGTGGCATAGAGCGCCAGTTGCTGATTGGCGCGGGCGGCGTCTTCGACCATTGACTGGCGCACGGCGTGGCGCATGGCCAGGGTCGCGGCGATGGCGGCACCAGCGATGATCAACAGGGTGTAGAGCGCCAGGCGCAGGGGGCGGGAGGTCGTCAGCATGCAGTGAACAACAGGCCAGAATGGGGGAAGGCACCATAGCATGCGAAGGGCGCTCTTCTCTCGCCGGAGTACCGTTATCCGGCCGAAAAAAAACCGGTCTGTCGTTGCCGACAAACCGGTTTTTTCAGCGGAGCCGGGTGCCGTTTATTGCACTTCTACCGCCAGGCTTTCACTGATCTTTTTCTGCCAGATGGCAGGACCTGTGATGTGTACGGACTCGCCCTTGCTGTCGACCGCTACGGTCACCGGCATGTCCTTGACCTCGAACTCGTAGATCGCTTCCATGCCCAGTTCGGCAAACGCCAGCACCTTGGACTTCTTGATCGCCTGGGCGACCAGGTAAGCGGCGCCGCCGACGGCCATCAGGTACACGGCCTTGCTGTCCTTGATCGCTTCGATCGCGGTCGGGCCGCGCTCGGATTTACCGATCATGCCCAGCAGGCCTGTCTGCTCGAGGATCTGACGGGTGAACTTGTCCATCCGCGTGGCGGTGGTAGGACCTGCCGGGCCAACCACTTCGTCACCGACCGGATCGACCGGGCCGACGTAGTAGATGAAGCGACCCTTGAGGTCCACCGGCAGGGTTTCGCCCTTGTTCAGCATCTCGACCATGCGCTTGTGCGCGGCGTCGCGACCGGTGAGCATCTTGCCGTTGAGCAGGACGGTTTCGCCCGGCTTCCAGCTCTGTACGTCTTCCGGGGTCAGGGTGTCGAGGTTGACGCGACGGGCCGACGGGCCGGCTTCCCAGACGATTTCCGGGTAGGCGTCCAGTGGAGGCGCTTCCAGCGAGGCCGGGCCGGAGCCGTCGAGCACGAAGTGCGCGTGACGGGTGGCGGCGCAGTTCGGGATCATGCACACCGGCAGCGAAGCGGCGTGGGTCGGGTAGTCCATGATCTTCACGTCGAGCACGGTGGTCAGGCCACCGAGGCCCTGGGCGCCGATGCCCAGCTGGTTGACCTTCTCGAACAGCTCCAGGCGCATTTCTTCAATGCGGTTCTGTGGGCCGCGGGCTTTGAGCTCGTGGATGTCGATGGATTCCATCAACACTTCCTTGGCCATGACGGCGGCTTTCTCGGCGGTACCGCCGATGCCGATGCCGAGCATGCCCGGTGGGCACCAGCCGGCGCCCATTTCCGGGACGGTCTTGAGCACCCAGTCGACGATCGAGTCGGACGGGTTGAGCATGGCCATCTTCGACTTGTTCTCGGAACCGCCGCCCTTGGCCGCCACGTCCACTTCCACGGTGTTACCCGGAACGATGGAGTAGTGGATGACGGCCGGGGTGTTGTCCTTGGTGTTCTTGCGAGCACCCGCCGGGTCGGCGAGGATCGAAGCACGCAGGACGTTTTCCGGCAGGTTGTAGGCGCGACGCACGCCTTCGTTGATCATGTCGTCCAGGCCCATGGTGGCGCCATCCCAGCGCACGTCCATGCCGACACGGACAAACACGGTGACGATGCCGGTGTCCTGGCAGATCGGGCGGTGGCCGGTGGCGCACATGCGCGAGTTGATCAGGATCTGCGCCATGGAGTCACGGGCCGCTGGCGATTCTTCGCGCAGGTAGGCTTCGTGCATCGCCTGGATGAAATCCACGGGGTGGTAGTAGGAAATGAACTGCAGGGCGTCGGCAACGCTCTGAATCAGGTCGTCTTGCTTGATCACGGTCATGAGTCGCGCTCCTCTAAAAGACGGGAACATTCAATAAGGTGCTTGCAGCTTGGGTGCATCGGTCGGTTGCAAGCACCTTTCAAGGCACGCCGGGCATGCTGGCGCGACGCTAAAAAGGCGCGGCAGTATACCGCGCCTCGGTTCCGTAAACACCCGCCGGTGGTCAAACCTTGGTCTCATTGTCGTACCCGGTCCCTGTAGGAGCTGCCGAAGGCTGCGATCTTTTAAGATCAAGATCAAAAGATCGCAGCCTTCGGCAGCTCCTACAGGGGAATCGGGTCATCCCGAAAATTGAATGGTCATTTATCGGCCACGCCACTAAAGTGACATACGGTCTGTAGAGTAGGACGCTCTGTCAGTCTCCTTTCATTTGGTGAGTCAACGATTGACCCATAACGCCATCCAGCGCCTGTTGCTCAAACGTTTCGCCCTCGCGGCCGGCACCTATGCCCTGGCATTGCTGTTGCTGTGGCTGGCGTTTTTTACCGGTCACTACGACGCGCCGCTGGCCAGTGTCGCCATCGGCAGCGCACTGGTGGTGACCAGCCAGGCCATCCTGTTCGCGGTGTTCTACAGCGGCTGCAACCTGCGTTTCGCCGACCCCAGCCTGACCGAGGCGCAAGTGTTGTTGGGGCTTGGCTGGCAAACCTGGCTGATCGCCCATCTGGACGAAGCCCGGGGTGCGTTCCTGGTGTTTTACGTCCTTATCCTGCTATTCGGTCTGTTCCATCTGTCACGCCGATCTTTTGTGCGATGCGCATTGCTGGTGTTCTTCAGCTTTAGCGCGATCACCCTGTGGGAGGGCTACCACTTCCAGTTGCCCGACCCGGCCATGGCGGTGTTGCAGGTGTGCGTGCTGTTCATCGTGCTGGTGTGGCTGGTGTTGTATGCCCGCTACGTCCAGGCTTCACGACAACGCATGCGTCAGCGGCGTTTTGCCTTGCAGGCGCACCAGGACACCTTGCGCGGGATGATGCGCCAGCTCGAAGACCTGGTGGCCACCGATGAGCTCACGGGCCTGTTCAATCGCCGGCATTTCCTGCGCCTGGCTTCCCGCGAGTTGAACGCCATGGAAGCCGGTGTCGTACATGGCCTGGCGCTGATCGACCTCGATCATTTCAAACGCATCAACGATCTGCACGGGCATGCCGCCGGCGATCAGGTGCTGCAAGCCTTTGCCGGCGTTGCCACCGCGTGCCTGCGCGACAGCGATGTACTGGCTCGCTACGGCGGCGAAGAGTTCGTGGTGCTGCTGCCCGATTGCGATGCCGACAGTCTGACTTCGTGCTGCGAACGGCTGCGCATCGCCTTCACCGATGTCGAGTTGATCGGTCTGAATGTGCGCAATCTCAGCCTGTCCGCCGGCATGACCCTGCTGGAACTGGGCTGCGACCTCGATGACGCGCTGCAACGGGCCGATCAGGCGCTCTATCGTGCCAAGCGTGACGGGCGCAACCGATGCGCGGCGGCGTGGGAGAACGTCGATGCCTGAACTGCGGGTTGGCGAGCGCCACTGGTCGGTAGCGGCGGGCAGCAATCTGCTCGATGCGCTGAATCAGAGCGGCGTGCCGGTGCCTTACAGTTGCCGTGCCGGCAGTTGCCATGCGTGCCTGGTGCAATGTGTGCGGGGCCTGCCGAGCGACAGCCGCCCCGATGCCCTGAGTGCGCAGCAGCGAGAACAGGGTTGGCGCCTGGCGTGCCAGTGCCAGGTAGTCGAGGACTTGCAGGTGCATGCTTTCGACCCGCAGGTCGATGGTCAACCGGCCGAGGTCGCCGCCGTCGATTGGCTGAGCACCACGGTGTTGCGCTTGCGGGTGATCGCGCAGCGACCGTTGCGTTACAGCGCCGGCCAGCATCTGGTGTTGTGGGCGGGCAACGTGGCGCGGCCGTATTCCCTCGCCAGCCTGCCGCAGGAAGACCGTTTTCTGGAGTTTCATCTCGATTGCCGCAAGCCCGGGGAATTCAGCGATGCCGCCCGGCAATTGCGCATCGGCGATCCGATTCGTCTCGGTGAATTGCGCGGCGGTGCCTTGCATTACGATCCGGACTGGCATAACCGGCCATTGTGGTTGCTGGCGGCCGGCACCGGATTGGGGCCACTGTTTGGTGTGTTGCGCGAAGCGCTGCGCCAGGATCACCAGGGCGCCATCCGTGTCATCCACCTGGCCCATGATGCCGATGAGCACTACCTGGCCAAGCCTCTGCAGGCCATGGTCGCCAGCCGTCCGAACCTGAGTGTCGAATTCTGGACCCCGGCCGAGTTGCCAGCGGCTTTGGCGCAACTGCGGCTTGTTTCCCGGCAAACCCTGGCCTTACTCTGCGGAGCCCCCGACAGTGTCGATGCCTTTGCCCGGCGCCTGTACCTGGCGGGATTGCCGCGCAATCAACTGCTGGCCGATGTGTTCCTGCCCCGTGGTTGAGCGCTGAATCCGCTGTTGTGGCGAGCGAGCTTGCTCGCGCTTGAGTGCGCAGCGCTCACAGGTTTTTGGGGCTGCTGCGCAGCCCGGCGCGAGCAAGCTCGCTCGCCACAATGAAATCTTCTGACTTCGCACCGCTGAGTCCTGCCATGACCGATGCCATCCAAGTTGAACGCGAACGCGGCCTGTTGACCCTGCGCCTGAATCGCCCGGACAAGAAAAACGCCCTGACTCGCGCCATGTACAGCCAACTGGCCGAGGCGTTGAAACAGGCCGACAGCGACCCCGGGATCAATGCCGTACTGATCAGCGGCTCTGCCGAATGCTTCACCGCCGGCAACGACATCGCCGATTTCATCCAGCAACCGCCGACCAGCCTCGACAGCCCGGTGTTCCAGTTCATGCTCAACCTGCTCGAGTGCCGCAAACCAGTGGTCGCCGCCGTGGCCGGGGCGGCGGTGGGCATCGGCACGACGATGTTGCTGCATTGCGATCTGGTCTACGTCAGCCGCGATGCGCGCCTGCGCATGCCGTTCGTCAATCTCGGGTTATGCCCTGAGTTCGGTTCCAGCCTGATCCTGCCGCGCTTGCTCGGGCAGGCTAAAGCGGCGGAGTTGTTGCTGTTGGGTGAAGGTTTCAATGGTGAACAAGCGGCGGCGTGGGGGATTGCGTCCGAGGCCTTGGGCAGTGGCGAAGAGGCGTTGGCCAAGGCGAAGGAGATGGCGATGCGCTTTGAATCGCTGCCAAAAGAGGCAGTGCGCATCAGCAAACAATTGATGAAAGCGCCGGACCGGGAAGTGTTGCGCAAGGTGATAGAAGAAGAGGGCGTGTTGTTCACCCAGCGTCTACGTTCGCCGGAAGCGATGGCGGCGTTGGCGGGGTTTCTCAGTAGGTAAATTAAAGGCAACTGCTCGGGTTGCCTTATGAAAAGACGTAATTTCAGGCCCCGTTCAGCAGCCGATTGACGATGACAGTTCTGCTATAAACACCGTCATAATCATTACCGATTACCAGTATTTTTCCGTCCGATTGTAAATTCATCCCATGAGCGAGAGCTCGATCGAAATCGGACTCGTGAATAACCCAGCCCTCATCCCCAAAAGTCGTATCACGACAGCCATTACCGAGGTATCGCGCGGTAACAAAGTGCGGGGTCTGACCAATGATGTATCTTCCTGACACAATGATCTTTTCGTCTTGAGAACCCACCCCAAAAAACATGACGTTATCGGACGCATCAAAGTTTTCGTAAATGGGCGCGCCCTGGTGAAAGCTCCGGTCAATCAGACCGCTGGCCGTATAAGCGGCTATTAAACCTTTACGTGGAGTGAAACCAAAACCTGTGGCGATGGTTCGTTTATCAGCTAGCACTGCAAGGGAAGTAAATTGAAAACTTTCTCCGTCCAACAGCTTGTAACCGGCTTCCGCAAAAGTTTTGTCAAAACTACCATCGATATTGAGTCTGGCCAGTACCGCGCTATTGCCAGCCCAGCCACATACGGTGATTTTTCCATTATGCACTACGATGTCGTTGAACGAGCTACGGACACGGAGTACTTCGGAAAGCGATGCGTAACCGGAGTTGTTAAATGAATGGTCAGGAACTCCGTCGTAGTCGAAACACATCACGACACCTACAAATCCAAAGTCCGGATCACTGCCTGTGGAAATAATGTAAATCTTGCCGTCCGTTGCATGCACTGCACGACTGGAAGCAGAGCCGCCGACCTGCAGTACGTCCGATGCTGAGTGCTGATAAGCCTCGGGTTTGAAAGGACGGGGGATCAGCCAGATTCCATCGGTGCCGAAGTTCTTGTCCAACTCTCCCTTGTCGTTCAATCGGATCAACGCCTCCGCCATTGTGGGCGCATTGACTCCCATGGTGTACCTCCCTACGGAGATGAGGAGTTTGTCCTCTCCTTCATGGGTTATGTAGAACAGTTGAATAGGTGTCGTCCCCAAGGATTCGATATCAGGAATTTTGAGTTTTATGTGAGCAGTACCGGCAATACCGAACCCGGAATCGAGTGTGCCGTCGCTTAAAACTCGCGTCAGACTAAAATGTTCAGGTAAAGGGCTTTCAGGCGCCCTGCTGGTTCCTCCGATATAGATCTTCCCATTGGGGGCTTGCGAAACCAATCGGCCGGTCGTTGTCACGTAATCGCTATAAGTCAGAAATAGCTCGCCATCGTGATTTGGTCCAAAAGCTGGGTCGAACGCACCGGGTTTGAGTGACGAACTTGTATTCATTTCTTCTATTCCTTTAGTTAAAAGCTGTTGAGTGTCAGCAAGTTGATTAAATGTCTGCAGGTTGCAGACTGGTCATCATCTTGTTTTACTAAAGTTCAACTGTATTAAGTAAGGAGTAGAAAAAGCTGTCTACTGTCAAATCTGACAGGTTTTTATATTTTTTTGCTCTATATCTCAGGTATGAAAAAGCCCCGCCATTCACATGGCGGGGCTTTTGTTTTTCAGCAACCGGTCACTCAGACCATCGGGTCGCCAACGTGCAGGATCTTCATGCCGTTGGTGCCGCCGGTGGTGTGGTAGCTGTCGCCCTTGGTCAGGATGACCCAATCGCCTTTCTGTACTACGCCGCGCTTGACCAGCTCGTCGATCGCTTTCTGGCTGACTTCGTTCGGCGCCAGCGAAGCCGGGTCGAACGGGATGGTGTACACGCCACGGAACATCGCCGCGCGAGCCTGGGCTTCGCGGTGCGGGGTGAACGCGTAGATCGGCACCGAGGAGCGGATACGCGACATGATCAGCGGGGTGTAGCCACTTTCGGTCAGGGCGATGATCGCCTTCACGCCCGGGAAGTGGTTGGCGGTGTACATGGTCGCCAGCGCAATGCTCTCGTCGCAGCGCTGGAACTCCTTGCCGATGCGGTGGCTGGAGGTCTTGCTGGTCGGGTGCTTTTCGGCACCGACACAAATACGCGCCATGGCCTGAACGGCTTCCAGCGGGTACAGGCCGGCGGCACTTTCGGCCGAGAGCATCACGGCGTCGGTGTAGTCGAGCACGGCGTTGGCCACGTCGGACACTTCGGCGCGGGTCGGCATCGGGTTCTGGATCATCGACTCCATCATCTGGGTCGCGACGATCACCGCCTTGTTGTGGCGACGTGCGTGCAGAATGATCTTCTTCTGGATGCCCACCAGTTCGGCGTCGCCGATTTCCACACCCAGGTCACCACGGGCAACCATCACCGCGTCGGACGCCTTGATCAGGCCGTCGAGGGTTTCGTCGTCGGCCACGGCTTCGGCGCGTTCGATCTTCGCCACCAGCCAGGCAGTGCCGCCGGCTTCGTCGCGCAGTTGACGGGCGTATTCCATGTCGGCGGCGTCACGCGGGAAGGACACCGCGAGGTAGTCGACTTCCATTTCCGCAGCGAGCTTGATGTCGGCCTTGTCTTTTTCAGTCAGGGCCGGAGCGGTCAGGCCGCCACCGCGACGGTTGATGCCTTTGTGGTCGGACAGCGGGCCGCCGATGGTCACGGTGCAGTTCAGTTCGGTAGCCGTGGCGGTATCGACGCGCATCACCACGCGACCGTCGTCGAGCAGCAGCTCGTCGCCCACGCCGCAGTCCTTGACCAGGTCCGGGTAGTCGATGCCGACCACTTGCTGGTTGCCTTCGGTCAGGGGATGGCTGGTGGAGAAGGTGAATTGATCACCGATCTTCAGCTCGATCTTCTTGTTGGCGAATTTGGCGATACGGATTTTCGGGCCTTGCAGGTCACCCAGCAGGGCGACGAAGCGGCCGTGCTTGGCCGCGAGGTCACGCACCAGCTTCGCGCGAGCCTTGTGCTCGTCGGGGGTGCCGTGGGAGAAGTTCAGGCGGGCGACGTCCAGGCCAGCCAGAATCAGCTGTTCGAGAACTTCCGGCGAGTTACTGGCCGGGCCAAGGGTGGCGACGATTTTGGTACGACGGACGGACATGCAAAGACTCCTGAGTTCAAGCGCTGAGTGAGGCTACTATGCTCCGAAGGTGTAGTCATTGTTCGTATGCACTACTTTTTTCTTTCTTTATTGAACCTGACAACTTTGCGCCAGGCAGCCTGAAGATTTCCGCCCACGGGTCGATACAGCGTTCAAGACAGGAGATCCCCATGCGATTCGTACTTATTGCTGCCCTTGCCGTCGGCGCCCTCAGTGCCACGGGCTGCACCCGTTGGGCAATGAACCATCACTTGAACAATGCCTACAGCGCCTATGACCGGGGCAATTGCGAGCAGGTGATGCTCGAACTGTCCAAGGTCGAACGCGACAGCCGCGCGCGGCCTTACGTGTGGCCGGAAGTGTCGATGATGCGCGGCCAGTGCCTGGAGCGGCAGAAGATGTTTATCGACGCGGCCCAGACCTACCAGTTCATTATTGCCTCCTATCCGCAAAGCGAATACGCCTACCGCGCCCGCGCCCGCCTGGAAACCTTGCAGAGCCTGGGCCACTACCCGCTGCGCAGTGCCGCGGCGGTAAAACCGACGCAGTTCTGATGGCAGGCGAGCACTCCATCGCTGGCTCCCCGGTGGTGGTGAGCTATAGTCCAAGGAACCGGTTTTAGAGCCTTGCCTCTGAACCGGGGCAACACCTGTGACCGGCATTAGCAGGACTCAGCGCCGTAAGGATTGGCGCACCGGGAACGGGGAGAGCGGGCCACTATTCAATACGCACCCGTTCCGAAGCATTAGTGCGGCTCTGCTTAAGAGCCTTGCATAGCGAAAACGCACATGTTCACCGACCGCCGAATCGAGCGGCATCAACTGCCGTATTTCTTGAAAGTGTTCAACGGTATCACCGGCAAACCCATCGGCTACCTGGGCAATGTCTCCGAAGACGGGCTGATGCTGATTAGCCACCTGCCGATGATGATCGGCGCGGACTTCAACCTGCGCCTCAAAATTCCAGCGACCGAAGGCGGCCAGCGGATCATCGACCTGCAGGCCTGTTGCCTGTGGTGCCACGAAGACGCGACCCCCCAACATTACGACGCCGGTTTCAGCCTGCAACGGGCACCGCCGGAGTATGGGCAATTGGTGAAGGCATTGAAGCAGTACTTCAGCTTTCAGTCGTTGCCGGCTTCGGCTTGAGATCACTCAGGCTCAAGCTCTTTTCCAGCCCAGATACCGCGTCACCAACGCCGCCCCCAACTCGCCGGGTAACGCATCCATCACCAGCACTCCATGAGCGTTTAAGCGATCATGGAGTTCGGCGCGTGCATTGAGGTAGTCCACGGTCCCGCAATAGGCCAGCGCCTCGGGCAAGGTCTGTACCGGTGACTGACGCAGGGTGTCGAGCACGTCCTCGCGCAGGCTCGCGACCAGCACCTGGTGCTGCTGGCTCAGGCGCTTGACCGCCGGGAGCAATTCATCGTCGTCCTCTTCGCGCAAGTTGGTCACCAGCACCACCAGTGCCCGGCGTTTTTGCCGTGCCAGCAGTTGCGTTGCGGCGGCCTGGTAGTCGGCGCTGCGTTGGCTGCTGTTCAAGTCATAGACGCGATTGAGCAGTGTGTTGAGATGACTGGTGCCCTTAACCGGGGCGAGGTAGCGCGGCTGCTCGCTGGCAAAGGTGCTCAGGCCCACCGCGTCGCCCTGACGTAGCGCGACGTAGCTGAGTAGCAAGCAGGCATTGAGTGCATGGTCGAAGTGCGACAGCTCGCCGTCCTGGCTGCGCATGTGCCGGCCGCAATCGAGCATGAAGATGATCTGCTGGTCGCGTTCGTCCTGATACTCCCGGGCAATGGGCGAGCGCTGGCGGGCGGTGGCTTTCCAGTCGATCTGACGCAGGCTGTCGCCTTCGCGAAATTCCCGTAGCTGATGAAACTCCAGACCCAGGCCTCGACGCTGGCGTTGACGTACGCCGAGCTGGCTGAGCCAGTTATCCACAGCCCGTAACTGGCCGCCATAGAGGCGGGAGAAGTCGGGATAGACGCGGGTGTTGTCCGCGACATCGAGAATGCGTTTGTCGGACCACAAACCCAATGGGCTCGGCAGGTTGATTTCGCAGTGCTCAAAGCTGAAGTGCCCGCGTTTGAGCGGACGTAGCCGGTAGTCGATTCGGCTGTGCTGGCCCGGTTGCAATTGGACAGTCAGCGGCAGGTGTTCGAAGTCCAGGCCCGACGGTACATGGTCGAAGATCTGTACGCTCAGCGGTTGTGAAAAGTCGTGCTCAAGGATCAGTTGCACATCGCTCCAGCGACCGAGGGCCAGACTGCCGGGTATCTCACGGCTCAGCCGGGGCGAGGGTCGTCGCTTCAGCCGGAAAGCATCGAGCAGGGCCAGGACCAGCAATGCCAGGAGCAGTCCCCAATTGATCTGCGTGACGCTCGCCGGCATCGCCAGCTCCAGTGCCTGCAGACTGCCGAGCACGATGCCGATGGCCAGTAGCGAGGTTAACCAGATCAATAACAGGCGCGAGGGTTTCATGATTGGGCACCTGAAAGATCGCAGCCTGCGGCAGCGCCTACATCGATCGTGTACGCCTGCTGGAGCTGCCGAAGGCTGCGATCTTTACGTTTCAGCGCGGGTTTCACTGCCGCGGCGCCGGCACTTGGTCGAGCATCTGCCGGAGCACCTGATCGACATCCAGCCCTTCGATGTCCAGTTCCGGCGCGATGCGCACACGATGACGCAACACAGCCAGGGCGCAACCCTTGATGTCATCCGGAATCACGAACTCCCCGCCGCGCAGCAGCGCACGGGCCCGGGCACACCGCACCAGCGCGATGGACGCGCGCGGGCCGGCACCGAGGATCAGGCCGGGCCAGCTGCGGGTGGAGCGGGCCAGGCGCACGGCGTAATCGAGCACCTGATCGTCCAGCGCCAGGTCGCTGGCGATGCGTTGCAGGGCCAGCACATCCCGGGCCTGCAACAAGGTGCGCATCGGCTGGACATCGAGCATGTCGGCCCGGGTCGAGCGGCTGACCTGACGGACCATGTCCAGCTCTTGCTCGGCGTCCGGGTAATCCATGCGCACCTTGAGCATGAAGCGATCCAGTTCGGCTTCCGGCAGCGGGTAGGTGCCTTCCTGTTCGATCGGGTTCTGCGTGGCGAGCACCATGAAGGGTTGCGCGATCGGCAATGGCTGGCCTTCGAGGGTGACTTGCCGTTCCTGCATGGCCTCGAGCAGCGCCGCCTGGGTTTTCGCCGGGGCGCGGTTGATCTCGTCGGCCAGTAGCAGGTTGGTGAATAGCGGCCCCTTGCGCAGTTTGAATTGCTCGGTCTGCATGTCATACACCGCGTGCCCGGTGACATCGCTGGGCATCAGGTCCGGGGTGAACTGGATGCGCGCGAACTCACCGCCGAAGCAACGGGCGAGGGCTCGTACCAACAGGGTCTTGCCCAGCCCCGGCACGCCTTCGAGCAATACATGGCCGCCAGCGATCAGCGCGGTCAGCACGTCGTCAATCACGCTGTCCTGGCCAATTACGGCTTTTTGCAATTCTTTGCGTACGGCCTGGGCCAGATGGCCGGCACGCTGACGCTGCTGAGCGGCATGGCTCGCAGCATCGGGCTCGATCGGTTCATTCATTGGTTCCGGAGCCTTACAAACTGTTGCATTGGTTTTATCTTCCATAAATCAGTCACTTACCTTGTTCACGTATTTTTTTACGCGTGGAACGAGTGAGTGACTGCCAATCTGCCTCATTGCAATCCCATGGCAACCCCACATTTGAGCATTCGTCAGAGGTGGAGGTTAGTCCAAGACGGTCAGAGGGCACGCGATCTCATTTGAATGACCCGCCGTTCGGCCTGTAGTGCAACTGCCGACATTACCGCCTCGATCGAAGGTCAGCTTCTGGCCCGAAAGCTGCCGATCATCAAGGGCTGCTACCGAACTGGAGCAGTCGGCGAACAGAATAATTGCAAATTAGTGGCTATGCTTTGTCTGTTGTCGAAACTGATCAGACAGTCCGGCAGGCTGCGCGGAAATGACCCGCAACGCGCCCTATGTCACCCGATTATTCTGCGTGAAGCATCCAGTTCTGGGGCGCAAATCCGCAACAACACTCGGGAAGACATGGAGTAAACCCCGCACTTGCAGGCGCAGGGTGGTTTCCGAATACCGCTTCTATTGGTCAGTTTAGAAGGATTATGTTTGGAGATTGTGGAAATGGATTCTTTCAGGAATAAAAGCACCGCAAAGCAAGCCATACCCACCAGCTCAAATAAGCCGCGCTCGACCAAATGGCACCGCATGTACTTTTTTCTTGCGGGATTCGACGTGCTGGTTGTCGTGCTAAGCGTGCTATTGAATCACCTGATCGTCGATACCTATCACCGCTCCATCAAGGCAAACCAGTCGTGGGTGCAACAGCTGTCGAGCTATTCAACGCTGGGCAGCCTGGCTTCCACAGTCAATGCGCCGGGCAATAATGTGTTCGATACACATAATGTTGAAGCCGAATCGCGGAACATGAATGAAGCCTTGCGCGCCTTCAACGAGCATTTGGCAATGGCCAAAAAACAGTTGGAAGTACGGATCGCCCATGAGGC
Organism: Pseudomonas sp. PDM27; assembly: GCF_019219205.1. Classification (NCBI taxonomy): domain Bacteria; kingdom Pseudomonadati; phylum Pseudomonadota; class Gammaproteobacteria; order Pseudomonadales; family Pseudomonadaceae; genus Pseudomonas; species Pseudomonas sp. PDM27. The sequence continues at coordinate 223,330 of NZ_JAHUWF010000002.1, read as the reverse complement.
TGAACACAGTGCAGATATCCAAGCCTTTACCCTTGCATTGAAGGATGAGGTGGGTGCAGTTGATGCCGCGATGGTCGAAATGGTGAACGAGGCCTTGCTGATCTTTTCCTACTTCAGGGAGGGGCAGTCGGATAATGCCGGTAAACGCATGGCAACGATGGACAGGAAGTTTTCCCTGTTGCTCGCCTCACTCAGTACCGTGCGGGATCGCGTTGGCCTGATTCAAAGCAAGCTCCTGGAGGAGGAGCTTGAGTCGGTCGAAGAACTGCGCCGGGTCGAATACGCGATCATGGTGTTCGTGCTGTTGATGGTCAGTGCGGCCATGATCTACGGGGGCAAGATCAGGCGCGAAATGGAGTCGCAAGCAGCTGAAAGGGAAGGTTATCTGGCCGTGCTGCGCGAACGCGAGAAGCAGGCCCGCCAGCAAGCATCGCTGCTGGACAAGGCCCAGGACGCCATTGTCGTTCACGGGATGGATAACCGCATCCTGTACTGGAACAAAAGTGCCGAGCGTCTCTACGGCCTGTCAAAGGAAGAGGCACTCGGCAAATCGGCACAGGAGTTGATCTACCAGGGTAGCGCCGCTTTCAATGTGGCCACTAACAGCCTGATAGAAACGGGTGACTGGGCGGACGAAGTGACACTTCGACGCCGGGATGGCTGCACCATCACGCTCGAAAGTCATCGAACCCTGGTGCGAGACGATGATGGTCAGCCGCAATCCATTCTGTCGATCAATACTGACATCACTCACCGTAAGACCGCTGAGCAAGAGGTCCAGCGTTTGGCCTTCTACGATCAGTTGACCGGGCTGGCCAACAGGCGGCTCATGTTGGACCGGTTACAGCATCTGCTGGCGGGCAGCTCCCGTAGCCTGCATACGTACGCGATAATTCTGATTGACCTGGATAACTTCAAGGCATTGAACGACACGCTGGGGCATGACAGAGGCGACATGTTGCTGCAGCAAGTGGCTCTGCGCCTTTGCGGCTGCATACGCGAGAGCGACACCGTGGCTCGCCTGGGCGGAGACGAATTCGTCGTCCTGCTGGATGGCCTTAATGAGAATCCTCGAGAAGCAGCTATCCAGGCCAAGGCTATTGGCGAGAAGATTCTCAACTCCCTGAACATTTCCTACCAGTTGGATGGATATGAGCACCACAGCACCCCCAGCCTCGGCATTGCGCTGTTCCAGGGGCAGCTGAGCACAGTGGACGATATTATGAAGCGCGCTGACCTGGCGATGTATCGCGCCAAGGCGGCGGGCCGCAATACCATGCGCTTCTTCGATCCGGAAATGCAGGCGGTTGCCACGGCACGCGCCAGGCTGGAAGTAGACTTGCGCCAAGGCTTGCAGGACAACGAATTCCTTCTTCATTACCAGCCGCAAGTGAATAGTGAGGGCCGTATCATTGGCGCAGAGGCACTGATGAGATGGCAGAATCCTGAGCGCGGAGTCGTGTTTCCAGGCGAGTTCATTCCATTGGCAGAGGAAACGGGGTTGATTCTGCCGTTAGGCCGTTGGGCGCTGCAGGCTGCCTGCACTCAGCTGGTTGCCTGGGCAAAGCATTCGGAAACCGCCCGACTGGGTATGGCTGTGAATGTCAGCGCCCGTCAGTTTCACCATCCGGACTTCGTCGAGGAGGTACTGCAAGTACTGAGACTCACGGGGGCCGATCCGAAGAAATTGAAACTGGAGCTGACCGAAGGCCTGCTGATCGAGGATATGGAAGGTACAGTCGCCAAAATGATCGAGTTGAAAGAGATCGGCATAGGCCTTTCGCTGGATGATTTCGGAACCGGCTACTCGTCACTGTCATACCTGAAGAGCCTTCCGCTGGATCAACTCAAGATCGACCAGTCCTTCATCAGAGATGTGCTGGTTGATTCCAACGACGCCGCCATCGCCTGCGCGATTGTGAGCCTGAGCCAGATATTGGGGCTTTCGGTGATTGCAGAAGGTGTGGAGACAGAAGCTCAGCGCACCTTTCTGGTCAAGCATGGCTGCCAGACCTACCAGGGATTCCTGTTTTCCCCGCCACTGCCAGCCGAACAATTTGAGGCGTATGTTCACGAAAGAGTAATGGCGAGCACTGATTTCCCACGGACCAAGACTGAATCGCCATAACTTCGTAAGCCCGTCAGGGGCTGTCTTCCAAGACAATGGGAATCCAACGCTTGCAAGGTGTCAGCTCATAAGGCGTTCCTCAGGGATTGCAGGTGGGCGACCTGACGGCTGAATTCAACGCTGGAAAGCCGTTGGTTCGGACGCGGGCTCATGGCCTGGCTGATAGCGCGTGTCGGTTGGCCGGTCAGGCGTGCGAGCACCAACCATTGTTCGGCGACGGGGAGTTGTTCAAAGCCGGGGTGGCGACGCCGTACACGCCGCAGGATGTCTTGCTGCAAGGCTTGCAGCAGGCCGGCTTGACCGTTGCGGCGCAACAGAAAGTCGGCACTGGCGCGCAGATGCTCCTGCAGTTGCCGGCGTGCTTTCGGTGCCGGCTCCAGCAACGGCCCCTGACGCACGCCAAAGTGCCAGAAACCCAGGACGATCAAGGCGAACAACGCGACCAGCGCCTGGGGGAAGTCACGCAGCAGCAAGGTCGGCAGGCTGTCGTGATCGGTGTTGAAGATCAGCGTCACGCGGGTGTCGGCGGTCAGGTACCAGAGCAGCCAGGCGTTGTCGTACTGTTCGATGGCTGGAGTTTTCCACAGGTCGGCATCGGTGACCACGATGATCGAGCCGAGTCCGTAATCGAGTTGCATCATGTGCGTCGCCCTGGCGCTGTTGGCCCAGGCCTGGGCGAGGTTTTTCGGGTCCTCGAGATGGAAGGCGGTATCGAAACCGGCATAGGCCGGGGCGTCTTCGTCTTCCAGATAGAGCTTGGTCAGTTGTGGGTAAGGATCGTCACTGATATCCGCTGGCGGCTCCTTGAGGTCTTTGCTCAAGGACTGGCGCAGTTGTACCCGGTCAAGCAGCAGGTCATTGCTGTGGCCGAGTTTTTCATCCCACAACGACTCGGCGACGAACAGCAGCCGCCCACCGGCCCGGGTCCAGTTCATCACCTGGTCGATCTGCCGTGGCGTCATGTTGTAGCGGTCCCCGAGCAACAACAGGCTGTGTCGATGCGGATCGAGGCTGGGCAGGATATCCAGGCCGTTGGCGTGATCGACGCTCAGGCCGTGCTGACGCAGGAACAGCTGCGCCGCCAGATAAGGGTTGGCCCTGGCTTCGGGAGAAGGGCCGTGGTCGATTTCGACCTGATAAGGGGTTGCCTTGAGGTACAGATAAACACCCAGCGCCGCCGCCAGCACAGCGAGCAGCGCAATGGCGACCGTCCCCCGGCGCCGACTCAATGGAGCGCTTCCGGGTCGAACAACACGCGCCAGCCGTCACACAGTTCCTGTCGCACCTGTTCGGGGGGCAGGCGGTGACCATAGGCCATGCCTTGCCAGTGCCTGGTCAGGTTTTTGCTGTAGGCCAGCAAGGCCGGTTGCTCTAATCGCTTGATGCGCTGCAGCACCTGCCCTTCAGTGTCGGCGGCCTCGAGCGCGATGTTGAAGTCGTGCGACAGGCGGCTGAGCAGGGCGCGATAGAGCAAGCCGAGGGCTTCGCGCGGATGGCTCTGCCAGAGGCTTTCGGCGCAGGTGGCAATGTCGGTGGGCAGGGACTCGGGCTTGAGGTCCAGGCCAAACGCCTGCTGCGGCAAGGGGCGCACGGCTTGGGCGCCGAGGGGCGGTCGCCGGCTGACGAACGCCTGCACCCAGTCGCGATAGCGCCAGATCAACAGGCCCACAGCACCGATGGCGATGCCCCACAGCGCGATTTCAATCAGGTTCGCCAAGGCTCTGAAGTGCTGTCCCTCAAACAGCTGCAACAGGGACTTCAACCATTGCGGTGTCTGCCCGTCGCCCGGCGCTTCAGCGCCCGGCGGGTCTTCGCTGAAGCGATAGCGTGTCACCGCTTCCCGGTTCTTGAAGGGCGGCTGTTCGAGGATCGTCTTGATGCTGTCCCTGGCGACCTGGGTGTTCAGGGGCTGGTCCAGCAGGCGTGGGCTGTCGGGTGAAATGGCCGGTTCGGCGGCCCACAGGCTGTGTGTGGGTGACATCAGCAACATCACGGCGATCAACAGCACGCTGCTTGCACTGATCAGACGCTGGCGCATCCGGCGGAACACCAGTTCGATATCCCAAGCCTCGAGCACGGTGCGCCGGTTCAAATAAAGGCTGAAACCGCAGGCGACATAGATCGGTTCCCAGACCACCAGCACCAGTGCATAAAACAGGTTGGTCAGGTGTTCCAGCCAGCGCCAGTCCTGGGTGGCCGCAGAGATCAGCGACTGCCAGCTCCAGTCGAGCGCGACCTGTTGTGGCAGCAGCAGATAGAACAGCACCATCAAGCCGATCCATAGCGCGCCTTCCAGGTGCGCGCCGATGATCGTCAGCCAGCGTGCGGCGCCGGCGTCCCGCTGTAGCAGCACCTCTAAACGCTGCTGGCGCTGTTCTCCGTCGAGGCCTTCGAGCTGCGCCACCGGCATCACGAAACTGCGCTGCAGACTCAGGCGTCGCCAGGTCAGGCTGGCCAGCAATTGCCCTTTGAGCAGCCGCGGCCATTGCCGCAGGGCCTGCTTGAGCGTGGGTGTTTCGCCGAACATGGCTTTGGACAGGATGTACAAGGGCAAGCGGTCGAATGCCGGTTTCAGCCACCAGAAAATCAACACGGCGAGAGACGGCGAGTCCCAGAGCCCCCAACTGAGCAACGCGAACACCGGCAAGGTGAGCAAAGCCCAACTGCTCATCAGCAGGCGTCGGTGGCGCTGGCTCAGGAGCACGCCGAGGTCCATGGCTTCCCAGGTCGAGCGCGGGCGAATGACCACGCTGGCGTCATTCAGGCGCATGGCGGCGACGTCCGGCGCATACGAGATAAACCACGACCAGCAACCAGAGCGCCGCGCCGACCAGGTACTTGGTCTGGGGCGACGGGCGAGTCATCGATGACCAGTAGGCTTCGATAAACGCCGCGATCAACAGAAACAGCATGACCCCGCAGATCAGCAGCACGCTCTTGCGCGCCGCCAATCGCAAGGACTCGGCACGGGGCAGGCGCCCCGGGGCGACCAACGCCCAGCCCAGCTTCAGACCGGCGGCGCCTGCCAGGGCGATGGCGCTGAGTTCGAAAGCGCCATGGCCGATCACGAATGAACAGAAGGTCTGCCCGTAGCCGACGTAGGTCAGGTGCCCGGCCACCGCACCGATCATCAGGCCGTTGTAGATCAGGAAGAACACGCTGCCCAGGCCGAACAGCAAGCCGCTGGCGAAGGTCTGAAAGGCAATGCCGATGTTGTGCATGATGTAGTAGCCGAACATCACCCAGTCTTCACTGGCGGCCCGTTCCGCCGTGCGCCCGAGGTGACCGGCAACGGGGTCGTACATGCTTTGCATTTCGCTGACCTGTTCGGCGGGGATCAGGTTGTAGATCAGGTCCGGGAACAGGTACACCAGCAGCGCGAAACCGGCCAGGCTGACAAAGAACATCAGGCTGGCGGCGAGCACGAAACGCCACTGTTCGCGTACCAGGCGCGGGAAATCCGCGAGGATGAAAGCCAGCGCATTGGCCCCCAGGCGACTGCGGTGACGGTAAAGCTGTTGATGCCCGCGCAGCACCTGTTGCTGCAACGAGTCGATCAGAAAACTGCTGTAGCCACGCTCCCGTGCCAGTGCCAGGTGTTGGCACAGGCGTCGGTAATCCTTCGGGAAACTGCCAGCGTCGGTGACCTTGCCGTCCCGTTCCAATTGCTCGAGCAGCCCAGAGAAACGTTCCCACTCGGCCTTGTGCCGACGTTCGAAAAGGCTTTGCTTCATGTCGGCCCCAACAAGCCGCGGGCGATGCCGTTGAGCTCGGTCACCGCCTGCGCGGCCGGGACCTGCAAGGGTTGGGCGAGAATGGCGGCCAGTTCATCGGCCCGTGCCCGGGAGAGTTCGCCCTGGCGTTCGGCAAACCCGAGGATGGCCCGTTGCTCGCTGAGCGTCAGGGCAAATGCCGTGCGGCGGGGCTGGGCTTCGGGGAGTTCGGGGCGGGTGTGCGAGTGTTCGCGGTAGATCACCAGGGTCCCGGCGGCGATATCGCCAAGGCGCTTGAAGTGGGGGTGTTGCAGGCAGCTGATGGCCCCGAGGAAGTAACCGAAGGGCAACAGGTCGACAACGCGCAGCAGGTTGCGCAGCAGCGAAGCGGACCAGCCGACCGGGGTCCCGTCGTCGTGCACCACCCGCAGTCCCATCCATTGCTTGCCCGGCGAGCGTCCCTGGTTGAGCACCTCGAACAGCACCATATACCACCAGCTCACCCCGAACAGCAGGATCGACCCGAGCCCGGCGCCCAATTTGCCGAGCATCGCCAGCGCAATGAACAGCACACCGAGGACCAGGCCGCGCAATCCAAGATCGATGGCGAACGCCAACGCACGAACCATCAACCCGGCCGGGCGCAGTGGCAGGTCGACGCCCTCCGGCGTTTCGACCTGGTATCGCGTGTCCAGTGGCGGTGACAGCGGCGCATTCCCTGGCAGTGCTGTGGTCTCGAGCATGGGCAACCTGATGATGTGGCCTGGATCGGGATTCTCTGTCTATCCGATGCTAGCAGCCTATTCGAGGGGCGGGGGCGCAGGGAAGCGACATAACTATGTATTGCATGGTGAGCCGGGCAAGCTGCTTGAATGACAAGACTACTGGCCCTGGCGGGAGGTGAACGCCTAGACTTTGCCGATCTTCAGTTCAGGAATCGCCCGTGACCTCCATCTTCTGGTACGACTACGAAACCACTGGCATCAATCCCCGTTGCGACCGTCCGTTGCAAATGGCCGGCCTGCGCACCGACTTCGATCTCAATGAAATCGACGAGCCGGTCAATCTGTATTGCCAGCCCAGCGACGACATCCTGCCGCACCCGGCCGCGTGTGCGATCACGGGAATCACGCCCGGGCAACTGCAGGCGCAGGGCTTGAGCGAAGCCGATTTCATGACCCGGGTGCATGCCCAGCTCGCGGCACCGGGCACCTGTGGCGCGGGGTACAACACGCTGCGTTTCGATGACGAGATGACCCGCTACAGCCTGTACCGAAACTTTTTCGACCCTTATGCGCGGGAATGGCAGGGCGGCAACAGCCGCTGGGACCTGATCGATGTGGTGCGTGCCGCTTATGCCTTGCGCCCCGATGGCCTGCAATGGCCGACGGACGACGAAGGGCGGGTCACGCTCAAGCTCGAGCGCCTGACCGCTGCCAATGGCATCGATCATGGCAATGCCCACGAGGCGCTGTCGGACGTTCGCGCGACGATTGCCCTGGCGCGCCTCATTCGGGAAAAACAACCCAAGCTCTACGCCTGGCTGTTTCAACTGCGCAGCAAGCAGAAAGTCATGGACCAGATACGCCTGCTGCAACCGCTGGTGCATGTTTCCGGGCGCTTTTCGGCGGCGCGCAGCTATGTGGGGGTGGTGTTGCCGCTGGCCTGGCACCCACGCAACAAGAACGCCCTGATCGTCTGTGACCTGCACCTCGACCCCCAGGGCCTGCTCGACCTGGATGCCGAAAGTTTGCGTCAGCGCTTGTATACCCGTCACGACCAACTGGCCGAGGGGGAATTGCCGGTACCGTTGAAGTTGATTCACATCAACAAGTGCCCGGTGGTGGCCCCGTTGTCGGTACTTCGCCAGGAGGATCAGCAGCGCCTGGGTCTGGACATGGCGCTGTATCAGCAGCGAGTGCTGCGGCTAAATGACGCGCGGAAAGTTTGGCTGGATAAAGTCCTGGGGATTTATGCCCGCGAAGACTTTTCCCAGAGCCAGGATCCGGAGCAACAGTTATACGATGGATTCATCGGTGATCGGGACCGGCGTTTGTGCGAACAAGTCAGAACCGTCGACCCGATGCAGTTGGCACAAGAGCAGTGGCCTTTCGATGACGAACGCTTGCCTGAATTATTGTTTCGATATCGCGCACGCAACTTTCCCGATACGTTGAATGCCGAGGAGCAAGAGCGCTGGCGAATATTCTGTCAGAAACGTTTGTCAGACCCCGGATGGGGGGCGCCAAATACCCTCGAAAGTTTTGTAGAGGCCGCGGCCCAATTGAGCGTTAGTGCCACTCCATTTCAGCAGGGGGTGCTCGGTGAGTGGCAGGATTATGTCCAGGGACTGCGTCAGCGTATGCACCTTTGAAATCGAACCTGGCGGTGCTTAAACCCCGCGCATAAAAAAACGCCAGCATTTGCTGGCGTTCTTTTTTTGTCACGGATCCATCTGCGACAAGCTCTGAGGCTTAGCCCAGCAGGGTAGCCCAGCCTTCTACCACGTCGCCGCCCCACTTGGCTTTCCACTCTTTCAGAGTCTTGTGGTTGCCACCTTTGGTTTCGATGACTTCGCCGTTGTGCGGGTTTTTGTATTGTTTAACTTTGCGAGCACGCTTGGTGCCGGTAGTTTTCACTGCACCGCCGCGTGGTGCCTTGGTTTTCGACTCTGGATCCAGCAGCGCGATGATGTCACGCAGGGACTTGGAGTATTCACCCATCAAGGTGCGCAGTTTGCCTTCGAATTCCAGCTCGGTTTGCAGTTTGTCGTCTTGGGACAGGTTCTTCAAACGGGCTTGCAGCTCTTTGATAGCTTCTTCGGTGGCGCGATATTCGTTGATCAAGGACATGGGAACTACCTTATGTTGTACGCTGGATGGCAGGTGACAGTGCGGCAATAATAGTCACGGTGTTTCATCAAGTAAACATATAAGCCAACTTTATTTGATTTAGTTGCCTTGTCTTGGGCGAACATTGGTAATGCCGTTATTAATGTGATCCAGGTCCGTCAGATATACATAATTTAACAATTGCCCGGCAGCGCTAGAGCATCCGGACGAACCGGCACGGGTGTTGGCCGTCCAGCCGCATCGACCTTCCGGCAGGGCGAAACGTCAACAATACTGCAGTTTTGCTGCGCAATCGCTAGAATGGCGGCCTTTGCGAAGTTCTGGAGTTTCCCCCTCATGCGCACTTTTCGTCTGGTGATTTCTTGCCCGGACCGTGTTGGCATCGTTGCCAAAGTCAGTAACTTTCTGGCATCACACAACGGTTGGATCACTGAAGCGAGCCATCACTCGGACAATCTCAGTGGCTGGTTCTTCATGCGTCACGAAATCCGTGCCGACTCCCTGCCATTTGGTATCGAAGCGTTTCGCGAAGCCTTTGCCCCGATCGCCGAAGAGTTCTCGATGGACTGGCGCATCACCGATACCGAACAAAAGAAGCGTGTCGTGCTGATGGCCAGCCGCGAGTCGCACTGCCTGGCCGACTTGCTGCATCGCTGGCACAGCGATGAACTGGACTGCGAAATCTCCTGCGTGATTTCCAACCATGATGACTTGCGCAGCATGGTGGAGTGGCACGGCATTCCGTACTACCACGTCCCGGTCAATCCGCAGGACAAGCAGCCGGCTTTCGCCGAGGTGTCGCGCCTGGTCAAACAGCACGATGCCGAAGTGGTGGTGCTGGCCCGTTACATGCAAATCCTGCCGCCCGAGCTGTGCAGCGAATACGCGCACAAGGTGATCAACATTCACCACAGCTTCCTGCCGTCGTTCGTCGGTGCCAAGCCGTATCACCAGGCCTCCCTGCGCGGTGTGAAGCTGATCGGCGCGACCTGCCACTATGTGACCGAAGAGCTGGATGCCGGACCGATCATCGAGCAGGACGTGGTGCGTGTCAGCCACAGCGACAGCATCGAAGACATGGTGCGTTTCGGCCGCGATGTCGAGAAAATGGTGCTGGCCCGTGGCCTGCGTTATCACCTGGAAGACCGGGTGCTGGTGCACGGCAACAAAACCGTCGTCTTCTGATAGACGCACGACGCGGTTGAAATTCGAAGGGCCTGGGCGTTCAATCGCTCCAGGCCCTTCGCCGTTTCTGCACCGAGGACATGACCATGGCCGATCCACTGGACAAAGCCACATCCCGGGCTCCCGCCACGCTGGGCGAGGGTTGCCTGAGCCGCTTCGACCCGGATGACATGGGGCCTGAAGACGGTACGGAGTTTCCGGGGGCGGCCGAGTTGTGGGAGCAGCTGCAGCAGGAGTCTGACGATGAAGCCGGGAAGGATTAAAAAAGATCGCAGCCTGCGTACCCTGTAGGAGCTGCCGCAGGCTGCGATCTTTTCAGGCCTGCCTGATTTTCATCAATTTCTTCAGCAGCGGCCGCCCCAGCATCAGCAAAAATACCGGCCCACCGACCAGCAAGTAGAAGTAATACGTCACCGCCCGCCAAATCAGAATCGCCGCGGCGGCCGTGGATTTCCCGACCATGGGGGCCAATAGCGCCGCCGACGTCAGCTCCGCCGCCCCGGCTCCGCCCGGCAGAAGGCTGAATTGTCCGGCGCTGAGCGCCAGCATCTGGATCAGAAAACTCCAGGCCCACTGCAAATCCGCGCCGAGCCCGCGCAGCGCCAGATAGAGCACGCTGTAGCGCAGGAGCCAATGCACACAGGTCAGGACGAATACCTTGATCAAGGTCTGCGCGGGTAATTTCAGCGTATCGGTAAATGCCGCCAGAAACTGCAGGAGCTTGCGCGCCCAGCGCATTCGCGTGGCCGCCTTGACATTGACCCGGGCGAGCCATCGACCGCTCAGGCGAATCAACGAGCGGTGATAGCGGGCGACCATGGCGCAGGTGATCAAACCGCCGAACAGCGAGACAGCGCTGACCATCAGCATCCATTCCATGCGCTGGCTGAGGTGCTGGAACAGGGCGTAAACAAGAATCCCGCTCAGGGCGCAGAGGAAAAACAGCAAGTCGCTCAGTTGGTCCATGGCAAACACGGCACTGCCCCTGGCCGGACGCACGCCGTGACGCGCCAGCAACGCCATGATCGTCAGCGGCCCGCCGCTGCCGCCGGGCGTGGCGCAGTAGGCAAATTCGGCGGCCATCACCACGCCAAGGCTCCTGAGCCGGCTGACCTTGTGGCATTGATCCCCCAGCAACAGACGCAAACGCAGGGTGTTCACGCCCCAGCACAGCAGGATCATTCCGAACATGATCAACAGCCACGGCAGCGGAAAACCGCTCAGCCGGGAGCCGATTTCGCTGCCGCCCAACAGCAGTGGAATCAGCACCGCTGCGAGCAGGCCGACGAGCAACAGCAGGGCACGACTCATGCGGCACAGCCCATTCGGTTGTTTTGCAGCGCCAGCCACTGGGACTTGGTCATTGGAACGCGTCCATTATCGAGCAGGCGCTCAAGGGTTCGCAGCCAGTATCGGTGCGAGAACTCATGGCGCATGTCCACCGGATGCAAGCCCAGGCGAATCACCGGGGCGTGCTGCCAGCGTTGTTCACGGCGGTCGCTGACGAGCTTCGATACCCCCCGGCGCCAGGCACTGCGCGCACTCCAGACCAGCCCCGGGGCTTCAATCGCGGTGAAATCCGGTAGCCGGTATAAATGCTGCGAGTCGCTGGTGTAACTCAACGGCAGTTGGCGCAATGCCTGGCGAGTGCCTTGGCTCATCAACCAGGCCGGGGCGACGAACCCTTCCAGCGGCCAGTCATGCCGGTGGAACATCTCGATGCCCGAACGCAGGCGGGCGAGGGCGGCTTCTTGTGACAAACGATAAAACTCGCCTTCGTGGGTGTAGACCCGACGCATGAACCAGTCGCGGGGATTGAGGGGCATCGGCCCTTCGTCGCAATGGAAATAGCCATGCAGTGCCAGTTCGTCGCCCCGGGCGACCCTGGCACTGAGTTGGCGGCATAACGGCGGATGGACGTCCAGATTGTTGTGTTTGTGGTAATCCGGAACCACCAGCCAGGTGATCGGCACGCCCCCCAAGGCATCGACGGCTTTGACGAACGGTTGGTAGTCGGCCCAGGTGGGAGGTGCCACGTCGTGCAGCACCAGCAGTAAAGCGGGCCTGTTCATGGGCTCAACCATTGGCAGTCAGCGGCCATTGGCTGCCCAACACGGCGTGGTAGTGGCACAGCAAGCTGGTGACCACCGCATCCCAGGCGTAATGTCGTTCGACATGTAACCGCGCTTGGCGGCCCAGCGCTACGCTGCCCGAGCCGAACAGCTCTCGAACAGCGGTGGCCATCGCGGCTGGATCGTTCGGCGCGCAGAGCCGGCCACAGTCCTCGGTGACGATTTCCTCGAATGCCCCGGCCGCCACGGCCACCACCGGAATACCGCTGGCCATGGCTTCGAGTATCACCAGACCGAAGGTTTCCTGATCGCCGGCGTGCAGCAATGCGTCGGCGCTGGCCATCAGGCGGGCCACCTGCGGCGCCGGGCAGAACTGGTCGATCACCGTCACATTGGACGGCACGGCCGTCGGCATCGATGAGCCAACCAGCAGCAGGTGATAGCGTCGGCCCAGGCGTTTCATGCAGTCGAGCAGCACTGGCAGGTTTTTTTCCTTGGAACCGCGCCCGGCGAAGATCAGCAGCCGGGTGTTATCGTCCAGGCCCAACTCGGCCCGCAGCCCGGGGTCTCTGGCATCGGGATTGAAGGTTTGCAGGTCGACGCCCAAGGGTTGCACGAACACATTCCTGACCCCGAGCCCGGTGAGTTTGTCGGCCATGACCCGACTGGGCGCCAGCACCCGGTCGAAGTTGCCGTAGAGCTTGCTGACATAGGCCTCGACGTTATTGGTCACCCAGTTGCCCATGCGGTTGCTGACCAGCAGCGGCAGGTCCGAATGATAGAAACCTATGACCGGTACATCGAGTTGCCGCCGCGCGTCCAGCGCTGCCCATGCGGTGAGGTAGGGGTCGCCGACCTCTATCAGGTCAGGTTGCAAATCCTGCAGGACATTGCGCCAGGGCGCGAGACGCAGAGGGAAGCGATAGCCTTTGCCGAAAGGCAGGGCAGGGGCCGGAACGGTGAAGATGCCATCCTGCTCGCTCAAGGACGATCCGGGGATCAGCAAACTGTGGCGAATGCCCGGCTTGATGCCCAGGCGACGGTGCTTTGCATCCAGATAAGTGCGCACGCCACCGCTGGCAGGGGCGTAGAACATGGTGATGTCAGCGATATGCACGATGAACGATCCTCCGGTCCCGGTATTCCCTTGGTTGACCTTTATGAAGGATAGATGTTCGGTTGGGGTTGTGCGGGTGGGTGTCAGCCGGGGGGATGTATCGTTTGACCGGCCGCCTTCGCGGGCAAGCCCGCTCCCACAGTAGTCAAGGTGAAGCACAAATTGTGTTGACACCCAAGATCCCTGTGGGAGCGGGCTTGCCCGCGAAGGGGCCCGCAAGAGCGCCTCAGATCCTGAAGCTACCCACCAACTGCTTCAATCGCGCCGCCTGCTGCTCAAGGTCCGAGCACGCGCGCAAGGTCGATTGCAGGTTTTCCACGCCTTCCTGGTTCAGCGTGTTGATCTCGGTGATGTCGACGTTGATCGACTCCACCACGGCGGTCTGTTCTTCGGTCGCGGTGGCCACCGACTGGTTCATGCCGTCGATTTCCCCGATACGCAAGGTCACGCTGTTCAGGCGTTCGCCCGCGAGGTTGGCGATTTCCACACTGTCCTGGCTGTGGCGTTGACTGTCGCTCATGGTGCTCACCGATTCCCGGGCGCCGACTTGCAGCTCCTCGATCATGGTTTGCACCTGTTGCGCCGATTCCTGCGTGCGGTGTGCCAGGTTGCGCACCTCGTCCGCCACCACGGCAAAACCCCGACCGGCTTCACCGGCACGGGCGGCTTCAATCGCGGCATTGAGTGCCAGCAGGTTGGTTTGCTGGGAAATGCTGGTGATCACTTCGAGAATCTGCCCGATGTTCACGGTTTTGCTGTTCAGCGATTCGATGTTGGTGCTCGAGGCGCTGAGCATGCTCGACAGTTGATTCATCGCCACGATACTGCGGTCCACCACTTGCTGGCCGTCTTCGGCCAGGCTGCGGGCATCGCTGGCCTGGCTCGAAGCCTGGGCGGCGTTGCGGGCGATTTCCTGCGCGGCGGCGCCGAGCTGATTAATGGCGGCCGCGACACTGCTGGTACGCGAGGCTTGCTGGTCGGAGTTGAACATCGACGAGTTGGAAGCCGCGACCACGCGCAACGCCACTTCGTTGACTTGCCCGGTGGCCGAGGACACTTCGCGGATCGAGCCGTGAATGCGCTCGACGAAACGGTTGAACGCGGTGCCCAGGGTGCCGAATTCGTCATTGTTCTGGATGGTCAGGCGTTTGGTCAGATCACCTTCGCCGTCGGCGATGTCGGCCATGGCGCGGGTCATGACGTGCAACGGCTGGATCAGGATGCGTATCAACATGCCGAGCAGGGCGATGATGATGGCCACGGCAATGAGGGTTGCAACCACAGCCGAGGTACGGAACTCGCTGAGCATCGAGTAGGCTTTTTCCTTGTCGACCGACAGACCGATGTACCAGTTGACCGAAGGCAAGCCCTTGATCGGGGTAAAGCTGACAATGCGGGTCTTGCCGTCGACGTCCACTTCGCTGAAGCCGTTGCCGATGCGCGGGGTGTCTTTCGGATACGCCTCGCTCAGGGACTTCATCACCAGCGCTTTGTCCGGGTGAACCAGGATCTTGCCGTCGGCGCTGACCAGAAATGCGTAGCCCATGCCATCAAAGTCGCGGGCGCTGAGGGTCGCGATCAGGGTTTGCAGGCTCAGGTCGCCACCCACCACACCGACGCTCTGTCCGGCTTTTTTCGAAGCCGTGGCCATCGAGATGATCAGTTGACCGGTTGCCGCATCGATGTAGGGTTCAGTCAGGGTCGGCGTGCTGCTGTTTTCAGCGCCTTTGTACCAGGGGCGAACACGCGGATCGAAACCGTCGGGCATCTTCGCATCCGGACGAATGGTGAAGTGTCCGGTGGCATCACCCAGGTAGGACGCCATGAAGGTCGACGTCAGGCTTTTCTGCTCAAGCAGGCTGGCGACATTGGCTTGTTCGGGGTTGATGGCGATGTTTTGCGAGAGGTTCTCGATCAGCAAAATACGCCCGGCCAGCCAGGTCTGGATGTTGTTGGCGGTGACGTCACCCATCTCGTTGAGATAGTTATCGAGGTCTTCGCGGATGGCATTGCGCTGCAAATAGTCGTTGTACAGCGTGAATGAGGCGAAGGCGGCAATAACAATGAGGGCGGCGGCAAGCAGGATTTTATGGCTGAAACGCAGATTTTTGTTCATGGCTTGGGGTTCCGCTAAGGTCTTAATGTCCAGCGCGTGCTTTTATAAAGGGACGCACGACGGGCAAGGTTGAAAGCAATTGAATTTTCCGACTCTCCTTAGGGAAATTTCCTACCAGATCGTGTCTGACTGCTTTGTCGTTATCTCTATCGGCCGTGTAGGACCAAAGATTAATCATGGGTGACCAAATGCCTGACTCACTGCAACTCGTTATCGGCGCCGACCTCAAGGGGCAGCCGATTGCCCAGGCCATGCGCCTGGCCAATCGCCACGGTTTGATCGCGGGCGCGACCGGCACCGGAAAAACCGTGACGTTGCAACGACTGGCCGAGGCTTTCAGCGATGCCGGCGTGGCGGTGTTCGCCGCCGACATCAAGGGTGACCTGTGCGGCCTTGGCGCCGCGGGCAATCCCCAGGGCAAGGTCGCCGAGCGGATTGCCGGTATGCCATGGCTCAACCACAAGCCTCAGGCTTATCCGGTGACGTTGTGGGACGTACAGGGCCAGTCCGGTCATCCTTTACGCACAACCTTGAGTGAAATGGGGCCGCTGCTGTTGGGCAGCCTGCTGGAACTGACCGACAGTCAGCAGTCGGCGCTGTACGCGGCGTTCAAGGTGGCGGACCGCGAAGGCCTGTTGTTGCTCGATCTCAAGGATCTGAAGGCGTTGCTCAATCACCTGCGGGACAACCCCGAGTTGCTGGGCGACGATGCGGCATTGATGACCACCGGCTCCAGCCAGGCGCTGCTGCGACGTCTGGCGACCCTGGAACAACAGGGCGCCGATGCCTTGTTCGGTGAGCCGGCGCTGCAACTTGAAGACATCCTCCAACCCACTGCCGATGGCCGCGGGCGAATCCATTTGCTGGATGCCAGCCGTCTGGTGCATGAAGCGCCGAAAGTCTACGCGACGTTCCTGCTGTGGCTGCTGGCCGAACTATTCGAGCAATTGCCGGAGCGTGGCGATGCCGACAAACCCTTGCTGGCGCTGTTTTTCGACGAGGCCCACTTGTTGTTCAACGGCACGCCCCAGGCATTGCGTGATCGCCTGGAACAAGTGGTGAGGCTGATTCGTTCAAAAGGCGTGGGCGTGTATTTCGTCACCCAGTCGCCGGGTGACCTGCCTGATGATGTGCTGGCTCAGCTGGGCCTGCGCATCCAGCACGGTCTGCGTGCGTTTACCGCCAAGGAGCAAAAGTCCCTGCGCGCAGTGGCCGAAGGTTTCCGGCCGAATCCGGCGTTCGATACGTTGTCGGTGTTGACCGAACTCGGGATCGGCGAGGCGCTTGTCGGCACGCTGCAGGAAAAAGGCACCCCGGAAATGGTTCAGCGGGTGCTGGTCGCGCCGCCGCAATCGCGGATCGGGCCTTTGACCGGCGCCGAGCGTACGGCGCTGATTGCCGGTTCGCCGTTGCAGGGCCGCTATGACAAGCCGATTGACCGTCAATCGGCCTATGAAGTGCTGATGGGGCGCAAGGGCCTGGCGCCCGAGCCCGAAGCGGAGCAGGGCAAACAGGAGCCGAGTTTCACCGAGCAGGCCGGGGAATTCCTCGGTACGGCAGCAGGGAAGGCACTTAAATCGGCGATGCAACAGGCGGCGAACCAGCTTGGCCGACAGTTGGTGCGCGGCTTGATGGGGTCGTTGCTGGGCGGCAGCAAACGTCGCTAGTGAGTGGACACAATCTAACTGTGGGAGCGAGCCTGCTCGCGAATCGGTGTGTCAGGCAACATCATTGTTGAATGTTATGCCGCCTTCGCGAGCAGGCTCGCTCCCACAGAGGGCGCCTATGAGGTTCTGGTCTTGGCGTGCGCCGCCAGTCGCTCCAGCGCTGCCCGCAGATTCGGGTCGCTGATCCCGTCGGCCGTGGCCTGGATGGTCGCGGCCGCATTGTCCGACAGATCCATGGTGTGCCCGGCCGCGCCCCGCTGGACGGTCGGTGGCTGTACCTTGAACAGGATTCGCGTCAGGTTGGCAAACTCGTCGAACAGTTGCAGTTGCCGCTGCAGGCGCTTCTGCTGGTAGCGCAGGCGGGTTGCCCAATGGCCGTCGGTGACAATCAGCAACAAACTGCCTTCGCGCCAGGACGCCACGTGGCAATGCTCGCGAGCGGCGGGTTGCAATTGGCTTTCGAGCAAACGTTGCAAATGACCCAGGCGTTGAGCGTGGCCTAGAATGGCTTTCAGCGGCTTGGCTTCGCGTAGTAGAACGGCGGGTACTTTGGCCGTAAGTGGGCGAAATGCCATGATCAGACACCTGAAGTAACAGAGCCGCCATGGTAGCAGAAAGCACCGGATGCACCCGCCCATTGCTTTTGTGGGCGCTTTACCCATTAAATCAACGACTAACTTCTGCCTTGAACGGCTTGAAGTTGAGCAAAACGCCCCTATTTTAAGTGAGCCCCGTCAAAGCGCTGTGCCAGCATCGTGGAATATCGCCACTTTCCTCACCACCGTTTCCGGGTAGAATGCTCGTTCGCATGCGGCCATGAGGGCTGCACGGGCGACTCACGGGGCCGCCCTCCATCCCTTTAGTGTGGAAGATCCTGCCGATATGTTTGCGCCTTTGTTAAAGAAACTTTTTGGAAGCAAGAACGAGCGTGAAGTCAAACGCATGCTCAAGACGGTGCAACTCGTCAATGCCTTCGAAGAGCAAATGGTGGCCCTTTCGGACGATCAATTGCGTGCCAAGACCAGCGAGTTCAAGGCCCGCATCGCCAAAGGGGAATCCCTCGACAAGCTCCTGCCAGAAGCCTTTGCGGTCGCCCGCGAAGCCGGCAAGCGTGTCATGGGCATGCGCCACTTCGATGTCCAGCTGATCGGCGGCATGACCTTGCATGAAGGCATGATCGCGGAAATGCGTACCGGTGAAGGCAAGACCCTGGTGGCAACACTGGGCGTTTACCTCAACGCGCTGTCCGGCAACGGCGTGCACGTTGTGACGGTGAACGACTACCTGGCCCGCCGCGACGCCAACTGGATGCGCCCGCTGTATGAATTCCTCGGCCTGACGGTCGGCGTTGTCACGCCGTTCCAGCCGCCGGAAGAGAAGCGTGCTGCCTACGCCGCCGACATCACCTACGGCACCAACAACGAATTCGGGTTCGATTACCTGCGCGACAACATGGCGTTCAGCATGGAAGAAAAATTCCAGCGCGAACTCAATTTTGCCGTGATCGACGAAGTCGACTCCATCCTCATCGACGAAGCCCGTACGCCGCTGATCATCTCCGGTCAGGCCGAGGACAGCTCCAAGCTGTACATCGAAGTCAACAAGCTGATCCCGCAGCTCAAGCTGCACGTTGAAGAAGTCGAAGGCGAAGTGACCCAGGCCGGTCACTTCACCGTCGACGAGAAGACCCGTCAGGTCGAACTCAACGAAGCCGGTCACCAGTACGTCGAAGAAACGCTGACCCGCATCGGCCTGCTGGCTGAAGGCGAAAGCCTGTACTCGGCGCACAACCTGAGCCTGCTGACTCACGTCTACGCCGGCCTGCGTGCGCACAAGCTGTTCCATCGCAACGTCGAATACATCGTGCAGGACGGTCAGGTCGTACTGGTCGACGAACACACCGGCCGTACCATGCCGGGTCGCCGTTTGTCCGAAGGCCTGCACCAGGCCATCGAAGCCAAGGAAAACCTGAACATCCAGGCCGAAAGCCAGACGCTGGCGTCGACCACCTTCCAGAACTACTTCCGTCTGTACAACAAACTGTCCGGCATGACCGGTACGGCCGACACCGAAGCGTTCGAGTTCCACCAGATCTACGGCCTGCAGGTCATGGTGATTCCGCCGAACAAGCCGCTGGCACGTAAAGACTACAACGACCTGGTGTTCCTGACCGCCGACGAGAAATACGCGGCAATCGTGGCTGACATCAAGGAAAGCATGGCCGCCGGTCGTCCGGTGCTGGTGGGTACCGCCACCATCGAAACCTCCGAGCACATGTCCAGCCTGCTTGTGAAGGAAGGCATCGAACACAAGGTTCTGAACGCCAAGTTCCACGAAAAGGAAGCCGAGATCATTGCCCAGGCCGGTCGCCCGGGTGCACTGACCATCGCCACCAACATGGCCGGTCGTGGTACCGACATCCTGTTGGGCGGTAACTGGGAAGTGGAAGTGGCTTCCCTGGAAAACCCGACCCCTGAGCAGATTGCCCAGATCAAGGCCGACTGGCAGAAGCGTCACCAGCAAGTGCTCGAATCGGGTGGTTTGCAGGTGATTGCATCCGAGCGTCATGAATCGCGCCGTATCGACAACCAGTTGCGTGGTCGTGCCGGTCGTCAGGGCGACGCCGGTTCCAGCCGTTTCTACCTGTCGCTGGAAGACAGCCTGATGCGCATCTTCGCCTCTGACCGGGTGAAGAACTTCATGAAGGCCCTGGGCATGCAGCCTGGTGAGGCGATCGAGCACCGCATGGTGACCAACGCCATTGAAAAGGCCCAGCGCAAGGTTGAAGGCCGCAACTTCGACATCCGCAAGCAACTGCTCGAGTTCGACGACGTCAACAACGAACAGCGTAAAGTGATCTATCACATGCGTAACACGTTGCTGGCCGCCGACAACATCGGCGAGACCATCGCTGACTTCCGTCAGGACGTGCTCGACGCCACCGTCAGTGCGCACATTCCTCCGCAATCGCTGCCTGAGCAGTGGGACGTGGCCGGTCTGGAAGCAGCGTTGCAGAGTGACTTCGGTGTGACGCTGCCGATCCAGCAATGGCTCGACGAAGACGATCACCTGTACGAAGAAACCCTGCGCGAGAAGCTCATGAACGAGCTCGTCGCGGCGTACAACGAGAAAGAAGACCAGGCGGGCGCCGAAGCGCTGCGCACCTTCGAGAAGCAAATCGTTCTGCGCGTTCTGGACGACCTGTGGAAAGACCACCTGTCGACCATGGACCACCTGCGTCACGGTATCCACTTGCGTGGTTATGCCCAGAAGAACCCGAAACAGGAATACAAGCGCGAGTCGTTTACCCTGTTCTCCGAGTTGCTGGACTCGATCAAGCGCGACTCGATCCGTGTGCTGTCCCACGTTCAGGTTCGCCGCGAAGACCCGATCGAGGAAGAGCAGCGCCTGCGCCAGGAAGCCGAAGCATTGGCCGCTCGCATGCAGTTCCTGCATGAAGAAGCGCCAGGCCTGGAGCAACCGGAAGTGCTGGGTGAAGAGATCGATGTGGCGCTCGCCGCTGCCCCGGTTCGCAGCGAGCATAAGCTGGGTCGCAATGAGCTGTGCTACTGCGGTTCGGGCAAGAAGTTCAAGCATTGCCACGGGCAGATCCAGTAAAACCCGTTTCAATCGCTGAAATACCCGCGCCGCGACCGGCTTCTGCCGTCGCGGCGTTTTACCATTCGAACCACCGTCTTCCTGAAACGGTGCTGACATCATTTATAAAGGAGCGCATTCATGGCTGTTGGTCTTGGTCCTTTGCCAACGTTGCACCCGGTTGCCGGTTTTGAACTCGGTATCGCCTCGGCTGGCATCAAGCGCCCGGGGCGCAAGGATGTTGTGGTCATGCGCTGTGTTGAAGGCTCCACGGTAGCCGGCGTGTTCACCCTGAACGCCTTTTGCGCCGCCCCGGTGATCCTGGCCAAGCAACGCGTACAAGGCCCTGTGCGTTACCTGCTGACCAACACCGGCAATGCCAACGCCGGTACCGGCGAGCCAGGCCTGGCCGCCGCCGAGCGCACTTGCGCCAAACTGGCGGAGCTGACCGGCGTCGAAGCCAGCCAGGTGCTACCGTACTCCACCGGTGTGATCGGCGAACCGTTGCCTGTGGAGAAAATCGAAGGCGCACTGCAAGCGGCCCTTGATGACCTGTCGATCCACAACTGGGAAGCTGCCGCCACCGGCATCATGACCACCGACACCCTGCCCAAAGGTGCCAGCCGTCAGTTCCAGCACGACGGCGTGACCGTCACCGTGACCGGCATCAGCAAAGGCGCCGGCATGATTCGCCCGAACATGGCGACCATGCTCGGCTACATCGCGACCGACGCCAAAGTCTCCCGCGATGTGTTGCAAAACCTGATGCTCGATGGCGCCAACAAGTCGTTCAACCGCATCACCATCGATGGTGATACGTCGACCAACGACTGCTGCATGCTGATCGCCACGGGGCAGGCGGCGCTGCCGGAAATCACCCGCGCTGAGGGCGAACTGTTCGCCAAGTTGAAGCAGGCGGTGTTCGAAGTGTGCATGGACGTGGCCCAGGCCATCGTTCGCGACGGCGAAGGCGCGACCAAGTTCGTGACCGTTGAGGTCAACGGCGGCGGCAATCACCAGGAGTGCCTGGATGTCGGCTACACCGTGGCTCACTCGCCGTTGATCAAGACGGCGCTGTTTGCTTCCGATCCGAACTGGGGCCGTATCCTGGCCGCCGTTGGCCGTGCCGGTGTGCCGGACCTGGACGTGAGCAAGATCGACGTATTCCTCGGTGACGTGTGCATTGCCAGCCGTGGCGCGCGCGCCGCGACCTACACCGAAGCCCAGGGTGCGGCGGTGATGCAGCAGGAAGAAATCACCATTCGTATCGAGCTGGGTCGTGGCGATTGCAGCGAAACCATCTGGACCACCGACCTGTCCCACGAGTACGTGAAGATCAACGCCGAGTACCGTACTTAAGACCGAGTCGCTCCATTCGCGAGCAAGCCCGCTCCCACAGGGTTCAATGGTGACACTGTGGGAGCGGGCTTGCTCGCGAAGGCTGACGACCAGACGCTAGATATTCTGGCTTGTTACCCTGACGAGAAGGCACCCCGCACATGAGCCTGCACCTGATCATCGGCGACAAACTGCATTCCTCCTGGTCCCTGCGCGGCGCTCTGGCCCTCGATCTGGCTGGCGCCTCCTACACCGAAGAACTGATCAAGCTGAACCAGCCGGACACCCGCGAGCGTCTGCTCAAGCATTCGCCGACCGCCAAGGTCCCGCTGCTGAAGACCGAACACGGCACCATCGCCGACTCCCTGGCGATTGCCGAATACCTGGCAGAACGGTTCCCCGATGCGAACCTGTGGCCCAAAGACACCGCCGCCCGTGCCCAGGCGCGTTCGGCGTGCGCGCAGATGCACAGTGGCTTTTTCGCCATGCGTGGCAACATGCCGTTCGACCTGAGCCATGACGCAGCGCTGTCGCCGGTCCCGGCCGATGTCCAGGCGGACATCGAGCGCATGTCGGCGTTGTGGGCCGAGTGTCGTGCCGCTGCGACCGAGAGCGGTCCGTACCTGTTTGGCCGCCTCACGTTGGCCGACGCGTTTTTTGCACCCATCGCCGTACGCCTGCGCACCTATCGGGTGAAGCTGTCCGCGGCTGACGAAGCCTATGTTGAAACCCTCTACCAATGGCCGGCGTTCAAGGCCTGGCAGAAGGCCGGACTGGAGGAGTTGGAAAAGTGAAGCGAGTCCATGTCGCCGCCGCCGTCATCCGCGATGGCAGTGGCCAGATCCTGATCGCCCGCCGTGCCGATTCACAGCACCAGGGCGGCCTGTGGGAGTTTCCGGGGGGCAAGGTCGAGGCCGACGAGTCGGTCGAAACCGCACTGGCCCGCGAGCTCCATGAGGAGCTGGGCATCGTGGTCGATGCGGCGCGCCCGCTGATCAAGGTCCGGCACGATTATCCGGACAAGCAGGTGTTGCTGGATGTCTGGGAGGTCTCGGCGTTTAGCGGCGAGCCCCACGGCGCCGAAGGCCAACCGCTGGCCTGGGTGTCGCCCCGTGATCTGCCAGATTACGAGTTCCCGGCGGCCAATCAGCCGATCGTCGCGGCGGCCCGATTGTCATCGCAGTACCTGATTACCCCGGAAGATCTGGAAACCCCGGCGTTGCTGCGTGGCATCCAGAAAGCCATTGCCGGTGGCATCAAGCTGATCCAGCTGCGTGCACCGAATGGTTACGATCCCAAATATCGCGACCTGGCTGTCGATGCGGTGGGCCTGTGTGCCGGCAAGGCCCAATTGATGCTCAAGGGGCCGTTCGAGTGGTTGGGCGACTTCCCGTCCGCGGGTTGGCACATCACCTCGGCGCAGTTGCGCAAATACGCAGCGGCTGGCCGACCGCTACCGGCATCGCGCTGGCTGGCGGCGTCGTGCCATAACGCTGAAGAACTGGTGCTGGCCGAACAGATGGGGGTGGACTTTGTGACCCTGTCGCCGGTGCAACCCACTCTGACTCACCCGGGTGTCGAGCCGTTGGGATGGGAGCAGGCGTCGAGTTTGATCGAGGGCTTCAGCAAGCCGGTGTTCCTGCTGGGTGGCGTTGGCCCGGCCGAGGTCGAGAAAGCCTGGGCGGCGGGTGCGCAGGGTGTGGCGGGGATTCGGGCGTTTTGGCCTGAGGGCTGATTTTGTAGCGCTCCTGCTGGCCCTTTCGCGAGCAAGCCCGCTCCCACAGGTTTTGTGTGCGCCACAAATCCACTGTGGGAGCGGGCTTGCCCGCGAAGGGGCCCTGACAGACGCAGGCTAAACCTCAGGCTTCGCCGCCGGCTGCCATAGAATCTCGGCCACGCCCTGACGCTTGGCAATCAGCCGCGCCACCACGAACAACAAATCCGACAACCGATTGATGTACGCCAGGCCAACCCCGGTCAACGGCTCAATCGCATTCAATTGCTGACACCGCCGCTCGGCACTGCGCGCCAGGCTACGGCAGACATGGGCCTGGGCAATCAGCGCCGAACCGCCGGGCAAGATGAAATTTTCCAGTGGTCCCAGCTCTTCATTCCACACATCGATCGCCGCTTCCAGGCGCTCGATTTCCGCTGCATTCAAGGCCTGATACACCGGCATTGCCAGCTCACCACCCAGATCAAACAATCGATGCTGGCAAGGCGCCAAAACCTCGACCACTTCCTGCAGGCCTGCAAAAGTATCCGTTTGTGCCGCCAACCCGGCCAGCAACACGCCCACCTGACTGTTCAGCGTATCGACTTCGCCAATGGCCTCGATCCGCGGGTGATCCTTGGGGACGCGACGGCCATCGCCCAGCCCGGTCTCGCCTTTGTCGCCAGTGCGGGTGTAAATCTTCGACAAACGAAAGCCCATGGTTACCTCGATAGCAGATTGAGTTCTTGCGCGACAGGTGCCGTGCTCGCCAGGGGCAGGCGCAAGGTGAAGCAAGTGCCTTGGCCCAGGGTCGATTGCACTTCCATCTGCCCCTTGTGGTTATTGGTGATGATGAAGTACGACACTGACAGCCCAAGTCCGGTGCCCTGGCCGATTTCCTTGGTGGTGAAGAAGGGTTCGAAAGTCCGTTTGCGCACGTTTTCACTCATGCCGATGCCGTTGTCCTCGACCTGGATTTCTGCCCACGGCGGGTTCAGCCGGGTGCGCAGAATGATCCGCCCTGGCTCGCTGTCGTCTTCGCGCTGGTGAATGGCTTGCGCAGCGTTTTTCAGCAGGTTGAGCAGTACTTGCTCCAGTTCGTTGGCGGTGCCGGGGACCGGGCCCAGCGCCGGGTCGAACTGACGAATGATGGCCTGGCCCTTGAAGTCGAAGCCGATCGCCAGGTCGAAATCGTTGCCGGCGATTTCCACTGCCTGATCAATCAGGGCGGGCAGATCGCACGGGGCCATCTGGCGGGTGCTGCGACGGCTGAAACTGAGCATGTGGGTGACGATTTTGGCGGCCCGGGCACCGGCCTGCTGGATACCGTCGAGCAACTGTGGCACTTCGCGGATTTTCAGATACTGATTGACCGTCGCCAGTTCGATGCCGGCCTGTTCGGCGACCTCAAGGTTCTTCGGCAGGTCGGGGGACAGGCGTCGGCGAATGTTTTGCACGTTGTGCAGGATCGCACCCAGCGGGTTGTTGATCTCGTGGGCCATGCCAGCGGCAAGACCGCCGACCGACAGCATTTTCTCCGACTGCACCATCATTTCTTCCAGGGACAGGCGCTGGGTGATGTCGTCGATCCGGATCACCACGCCACGCCCGGCACCGCCCATCAGTGGATAGAAAGTCAGGGCGTAGTGGCGGGGCTCGTCGTCCTTGAGCCAGGTGACACGTTCGATTTTGGCCACCGTATGCTGTTCGACCGTTTCCTTGAGTTGCGGCAAGAACGGCTTGAGCGGTTCGAAGGCGAGGAAGATGGGCTGGTTCAGGGCTTCATCGAGGCGTGTGCCGGACAGGGCGCTGGCTTCCTGGTTCCATTGAGTCACGTAGAGCTGTTCGTCGAGGGCGATCAGCGCCGACGGCATGGAGTCGATGATGCTGTTGAGGTAGTTCTGGAAGCCGGTGAGCTTTTTCTCGATCTTGCTGCGCACCTGGACTTCGAGCTCCAGTTTGCGGTTGGTATGACGGGTTTCTTCCGCCAGGCCCTGGGCCTGGTCGTATGCGGCCTGGGAGTCGTCCCGAGCCCGCTTGAGTTGCTGCTCCCTGGCCTCGATCCGCGAGAGCATGGTGTTGAATGCCTCGGCCAGGCTGCCGATTTCATCGTGGTTCCCTCGCGAAGCACGCAGTGCGTAGTTTTCTTCACGGGTGACCTGCCGCGACAACTCTTCGAGCTGGTGGATCGGCCGGGTGATCAGGCGCTTGATCTGGCGGGCAATGATCAGCCACAGCAGCACACTGAAGATCAGAATGCCCAGGCTGGCCGTCAGGGTCCCGGTGTAGAACGCCACGGGCAGTTCACTGCTGGCGACCAGCAGCAAATGTCCCGGTGCAGCGCCGGGGCGGGCCAAGGTGATGACTTGATTGGTGCGAAACTCGGTGACCTGCCAGTCTTCGATATGCCGGAAATGTTTGGGCAGTTCCAGATTGTCGCCATGCTGCAATTGCGCCAATCGCTCACCCTTTGCGTCATACAGGGCGGCCGCGCGCAACGGCGAATAGCTATTGAGTTCATTCAGCAGGCGCTCGGCGCTTTGGGGGGACGCCAGGGCTTCGGAGGCCAGGCTGGGGTTGGATACCAGCCGGCCGATGGTCTGCAGGGCCTGGGGCGCCATGCTTTCCTGGGAGATGTAGTACGCGGCGCTGATAAAGGTCAGGTTGGCAACCAGCAGGACGGTGACCATCAGTACCAGCAGGGCGGCCAGCAGTTTCTGGCCGACGGGCAGGTTTTCAAGGCGCTGGCGCAATGGCATCGGATTCATCGCAGACAAGGAACAAGTGGCCAGCGTAGCCGCTGCTCAGTCGCTGGGCAATCCAAGGCTTTGCAGGCGAGCGATCAACCTTGCCTGAAGTTGATTGAGGTGAGGCAGGTTCAGTTGATGACGCCCGGCCACTTTGCAGGCGTAGCCCAGCAGGTAGCTGATTTCCGTGCGGCGCTGGCTCGTGACGTCCTGATGCATCGACGAGTAGTTGGCCGCGGTGGCGTGAATCACCCGTTCGACCTCTTGCTGCAGGTTTTCGCCCGCCGCCGGCTGACCGCAACGCTCAAGTAACTCCACCAGTTCACCGCACAGGGTGGCCACTTCGCATTGATGTTGCTGCAAACCGCCGTTGCGGCAATCGTGCAGCACCGTCAGCGGGTTGATCGCACAGTTGAGCGCCAGCTTGCGCCACAGCCTGGTCAGAATATCGGTGCTCCACTCGTGAGGGATGCTGGCAGCGCTCAAGTCATCGAGCCAGATCGGCGCGACCGGATGGCTCGCATCCCCCAGCCAGGTGAAGCCATGTCCAGCAAACACCACGCGCCAATCGCCATCACGGAAGGCGCCTTCGGTGCTCGAGGCATAGATGCAGCGTGCCTGGGGAACCTGTGCGGCCACCGCGTCCTGACTGCCCAGGCCATTTTGCAGCAGGATCAGTTCGGCGCCGGGGGCCAGGCGTGACGCCAGTCGGGCCACCGCGCTCTCGGTATCGTAGGCCTTGCACGCCACCAACAGGCGGTTGATCGGCTGGTGGCTGTCCGCTGTTTCGGCGGGCACGGCGTAGTGTTGCGCCAGGCCGTGTTCCACCAGTGTCAATCCGCCTGCAGTCTCATAGGCCTGCAGTCTCGCGGTGTCCCGCAGGATCAGCCTGACCGGCACGCCAGCCCGGGCCAGGCGAGTCGCCCATAAAGTGCCGAGGCTGCCGGCGCCGAGTACATGCCAGGTGGTGGACATCAGCTTTTTGCTCTGTTTATGGCGTGCATCGGCAGCTCACAGTGAATGATGGGAAAGACCCGTTATAATCAGCGCGGATTTTAACCGCAAGCCAGGCGCGCTCCATCGGTGCGCCTTTAAATTTGGAGAGATTACATGCCGTCGTTCGACGTGGTATCCGAACTGGACAAACACGAAGTCACCAACGCGGTCGAGAACGCCGTCAAGGAACTCGATCGTCGTTATGACCTGAAAGGCAAAGGCAGCTTCGAGTTCAAGGAAAAAGACCTGACCGTCAACCTGACCGCAGAAGCGGATTTCCAGCTCGAAGCGATGATTGAGATCCTCAAGCTGGCTCTGGTCAAGCGCAAGATCGACGTGCAGTGCCTCGAAGTCAAGGATGCCTTCGCGTCGGGCAAGCTGATGAAGCAGGAAGCCGTCCTCAAGGAAGGCATCGACAAGGAGCTGGCGAAGAAAATCGTTGCTCACGTCAAAGATGCCAAGCTCAAGGTCCAGGCGGCCATTCAGGGCGAGCAGGTTCGTATTACCGGCAAGAAGCGTGATGACCTGCAAGAAGCTATTGCTGTGCTGCGGGCCAAAGAGTTCGGTATGCCGCTGCAGTTCAACAACTTCCGCGACTGACCTTGAAAGCGGGAACCTCTTGGCGTTTGTGACGTCGCAGACCCAAGCAACGGCAGAAACGATTGAACCCGTCGCGGTTCGATCTTTCTGCCGCTTTTTTTACGCATGCCGCATAGCCGGAAAACAGGAGAAAGTAGATGGACTTAAGCGCTGAGGTAGACAACCTGGTCAAGGTATCCCAAACCTGGATCCCGATGATCATGGAATACGGCAGTCGCGTACTGCTGGCGGTCATCACCCTGGCCATCGGCTGGTGGCTGATCAACAAAGTCACGAAAAAGCTCGGCGGTCTGATTGCATTGCGCAATGCCGACCTGGCGTTGCAGGGCTTTATCAGCAGCCTGGCGAACATCATCCTCAAGATCCTGCTGGTCGTCAGCGTGGCCTCGATGATCGGTGTGGAAACCACTTCGTTTGTGGCAGCGATTGGTGCGGCGGGCCTGGCCATTGGCCTTGCATTGCAGGGCAGCCTGGCGAACTTCGCTGGCGGCGTGTTGATTTTGCTGTTCCGTCCGTTTCGTATCGGCGACTGGATCGAAGCCCAGGGGATTGCCGGCACCGTCGACAGCATCCAGATTTTCCATACCGTACTGCGCACCGGTGACAACAAGACCATCATCGTGCCCAACGGTAATCTGTCCAACGGCATTATCACCAACACCAATCGCCAGCCGACCCGCAAAGTCGTGTTTGATGTAGGCGTCGATTATGAAGCGGACTTGCAGAAAGCCCGGCAGGTGTTGCTGGAGTTGGCCAAGGATCCGCGTGTATTGACTGACCCGGAACCTCAGGCAGTCATTTCGACATTGGGTGACAGTTCTATCACTGTTTCCCTGCGTGTCTGGGTGAAGACAGCGGATTATTGGGATGTGATGTTCATGTTCAACGAACTGTCCCGTGATCGCCTGAGAGAGGCCGGCATCGATATTCCATTTCCGCAGCGGGTTATTCGCGTGGTTCAGGAGTCCGCAGTGCAGTGATTGACTTTGCCATATATGTCTGACTTTTCGGTCAGGCATGTGGGGTTGCTGTTCAATAATTGAACAATTTGCACAGGCAACAAAAAAGGCCCATCGGAAGATGGGCCTTTTATTTTGTTACCGCAAACTAACTGGATGCGATTACAAAACCGACAGCGGGTAGTCGACGATGAAACGGAACTCTTTCACGTCGCCTTCACCTTCGTCAGCGTTAGCGAAGTGCCATGCTTGACGAATACGGAAGGACAGGTCTTTTGCCGGGCCAGTCTGAACAACGTACTTGGCTTCGAAGTTGGTTTCGTTGTGCTTGCCGTCTGCACCGTAGATGCCTTCGTAAGCGCCGCCAACTGGGGCTTTGGTGCCGTCGATGTCCCAACCTTTCACGTAACGGGTCATGAAGCTCAGACCTGGAACGCCGTACTCAGCCATTTTCAGGTCGTAACGAACCTGGGCAGACTTCTCGTTCGGAGCGTTGAAGTCAGAGTACTGGATGGAGTTGGCGAGGAAGATCGAGTCGCCGCCGCGGTTGTTTTTGCCCACACCGATGTAGTCGAACGGAGTGTCACCGTTGATCTTCTGGAAGGCGAGGGTGATGGTGTGCGCTTTCATGAACGAGAAAGCGGCTGCCAGGGAGTAAGCGGTGTTGCTGATCTCGCCCGCTTTGGCATCACCAGTGTCTTTGGTGTTGTAGATGTTACCGTCCAGGTTCAGCGACTCGTCGCCGCCCAGCGGGATGGTGTAGTTCAGGTTGGCGTAGTACTGGTTCCAGATGTCTTCCAGCTTGGCGCCGTACAGCGATGCCGACAGGTTGTCGGTGATGCCGTATTTGCCACCGAAGTAGTCGATGGAGTTGGCTTCTACGCCAGCGTAGGTTGCAAACAGGCCGCCGTCACGAGCGTTACGGTCCTGGCTGGTCGCCGAGTAGAAGTGACCGGCTTCGAGGTCAAGGTCTTTGACTTCGCTGCTTTGCAGTTGGATACCGCTGGCAGTTTGAGGAAGGATACGGGAACCGCCAACAGCGAACACGGGAGCAGTGCTTGGCTGCATGTCGCCGACTTTCAGCTCGGTTTTCGATACGCGGAATTTAACGGCGCCGCCGGCTTTACCCTGGCTGTCGTTAACTTCGCCATCGGCGTCGCGGCTCATGTTGCCGGTGCCGCCGGTGCCATCACCGCCGTCCAGTTTGATTGCCAGGTAACCGAAAGCGTCAACGCCAACACCGATCAGGCCTTGGGTGTAACCGGAGCTGAAATTGCCCCAGATGCCTTGGGTCCAGTCTTTCTGGTCGTTGGCACCATCTTTGTTATCACGGTTGAAGTAGTAGTTGCGAACCAGCAAGTTCAGGGTGCTGTCTTCAACAATACCTTTGGCTTCAGCCTGGTCACTTACGAAAGGGGCGGCCGTAGCCAATTGGGTACTGGCTGCTGCTGCAACTGCCAGTGCGATCATGCTCCACTTCATCACGCGCATCGTGATTTGCTCCTTTGGTTTTAGAAGAGTACTGCCGTCCCACCTGTTTTATTATCTGGGCGGCTCTTTCTTTTTGTGTCGGCGCAAACTTATATCACGCCGACAATGTTGGCGATACTTGCGTATCTAACCTTTCGCGTTCTTTACGACCATGTCGCAAACAGCGAGGTAGATGTCGCAAATTTCGAGCTCCGACGCAACCGGGCTGACAACTTTAATGCTGTTTTCTGAGCCTTGGTGTCGGTAAAAAGAGTCCTGGTGAAACGTTTGAATCTCCATCGGGCTACCTTGCCACTGTCTTTTTTGCCTGAATGCCCCCCACTTCCAGCGGGTGTCACTCAGGTGATGTTGGGTACGTATGCAACAAGCGTGCACAAAATCATGTTTTGCTACGGTTTTTTAAAATTGATTGTCTGGCGCTGTAAAAACCTCATAAAACCGGGGGGTTCAAGCGTCCTTGGTGTGGGCTTGACGCTTTGCCTCGCATCATGTTGCAACCTTCTGGTCGACTGCCTGACAACCAAAAATGTTACCGGTTCACCCCGCCAGTGAGTAAATGGCGGATGTCGAAGCATCCAGCGTAGACCCACTGTGCGGTTTTGGTGCAAAAAATTTTAACCTTGTGCTGAATTCATTCCTGTTGATCGTGTGTCTGGCGCGAACTCTTCGTTGTTAATCAGTCATTTCGGTGTTTTTTTCGGTCGGCCGGTTCTGTACTGGTGCGTGGCGTCGAAAAGTGTCTCATCCGGGGGCGGGCTGTCAGCTTTACGCTGGTATTCGTGGCGTCAGTGCAAGGTTCGCCGTGAAGCATGCGCCGTTCACAGGTATGCTGCCGTCCGGTCGCTTGGTGCGCTGCTCCTCTGGATGGACGCTAAGCTGAAATTGATGACCCGGCGGGAGTACGCGCAGTGTTCGCTCTAGATCCACGACTTCAACAAGACACGTTACCGATAGGGGACTTTCCGCTCTGTCGGTTGCTGTTGTCCAACGACTCGAACTATCCCTGGTTCATCCTGGTACCTCGTCGTGAGGCTATCAGCGAGATATTTCAGTTGGATGTCGCAGACCAGCGACAGCTTTGGCAGGAGACGACGGCGCTTTCGCAAGTGCTCAAGGACTCGTTCGATGCGGACAAATTGAATGTTGCGGCGCTCGGCAATGTCGTCAGCCAGTTGCACATGCACGTGATTGTGCGCAAACACGAAGATGCCGCCTGGCCAGCACCCGTTTGGGGCCGGCACCCGGCAAAACCCTACGGTTCGGAGCAGGTTGCCGCCATTCGCGAGCGTTTGCGCCTGATATTGACCGATGACTTTACGTTTCTGGAGGGCTGAACCATGAGCCTGGAAGAACGCGTTACCGACCTTGAAAGTCGCCTGGCCTTTCAGGATGACACCATCCAGGCATTGAATGATGTGCTGGTCGCGCAGCAGCGGGTGGTCGAGCGTCTTCAACTGCAAATGGCTGCGTTGCTCAAGCGGCAGGAGGAAATGGTCGGCCAGTTCGAATCGTTCGAAGAGGAAGCGCCACCGCCGCACTACTAATCAATGTGCAGGCATGAAAAAACCGCGTACAGCCAGGCTGTGCGCGGTTTTTTTTCAGCCTTGAATCAGCGACGCGGCAGTGCGGCGATCACATCTTCGGCTTGCAGGCCCTTGTCACGATTCATGACAGAGAACTCCACGCGCTGGCCTTCTACCAGGACGCGGTGGCCTTCACCGCGAATGGCCCGGAAGTGGACGAAGATATCGTCGCCGGAGTCGCGGGAAATGAAGCCGAAGCCCTTGGATGTGTTGAACCACTTGACGGTGCCGGTATCGCGGTTGCTCATGTCGTAGCTTGGCGAGGCAGCGACCGGTGACGATTTGTAGAAGCTGATGCCCAGATGCAGGGCAACAGCGATCAGGGCGGCGACCAGGCTGAACAGAACGGCAGGTTGACCGGCGATGACAGGCATCGGCGCGATCAGCGTCAGGGTCTGCAGGACTACCGCCAGAGCCAGCAGGACGCTGACCAGGTTTTGCAGTTGGTGGCGCGGACCTTTGTTCCAGTAGGGGATGACAGGTGCAAGCGTGAGATTGAGCAGGCCGAAAAAGGCCAGGTAAAGCGCGTCAGGTTGTTGCAGGTAAGGCAAGGCTTCAGGGTGCAGGCTAGGGATGAAGGACAGCAGCAAGGCTGCTGCGCCTATCAACAGATGGACGATTTTCAACATTTTGATTAACTCACGTTAAGACAGCTCACAAGGAAGAGCTGATGGCGCACGGTTCGCTTCAAGACAATAAAGAGGCGTTGGACACGTGCCCGTTATCAGCCTATGCGCCAGGCCCGGAAAAATAGGCACTGGCGACACGTCGTCTATTTAACAGCAAAGCCGCAGGCTACTCAAATCAGGGCGTCCGGCGGCTCTTTGGCGGTGATTTGCCGCAGGTTGTCCGAAGTTCCGGGGCTGCGGTAAGGCAAGTGACTTGCTGATCCGCGTAGGCAGGTGCATGAAAAAGTGGCGTGGATGCATGGTGCTCTTCTTTCCTACGCCGTTCCGTAGGTGCTTCTGAAGGGGGCATCGCTTCGCTGTGTGGGAAAACGTCCGGAGTAGGACGATCTCCAGGGTCTGCCATAAGTTGTTGGCTTATCCTACGCCGAGGGTCATAAAGTCGGCTGGAAAACACCTTTGCACCTGCGTTTTTATAAGTCGACAGGCAGTTGCGCTTTAAGAAACCAGGATGGCAAAGGAGTGTCAGCGTTATGGTTTATGAGAGGCAAGAAGAGGGGCGATACGGTTCGCACAGGGATGTAAGGGTTGATCCGTTTGTTCGTGAGTTCGATATGGGATTGGCCCAGCCCTTGTCCCGCTCCGTACGATTGAATGGCTTTGCTACCTGTTTGCGGCTTGAGCAGGTTTATTGGGATATTTTGGGAGCGATGGCCCGGGCCAACGGTTGCTCGGTCAGTCGCCTGTTATCCCATGTGGATCGCGAAGTCCACTTGCGGCATGGCGGAGTAAGGAATTTCAGTGGATTGGTGCGGGTCGTCTGTGTCGTACACAGCCTCAAGGAAGGGGGTTGCATCGTCACTGCCTAGTCTGGGCGGTGAAAACGGCAGAGTGTCGGTCTGTGCAGTCTTACGGCTGCACAGGCCGCATTTAATGGATATAATCCCGCTCTTTGCCGCGAAACCCAGCGTGTGCGGTAGCAATCTGATCGCCGAGACAACCTCCATGCCGATGTACGATTATCAATGTGCTTCCTGTGGTCATCAGTTGGAAGCCATTCAAAAGATCAGCGATGCACCGCTGGTCGACTGCCCTGCCTGTCAGGCGCCAGAGCTTAAGAAAATGCTGTCCATGCCGGGCTTTCGCCTCAGCGGCACGGGTTGGTACGAAACCGATTTCAAGACCGGTTCCAAGAAGAACCTGGCCGGCGGCGACAAAGCTGACTAAGGTCCTGAACCTGAATTGAACGACACACGCGAGTTCTTGCATCACCCGACGACTTTTCAAAGGCGGGGCTGCTGTAGGATCTCCAACCGAATTTCGAATTACGAGAAGTGAAACCACGACCATGATGCGCAGCCATTATTGCGGCCAACTGAACGAAAGCCTGGACGGCCAGGAAATTACCCTTTGCGGATGGGTTCACCGTCGCCGTGACCACGGTGGGGTGATTTTCCTCGATATCCGTGATCGTGATGGTCTGGCCCAGGTCGTGTTCGATCCGGACCGCGCTGAAACCTTCGCCGCAGCCGATCGCGTGCGTAGCGAGTACGTCGTGAAGATCACCGGCAAGGTTCGCCTGCGTCCGGCCGGTGCGACCAACGCCAACATGGCGTCGGGCATGATCGAAGTCCTCGGCTACGAACTGGAAGTGCTGAACGAATCGGAAACCCCGCCGTTCCCGTTGAACGAGTTCTCCGACGTCGGCGAAGAAACCCGCCTGCGCTATCGCTTCCTCGACCTGCGTCGCCCGGAAATGGCCGAGAAGCTGCGTCTGCGTTCGCGCATGACCACCAGCATCCGTCGCTTCCTGGACGAGAACGGCTTCCTCGACGTCGAGACGCCGATCCTGACCCGTGCTACCCCGGAAGGCGCGCGCGACTACCTGGTGCCGAGCCGTACGCATGCCGGTTCGTTCTTCGCCTTGCCGCAATCGCCGCAGCTGTTCAAGCAACTGCTGATGGTGGCCGGCTTCGACCGTTACTACCAGATCGCCAAGTGCTTCCGCGACGAAGACCTGCGCGCCGACCGCCAGCCGGAATTCACCCAGATCGACATCGAAACCAGCTTCCTCGATGAAAAAGAGATCATGGGCCTGACCGAGCAAATGATCCGCAACCTGTTCAAGGAAGTGCTGGGCCTGGAATTCGGCGAGTTCCCGCACATGACCTTCGAAGAAGCCATGCGCCGCTACGGTTCCGACAAGCCAGACCTGCGTAACCCGCTGGAACTGGTTGACGTGGCCGACCAGCTCAAGGAAGTCGACTTCAAGGTGTTCAGCGGCCCGGCCAACGACCCGAAATGCCGCATTGCCGCCCTGCGCGTGCCTGGCGGCGCGAGCATGCCGCGCAAGCAGATCGACGACTACACCAAGTTTGTCGGCATCTACGGTGCCAAGGGCCTGGCGTACATCAAGGTCAACGAGCGCGCGAATGGCGTTGACGGTCTGCAATCGCCGATCGTGAAGAACATCCCTGAAGCCAACCTCAACGTGATCCTGGATCGTGTTGGTGCAGTTGACGGCGACATCGTGTTCTTCGGTGCCGACAAGGCCAAGATCGTCAGCGAAGCGTTGGGTGCATTGCGCATCAAGCTCGGTCACGACCTGAGCCTGCTGACCTGCGAATGGGCTCCGATGTGGGTCGTTGACTTCCCGATGTTCGAAGAGAACGACGATGGCAGCTTCAGCGCCTTGCACCACCCGTTCACCGCGCCGAAGTGCTCCCCGGCGGAGTTGGAAGCCAACCCGGCGGGCGCTCTGTCCCGTGCCTATGACATGGTGTTGAACGGCACCGAGCTGGGTGGCGGTTCGATTCGTATCCACCGCAAAGAGATGCAACAGGCGGTCTTCCGTCTGCTGGGCATCAACGAAGCGGAACAGGAAGAGAAATTCGGCTTCCTGCTAGACGCCCTGAAATACGGCGCACCGCCGCACGGTGGCCTGGCCTTCGGTCTGGACCGTCTGGTGATGCTGATGACCGGCGCCCAGTCGATCCGTGAAGTGATCGCCTTCCCGAAAACCCAGAGCGCGGCCGATGTCATGACCCAGGCGCCGGGCCAGGTGGATGCCAAGGCATTGCGCGAGTTGCACATTCGTCTGCGTGAAACGCCTAAGGCCGAGTAAGGCTGACCCGAAGGGCGCATCTGCGGATGCGCCCTTTCTTTATAGGCAGAGCTGTTCAAGATTTTTGTTTGCCGGCCGGCGCAATACAGCGCGGCGGGCAATGTTTCAAAGAGAATTCGGAGCGAGTTATGGCAGGTCATTCCAAGTGGGCGAACATCAAGCACCGCAAAGAACGTCAGGATGCCAAGAGGGGCAAGATCTTCACCAAGTGGATTCGTGAGCTGACCGTCGCTGCCCGTCAGGGTGGTGGTGATCCAGGCTCCAATCCGCGTCTGCGCCTAGCCCTGGACAAGGCCCTGGGTGCGAACATGAGCCGTGACATCATCGATCGTGCCATCGCCCGCGGTACCGGCGCTGCCGACACCGACGACGTGGTCGAGCTGACCTACGAAGGTTACGGTCCTGGTGGCGTGGCGGTGATGGTCGAATGCATGACCGACAACCGTAATCGCACCGCCGCCGCGGTTCGCCATGCGTTCAGCAAGTGCGGTGGCAACCTCGGGACTGACGGTTCGGTGGCGTATCTGTTCGAACGCAAGGGGCAGATCTCTTTCGCCGCCGGCGTTGACGAAGACGCGCTGATGGAAGCGGCCATGGAGGCCGACGCCGATGACGTGGTGACCAACGAAGACGGTTCGATCGATGTGTTCACCTCGTTTGCCGGATTCTATTCCGTGCGTAACGCACTGGAAGCGGCGGGTTTCAAGGGTGACGACGCGGAAATCGTCATGCTGCCGACCACCAGCGCCGAGCTCGATCTGGAAGGCGCCGAGAAAGTCCTCAAGCTGATCGACATGCTCGAAGACCTGGATGACGTGCAAAACGTCTACTCCAACGCGGAAATCCCGGAATCGGTGGCCGCGCAGCTCGGTTGATGGTCGATAAAGATCGCAGCCCTGTAGGCGCTGCCGCAGGCTGCGATCTTTTGATCTTCGCTTTTAAAATCAAAAGATCGCAGCCTTCGGCAGCTCCTACACGGTTATCCTCAGGCAACCGCGAATTCCTTTTGCAGGCGTTATGACTTTAATTCTTGGTATCGACCCCGGTTCGCGCATCACCGGTTACGGTGTGGTGCGTGATACCGGCCGTGGCTGCGAGTACGTCGCCTCCGGTTGTATCCGCACCGGTGCCGGCGAGCTGCCTGAGCGACTGCAGATTGTCTATCGCGGGGTGCGGGAGATCATTCAGACCTACCATCCGGTGACCATGGGGATCGAAAAGGTGTTCATGGCCCGTAACGCCGATTCCGCCCTGAAACTGGGGCAGGCCCGTGGCGCAGCGATCGTGGCGGGTGCAGAGGAAAGCCTGGAAATTGCCGAATACAGCGCAACCCAGGTCAAGCAGGCGGTGGTCGGCACCGGTGCGGCCAACAAGGAGCAGGTGCAGATGATGGTCATGCACATGCTCAAGCTGACCAGCAAACCACAGATCGATGCTTCGGACGCCCTGGCCATTGCCATCTGCCATGCTCATACCCGCTCCAGTCTGCTGCCCCATGGTCTCGGGGCGGCACGCAGTCGTGGCGGGCGCCTGCGTCTCTGATAGCATCAGCAATCATTTTCATGGGGTGAGGGCGTTTCGCCTGGGTTGTCGGCGCTACTCCCTTGCTCTATCAGTCGCTGGCCCAGAGCTGGCCAACGCTCAAGGATTTGTAACGTGATTGGACGTTTGCGCGGCACCCTGGCTGAGAAGCAGCCTCCACACCTGATTCTGGATGTAAACGGCCTGGGTTATGAACTCGAAGTACCCATGACGACCCTCTATCGCTTGCCGTCGGTCGGTGAGCCGCTGACGTTGCACACTCATTTGGTCGTGCGTGAAGACGCACAGTTACTCTATGGTTTTGTCGGCAAGCGTGAGCGCGATTTTTTCCGCGAGTTGATCCGCCTCAATGGTGTCGGGCCGAAACTGGCGCTGGCCTTGATGTCGAGCCTGGAAGTCGACGAACTGGTTCGTTGCGTACAGTCCCAGGACACTTCGGCGCTGACCAAGGTGCCAGGTGTGGGCAAGAAAACCGCCGAGCGTTTGCTGGTGGAACTCAAGGATCGCTTCAAGGCCTGGGAAACCGTACCGGCCATGTTCGCCCTGGTGCCGAACCAGCCGGATGGACCGGCCCCGGTGAACACGGCTGAAAATGACGCCGTCAGCGCCTTGATCTCCCTGGGCTACAAACCGCAGGAAGCAAGCAAGGCGGTATCTGCGATCAAGGAAAAAGGCTTGAGCAGTGAAGACATGATCCGTCGCGCCTTGAAGGGAATGATCTAAGTGATTGAAGCTGATCGTCTGATCGCAGCCACGCACAGTCCGCGTGAGCGCGAAGAAGTCCAGGACCGGGCGATCCGCCCGGTCAGCCTGGCGGAGTACATTGGCCAGCCGACCGTTCGCGAGCAGATGGAGTTGTTCATCCAGGCCGCTCGCGGTCGTAACGAGTCCCTGGATCACACGCTGATCTTCGGGCCGCCGGGCCTGGGCAAGACCACCCTCGCCAACATCATCGCCCAGGAAATGGGGGTGTCGATCAAGAGTACTTCGGGGCCGGTGCTGGAGCGTCCGGGTGATCTCGCCGCACTATTGACCAACCTTGAGCCTCACGATGTGCTGTTCATCGACGAAATTCATCGCCTGTCGCCCATCGTTGAAGAAGTGCTGTACCCGGCCATGGAGGATTTCCAGCTCGACATCATGATCGGTGAAGGCCCGGCCGCGCGGTCGATCAAGCTGGATCTGCCGCCGTTCACCCTGGTCGGCGCAACGACCCGGGCGGGGATGCTCACCAACCCGTTGCGTGACCGTTTCGGTATCGTTCAGCGTCTTGAATTCTACAATAACGCCGACCTGTCGACGATTGTCAGTCGCTCGGCGAGCATCCTCGGTTTGCCGCTTGACCCGGAAGGCGCCTTCGAAATTGCCCGCCGTGCCCGTGGCACGCCCCGGATTGCCAACCGACTGTTGCGCCGGGTGCGTGATTTCGCCGAGGTTCGCGCCAAGGGGCATATCACCAAGCCGATTGCCGACCTGGCGCTGAACCTGCTGGACGTCGACGAGCGTGGTTTCGATCACCAGGACCGGCGACTGTTGCTGACCATGATCGAGAAGTTCGACGGCGGGCCGGTCGGGGTCGACAGCCTGGCCGCCGCCATCAGCGAAGAGCGTCACACCATTGAAGACGTGCTGGAGCCCTATCTGATCCAGCAGGGTTACATCATGCGCACGCCAAGGGGGCGAGTGGTGACGCGGCATGCCTATCTGCATTTTGGTTTAAACATTCCGTCACGATTGGGCGAAATGCCCGTGGCAGACGAGTTCCTCGGTGCCTGTGACGATTAATTAACATTGCGTGCTGATTTTTTCGGGCAATGTAGGGTCCCAGCACCGTACTTTCGCAAGAAAGCCGCAGATCAATGAAAAACAGTTGCCTGGCCGGATTGGCAACCTGAGGAGTAAGCACTAGAGTATGCGCGCGCAAAACGGGCTTGAGCCTTTCGCACATCGGTGTCGCGTTTATTACGAGGACACCGATGCGGGCGGCATCGTGTATTACGTCAATTACCTCAAGTTTATGGAACGGGCTCGAACCGAGCGGCTGCGAGACCTGGGCTTTGCCCAATCGCAACTGGCAGGGGAGGACCTGTTGTTCGTCGTGCATTCCAGCGAAGCGCGCTACCACGCGCCGGCGCGACTGGACGACGAACTGCTGGTAAGCGCTGAAGTAATCGAATTGAACCGTGCCAGCCTGCGCTTCAAGCAGCAGGTCAGGCGGGCAACGGATAATGTGCTGCTCTGCGAAGGGCAGTTTCTGGTGGCCTGTGTGCGCACTGAAAGTTTGAAACCCCGGGCCATTCCCGAAGCTCTACGAGCGGCCTTTGCCGACGTGAGCGGCGCGGGTACACACTCAAAGCAGGAGATAAAGCGTGGAAGCTAACGTCGTCGACCATTCCTCCATGTGGAGCCTGGTCAGCAATGCCAGTATCGTGGTGCAACTGGTAATGCTGACCCTGGTAGCCGCATCGGTGACCTCGTGGATCATGATCTTTCAGCGCAGCAACTTGCTGCGCGCCGGTCGACGTGCCCTGGAGAGCTTTGAAGAGCGCTTCTGGTCGGGTATCGACCTGTCCAAGCTGTACCGTCAAGCCGGCAGCAACCCGGACCCTGATTCGGGTGTCGAGCAAATCTTCCGTGCCGGTTTCAAGGAATTCTCCCGCCTGCGCCAGCAGTCAGGCGTTGACCCGGAAGCGGTCATGGAAGGCGTGGCCCGTGCCATGCGCGTTGCGATTTCCCGCGAGGAAGAAAAGCTCGAACAGAGCCTGCCCTTCCTCGCCACTGTCGGTTCCGTCAGCCCCTACATCGGTCTGTTCGGTACCGTCTGGGGGATCATGAACTCCTTCCGTGGCCTGGCCACCGCTCAGCAAGCGACCCTGGCCACTGTGGCCCCGGGTATCGCCGAAGCACTGATCGCCACGGCCATCGGTCTGTTCGCGGCCATTCCAGCCGTTATCGCTTACAACCGTTTTGCTGCTCGCAGCGAAACCCTGCTGGGCCGCTACTACACCTTCGCCGACGAGTTCCAGGCGATCCTGCACCGCAAAGTGCACACCAGCGAAGAATAAGCAGGTAATTCCCAATGGCTTTAATCGCTCGAGCTCGCAAAAAGCGCAAGCCGGTCGCCGAGATGAACGTGGTGCCCTACATCGACGTGATGTTGGTGCTGCTGGTCATCTTCATGGTGACCGCGCCGATGCTCAATCAGGGCGTGAAAGTTGATCTGCCCAAGGTTTCCAGCGAAGCCTTGCCGCAGGACAACAACACCCAGGTCCTGACCATTTCCATCAAATCCGACAAGACCTACTACTGGAACCTTGGCAGCGAAGTCGACACGGACAAGCAGCAGGACCGGGCCATGACACTGCCGCAGATGACTGACGCCGTGACCAAGATCATTCGCGTCGGCAATGAAAACGGCAAGCACACCCAGGTCTTCATTCGCGGCGACAAATCCGTCGATTACGGTTCCGTCATGGGGGCCATGGGCGGGTTGCAGAAAGCCGGGGTCGGTAATGTTGGCTTGATTACCGAGGCGCCCTGATGCAGCAACAGCGAGAGCCGTCCGCCTCGGAAAGCTACTTCTGGCCTAGTGTCTGGGCGATTGGCTTGCACGTGCTGGTGTTCGGCATGTTGTTCGTCAGTTTTGCCTTTACCCCGGAGCTGCCGCCGGCCAAGCCGATTGTCCAGGCGACCTTGTACCAGCTGAAATCGAAAAGTCGGGCGACCACCCAGACCAATCAGAAGATTGCCGGTGAGGCGCAGAAATCTGCTGCACGTCAGACCGAAGTCGAGCAGATGGAGCAGAAAAAGGTCGAGCAGGAAGCGGTGAAGGCTGCGGAACAAAAGAAAGAAGAGGCGGCTCAAAAGGCCGAGGAAGCCAAGAAGGCCGACGAGGCGAAGAAAGCGGACGAGGCGAAAAAGGCTGATGAAGCCAAGAAAGCCGACGACGCGAAGAAAGCCGCGGAAGCCAAGAAGGCAGAAGAGAAACAATTGGCTGATATAGCCAAGAAGAAATCTGAAGAAGAAGCCAAGAAGGCTGCTGAAGAAGAGGCCAAGAAAGCGGCCGCTGAAGAAGCCAAGAAAAAGATCGTCGAAGACGCGAAGAAGAAAGCCGCGGAAGACGCCAAGAAGAAAGCCGAGGCTGAAGAGGCGAAGAAGAAAGTCGCCGAGGAAGCGAAGAAGAAAGCTGCTGCCGATGCTGCGAAGAAGAAATCGCAGGACGCGGCACGTAAATCCGCCGAAGACAAAAAGGCTCAGGCCCTGGCAGATTTGCTTTCCGACACGCCGCAGCGTCAGCAGGCCTTGGCCGATGAGCAGGGCGACGAAGTCGCCGGCAGTTTCGATGACCTGATTCGTGCGCGTGCAGCGGAAGGCTGGGCTCGTCCACCTTCGGCACGTAAAGGCATGACGGTCGTGTTGCAGATCGGCATGTTGCCGGACGGTACGGTGACCTCGGTCAGCGTGTCCAGGTCCAGTGGCGACGGCCCGTTTGACGCCTCGGCTGTTGCAGCAGTGAAGAATATTGGACGTTTGACAGAAATGCAGGGAATGAAGCCGAGTGATTTCGCTCCGTATCGTTCATTCAAGATGACATTCACACCTGAGGATCTAGCCTTGTGAGAAACCTTCTTCGAGGAATGCTGGTCGCTATCTGCTGCTTGGCAGGGATGGCGATGGCAGATGAGAAAAACATTCTGGTTACCAGCGGCAGCGATCGGGCGACCCCGATCGCCGTTGTACCGTTCGGCTTCCAGGGCGGTAGCGTGCTGCCGGACGACATGGCGGAAATCATCGGTAACGACTTGCGCAACTCGGGTTACTACTCGCCGATTCCAAAGCAGAACATGATCAGCCAGCCGAGCCAGGCCGGCGAAATCATCTTCCGTGACTTCAAGGCACTGGGTGCCCAGTACGTCATGGTCGGCAGCATTGTTCCGGCGGGCGGTCGCCTGCAGGTGCAATATGCACTGTTCAACGTAGCCACCGAGCAGCAAGTGCTGACCGGCAGCGTGTCGGGCGGTGTCGATCAGTTGCGCGACATGGCGCACTACATCTCTGACCAGTCGTTCGAAAAACTCACGGGTATCAAGGGTGCCTTCTCGACTCGCCTGCTGTATGTAACGGCCGAGCGTTTCTCCGAGAACAACACTCGCTACACCCTGCAGCGTTCGGACTACGACGGTGCCCGCGCCGTGACCCTGCTGCAATCGCGTGAGCCGATCCTGTCGCCGCGTTTCGCACCGGATGGCAAGCGCATCGCTTATGTCTCCTTCGAGCAGAAGCGTCCGCGTATCTTCATGCAGAACATCGACACCGGTCGCCGTGAGCAGATCACCAACTTCGAAGGCCTGAACGGTGCACCTGCCTGGTCGCCGGATGGCAATCGCCTGGCGTTCGTACTGTCCAAGGACGGCAACCCGGACATCTATGTGATGAACCTGGGCTCGCGTCAGATCAGCCGTGTCACTAACGGTCCTGGTATCAACACCGAACCGTTCTGGGGCAAGGATGGCTCGACCATCTACTTCACTTCCGACCGTGGCGGCAAACCGCAGATCTACAAGACCAGCGCCGGTGGCGGCGGTGCCGAACGCGTGACTTTCGTCGGTAACTACAACGCCAATCCTAAATTGTCGGCTGATGAAAAGACGCTTGTCATGATTCACCGTCAGGATGGCTTCACCAATTTCAAGGTGGCGGCCCAGGATTTGCAGCGCGGTAGTGTAAAAATCCTCACTGATAGCACTCTGGACGAGTCGCCTACTGTCGCGCCCAACGGCACCATGGTAATCTACGCCACCCGCCAGCAGGGCCGGGGAGTCTTGATGCTCGTGTCCATCAATGGACGCGTAAGGCTCCCGCTTCCTACCGCACAAGGCGAAGTCAGAGAACCTTCCTGGTCCCCTTACCTGAACTGACGCGGCGCTATACGTTTTACTTAACACACTGGGGTTCATTAGGAGTTTCACGATGGAAATGCTGAAGTTTGGTAAATTTGCTGCGCTGGCACTGGCCATGGCTGTAGCTGTAGGTTGCTCGTCCAAAGGCGGCGACAATGCCGGTGAAGGCGCGGTAGATCCAAACGCTGGTTACGGCGCAAACACTGGTGCAGTTGACGGCTCCCTGAGCGAAGAAGCTGCACTGCGCGCTATCAC
The DNA here is from genome assembly GCF_019219205.1 of Pseudomonas sp. PDM27. Classification (NCBI taxonomy): domain Bacteria; kingdom Pseudomonadati; phylum Pseudomonadota; class Gammaproteobacteria; order Pseudomonadales; family Pseudomonadaceae; genus Pseudomonas; species Pseudomonas sp. PDM27. The sequence continues at coordinate 180,008 of NZ_JAHUWF010000002.1, read as the reverse complement.
CACTTTCTACTTCGAATACGACAGCTCGGACCTGAAGCCAGAAGCCATGCGCGCTCTGGACGTTCACGCCAAAGACCTGAAAGCAAACGGCGCTCGCGTTGTTCTGGAAGGCAACACCGACGAACGTGGTACTCGTGAGTACAACATGGCACTGGGCGAGCGTCGTGCGAAAGCCGTTCAGCGCTACCTGGTACTGCAAGGTGTTTCCCCAGCTCAGCTGGAACTGGTTTCCTACGGCGAAGAGCGTCCAGTTGCTACCGGCAACGACGAGCAGTCCTGGGCTCAAAACCGTCGTGTCGAACTGCGTAAGTAATTCGTCATGCGAACGTGCCGTCGTGCTGTAACTGTTCTGGCTCTCAGCCTCGCGCCGCTTGCGGCGTGGGCTGCGGTTCCTGTGGTCGATAATGACTCCGGCTATAACAATAGCGGGAGCAGTTATCCGCCTGCAGGTTACGGTACGAACGGCGCCTATGCCGGGGGAGGGGTTTCGACCCCTGTCTCGGCACAGGGCCAGCTGTTCAACCAACTGCAACAAATGCAGGAGCAGATCTCGCGCCAACAGGGTGTGATCGAAGAACTGCAAAATGATGTAGCGCGCATGAAGCAGGAAAACCTGGAGCGATACCAGGATCTTGATCGGCGCATAGGAACCGGCGTTGCACCAGCCGCGACTCCTGAAAATTCTTCCACCGGTGGTGAAACGAACGCCCCCGGTGCAGCCGCAGGTGCAGCAGCTGGCGCAGCCGCCGCTCAAGCACCTGCCGCGGGTAGCGAACCGGCAGATCCGGCGAAGGAAAAGCTCTATTACGATGCTGCCTTCGACCTGATCAAGGCCAAGGATTTCGACAAGGCCAGCCAGGCTTTCGCCGCATTCCTGCGCAAATACCCGAACAGTCAGTACGCGGGCAACGCCCAGTACTGGCTGGGTGAAGTGAACCTGGCCAAAGGCGATCTGCAAGGTGCAGGTCAGGCGTTTGCCAAGGTTTCGCAGCTGTATCCCAAGCACGCCAAGGTGCCTGATTCGCTGTACAAGCTCGCTGATGTAGAGCGCCGCCTCGGTCATACCGACCGGGTCAAGGGCATTCTGCAGCAGGTCGTGTCCCAGTATCCGGGCACTTCCGCTGCTCAGCTGGCACAGCGTGATCTGCAGAAAATGTAAGGCGGCTTGAGCCGTTTCAAAGAAACCCGCGCTTGTCGCGGGTTTTTTCGTTAGAATTCACCCCCTTTTTCTGAAACACGCTTTTTGGGATCTGCGCATTGCCGGGGTTCCTTGAAGTGCCTGACGGAGGCGGACAGCCTGTTTAGCTGTTACGCCCGTGGCGACTATGCAAGACACATTGAGAATCACCGAAGTTTTCTACTCGTTGCAGGGTGAAACTCGGACTGCCGGCCTGCCCACGGTTTTTGTGCGCCTGACCGGTTGTCCGTTGCGTTGCCAATACTGCGACAGCGCCTACGCGTTCACCGGCGGAACCATTCGCACCCTCGACGACATCCTCGAGCAGGTCGCCGGTTTCCGCCCGCGTTATGTTTGTGTCACGGGCGGCGAGCCCCTGGCGCAACCCAACGCCATTCCCTTGCTCAAGCGCTTGTGCGATGCCGGTTACGAAGTGTCACTGGAAACCAGTGGCTCTATCGATATCTCGCCGGTAGATTCCCGGGTCAGTCGCGTTGTCGACCTGAAAACCCCGGGTTCGAAAGAAGCGCACCGCAATCGCTACGAAAACATCGAGCTGCTCACGCCCAACGATCAGGTGAAGTTTGTCATCTGTTCGCGGGAGGACTATGACTGGTCCGTATCCAAGTTGATCCAGTACGGTCTGGACCAGCGCGCTGGCGAAGTCCTGTTTTCGCCAAGCCACCATGATCTCAACGCCCGGGACCTGGCGGACTGGGTGGTGGCGGACAACCTGCCAGTGCGTTTGCAATTGCAGCTGCATAAATATCTATGGAATGACGAGCCGGGGCGCTGAAATGACTGAACAACTCAACACCGCTGAAAAACGGGCGGTCATCCTGCTGTCCGGTGGCCTGGACTCGGCGACCGTGGTAGCCATGGCGCGCGCTGAAGGCTACAGCTGCTACACCATGAGCTTCGACTACGGTCAGCGCTCTCACGCCGAACTGCACGCCGCCGAGCGCGTGGCGCGGGACCTGGGTGTGGTCGAGCACAAGGTGATCGGCCTGAACCTGAACGGCATGGGCGGTTCGGCGCTGACCGACAGCAGCATCGATATTCCGGAGGAGCTGGGTGAGGGCATTCCTGTCACTTACGTGCCTGCGCGTAACACGGTGTTCCTGTCCCTGGCCCTGGGCTGGGCTGAAGTGCTCGGTGCGCGGGACATCTTCATTGGCGTCAATGCAGTGGATTACTCCGGTTACCCGGACTGCCGCCCCGAGTTCATCGAATCGTTCGAGCGCATGGCCAACCTGGCGACCAAAGCCGGCGTGGAAGGCAATGGCTTCCGCATCCAGGCGCCGCTGCAAAACCTCAGCAAGGCGCAGATCGTCCAGGCGGGCATTAAGCTTGGCGTGAACTACGGGCTGACCGTTTCCTGCTACCAGGCCGACGATAATGGCCGTGCGTGCGGCAAATGCGACAGCTGCCGACTGCGCGCAGAAGGCTTTGCGGCGGCCGGAATCAGCGATCCAACACCTTATTTTTGATTTTTTTAAAATAGGTGTTGAATAGTCCTTAAAAATCAGTATTATACGCGCCACCACACAGCGGGTCGTTAGCTCAGTTGGTAGAGCAGTTGGCTTTTAACCAATTGGTCGTAGGTTCGAATCCCACACGACCCACCATTTTTGGCGGTTTAGAAAATCCGGAAGGCCCACGCAAGTGAGGATTTCCGGGTTTTTTTTTGCCCGCGATTAAAGTCCGCCTCGCTCCGGGCTGCTGCGCAAGGCGCAGGTCAGAATCATCTTTTGCATCTGTCGGATATTCTGTAGCCTTGCGCAGCTTCAACGCTGTCCGTGCCTGATGAATACTCACTTTCCCGGCGGTACCCTGAAGGGTCCGGAGCCGGGTGTATACTCGACTTTCGCGCGAATGCGCTTGCAGGTCTTGCGAACATGACGCAAATATCCGAACGTCTTCTGGTTCAAGCCCACCTCGACGCCAAGCAGCCCAAACCGCTGACCGCCGATGAAGAGGCTTACTACCGTGCCGCCATCGCTGCCGAGCTCAAGGCTCAGGACGCGGTACTGGTGGCCCACTTCTATTGTGACCCTGTCATTCAGGCGTTGGCCGAAGAGACGGGTGGCTGTGTCTCCGACTCGCTGGAGATGGCCCGCTTCGGCAACGCCCATCCGGCCAAGACCGTGGTGGTCGCCGGCGTGAAGTTCATGGGGGAGACTGCCAAGATCCTCAATCCGGAAAAACGCGTGCTGATGCCGACCCTCGAAGCGACCTGTTCGCTCGACCTGGGGTGTCCGGTGGACGAGTTTTCCGCGTTCTGCGATCAACACCCGGAGCGCACGGTCGTGGTGTACGCCAATACTTCCGCTGCGGTAAAAGCCCGCGCGGATTGGGTGGTGACTTCAAGCTGTGCGCTGGAAATCGTCGAAAGCCTGATGGACAACGGCGAGACCATCATCTGGGGCCCGGACAAGCACCTGGGGACCTACATCCAGCGCCAGACCGGTGCCGACATGCTGCTGTGGGACGGTGCCTGCATCGTTCACGAAGAGTTCAAGTCCAAGCAGCTTGAGGACATGAAGGCGCTGTACCCGGATGCAGCGATCCTGGTGCACCCAGAGTCGCCGACTTCGGTGATTGAGCTGGCCGACGCCGTGGGCTCCACCAGCCAGTTGATCGCGGCGGCTCAGAGCCTGCCGAACAAGACGCTGATCGTTGCCACCGACCGCGGCATCTTCTACAAGATGCAGCAGCTGTGCCCGGACAAGGTCTTTATCGAAGCCCCAACGGCGGGTAACGGTGCGGCGTGCCGCAGTTGTGCACATTGCCCGTGGATGGCCATGAACACCCTTGAGCGCACGCTCAAGGCGTTGAAAGAAGGCGCGAACGAGATCTTTGTCGATCCGGCGCTGATCCCGCAGGCGATTCGACCGCTCAAGCGGATGCTGGACTTCACCCAGGCGGCGCGGATGAAACTGGCCGGGAACGCCTGAGATCTTTCAACCAAGCGCAAAAAAATGTGGGAGCGAGCTTGCTCGCGATAGCGGCGTATCAGTCACCATTGAAATTGACTGACACTACGCCATCGCGAGCAAGCTCGCTCCCACAGTGGTTTCTGCGTCGGGAAATTATTTGGTCTTCTTCGGAATCCGCACCAGTTGCGTGTTGGAATACATGTCATGCCAGCTGCGTTGCTGTTTGTCGAACAGCGACCAGAAGAACCCAAGGCCAACACACAGCAAGGAAGCGATCGACACCACAAAGCGCAACAGCGCCTGCCACAGGCTGATGGATGAGCCGTCGGCGTTCTGGACGCGAATGCACCAGACCTGCATGCCCAGGGTCTGACCCGACCAGGTCCAGAATTTGGCGAAGAAGCCGAACAGTACGAACAGCAGGACGGTGGAGAGCAGGGGGTCGCCGTCCAGCGCGCCGGCTTCGGTCAGGGTACGCATCCTTTCTTCGCCGATGATCGCCATCTGGATCATCTTGTAGATGCCGCTGGTGACGATCAGCAGCGCGGTGCACAGCAGGAAATCATAGAACATGGCTGCCAGGCGACGACCCAGGCCAGCGGCAGGAAAGTCGCCCTGGGGAGTAAGCAGGTGTTTCGACATGGCAGGCTCTCGGCGGAAAAAGAAGCCATTTTACGGATTTACGCGCACAAAAAAGCCCCTGATGTCAGCATCAGGGGCTTTTTCGTTACAGAAGATTAGGCTTCTGCTTGTACTTCGTCAGCCTGCATGCCTTTCTGGCCCTGCACGGCGATGAAAGTCACTTTCTGGCCTTCTTTCAGGCTCTTGAAGCCGTTGCCCTGGATGGCGCGGAAATGCACGAACAGATCCGGACCGCTTTCAGGAGTGATAAAACCAAAACCTTTCTCGTCGTTAAACCACTTGACGGTACCGCTCTGACGTTGGGACATTTCTTATTTCCTTTGACGCAAAAAATTAATGACAGTCTCCTTCTCATGAAAGAGTACTGGGGCTGGTTGCAGGAGAGTAAGAAGACGTCGAACGGGATGTAGCTAACTTGTAGGCTACTGCCCAGGTCACGATTCCAAGCGACCCATGCAAACACAGTGAACAAACTCTACGCCAACTACAGGAGAAAAAACAAGCCCTGTGAAGGCCCCGTATTTCCTCAGGTTGATGGCAAAGTCAGTCCACTAGTGGGGCCTTATACGCGAGCGCTGTTCAAATGTTTTCGATCGTTATAAGCAAAGTTCATAATCGAAGCTTAGAGCCAAACAATGCACTATTTTATGGCGGTTGCGTTACACATTAGTGCACAGTTAACGCAACCGCGTTACTTATAGGAACATTCAATCAGCCGCGATAGTAGCGTTGTGGAACAAATGGCATTTTGCTTACAAGCAAAGGCACCTTTTTCCCACGTACAATCGCCCAGACGGGTGTGTCCAGTGCGATATAGGCGCTGTCGACATAACCCATGGCCAACGGGCCGCCCAGGGTCGGCCCGAAACCGCCGCTGCAGACGCTACCGATGATGTCGCCGGCTTCGTTGACGATCTCGGCACCCTCGCGCACCGGCGTGCGTTCCTGCGGTAACAGGCCGACGCGTTTGCGGCTGACACCTGCCTGTTGCTGGGCGAACACGGTTTCGGCGCCAGGGAAGCCGCCGGCCCGAGCGCCATCGGCGCGACGCGGCTTGGAGATCGCCCACAGCAGGCTCGCTTCGATCGGGCTGGTCTCGGTGTTCATGTCATGCCCGTACAGGCACAAGCCCGCCTCAAGGCGCAGGGAGTCGCGGGCGCCGAGGCCGATTGCGGCCACTTCCGGTTCGGCCAGCAGGGCGCGAGCCAGGGCTTCGGCGTTGGCGGCGGGGACGGAAATTTCGAAACCGTCTTCGCCGGTGTAGCCCGAGCGGCTGACAAAACAGTCCACGCCCAGCAGCTTCACGCGGGCGAACTGCATGAAGGTCATCTTCGCCACTTCAGGTGCCAGGCGCACCAGTACCGTCACTGCAGCCGGGCCTTGCAGAGCAAGCAGGGCACGCTCTTCGAACAGCGGCTCGATCGTGCACTGCTCACCGATGTGCTTGCGCAGGTGGGCCAGGTCCTGATCCTTGCAAGCGGCGTTGACCACCAGGAACAGTTCGTCGTTGCCCAGGTTGGCGACCATCAGGTCATCGAGGATGCCGCCCGTCGCATTGGTGAACATCGCGTAACGCTGCATGCCCACCGGCAGGTCGACGATGTCCACCGGCACCAGGGTTTCCAGGGCCTTGGCGGCATCGGCGCCGGTCAGGCGGATCTGGCCCATGTGCGAGACATCGAACAGCCCGGCCTGGTCGCGGGTGTGCTGGTGTTCTTTCATCACGCCCAACGGGTATTGCACCGGCATGTCATAGCCGGCGAACGGCACCATGCGCGCGCCGAGTTCGATGTGCAGTGCGTGCAACGGGGTTTTCAACAGTTGTTCGGTGGACATATTCAGCTCCTGAAGAAGGGTGCAGATGAGCGCGCATCAGCACTCGATAATGTTGACCGCCAAACCGCCACGGGCGGTTTCCTTGTATTTGCTTTTCATGTCGGCGCCGGTCTGGCGCATGGTGCGGATGACCTTGTCGAGGGAGACGAAGTGTTGCCCGTCGCCGCGCATGGCCATGCGCACGGCATTGATGGCCTTGACCGAACCCATGGCGTTGCGCTCGATGCAAGGCACCTGCACCAGCCCGCCAATCGGGTCGCAGGTCAGCCCGAGGTTGTGTTCCATGCCGATTTCCGCGGCGTTCTCCACTTGTTGCACGCTGCCACCGAGCACTTCGCACAAGGCGCCGGCGGCCATCGAGCAGGCGACGCCGACTTCACCCTGACAGCCGACTTCGGCGCCGGAAATCGAGGCGTTTTCCTTGTACAGAATGCCGATGGCGGCGGCAGTGAGCAGAAAGCGCACCACCCCGTCATCATTCGCGCCGGGGATGAAGCGCATGTAGTAATGCAGCACCGCCGGAATGATCCCGGCCGCACCGTTGGTGGGGGCCGTGACCACGCGGCCGCCGTTGGCGTTTTCTTCGTTGACGGCCAGGGCGTACAGGTTGACCCAGTCCAGCACGGACAGCGGATCGCGCAAGGACGATTCAGGGTTGCTGCACAATTGCCGATGCAGCGCTGCCGCCCGGCGCTTGACCTTCAAGCCACCGGGCAGGATGCCTTCATTACGGCAACCGGCGGCGACGCAGTCCTGCATGACCTGCCAGATCTTCAGCAGGCCGGCGCGGGTTTCCGCTTCCGGGCGCCAGGCGCTTTCATTCGTCAACATCACCTGGCTGATCGACAGGCCGTATTTGGCGCAATGAGCGAGCAGGTCCTTGGCGCTTTTGAAAGGGAAGGTCAGGGGCGTGGCATCTTCGACGATGCGGTCGGCGCCGGCGGCGTCCTCATCGACCACGAAACCGCCGCCGACCGAGTAGTACTCGCGGCTGCGGATCTGCAAACCCGCCGCGTCGAAGGCGCGAAAAATCATGCCGTTGGGGTGATAGGGCAAGGGTTTGCGAATCATCGCCAGGTGTTCTTTCTCGTTGAACGCGATGCTGTGTTCGCCGAGCAGGTTCAAGCGTGCGTTGCTGCGAATCTCTTGCAGGCGCGCAGCGACGGTTTCGGTATCCACGGTGTCCGGGTGTTCGCCTTCCAGGCCCAGCAGCACAGCCTTGTCACTGCCGTGGCCTTTGCCGGTGGCGCCGAGCGAGCCGTACAGCTCGACCTTGACGCAGGTGGTGGCCGTCAGCAGCCCTTCACGGCGCAGGCCTTCGACGAAACGCACAGCGGCGCGCATCGGGCCGACGGTGTGGGAGCTGGAGGGGCCGATGCCAATCTTGAACAGGTCGAACACGCTTAACGACATGGTGGTTCTCCGGTTTCTTGTTATAGGAATTCACGGAATCGGAAGGTTGGCGCAATTCACTGTGGGAGCGAGCTTGCTCGCGATGACGGTCTGACATTCACCATGGATGTCGACTGAAAGACCGCTATCGCGAGCAAGCTCGCTCCCACAGGGGACTGTGGTGTTTTTGCAAAAGGGGGGCGGGATCAACCGCCCCCTCATTGGTTTAAGCGTAGCTTTCGATCGACGGGCAGGCGCAGACCAGGTTGCGGTCGCCAAACACGTTGTCGACGCGACCGACCGGCGGCCAGTACTTGCCTTCGATCAGCGACGCAACCGGGTAAACCGCTTGCTCGCGGCTGTACGGGTGCGACCACTCGCCCACCAGTTCCTTGGCGGTGTGTGGAGCGTTTTTCAGCGGGTTGTCGTCCTTGTCCAGGGTGCCGTTTTCCACCGCGCGGATTTCTTCGCGGATGCGGATCATGGCGTCGCAGAAGCGGTCCAGTTCTTCCTTGGATTCGCTTTCGGTCGGCTCGATCATCAGCGTGCCGGCTACCGGGAACGACATGGTCGGCGCGTGGAAGCCGAAATCGATCAGGCGCTTGGCCACGTCATCGACGCTGATGCCGCTGCTGTCTTTCAGTGGACGCAGGTCGAGGATGCACTCATGTGCCACCAGGCCGTTGCTGCCGGTGTACAGCACTGGATAGTGCTCTTCGAGGCGACGGGAGATGTAGTTGGCATTGAGGATCGCCAGCTGCGAAGCACGCTTGAGGCCCGCACCACCCATCATACGAATGTACATCCAGGTGATCGGCAGAATGCTCGCGCTGCCGAACGGTGCCGCGCAAACGGCGCCTTTCTTGCGCTCCATCTGTGCGTGGCCCGGCAGGAACGGCGCCAGGTGCGATTTCACACCGATCGGGCCGACGCCCGGGCCGCCACCGCCGTGGGGGATGCAGAAGGTCTTGTGCAGGTTCAGGTGCGACACATCGCCACCGAACTTGCCCGGCGCGCAGAGGCCGACCATGGCGTTCATGTTGGCGCCGTCGATGTACACCTGGCCGCCGTTGTCATGAACGATGCCGCAGATTTCGCGGATGCCTTCTTCGAACACGCCGTGGGTCGACGGGTAGGTGATCATCAGCGCGGCGAGGTGCTCGCGGTGCTCGATGGCCTTGGCGCGCAGGTCTTCGATGTCGACGTTGCCACGGGCATCGCATGCGGTCACAACCACACGCATACCGGCCATCTGAGCGGTGGCCGGGTTGGTGCCGTGGGCCGACGACGGGATCAGGCAGATGTCGCGGCGGTCTTCGCCACGGCTCTGGTGGTAGGCGCGGATCGCCAGGAGACCTGCGTATTCACCCTGGGAGCCGGCGTTCGGTTGCAGCGAAACCGAGTCGTAGCCGGTCGCAGCGCACAGCATGGCTTCCAGTTCGTCGGTCAATTGCTGATAACCGGCGCTTTGCTCGGCCGGGGCGAACGGGTGCAGGGCACCGAACTCGGCCCAGGTCACCGGGATCATTTCGCTGGCGGCGTTGAGTTTCATGGTGCACGAACCCAGCGGGATCATGGTGCGGTCCAGCGCCAGGTCCTTGTCCGCCAGTTTGCGCAGGTAGCGCATCAGCTCGGTTTCCGAGTGATAACGGTTGAACACCGGGTGGCTGAGGATCGGCGACTGACGTACCAGCGCGGCCGGGATGGCGCTCTGCACCGAGGCGGCGAGGGCGGCGAAGTCCGGCAGGGCCTTGCCGTCGGACAGCAGGCTCCACAGGGTTTCAACGTCGGCCTGAGTGGTGGTTTCGTCCATGGACAGGCCCAGGCGTTCGCCATCGATCACGCGCAGGTTGATGCGCTGGGCGTGCGCCTTGTCGTGCAGGGCGGCGGTTTGAGCGCCGGTCTTCACGGTCAGGGTGTCGAAGAAGTTCGCTTGCTCGACGTTCAGACCCAATGCGCTCAAGCCTTTGGCCAGGATCGCAGTCAGGTGGTGCACGCGATTGGCGATCTGCGTCAGGCCTTTCGGACCGTGGTACACGGCGTACATGCTGGCGATGTTGGCCAGCAGCACTTGCGCGGTGCAGATGTTCGACGTGGCCTTCTCGCGACGGATGTGTTGTTCGCGGGTCTGCATGGCCAAACGCAGGGCCGGGTTGCCGAAACGGTCTACGGAAACACCGACCAGGCGGCCCGGCATGTCACGCTTGAAGGCATCCTTGGTGGAGAAGTAGGCCGCGTGCGGGCCACCGAAGCCCAGCGGCACGCCGAAGCGCTGTGCGCTGCCGATGGCCACGTCGGCACCGAATTCGCCCGGTGCGGTCAGCACGGTCAGAGCCAGCAGGTCGGCCGCCACGGCGACCAGGGCGTTGGCAGCATGGAAGCGTTCGGTCAGCTCGCGGTAATCGAACACGTCACCGTTGCTTGCCGGGTATTGCAGCAGGGCGCCGAAGAACGGCGTCACGTCGGTCAGTTCACGCTCGTCGCCAACCACCACGTCGATGCCCAGAGGCTCGGCACGGGTGCGCAGGACGTCGAGGGTCTGCGGGTGGCAATGCACGGAGGCGAAGAATTGGTGGCTGCCTTTGTTCTTGCTCAGGCGTTTGCAGAAGGTCATGGCTTCGGCAGCGGCGGTGGCTTCGTCGAGCAGCGAGGCGTTGGCGATCGGCAGGCCGGTGAGGTCGCTGATCAGGGTCTGGAAGTTCAGCAGCGCTTCGAGACGGCCCTGGGAGATTTCTGGCTGGTACGGGGTGTAGGCGGTGTACCAGGCCGGGTTTTCCAGCAGGTTGCGCAGGATCGGCGACGGCGTGTGGGTGCCGTAGTAACCCTGGCCGATGAAGGTCTTGAACAGCTGGTTTTTGCTCGCGATGGACTTGATCAGGGCCAGGGCATCGGCTTCGCTCAAGCCGTCTTCCAGGCCGAGGACGCTGGTGCCCTTGATGCTGTCGGGAATCACGCTGGCGCTCAGGGCTTCCAGGGAGTCGAAGCCGAGGCTGTTGAGCATGGCTTGCTCGTCGCCGGCACGCGGGCCGATGTGACGGGCGATGAATTCGTTGGCAGTGGTCAGATTGATCTGGGTCATGTCAGTGCTCCTCAGGCTTCGGCTTGGGCTTTGATCAGGCGGTCGTAGGCGTCCTGGTCCAGCAGTTGGCCGACAGCGGAGGCATCGGCAGGTTTGAAACGGAAGAACCAGCCTTCGCCCAGCGGATCTTCGTTGACCAGTTCAGGGCTGCTGTCCAGCGCCGGGTTCACTTCCAGCACTTCGCCGTCCAATGGCATGTACACGCCGCTGGCAGCCTTTACCGATTCCACGGTGGCGGCTTCGGCGCCTTTGTCGTAGGACTGCAGCTCAGGCAGTTGAACGAAAACCACGTCGCCCAGGGCGTTCTGTGCGAAAGCGGTGATGCCGACCGTGACGCTGCCGTCAGCTTCGGTGCGCAGCCATTCGTGATCTTCAGTAAAACGCAACTCGCTCATGGAAACTCCTAAGGGGCCAGACTCGTCTGGTGGACGCGATTGAATGCTTGGGCGATGCCCTGGTTATGGAGAACTACATAGCAAGAACGCGGCCAACGTTGTTTTTGTTGTTATTGATCAATGATTTAGGCGGTTTTGACAAAGGCTGAAATTCATTCGTTGTAGCGAAATCGATACGGCATATGTCAATGATAAAAGCCGAGGTGGATCAAAGCCTTGCACAGCCGTGATCGGAGAGGGGTGTAGCGATATCGTTCCGCTGTAGCGCTTTCAGTACAGATGGAGGTCGTTTTTGGCGCGGTTTCATGTCGAACACAAAAAATTGTGGGAGCGAGCTTGCTCGCGATGAGGGCGTGTCAGGCGACATTTTTGTTGAATGTGACTCCGCAATCGCGAGCAAGCTCGCTCCCACAGTTGTCCTGTGTCAGGCCTCAGGCCTTGCCTGGAATGCCGTACTTGCGCAACCGATGGGCAATCGCGGTGTGGGAGGTTTGCAGGCGGGTCGCCAGTTGCCGGGTCGAGGGATAGCTGACGTAGAGTTTTTCCAGCAGGGTCTTCTCGAATTCGTCCATGGCCTGTTCCAGGCTGTCGACGTCATGGTCGCCCTGGCGGGCCACCGAGGTGCCGGCGATGTCGAGGTCGCCAATGTCCACCAGGCTGCTTTCGCAAATCGCCGCGGCGCGGAAGATCACGTTCTGCAATTGCCGCACGTTGCCCGGCCAGCGGTTGCCCAGCAGCGCCGGGTAAGTGCCTGGCGCCAGGCGACAGATCGGGCGCTGGATCTGCGCACAGGCCTGCTGCATGAAGTAGCGGGCCAGCAGCAGGATGTCCTGGCCGCGCTCGCGCAACGGCGGCACTTCAACATTCAGGACGTTGAGGCGATAGAACAGGTCTTCGCGGAACAGGCCTTCGCTGACCATTTTTTCCAGGTCGCGGTGGGTGGCGCTGAGGATCCGCACGTTGACCTTGACCTCACGGTCACCGCCGACCCGGCGAAAACTGCCGTCGTTGAGGAAACGCAGCAGCTTGGCCTGCAAATACGGCGACATCTCGCCGATTTCATCGAGAAACACCGTGCCCTGGTTGGCCAGCTCCATCAGCCCTGGCTTGCCACCGCGTTGCGCGCCGGTAAAAGCGCCGGGGGCGTAGCCGAACAGTTCACTTTCGGCGAGGTTCTCCGGTAATGCCGCGCAGTTCAACGCCAGAAAGGGTGAACTGTGCCGGGCGCTGATGGCGTGACAGGCACGGGCCACCAGTTCCTTGCCGGTGCCGGTTTCGCCCTGGATCAGCAGCGGTGCATCGAGGGCCGCCACCCGCTGGGCGCGAGCCTTGAGGGTGCGGATCACCGGGGACTCGCCGAGCAGTGCATCGAAACCTTCGGCGTGGTCATGGTGCAGTGCGGACAGGCGTTCGCCGATGCGGTTCGGCTGGTACAGGGTCAGCAGGGCGCCGGCGTCAGTGATCGGTGTGGCGTCGAGCAGGAAGGTCTGGCCATTGACGATGATTTCCCGCAGGGGCAGGCGAAAGCCGTGTTCGAGCAGGGCGTCGAGCAAGGCCGGATCGGCAAACAGCTCGGCCACACTTTCACCATTCGGTTCGCGGCCGTACAGGGCGATCAACGCCGGGTTGGCCAGCAGCACCTTGCCGTCGCTGTCCAGTGCCAGCACCGGGTCGGTCATGGCGGCCAGCAACGCATCGAGCTGCAAGTGCCGACGCTGGCCGGGCAGGATGTCGACCACCGTCACCGCTTGCACGCCACGCACGCTGAACAGGGCATCGCGCAGTTCCTCAAGGACTTGCGGGCTCAGGGTCGGGGCGTCGATGTAAACATTGGGCGGGACCATTTCCACCGCATCCAGGTTCAGATTGCGCCCGCCAAGCAGGGCCAGGACTTCCTGGGTGATACCGACGCGGTCGATGAAGCTGACGTGGATACGCATGGGGCGGTTTCGGGGTCTGCAGTGCGGAGGGTGGCAAGTATGCCTTGGGGCGGGCTAATGGTGAAATCCTGCGCGGATTTCCATAGGGCGATAATCCCTTTGTGGGAGCGGGCTTGCTCGCGAAAGCGGTGTATCAGTTGCCAACGATGGTGTCTGACACTCCGCTTTCGCGAGCAAGCCCGCTCCCACAGGGAATGTGGGCTACTCGAATTTCTCGAGATCTATCGGGTCGCCGGATTTCATATTCAGTTGCGTGCGGATGTCTTCGAACATCAGGTCGTAATGCTCGTGTGACGAACCAATGGCGATTTTTTCTTTGGGAATGCCATATTTCTCGGCGATTTTCGTCACATTGCTGGCGAAGTTGTAGGCTTCCTCCTTGGGCAGGAAAAAGGGCTCCTTCAGGTCCTTGCCCTGAATGCTGCCATGCATGGTGAACTGAATGCCTTTTTCCCCTTTGGGGTTCTTGCTGACTTCATAGTCTAGGTGGATGTTGTAGCTCACATCATCCTTGTTCAGCGCATGGCGCTCGATGTGCAAGTGACCTGGATCAAACGTTGCCATAAACGCCTCTCTCTACAAGTAAGTAATGCCGGCGGTCGCCGTGCTGATGCGCGTGCCGGCCTTGCCCTGGACGATCGCTTCGATGTCCGCGAGCGAGCCAATCACCGCCACTTTTCCAGTATGGCGCGCGAATTCGCAGGCCGCCTGCACCTTCGGTCCCATGGAGCCGGCGGCGAAGCCGAGTTTTTCCATCTCGTCGGGGTGCGCCTGGGCGATGGCTTTCTGCGTGGATTTGCCAAAGTCGATGAAAGCGGCGTTGACGTCGGTGGCGATCACCAGCAGATCGGCTTCAAGCTGTTCGGCCAGCAGCGCCGAGCACAGGTCCTTGTCGATGACTGCTTCGACGCCCTCGAGTTTGCCGGGGGAGGTATACATGGTCGGAATGCCACCGCCGCCGGCGCAGATCACGATGCTGCTTTTTTCCAGCAGCCATTTGATCGGACGGATTTCGAAGATGCGCTTGGGTTTCGGGCTGGCGACCACGCGACGGTATTTGTCGCCGTCCGGGGCAATGGCCCAGCCTTTCTCGGCGGCGAGTTGTTCCGCCTCGGCCTTGCTGTAGACCGGGCCGATGGGCTTGGTCGGGTTCTTGAAGGCCGGGTCATTGGCATCGACTTCGACCTGGGTCAGCAGGGTCGCGAAGGGCACTTCGAAGTCCAGCAGATTGCCCAGTTCCTGTTCGATGATGTAGCCGATCATGCCTTCGGTCTCGGCACCGAGCACGTCCAGCGGGTAGGGCGAAACGGAGGTGTAGGCCGCTGCCTGCAATGACAGCAGGCCGACCTGGGGGCCATTGCCGTGGGCGATGACCAGTTGGTTGCCGGGATGGATCTTGGCGATCTGTTCGGTGGCGATCCGGATGTTGGCGCGCTGGTTGTCAGCGGTCATCGGTTCGCCGCGGCGGAGCAGGGCATTACCGCCCAGAGCAACGACGATACGCATGGTGTCAGTCCTTCTAAACAGGGGAGAAGTGGATGACTCGATCCATTGTGGGAGCGAGCCTGCTCGCGAAAGCGGTGTGTCAGTCAACATCAACTTGGAATGTCAGACCGCAATCGCGAGCAGGCTCGCTCCCACATTGACCGGGATCCGGTCTTTAGAGATCAGCCAGCGTCGACACCAGAATCGCCTTGATGGTGTGCATGCGGTTTTCCGCTTGCTCGAAGGCGATGCAGGCCGGCGACTCGAACACGTCATCGGTCACTTCGATGCCGTTGCTCAGGTGCGGGTACTGCTCGGCAATCTGCTTGCCGACCTTGGTATCACAGTTGTGGAACGCCGGCAGGCAGTGCATGAACTTGGTGCGCGGGTTGCCGGTGGCTTTCATCAATTCGGCGTTGACCTGATACGGCAGCAGCTGCTGGATGCGTTCGGCCCAGGCTTCAACCGGTTCGCCCATCGACACCCAGACATCGGTGTGGATGAAGTCGACGCCCTTGACCGCCGCTTTCGGGTCTTCGGTGAGGGTGATGCGTGCGCCGCTTTCTTCACCGTACTGTTTGCAGCGGGCGACCAGGTCGTCCGCCGGCCACAGGGCTTTTGGCGCGCAGATGCGCACGTCCATGCCGAGCTTGGCGCCGATCAGCAACAGCGAGTTACCCATGTTGTTGCGTGCGTCGCCGAGGTAGGCGTAGCTGATTTCGTGGATCGGTTTGTCGGCGTGTTCACGCATGGTCAGCACGTCGGCGATCATTTGTGTCGGGTGATACTCGTCGGTCAGGCCGTTGAACACCGGTACGCCGGCGAACTTGGCCAGCTCCTCGACGATTTCCTGCTTGAAGCCACGGTACTCGATGGCGTCGTACATGCGCCCAAGCACGCGGGCGGTGTCCTTCATGCTTTCCTTGTGGCCGATCTGCGAGGAGTTCGGGTCGATGTAGGTGACGTTGGCGCCCTGGTCATAGGCTGCAACTTCGAACGCGCAGCGGGTGCGGGTCGAGGTTTTTTCGAAGATCAGCGCGATGTTGTTGCCCTTGAGATGCTGCTGTTCGGTGCCGGTGTACTTGGCACGCTTGAGGTCGCGGGACAGGTCGAGCAGGTAGCGCAATTCGCGAGGGGTGTGGTGTTCCAGGCTCAGCAGATTGCGGTTATGGATGTTGAACGCCATTTTGGATCTCCTAAGGTGTCGGTTATCCCCTTGGCCCGAACTCGGTAAGTGCGGGCCAAGGTAATAGGTTAGTAGTCGATCGGATCGCGGATGATCGGGCAGGTCATGCAATGGCCGCCGCCCCGTCCCCGGCCGAGTTCGCCGGCGCTGATGGTGATGACCTCCACCCCGGCCTTGCGCAGCAGGGTATTGGTGTAGGTATTGCGGTCGTAGCCGATGACCACGCCCGGCTCCACGGCCACCACGTTGTTACCGTCGTCCCATTGCTCGCGTTCGGCGGCGAAGCTGTTGCCGCCGGTTTCCACCACGCGCAACGCTTTGAGGTTGAGGGCCTGGGCCACGGTGTCGAGGAAGTTGGTTTCTTCGCGTCGGATGTCGATGCCGCCTGCCTTGCTTTCATCGGGACGCAGGGTGAAGGCAACAATCTGGTTCACCACTTCCGGGAAAATGGTGACGAGGTCGCGATCGCAGAAGCTGAACACGGTGTCCAGGTGCATCGCCGCACGGGATTTCGGCAGGCCGGCGACAATCACTTTCTCGACGGCCTTGTTCTTGAACAGGTTCACCGCCAGTTGGGCAATGGCCTGGCGCGAGGAGCGTTCGCCCATGCCGATCAACACCACGCCGTTACCGATCGGCATCACATCACCGCCCTCAAGGGTGGCGTTGCCGTGGTCCTTGTCCGGGTCGCCGTACCAGATCTGGAAGTCGGCGTTGGTGAACTCGGGGTGGAACTTGTAGATGGCGGTGGTCAGCAGGGTCTCCTGACGGCGCGCCGGCCAGTACATCGGGTTGAGGGTGACGCCACCATAGATCCAGCAGGTGGTATCGCGGGTGAACTGGGTGTTGGGCAGCGGCGGCAGGATGAAGCTGGAGTGGCCGAGGAAGTCGCGGAACATCTCGATGGCCTTGCCGCCGAAACTGGTGGGCAAGTCGTCGCCCGATACGCCGCCGATCAGGAACTCGGCGATGTGACGTGGCTCCAGGCTGCGCAGCCACGACGCGGTTTCGTTGATCAGGCCCAGGCCCACCGAGTTGGCGGTGATCTTGCGTTCCAGAATCCAGTCCAGGGCTTCGGGAATGGCGACGATGTCCGTCAGCAGGTTGTGCATTTCCAGCACATCGACGTTACGTTCGCGCATCTTGGTGACGAAGTCGAAGTGGTCGCGCTTGGCCTGGGCCACCCACAGCACATCGTCGAACAGCAGTTCATCGCAGTTGTTCGGGGTCAGCCGCTGATGGGCAAGTCCTGGGGAGCAAACCATGACTTTGCGCAGTTTGCCGGCTTCGGAATGGACGCCGTACTTAACTTTTTCCGTGGTCATTACAGTGATCCTCCAGATGACAAAACAAGTGCATTACAGGGTCAGGAAGCCGTCGTAGAGACCGTAGGCCGCCACCACGGCGCCGACGACCACCGCAGCGAAAATCAGCTTCTCGACGTTGGTGAAAACCGGTTTGTTGATTTCCAGCTTGGCCTTGGCGAACAGGATCACGCCGGGGGCGTAGAGCAGGGCGGACAGCAGCAGGTATTTGATGCCGCCGGCGTAGAGCAGCCAGACCGCATAGACCAGGGCCACGGCGCCGATGATGAGATCTTTCTGCCGACCGCCTGATGCGCCCTCGTAGGTTTCGCCCCGCACGGCCAAAAGCAAGGCATAGGCCGCCGACCACAGGTACGGCACCAGGATCATCGAGGTGGCGAGGTAGATCAGCGACAGGTAGGTACTGGCCGAGAACAAGGTGATGATCAGGAAGATCTGCACCATGGCGTTGGTCAGCCACAGGGCATTGACCGGTACATGGTTGGCGTTTTCCTTGCGCAGGAACGCTGGCATGGTGTGGTCCTTGGCAGCGGCGAACATGATCTCCGCACACAGCAGCACCCACGACAGCAAAGCCCCCAACAGCGAGATGATCAGGCCGACGCTGATCAGCACTGCGCCCCAGTGGCCGACCACATGCTCCAGCACCGCCGCCATCGACGGGTTCTGCAATTTGGCCAGTTCCGGCTGGGTCATGATCCCCAGCGACAGCACGTTCACCAGGACCAAAAACAACAGCACGGTGACAAAGCCGATCACGGTGGCTTTACCCACGTCGCTGCGTTTTTCCGCCCGGGCCGAAAAGATGCTCGCGCCTTCGATGCCGATGAACACCCACACGGTGACCAGCATCATCTTGCGCACCTGGTCCATCACGCTGCCCAGGTCCGGGTTCTTGAGGCCCCAGATGTCGGCGGTGAAGATGTCCAGTTTGAAGGCGAACAACGCGATCAACATGAACAGCACCAGCGGCACGATCTTGGCGACAGTGGTCACCAGGTTGATGAACGCCGCTTCCTTGATGCCTCGCAGTACGAGGAAATGCACGGCCCAGAGCAGCACCGAGGCACCGATCACGGCGGCAGGGGTATTCCCCTCCCCGAATATCGGAAAGAAGTAGCCGAGTGTGCTGAACAACAGGACGAAGTAACCGACGTTGCCCAGCCAGGCACTGATCCAGTACCCCCAGGCGGACGAGAAGCCCATGTAGTCGCCGAAACCGGCCTTGGCGTAGGCGTAGACCCCGCCGTCCAGGTCGGGTTTGCGATTGGCCAGGGTCTGGAACACGAATGCCAGGGTGAGCATGCCGACGGCGGTGATTGCCCAACCGATCAGAATGGCACCGACATCGGCACTGGCGGCCATGTTTTGCGGCAAGGAAAAGATCCCGCCACCAATCATCGAACCGACGACTAATGCAACCAGTGCGCCGAGTTTGAGTTTTCCGGGAGCTTCAGACATTGCATGACTCCAATGCAGGAGAAGAGAGGCAACAGACTAATTCCGTTGGCTATCCAATCAGCTGACTTGGATCACTAAATGAAAGCGTTCCCAGTTTCGTGGCGGAGTGCTATCACTTGCAAGGCGGCTGCTTGTAATGCTTGATCTAGAGCCTTTCTGTGAATAATTTCAGTACTTTTGTACTTTGTTTCGAATTATGACGCTAGTTGGTTTTTCAGAATTCGCCAATCTTCCTCACGGGTTTTTTGTACGAAATGGATGTATTGGAAAAACGTATACAACTAATGATTATATCGGCGCCTCTAATAGCCGTTTTGTGCAAGTAAAAAGACATAGGTTGGCGTTATCCAATAAACGTTATTACGCTTCAACAGTTTAGTTGACGCCCGATATGTGACGATCTCGCGGCAGTTGTCGCCCCCCGAAAAAATGGAGATGCAACGATGTCGCAATCACCGAGCAAGCTTCGCCTGAGCGCATTGATCGCCCTGGTGGTGGGTTCGATGATCGGTGGCGGGATCTTTTCCCTGCCGCAAAACATGGCCGCCAGGGCCGATGCCGGGGCGATCCTGATCGGTTGGGCGATCACCGCCGTTGGCATGCTGACCCTGGCGTTCGTGTTCCAGACCCTGGCCAATCGCAAGCCTGAGCTGGAGTCCGGGGTGTATGCCTATGCCAAGGCCGGGTTCGGTGACTACATGGGCTTCTCGTCCGCCTGGGGGTACTGGATCAGCGCCTGGCTGGGCAACGTCGGCTACTTCGTACTGCTGTTCAGCACCCTGGGTTATTTCGTTCCGGTCTTTGGCGAAGGCAACACGCCAATCGCCATCGCCTGCGCTTCGGTGCTGCTCTGGACCGTGCATTTTGTGGTGATGCGCGGGATCAAGGAGGCGGCGTTCATCAACCAGGTGACCACCGTGGCCAAGATCGTGCCGTTGATCATGTTCATCGTGATTGCCGCCGTGGCGTTCAAGGCGGACATCTTTACCCTCGATATCTGGGGGCGTAACAACCCGGAATTCGGCAGTGTGATGAATCAGGTTCGGCACATGATGCTGGTCACCGTGTTCGTGTTCATCGGTATCGAGGGGGCCAGTGTCTATTCGGCCCGGGCGGAGAAACGTTCCGACGTGGGCCGGGCGACGGTGATCGGGTTCATTGGGGTATTGGCACTGTTGGTGCTGGTGAACGTGTTGTCGCTGGGGATCATGACCCAGCCGGAACTGGCGAAACTGCAGAACCCCTCGTTGGCGGCGGTGCTTGAGCATATCGTCGGCCACTGGGGGGCAGTGCTGATCAGCGTCGGCCTGGCGATCTCGCTGTTGGGGGCGTTGCTGTCCTGGGCGCTGCTGTGCGCCGAAATCCTGTTCGCCACGGCGAAAGACAAGACCATGCCGGCATTCCTGACCAGGGAAAACGCCAACCGTGTGCCGGTCAATGCAATGTGGCTGACCAACTCGATGATCCAGCTGTTCCTGCTGATCACGCTGTTTTCCGCCGGCACCTACACCAGTCTGATTTACCTGGCGTCATCGATGATTCTGGTGCCGTACCTGTGGTCGGCGGCCTATGCGGTGTTGTTGTGCGTGCGCGGGGAAACCTACCAGCAGGCAAGCGCCGAGCGGAGCAAGGATTTGCTGGTTGGCGTCATCGCCTTGAGTTACGCGGTGTGGTTGCTGTACGCCGGCGGCTTGAAGTATTTGCTGCTGTCGGCGTTGTTGTATGCGCCGGGTGTGATCCTGTTTGCCAAGGCCCGCCATGAACAAGGCATGCCATTGTTCACGACGCTCGAGAAAGGCGTTTTCACTGCGGTCATCGGCGGCGCCGGGCTGGCGGCTTATGGGTTGTATAGCGGGTTGCTGAGTCTGTGAAGCTGCTGCTGGCGTATCAGCCACCCTATGACTGGCCGGCGATGCTGGGATTTTTGTCGGCACGGGCGATTGCGGGACTGGAAACGGTGGCTGACGGCGTCTACTCGCGCAGCATCGATCTGAAGGGGATGCACGGCAGCTTTTCTATCCGGCCTGCCAAGTCTGACGCCCTTGAGCTGACGCTGGATTTTCCCGACCCGAGCGCCGTGCCTGACATCGTCGCAAGCGTGCGGCGGATGTTCGATCTCGATACCGACCTCGCCACCATCCATCGGCATTTAGCGGGTGATCCGCTGATGGCCCGGTTGATTGCCGAGCGTCCCGGGCTGCGTGTTCCGGGGGCGTGGGACGGGCTGGAACTGGCGATCCGCGCGGTGCTGGGGCAGCAGATTACGGTGGTCGCGGCGATTCGCCTGGCGGGGAAACTGGTGGCGCAATATGGCGTGCCACTGGGTAAGCCGTTAGCGGGTTTGAGTCATGTGTTCCCCACGGCGCAGGTGTTGGTGCAGGCCGATCTGGCTGCGTTGGGCATGCCGAAAAGCCGGGGGCGGACCTTGTCGGGTGTGGCTCAGGCATTGCTCGATGATCCGCGATTGTTCGAGCCCGGTCGGGAGGGGGGCGTAGCGCGGTTGCTGGCGTTGCACGGGATTGGTGACTGGACGGCGCAATACATTGCGTTGCGCCAGTTGCGGGAGATGGATGGATTTCCCAATGGCGATGTAGGGCTGGTCAATGCGTTGGCGGCACTGGAGGGTGGGCCGGTGACGGCGAAGCAGCTGTTGGCGCGGGCTGAAGGGTGGCGGCCTTATCGAGGGTATGCGGCGCAGGTGCTGTGGACTTCATTGAGTCGGGTGGACTGAGTTGATCCGGAATTTGTATCGATAGTCCTGACGCCTTCGCGAGCAAGCCCGCTCCCACATTTGATCGCGGTCACCTGTGGGAGCGGGCTTGCTCGCGAAGGCGATCTGACGGTCACCACCACTGCGCGGGATGTGAACCCAGTTCAGTCGCGGGCAATGTCCACTGTAGTGGCGTCCCGATGATCTTCAGCGGCACCTGCAACCGATGCGCCGGCCCCCAGGACGTTTGCTCCACCAGCGTCCCCAGATCCTGTTGATCTTCGCCGCGCAACGACTCATCCGGGTCGGCCCCCTGCTCGATCAACAACTTCGCCGTGCGCGCCAACGACAATCGCGCCGAGCCACCTGTGCCGTCGCTCAACCGTCCCGCCAACAACCTGATCGCACTGGCCGCCATCAAATACCCGGTGGCGTGATCGAGTGCCTGCACCGGCAATGGCGTCGGCTTGGCCGCCGACCTCCAGCGCATGCCGGCTTCGGCAATGCCACTGCTCATCTGTACCAGGCTGTCGAAGCCCCGGCGATTTTGCCAGGGGCCACTCCAGCCATAGGCGTTGAGGCAAACATCAATCAGGCCGGGGCTCAGTTGCCGGCGTTGATTCGTGCCCAAGCCAAGTCGCTCCAGCGCATCGGCACGATAGCCGTGGAGCAGAATGTCGGCGTCCTTGAGCAGGGATTCGAATACGTCGCGGTCGGACTTGTCGCTCAGATCAAGACGCGCGCAACGTTTTCCCAACGTGACTTCCGGCACCACCCCCGGCTCGTTCCAGGTCGGCGGATCGATGCGCAGGACATCGGCGCCCAGGCCTGCCAGAAAGCGGCTGGCGATGGGGCCTGCCAGTACCCGGGTCAAGTCCAGCACCTTGATGCCGGCCAGGGGGCGGGCCACTGAACCTGTCCAGGGTTTGCGGCTCTGGCTTGGGTGGTTGGCGAACAGAACCAAGGGTTCGGCATTGACCGCCTGGCCTTGAGGATGGGTCTTCCATTTGTCCCAGGTGCGCATTTCGGCGGCACAGCCACCGGCATCGACCACCGCCTGTTCCAGCTCGCTTTTCGCCCATTGCGCCACTTTGCCGGCCATCGCTGCGCGGTCGGCACAGGCACCGAGCACGCGTTCGGCAGCGGCGCGGTGATGGGGCGCGTTGGTGTGCAGGCGAATCCAGCCGTCGCGGGTGGCGTAGTCGCCGGCCACCGGGTCCCACAGCGGTGGAACGCTCCAGCCTATGGGGCGAATCGAGGTCGCGAACCAGAAAGACGCCAGGCGTCGGTCCACTTCAAGGTCGGGCCGGCGTCCGGTCTGTTGGTGCAGCAGTTCGCTGGCGGCCTGGCCGGCGGCGGCGATGCTCGCGCAAGCCAGTTCGGTGACGGCAAATGCAGAGGGCAGGGCGCCCGTGGCGGTGAACGAGATCGGGGTGTTGGGCAAGCCGAGCGCGGCTTGAATGGACGTGAGTAAACCAGTCATCGAAGGCCCTCCGGAACGAGAGCGAGATCTTAGATCAAATCAGGTGACAAGCCAGGTGAAACCTGTGGGAGCGGGCTTGCTCGCGAAGACGGAGTGTCAGTCGACATCATTGTTGTCAGACACAACGCTTTCGCGAGCAAGCCCGCTCCCACAGTTTCCGGTGGTGCTGCTTACACGCGGAACTGATCCATCAACTTCATCTGGTGGGTGGTCAGGGTGTTGAGCTGGCTGCTGATCTGCGCCGACTCGGTGGCCTGGCCGGTCAGGGTTTCGGTGACGGTGCGGATCGCCGAGACATTGCGGTTGACCTCTTCGGCAACGGCGCTTTGCTGCTCGGCGGCGCTGGCGATTTGCAGGTTCATGTCGCTGATCACGGTGACCGCGTCGCTGATTTTGCTCAGGGCCTGGACCGCCTGCTGGATCTGCCCGGCGTTGCTGTGGGCCTGGGTCTGGCTCGAGTGCATGGTGGCGACCACACCGCGGGTACCGGACTGGATGCGTTCGATCACCAGGCGAATTTCCTCCACCGAATCCTGGGTGCGTTTGGCCAGGTTGCGCACTTCATCGGCGACCACCGCAAAGCCGCGACCGCTTTCGCCGGCGCGGGCCGCTTCAATCGCCGCGTTGAGGGCCAGCAGGTTGGTTTGCTCGGCGATGCTGCGGATCACTTCCAGTACCGAGCCGATCTGTTCGCTGTTCACCGCCAGGGCTTCGACTTCGGTCACGGCCTTGCTGACTTCGTCGGCCAGTTGATTGATGTCGCGGGTGCTGCGTTCGATGATCGACATGCCGTCGCGGGCCGACTGGTCGGCACCCTTGGCGGCGTTGGCCGCGTTCGAGGCGCTGTTGGCGACATCGTGGGCCGTGGCGCTCATTTCGTTGGACGCGGTGGCGACCTGGTCGATTTCGCGGAACTGCACCTGCATGCCTTCACTGGTCTGCCGGGCAATCTCGGACGACTGATCGGCCGTGCCACGGGCATCGGTGATGCTTTGCTTGATCTGCGCGATGGTCGGTTGCAGCTTGTCGAGGAAGCGGTTGAACCAGCTCACCAGTTCGCCCAGTTCGTCCTGCTTGCTGTAGTGCAGGCGCTGGGTCAGGTCACCGTCGCCACTGGCAATCGCCTTGAGCATTTGCGCCACGCTGTTGATCGGTCGGGTCACGCCGGACGCCGTGAGCCACATCAGCAGCAGGCCGATCACACCGGCAATCACCGCCACCGACAAGGCCTTGATCGTGCCGCTTTGCTGGGCATCGTCGAGTACCGCTTGCAGCTTCACCGAGTCGGCCAGCAGCACTTGTTTGGGCAAGTCGATCACCACGGCCCAGGCCTTGGCATCGGCAATCGGGCTGACCGGGTACACCGCGCGGATCAGGTCGCCTTGCTGGAGAATCTTCGGTGCGCCGCTGCCAAGCAGTTGCAGGATGTCCTTGCCGTCGGCACCCAGGGTGTCGCCGATGCTCTTGCCGACCTTGCCGGCATCGACACTGTAGGCGGCCAGCACACCAGTGCCGGAAACGATGAGCATGTGCCCGGCACTGTTGAACAGGTCGCGCTGGGAGTCGACCGCCGCCGCTTGCAGGGCGTCGAGGGCGATGTCGATACCGACCACGCCGATGGACTTGCCCTCCACCAGCAGCGGGACGGAAATGGTGGTCATCAACATTTCCTTGTTGCCGACCGTATCGGCATAGGGGTCGAGCAGGCAGATGCGCTTGCTGTCCCGAGGGCAGGTGTACCAGACGTTGTACGGATTGCCGCTGAGGTTCAGGGTGGTCTTGGTCATGTCCTCTTCGACCATGATCGTGTTGAGGGCATCACCCCCGGCGCGGCTCCAGTACGTAGCGAAACGCCCGATCTCGTTGGATTGACGGGCGGCGTCGTTGACGAACTCGCTGTCCTTGCCGTCCAGGCCGTTGGGTTCGAAGGCCAGCCAGATGCCCAGCACCTTGGCGTTGCGTTCGAAGGCGGTTTTCAGGCTCTGGTTCAACTCTTCTCGCAAGACGCCGGGCTCGAGCGAGCGCTTGGCGGCCAGGTTGCGCATGTCCTGGATCTGGTCCGCCAGGGCGGTCACCACCGTCAGGGTTTCACCGAAGGTCTTCTGCACCCGCACCGCCTGCTCGGCGGCCTTGGCCTGCAGCAGATCCTGCACACTGGTAGTGAGCATTCTGCTGCTGGAATCGCTGACCAGATCATCGTTCTGATTGGTCTGGTAGATATTCATGCCCACTATCAGGGCGACTACCCCCAGCAGGCACAGACCGGACAGCAGGACGATTTTCAGGCGGATGGACAGTGAGTCGAACATAGGGCGAACTCGCGAATGGATGAAGTGTTGGCTGTGAGCCGTTGCGGCTCACTCGCTAAATCCATTTAGCGCCGATCAATGCACATCGGCGTGAAGGCCAGGTTACATGAATGGGCTGCCGACGAACGGTAGTGGTTGAACGTTTGCGCAGAAAAATGTGCCGAAAATGGGGGTAAAAAGAGGAAAAAGTGCGGGGTGGATTCAGGCGGGTTGCGGCAGCGATTCCGGCCGTGACCAGATCCACAGGTTGCCCAGCCCCATCCCGGCAATTGCCAGGTAGATCGGCCAGCCGTGATCGAGCATCACCAACATGAGACCGGCGCATACCAGCATGCTGACGGTGGCACTGACCTTGGCCCGGCGGGCGATGACCTTGCCGTTGCGCCAGTTTTGGAGGATGGGGCCGAACAGCCGGTGGTTTTCCAGCCAGGCACTCAGGCGCGGCGAACTGCGGGTCGCAGCCCAGGCGGCCAGCAGGATGAACTCGGTGGTCGGCAGACCGGGAATGACGATCGCGATCAGGCCGATGCCCAGGCTGACATAGGCCAGCAGGCCGAAGAGGAGGCGGGAGAGTTTTGAAGAGGTGGGCATGGGCTCAAGGCAACATGTGAGGCGAATCGAAATCTTGCAGACTTGCTTCGTCCAATGTGGGAGCGAGCCTGCTCGCGATAGCGGAGTATCAGTCGACATAAATGTTGAATGTCAGACCGCTTTCGCGAGCAGGCTCGCTCCCACAGGGACAGTCGTGTGTCAGGCGACTTCTGGGGCGGTGGCGTAAGCCTGCTCCAGCAACACCGTGAAGCGGTTGAACGCGTCGAGGGCGCCTTTTTCTACTTCGGCTTCTTCCTGGGCGCTGAACTCAAGGCCGTCCAGGGTTTTGACGAAGCGCTTCCAGCCTTCCGCGCGGCCGCCGGCCGGTTCGCCGAGGTGACGGGCACCGAAGGTTTCGCTCAGGCCGAGGCCCACGGCACGCTTGATCAGGAATGCTGCACCGAGCTTCGAGCCTTCGGAGACGAAGAGCCAGCCCAGGGCCTCGGCCTTGGTCGGGTTCTTCAGGGCGCCGGCGACAGGTGCCGGTACATCGGTGTCCAGGTCCGCCAGATCGGCTTTGGCCGCATCGGCGCGGCAGCGGGCCGGCAGGTCCGGGACGATGGCGGTCAGTTCTGCATCGTTGTACAGCGACACCAGTTCCGACTGGAACAGGTACTGCGCCACCACGAAACGGGCGAAACTGGCCTGGGTTTCAAAGGGGGAGTGGGCCTTGACCAGGGCATCAAGCTTGCTGTGCGGCTCGTGGGTGATCTGGTTCAAACGCTGCGAACGCAAGTTGGGGCGTTGTTCGGTGGCCTGGGTAGTCATGGCAATTCCTTGGAAAAAGAAGAGGCGCTTGGTAACGAGACGAACAGGAGGGCGCCTGACAGTAAAAAAATCCTCGCCGGGCGGCTTGTTTAAAGCGCCCGGCGAGATGAGCGGATCAGATATCCCAGATCAGGTTGACCGCGAAGTTGCGACCCGGCTGGGTCAGGCGGTCGAGGTTGGCCGGTTGGGTCACCGAGGCTTCGCCGACACTGTCGTAACCGCGCACGTCATCCCACAGCCAGTACTTCTTGTCGGTCAGGTTGTAGACGCCGCCGCTGACGGTCACCTCGTCGGTCACCTTGTAGAACGCGCTCAGGTCCAGAATGCCGAAGCCCGGGGTCTTGAACTGGGTGCTGGTGCCGTCCGGGGTCTTGAAGGTGCTGCTGTCGACGCGGTCCTTCTTCTTCACCAGTGTCCAGTTGAGCACACCGCCGTAGGTGTCCTGCTCGTAACCGAGGCCGAACACACCGGTCAGCGGGTTGACGCTGTTGAGCGGCTCGCCGCTGTCGTCGTTGCGACCGTAGGCATAGGCCACCGAGCCCTGGGTGTACAGGCCTTGCGGCGCGCCGAAGGCGTCGAGGTTCAGGCGTCCCTTGACCTCGGCACCCTTGATGGTGGCGTGCTTGATGTTGTTGCTCTGGAACGTGGTCTCGGTGTAGCCGGGCGTGATGGCGTTCTCGTCGATGAAGTCGCGGTATTTGTTGTAGAACACGGCGATGTCAAACGAGCCCTGCTCGAAGTTGCCGCGTAAACCGGTCTCGTAGCTTTTGCTCTTTTCCGGTTCGAGGTCCGGATTAGGCGCGACCTGATAGCCACCGGCTAGGTTTTCGAAACGGCCATACAACGCCTTGGCGGTCGGGGTACGGAACCCTTCGGCGTACTGGCCGTACCAGGTGTAGTTATCGTTGAAGCTATAGGTGGTGCCAAACTTCGGCGACAGGCGATGCCAGGTCTTGGTCTCGTCGCTCACCGTGCCGTTGCCGCTCTGGTCGGCGGTGGCCAGGAACGCTTCGGTGATGTGCGGCTTGAGTTGGGTGTAGTCGTAGCGTGCACCGGGCAGGAAGGTCCAGTTGCCCCAACTGATCTGATCCTGGGCGAACAGGGCGTAGCTGTTGATGGTCGGGTCCGGGAAATCACTGGCCGGTGTCAGCGTGTCGGTGGCGCTGGGGGCGCCGATGACCCGGCAGGCGCCAGCCACGGTCAGGCAAGTGCCGGTACCGGTACGCAGGCCGGTGATTTTGTCCTGCTTGATGGTGGTGCCATAGGTGACGAAGTGTTCGGTGTCGGCGATGGCAAACGACTTGTCGACCTGGGCATCGAATACCCATTGGCGATCCTTGTAAGTGGTATCGCGGTTGCGCAGCACGGTCCGCGACGGCGCGTAGATTTCTTCGGTGGTCTGGTCGGTCTTGGCGATCTGGTAGTTCAGGGTCCACTTGATGTTGTCAGCCAGTGCACTGTCCAGGCCGAAGCTGTGTTCCAGGCCAAAGCGTTCGCGGGTGATCGTGTCGTTGCCGGTGCGGGACTTGTAGAAGCCGAAACCGCGTCCGGCATTGAACGGGCCGCCCACCGCGCTCAATTGATTGGTGTCGCGGTCGTCCTTGTAGTGCTCGTAGGTCAGGCCCAGGCGCGCGTCGTCGGCGTAATCCCAGCCCAGTTTTGCCAGCACGCTGGTGGTGCGAGCGTCCTGGGGGTTGGCTTCAGTACGGTTCAGGCCAGTGCCGCCGGTGTCGCCATAGGACTCTGTTTCATGCCCGTTGCGTTGACTGAAGTGCAACAGGCCATCGAACTCGCCGCTGCGGCCGGCGACGGTGCCGGACGTCAGCCAGCTTTCATCGGCGGAGCTGTAGCCGGTTTTCAGGCGTGCACCGACATCCTTGCCCGGTTTGATGATGTCGTCCGGGTCCAGCGTGTAGTAGCTGACCGCACCGCCAATGGCGTTGCTGCCATACAGCACCGACGCCGGGCCCCGGAGGATTTCCACGCGCTTGACGATTTCCGGGTCGACATAATTGCGGTTGGTCTGGGCATACGGGCCGTTGAAGAAACCGTCGGGCACCTGCACCCCGTCGACCTGGGTCAGCACGCGGTCGCCATCGATGCCGCGAATGTTGTAGCCGGTGATGCCGGCGCGCTGGCCTGCGCCGCCTACCGAAACGCCGGGTTCGTAGCGCACCAGTTCCTTGATAGTGTTGACGTTGTTGCGGTCCAGATCTTCGCGCGTGTAGACAGAGACCGTGCTCGGTACGCTGTTCACATCCTGCTCGTTACGGGTGGCGCTGATGGTGACCTGATCCAGATTGAGGGCACTGCTGCCGCTGCGCTTTTCCAGCACGATGCTGTTATTGCCCAGTTTGCGATAACTCAGGTTGGTCCCCACCAACAGGCGATCCAGGGCTTTCTCCGGCGACAGCGAACCACGGACGCCCGGCGAAGCCACACCTTGCGCCAGCTCCGACGACACGCCGACCTGCCAGCCGGTCACAGCGGTAAAGGCATTGAGTGCCGATACCAGAGACTGTTGGGGAATGGCGAAGGCGTAGTCGCCCATTTTGCGAGTCGACGGCTCGGTGGCGGTGGCGGCCATGAGCGGTGCGGCACCGGCCATCAGGATGGCAGCGGTCAGCAGTGACAGCATGCGGGAAGGTGAGGTGGCTGGGCGGGTGAGGCGAGAGGACATCGATAGCGCTCCGTGTCGCACGAATCTTTATAGGTGCTGATAGGCATAGTGAGATGCGAATCAATTGCATTGGCTATAACGAGACGTACAGGGTTTGGCTATCGAGTAAAAATAATTCTCATTCAGTTCAAGATGACCAGCGCCGGGAATTCCTGGAGCCGTGCCGAGGTGATGTGGGCCAGGGAGCGAACCACATCCAGTGGCTGATCGAGGCGGTAGTTGCCGGTCACGGCGACATCGGCCAACTGTTCGTTGTTGTTGATGATCCAGCCCGGGTAGTAGCGGCGAAGTTCCGCCAGCACCTGGTTCAACGGGCAGTTTTCAAACACCAGTCGCCCCTGGACCCACGCCAGGTCGGTGGCGGCATCCAGCTTGGCCGGGCGGTCGAAGCCGTTGGGGCCGATGCGAATGCTTTCCCCGGCGGACAAACGCACCCGCGCATCGTCACGGGTGGCGCGCAAGTCGACATCCCCGCGCTGCACCCGCACCTGTGCCACGCCGTCGAGGTAACGCACCGCAAATGCGGTATCGCGAACGCTGGCCGTGACCGGGCCGGCGTCGATTTCCAGTGGCTGGTTACGACTGGCCTGCACTTCGAAAAACGCTTCCCCCTGATACAGGCGGGCAACGCGTTGCTGGTCGTTGATGGTGCTTGAGAACGCCGAATTGGTATTGAGCAGGACTTTGGAGCCGTCCTCCAGTTGCAGGCGCTGGCGCTCGCCGACCACGGTCAGGTGATCGGCCTGCAGGCGCATCGGCAAATTGCTGAAATTGAACAGACCGAGCAGCAGCACGGCGGCAGTGGCCAGCGGTTTCCAGTGCGGACGCAGGCGGGCGAGGACCGTGACTTTCGCGGGACGGGCAGCCAGGCTTTGCGCGCATTGCGCCACGTGCGGGCCGTCCCAGATTGCCTGGGCCTTGGCGAACGCCTGGGCATTCAACGGATCGGCGTCAAGCCACGCCTGGAATTGGCGGGTCTGCTCCTCGTCGGGACTGCCGAGCACGATCAGCCAGTCCAGGGCCTGGTCCATCGCACTTGCGGGATCCTGCGCCGGTGAAGGCTCAGGGGGGCGGTGGTTGTCCGTCACGGTGTTTCCTCGGCAGGGGCTTTTGAGAAGCAGTTTTAAGCTGCAAGCCGCAAGCCGCAAGCTAAAGTTGGTTTCTGGATTGACTTGCAGCTTATAGCTTGCCGCTGCCGTCATGCCGTTCTGCAACCCCGATGCAGATCGACATGATCAATTTGAGCTCTTTCTGCACGGTACTGAGGGACACGTTAAGTTCGTCGGCGATCTCCTGGTAGCTATGCCCGTGCAGGCGGCTGAGGATGAAAATCCGCTGTTGGCGGGCGCTGAGTTCACTGAGGCTCACGTTCAGGCGCTCCAGCAATTGTTCGGCGTGGGCGGCATCTTCGGCGCTGCTGGTGGGGGCGGCGACGCTGTGCACCACCTCCTGCGGTACGTCGTCGACCATGGTGCGCGAATGGATGCGCCGTGCGCGCAAATGATCCAGCGCCAGGTTGCGCGCCGTCTGGAAGACAAAGGGCTCAAGATGATCGATGGCCCGTTCGCTCAATGCACGGGTCACCCGCAGGTAAGTTTCCTGCAAGAGGTCTTCAGCGGTGCTGTGATTGTTGACCATCCGCTCCAGCGTGCGCAGCAGGGAGGTGCGCTGGGCGAGGAAAACGTGGTTGAAGCGTGACTGACTCACGGGAGAACCTGATCCATTTCGAGCAAATGATAATGCTTATCATCTACTCGAGTGGTCAAGCACTGATTTGTGAAGTTTTACCCGCGACCCTGCAAATAGCTCGCGTAATCGGGAATCCGATGGGGATGCGCCTGATCCATCAACGGGCTGCTGAGCAGGTAGTCGGCGCTGCATTCGTTGCACGCCACCGGGATGTTCCACACGGCCGCGACCCGCAGCAATGCCTTGATATCCGGGTCGTGGGGTTGTGGCTCGAACGGGTCCCAGAAGAACACCAGCATGTCGACCCGCTGCTCGGCGATTTGCGCACCGAGTTGCTGGTCGCCACCCAGTGGACCACTGATCATGCTCTCCACGGGCAGGTCGAGGCGTTGTTGCAACAACAACCCCGTGGTGCCGGTAGCAACCAGATCATGCTGGACCAGCTTGTCTTTCTGTCGTTCGGCCCAGTCGAGCAAGAACACCTTGCAGTGGTCATGGGCAACCAGGGCGATACGCTTGCGCGCCGCCAGGGTCTTTTGCGTAAAACTGATGCCGATCATCGATTGTTGCTCCAGACATGACACGCAACTTGTAGGAGCGAGCCTGCTCGCGATGGACTGTAGAACACCGCGGGGCATCAGGTCCCCCGCGTTATCGTTAACGACCATCGCGAGAAGCTCGCTCCTACAAAGAAGGGGGGGGCGTGCTGCTTATTCTGCGTTGCACAGCGCCAGGCAGTTATCGAGCATGCGGTTGGAGAAGCCCCACTCGTTGTCGTACCAGGCCAACACCTTGAGCAGCTTGCCGCTGGACTTGGTGTGGTTGGCGTCGAAGATCGACGACAGTGGGTTGTGGTTGAAGTCGCTGGAGACCAGCGGCAGGGTGTTGTACCCAAGGATCTTCGAGTGCTGGCTGGCCTCTTTCATCAGCGCATTGACCTCATCGGCCGACGCTTCGCGCTTGAGCTGCACGGTCAGGTCCACCAGCGACACATTGATGACCGGTACGCGCACCGACATGCCAGTCAATTTGCCCGCCAGTTCCGGCAGCACCAGGCCCACCGCTTCAGCAGCACCGGTCTTGCTCGGGATCATGTTCTGGGTGGCCGAACGGGCGCGGTACGGATCGACGTGATAGACGTCGGTCAGGTGCTGGTCGTTGGTATAGGCGTGAATGGTGGTCATCAAGCCACTTTCGATGCCCAGCTCGCGGTGCAGCACCTGGGCCACCGGCGCCAGGCAGTTGGTGGTGCACGATGCGTTGGAAATGATCTGGTGCGACTGGCGCAGAATGTCGTGGTTCACCCCGTAAACCACGGTGGCATCGGCGCCTTTGGCCGGGGCCGAGATGATCACTTTGCGCGCGCCGGCCGTAATATGCGCGGCGGCTTTGGCCCGGTCGGTGAACAGGCCGGTGCATTCGAACACCACATCAATCTTTTCCGCGGCCCAGGGCAGGTCGGCCGGGTTGCGAATGGCGCTGACCGAAATGCGGTCGCCGTTGACCGTCAGGCTCTCCTGGTCATGCTGGACATCGGCATCGAACGTGCCGTGAACGGTGTCGTACTTGAGTAGATGAGCATTGATCGCGCTGTCGCCCAGGTCGTTGATGGCGACGATCTGCAGATCCTGACGGTAGCCCTGGGTATAGAGTGCGCGCAGGACATTACGGCCGATGCGGCCAAAACCATTGATTGCAATTCGAAGAGTCATAGTGCGGCGCTACCGTCGTTTTGTTGTTGGAATTACAAGATTATTCGCAAAAAAATAGAAAACAAGCCTTTTTGATGGCAATATTTTGTTCAATCTACAACGAGTGACCTGAATCAACTGGTCCAACCGATCAAGAAAACCGTCTGTCATCCCATCGACACCGGCCTTTGATCAGCATAGACAATCAGGTCGCCACATCCGTTAGCCTGGAGTTCTACACATGCATCCCCGCGTCCTTGAGGTCACCGAACGGCTTATCGCCCGCAGTCGCGCCACGCGTGAGGCTTACCTTGCATTGATTCGCGGTGCGGCCAGCGACGGTCCGATGCGCGGCAAGCTGCAATGCGCCAACTTCGCCCATGGCGTGGCCGGTTGCGGCAGCGACGACAAGCACAGCCTGCGGATGATGAACGCCGCGAACATCGCGATTGTTTCGTCATATAACGACATGCTCTCGGCGCACCAGCCGTACGAAGTCTTCCCCGAGCTGATCAAAAAGGCCCTGCGCGAAATCGGCTCCGTCGGCCAGTTCGCCGGTGGCACACCGGCCATGTGCGATGGCGTGACCCAGGGCGAGCCGGGCATGGAGCTGAGCCTGCCGAGCCGCGAAGTGATCGCGCTGTCCACCGCCGTGGCGCTGTCCCACAACATGTTCGACGGCGCGCTGTTGCTCGGCATCTGCGACAAGATCGTGCCGGGCCTGATGATGGGCGCGCTGCGCTTCGGCCATCTGCCGATGATCTTCGTGCCGGGCGGGCCGATGGTCTCGGGCATTTCCAACAAGCAGAAAGCCGACGTGCGGCAGAAATACGCCGAAGGCAAGGCGACCCGCGAAGAGCTGCTGGAATCGGAGATGAAGTCCTACCACAGCCCTGGCACCTGCACCTTCTACGGCACCGCCAACACCAACCAGCTGCTGATGGAAGTCATGGGCCTGCACCTGCCAGGCGCGTCCTTCGTCAACCCGAACACGCCGCTGCGTGATGCCCTGACCCGCGAGGCGGCGCACCAGGTCACGCGCCTGACCAAGCAGAACGGCGACTTCATGCCGATCGGCGAAATCGTCGACGAGCGTTCGCTGGTCAACTCGATTGTCGCACTGCACGCCACCGGTGGCTCGACCAACCACACCCTGCACATGCCGGCCATCGCCATGGCGGCGGGCATTCAACTGACCTGGCAGGACATGGCCGACCTCTCTGAAGTCGTGCCGACCCTGAGCCACGTCTACCCGAACGGCAAGGCCGACATCAACCACTTCCAGGCCGCGGGCGGCATGTCGTTCCTGATCCGCGAACTGCTGGAAGCCGGGCTGCTCCACGAAAACGTCAACACCGTGATGGGCCACGGCCTGAGCCGCTATACCCAGGAGCCGTTCCTCTACAACGGCGAGCTGGTGTGGCGCGAAGGCGTGACCGACAGCCTCGATGAAAGCATCCTGCGTCCGGTCGCCCGTGCGTTCTCGGCCGAAGGTGGCCTGCGGGTGATGGAAGGCAACCTCGGTCGCGGGGTGATGAAAGTCTCCGCCGTCGCCGTGGAAAACCAGATCGTCGAAGCGCCGGCCATGGTGTTCCAGGATCAGCAGGACCTGGCCGATGCGTTCAAGGCCGGTTTGCTGGAGAAGGATTTTGTCGCGGTGATGCGTTTCCAGGGACCGCGCTCCAACGGCATGCCCGAACTGCACAAGATGACGCCGTTCCTCGGCGTGTTGCAGGACCGCGGCTTCAAGGTAGCGCTGGTGACTGACGGACGCATGTCCGGTGCGTCGGGGAAAATCCCGGCGGCCATTCACGTCAGCCCCGAAGCTTATGTCGGCGGCGCTTTGGCGCGGGTGCAAGAGGGCGATATCATCCGCGTCGATGGCGTCAAAGGCACCCTGGAGCTTAAGGTGGACGCCGAAGAATTCGCAGCGCGCACGCCGGCCAAGGGCCTGTTGGGTAACAACATCGGCACCGGTCGCGAACTGTTTGGTTTCATGCGCATGGCCTTCAGCTCGGCGGAGCAGGGCGCCAGCGCCTTTACTTCTGCCCTGGAGACGCTTAATTGAAACTGGCTTTGGTCGGTGACATCGGTGGGACCAACGCACGTTTCGCGTTGTGGAAAAACCAGCAGCTGGAATCGGTCCAGGTGCTGGCAACGGCGGACTTCCCCAGCCCGGAAGAAGCGATCAGCCTCTACCTCGGCGGTCTGGGACTGGCGCCGGGTTCGATCGGCTCGGTGTGCCTGTCGGTGGCCGGTCCCGTCAGTGGCGATGAGTTCAAGTTCACCAACAATCACTGGCGTCTGAGTCGCAAGGGTTTCTGCCAGACCTTGCAGGTGGATCAACTGTTGCTGGTCAACGACTTCTCGGCCATGGCCCTGGGCATGACCCGTTTGCAGCCCGGCGAATTCCGCGTGGTCTGCGAAGGCATGCCGGAGCCGTTGCGCCCGGCCGTGGTGATCGGTCCGGGCACCGGCCTGGGTGTCGGCACCTTGCTCGATCTGGGCGAGGGCCGGTTTGCTGCGTTGCCAGGGGAGGGCGGCCACGTCGACCTGCCCCTGAGCAGCCCGCGTGAAACCCAACTGTGGCAGCACATCTTCAACGAGATCGGCCATGTCAGTGCTGAAACGGCGTTGAGCGGCGGCGGCTTGCCGCGCGTCTACCGGGCGATCTGTGCGGTGGACGGGCACACGCCGGTGCTCGACACCCCGGAAGCCATCACCGCCGCCGGGCTGGCGGGCGACCCGATTGCCGTGGAAGTGCTTGAGCAGTTCTGCTGCTGGCTCGGTCGCGTGGCGGGCAACAACGTGCTGACCAGCGGTGGACGCGGTGGCGTGTACATCGTTGGCGGAGTGATTCCACGGTTTGCCGATTTCTTCCTCGAAAGCGGTTTCGCCCGCTGCTTCGCCGACAAGGGTTGCATGAGCGATTACTTCAAGGGGATTCCGGTGTGGCTGGTGACGGCGCCGTATTCGGGATTGATGGGTGCGGGTGTGGCCTTGGAGCAATCTCTCCCAGCCTGAAATGCGATCAAAATGTGGGAGCGGGCTTGCTCGCGAATGCGGTGTGTCAGTCAACGAATGTGTTGAATGTAAAACCGCTTTCGCGAGCAAGCCCGCTCCCACATTGTTTCTGTGGTGTTTGCAGTTTCGGTGCTTAAGGCATAATCCGCCCAATTCCAATATCAAGGACGCCTTCCTGTGAGCTCAGTCAACAAGTCGATTTTGTTGGTCGATGACGATCAAGAGATACGCGAGTTGCTGGACACCTACCTGACTCGCGCCGGGTTCCAGGTGCGTGCCACTGCCGATGGCGCCGGTTTTCGCCAGGCGCTGAACGAGGCGCCGGCCGACCTGGTGATCCTTGACGTGATGCTGCCCGACGAAGACGGCTTCAGCCTGTGTCGCTGGATTCGCCAGCACCCACGCCAGGCGCAGGTGCCGATCATCATGCTCACCGCCAGTTCCGACGAAGCCGACCGTGTCATCGGCCTGGAGCTGGGTGCCGACGATTACCTCGGCAAGCCGTTCAGCCCACGGGAATTGCAGGCGCGGATCAAGGCGTTGCTGCGCCGCGCGCAGTTCGGTCAGGAGCGTAACGGCGGTGAGGTGCTGGCCTTCGATGACTGGCGCCTGGACATGGTCAGCCATCGGCTGTTTCACATCGATGGCGAAGAGGTGATTCTCTCGGGTGCCGACTTCGCACTGCTGAAACTGTTCCTCGACCACCCGCAGGAAATCCTCGACCGCGACACCATCGGCAACGCGACCCGTGGCCGTGAACTGATGCCGCTGGATCGCATCGTCGACATGGCCGTCAGCCGGTTGCGCCAGCGCCTGCGCGACACGGAAAAACCGCCACGGTTGATCCGCACCGTACGTGGCAGCGGCTACCAACTGGCGGCCAATGTGGTTGCCGGCAATGGCCACTGAGATGTTGCGCAAGCTCGCCGCCAGGGTGCCGATGCCGCGTTCGCTGCTCGGGCGGATGTTGCTGTTGACCCTGCTGGCGGTGTTGTTCGCCCAGGCGTTGTCGAGCGTGATCTGGGTGTCGCAACTGCGCGCCACGCAGCTCGAGGGCCTGGTCACCAGCGCCCGCAGCCTGGCCCATTCGATGACGGCCAGTGTCAGTTATTTCCGTTCGTTGCCGGTGGCGTTTCGGCCCCTGGTGCTCGATCAGTTGCGCAGCATGGGCGGCACCCGGTTCGTGGTCACGCTCAACGACAAACCCCTGGGCATGGAAGTGCTGCCCATCACCCCGCGCAAAGAGGCGGTGCTCAAGGCGGTGGACGAGGTGCTGCGCCAGTCCCTCGGTCAGGACACGGACATCTCGGTGACCTTCGTCAGCCCGGAAGACCTGCGCATCTTCAATGGCGGCCTGAAACTCGATGAGTTGCCACGCTCCTGGGCGCACTACGCGTTGACCCTGGAACCGGTGAACCCGCCGGTGCTGGTCACGCAGATCCAGATGGCACCGGGCGAATGGCTGTACATCGCCTCGCTGCTGCCCGAGCCCTACACCAGTCTTGAAGAGCAGGGCCTGCCGGCGCAGCAGGTGTGGTTCATCGTCCTGACCAGCGGCTTTCTGCTGTTGTTCATCGGCCTGCTGGTGCACTGGCAGAGTCGTCCGCTCAAGCGCCTGGCGCGGGCCGCGCGCGATCTGTCGCTGGGGGCCGACGTGGAACCGGTGGCCGAGGGCGGTGGCAGCGAAGTGGTCGAGGTCGGGCGCGCCTTCAACACCATGCGCGAGCGCATCAGCCGTTACCTGACCGAGCGCAGCCAGTTGTTCAGTGCGATTTCCCACGACCTGCGCACGCCGATCACCCGTTTGCGCCTGCGCGTTGAATTGCTCGAAGACGAAACGCTGCAAGCCAAGTTCGGGCGCGATCTGGACGAGCTCGAATTGCTGGTCAAGGGCGCGCTGCAATGTGTGAAGGACACCGACATCCACGAGAACATCGAGCCGGTGGACCTCAACCATGTGCTCGACTGTCTGGTGGAACCGTACCTGGCCCCCAACGGCAATGGTCGCGTGACCCAGCAGGGGCGGGCGCTGGCGGCGTATCCGGGCAAACCGCTGGCGCTCAAGCGCTGCATCGGCAACCTGATCGACAATGCGTTGAAGTACGGGCAGAACGCGCACCTGCACATCGATGACGATGACCGCGCGTTCATCCTGCATGTCGATGATGAAGGGCCCGGCGTGCCGGAGCAGCGGCTGGAGCAGGTGTTCGAACCGCATTTCCGTCTGGCCGGGCAGCAGCAGGGGTACGGGTTGGGACTGGGGATTGCCCGCAACATTGCCCATAGCCATGGTGGAGAGGTCAGCTTGCAGAACCTGCGTGAGGGCGGGTTGCGGGTGACCCTGCAGTTACCGCGCAGTGTCGACTAG
Source organism: Pseudomonas sp. PDM27 (assembly GCF_019219205.1). Classification (NCBI taxonomy): domain Bacteria; kingdom Pseudomonadati; phylum Pseudomonadota; class Gammaproteobacteria; order Pseudomonadales; family Pseudomonadaceae; genus Pseudomonas; species Pseudomonas sp. PDM27. The sequence continues at coordinate 141,838 of NZ_JAHUWF010000002.1, read as the reverse complement.
TCAGACCGCGTTATCGTTCTTCGCGAGCAAGCCCGCTCCCACATTTGACCGAGTTCATCCAGATGGAATGCGATCAACTGTGGGAGCGGGCTTGCTCGCGAAGGCGTTAGAAGATTCAACAAATCCCTCAAGATAAATGTCACCGTCTGGTGACATAACCCACCCCCTTCGTTACAAGCCCGCCGCCTTTCGTTGTTTATGCTGCCCCACAGTCATAACAACAAAAAAGGTACGCCATGGACACCCTCCAACCCGCCTTCAGCAGTTGGCTGAACGCTCCTGCCCATCAGCAATGGCTCGCCGCCGAAGGCCTGCGCCTGTTGAGTTTTGCCAAGGCTTCCAAGCTCCCTGAAGGCTTCGGCAACCTCGATGAAAAAGGCCGCCTCCCGGCCGATGCGCAAGCCCAGACCATGAACACCGCCCGCATGACCCACAGCTTCGCCATGGCCCACATTCAGGGTTTGCCAGGCTTTGCCGAGCTGGTCGATCACGGCGTCGCGGCACTGCGCGGGCCCCTGCGCGATGCAGTTCACGGCGGCTGGTTCGCCACTGCCGAACATCGCGATGGCAACACCGGCAAGAACGCTTACCTGCATGCCTTCGTCGCGCTGGCTGCCAGTTCGGCGGTGGTCGCACAGCGTCCCGGTGCGCAAGCCTTGCTCGATGATGCCATCGATATCATCGACACCTGGTTCTGGAGTGAAGAAGAAGGCGCGATGCGCGAATCCTTCAATCGCGACTGGAGTGAAGAGGAGGCGTACCGGGGCGCCAACAGCAACATGCACGCCACCGAAGCCTTCCTCGCCCTGGCCGATGTCACTGAAGACAATCGCTGGTTGTGCCGCGCCCAGCGCATCGTCGAGCGGGTGATCCATGGTCACGCCGCTGCCAACGATTACCTGGTGATCGAGCATTTCGACCGCGACTGGCAGCCACTGCGGGACTACAACCGTGACAATCCGGCGGACGGTTTTCGCCCCTACGGCACCACCCCGGGCCACGGTTTCGAGTGGGCGCGGCTGTTGCTGCACCTCGAAGCTTCGCGGGTGAGTGCGGGGATGCTCACGCCGGGCTGGCTGGTCACCGACGCGCAACAACTCTTCGAGCACAACTGTCGTCACGGCTGGAACATCGATGGCGCGCCGGGGATTGTCTACACCCTGGACTGGGACAACAAAGCGGTGGTCCGCCATCGCCTGCACTGGACCCATTGCGAAGCCAGTGCCGCCGCCAGTGCCCTGATCAAACGCACGGGTGAAGCGCAGTACGAGCAGTGGTACCGCCTGTTCTGGGAATTCTGTGACAGTCATTTCATCGACCGCTGTGATGGCAGCTGGTATCACGAACTCGATCCGCAAAACCGCCCGAGCGCCGATATCTGGCCCGGCAAGCCTGACCTTTACCATGCCTGGCAAGCCGTTCTGATTCCGCGCCTGGCGCTGACGCCGAGCATGGCCACGGCGCTGGCGCAGTTGTCCCAGAGCGGTTCTATGTAACCATGCGGTGACATTCGCGCATCCCTTCGTTACCTGCGAGGGGATATCCCCTGTTTAGAATCTTATGCAGCGCAAGCAACAGACTTGCATGCATAACAACAAGAAAGGTGCTCCTAGATGAATGCGATTTCTCGCCTCGCTACTGTCATTTCTCTCGCTTCCCTGTCTGCGCTCCCCCTCAGTGTCCTGGCCGCCGAATCCAAAGGTTCCGTTGAAGTCGTTCACTGGTGGACCTCCGGTGGTGAAAAAGCAGCAGTCGATGTCCTGAAGGCTCAAGTCGAAAAAGACGGCTTCACCTGGAAGGACGGCGCAGTCGCCGGTGGCGGCGGTTCCACGGCCATGACCGTACTCAAGAGTCGCGCCGTAGCCGGCAACCCGCCAGGCGTTGCGCAGATCAAGGGTCCGGACATCCAGGAATGGGGCAGCACCGGCCTGCTCAGCACCGACGCGTTGAAAGACGTTTCCAAGGCGGAAAACTGGGATGGCCTGCTGTCGAAGAAAGTCTCCGACACCGTGAAGTACGAAGGCGATTACGTCGCCGTGCCGGTGAACATCCACCGCGTCAACTGGCTGTGGATCAATCCGGAAGTGTTCAAGAAAGCCGGGATCGAAAAAGCCCCGACCACCCTCGAAGAATTCTATGCCGCCGGCGACAAGCTCAAGGCTGCAGGCTTCATCGCGCTCGCCCACGGCGGTCAGCCTTGGCAGGACAGCACCGTGTTTGAAGACGTGGTGCTCTCGGTCATGGGCGCCGACGGTTACAAGAAAGCCTTGGTCGACCTGGACCAGAAAACCCTGTCCGGCCCGGAGATGACCCAGTCGTTTGCCGAGCTGAAAAAGATCACCGGCTACATGGACCCGAACCGTGCCGGTCGTGACTGGAACATCGCTGCCGCCGACGTCATCAACGGCAAGGCCGGCATGCAGATGATGGGCGACTGGGCGAAAAGCGAGTGGACGGCGGCCAAGAAAGTCGCGGGCAAGGACTACCTGTGCGTAGCGTTCCCGGGCACTGAAAAAGCCTTCACCTACAACATCGACTCCCTGGCGGTGTTCAAGCTCAAGGCTGATCGCAAGGGTGACATCGCTGCCCAGCAGGACCTGGCCAAGGTCGCCTTGGGCACCGACTTCCAGAAAGTCTTCAGCATGAACAAGGGTTCGATCCCGGTGCGTAACGACATGCTGGGCGAAATGGACAAGCTCGGCTTCGACGAGTGCGCCCAGAAGTCGGCGAAGGACTTCATCGCGGACGACAAGACTGGCGGCCTGCAACCGAGCATGGCGCACAACATGGCCACTTCCCTGGCCGTGCAAGGCGCGATCTTCGACGTGGTCACCAACTTCATGAACGACAAGGACGCTGACCCGGCCAAGGCCAGCGCCCAACTGGCCTCGGCTGTCAAAGCCGCCCAGTAAATCCCTGACACCTAGCCCCCCCTGTGGGAGCGAGCCTGCTCGCGAAAGCGGTTTGACATTCAGAAGTGATGTCGACTGAAACACCGCCTTCGCGAGCAGGCTCGCTCCCACAAGGGATCACCGTGTCGATTCATTTCTCTAAACCTGGATTATCCCGATGAGCTCTGTGGCGGTTTTCAGCAAAGCCTCACCGTTCGATGCGCTGCAACGCTGGCTACCCAAATTGGTACTCGCGCCGAGCATGCTGATCGTGTTGGTTGGCTTCTACGGTTACATCATCTGGACGTTCATTCTGTCCTTCACCAATTCCAGCTTCATGCCGAGCTACAAGTGGGTCGGCCTGCAGCAATACATGCGCCTGATGGACAACGACCGCTGGTGGGTCGCGAGCAAGAACCTCGCGGTGTTCGGCGGCATGTTCATCGGCATCAGCCTGGTGCTGGGCGTGTTCCTCGCCGTGCTGCTGGACCAGCGCATCCGCAAGGAAGGCTTTATCCGCACCGTCTACCTGTACCCGATGGCGCTGTCGATGATCGTCACCGGTACCGCCTGGAAATGGCTGCTCAACCCTGGCCTGGGCCTGGACAAGATGCTGCGTGACTGGGGCTGGGAAGGCTTTCGTCTCGACTGGCTGGTGGATCAGGATCGTGTCGTCTACTGCCTGGTGATCGCCGCCGTGTGGCAAGCCTCCGGGTTTGTCATGGCGATGTTCCTGGCCGGCCTGCGTGGTGTCGATCAATCGATCATCCGCGCCGCGCAAGTCGATGGTGCGAGCCTGCCGACCATCTACCTGAAGATCGTCCTGCCGAGCCTGCGTCCGGTGTTCTTCAGTGCCTTCATGATCCTGGCGCACATCGCGATCAAGAGCTTCGACCTGGTCGCGGCGATGACCGCGGGCGGCCCGGGTTATTCATCCGACCTGCCGGCGATGTTCATGTATTCCTTCACTTTCAGCCGTGGCCAGATGGGCATCGGTTCGGCCAGCGCCATGCTGATGCTTGGCGCCGTGCTGACCATCCTCGTGCCGTACCTGTACTCCGAGCTGCGAGGCAAACGCCATGACTAATCAACTCGGAAAATCGGGCATCAGTTTCAGCCGCATCGCGATCTACGCCACCCTGCTGTTGGCAGCGGCGGTGTACCTGATCCCGCTGGTGGTGATGCTGCTGACCAGCTTCAAATCCCCGGAAGACATCCGCACCGGCAACCTGCTGAGCTGGCCGACCGTGATCGACGGCATCGGCTGGATCAAGGCCTGGGACGTGGTCGGCGGCTACTTCTGGAACTCGGTGAAAATCACCGTGCCGGCGGTGCTGATCTCGACCTTCATCGGCGCCATGAACGGCTACGTGCTGTCGATGTGGCGCTTCCGTGGCTCGCAGTTGTTCTTCGGTCTGTTGCTGTTCGGCTGCTTCCTGCCGTTCCAGACCGTGCTGCTGCCGGCCTCGTTCACCCTCGGCAAGTTCGGCCTGGCCAACACCACCACCGGCCTGGTGCTGGTGCACGTGGTCTACGGCCTGGCGTTCACCACGCTGTTCTTCCGCAACTACTACGTGAGCATTCCGGATGCGCTGGTCAAGGCCGCAAGGCTCGATGGCGCGGGCTTCTTCACGATCTTCCTGAAAATCCTGCTGCCGATGTCGATCCCGATCGTGATGGTCTGCCTGATCTGGCAGTTCACCCAGATCTGGAACGACTTCCTGTTCGGCGTGGTCTTCGCCAGCGGCGACGCCCAGCCAATTACCGTGGCCCTGAACAACCTGGTCAACACCAGCACCGGGGCCAAGGAATACAACGTTGATATGGCCGCCGCGATGATCGCCGGGCTGCCGACACTGCTGGTCTACATATTCGCTGGCAAGTATTTCCTGCGTGGGCTGACGTCCGGCGCGGTCAAGGGGTAGAAAGATGGCAACTCTCGAATTACGCAACGTCAACAAGACCTACGGCCCCGGCTTGCCGGACACCCTGAAAAACATCGAACTGAAAATCGATGACGGTGAGTTCCTGATCCTGGTCGGCCCGTCGGGCTGCGGTAAGTCCACGCTGATGAACTGCATCGCCGGCCTGGAAACCATCAGCGGCGGTGCGATCCTGGTGGATGACGCCGACATCAGCGGCATGAGTCCCAAGGATCGTGACATCGCCATGGTGTTCCAGTCCTATGCGCTGTACCCGACCATGAGCGTGCGCGACAACATCGCCTTCGGCCTGAAGATCCGCAAAATGCCGACCGCGGAAATCGACGAGGAGGTCGCTCGCGTATCCAAGCTGTTGCAGATCGAACACCTGCTCAGCCGCAAGCCCGGCCAGCTCTCCGGCGGCCAGCAACAGCGTGTGGCGATGGGGCGTGCATTGGCGCGGCGGCCGAAGATTTATCTGTTCGACGAGCCGCTGTCCAACCTCGACGCCAAGCTGCGGGTCGAAATGCGCACCGAAATGAAACTGATGCACCAACGCCTGAAAACCACCACGGTCTACGTGACCCACGACCAGATTGAAGCCATGACCCTGGGCGACAAGGTGGCGGTGATGAAGGACGGGATCATCCAGCAGTTCGGTACGCCGAAGGATATCTACAACAACCCGGCCAACCTCTTCGTGGCGAGCTTCATCGGTTCGCCGCCGATGAACTTCATCCCGCTGCGCCTGCAGCGCAAGGACGGTCGTCTGCTGGCGCTGCTCGACAGCGGCCAGGCCCGTTGCGAGCTGCCACTGGGCATGCAGGACGCCGGTCTGGAAGACCGCGAAGTGATCCTCGGCATGCGCCCCGAACAGATCATCCTGGCCAACGGTGAAGCGAACGGTTTGCCAACCATTCGTGCCGAAGTCCAGGTCACCGAACCGACCGGGCCGGACACCCTGGTCTTCGTCAACCTCAACGAGACCAAGGTCTGCTGCCGCCTGGCACCGGACGTGGCGCCTGCGGTGGGGGAGACCCTGACCCTGCAATTCGATCCGGCGAAAGTGCTGCTGTTCGATGCCAGGACAGGGGAGCGCCTAGGTGTGGCCGGCGTGCCAAAAGCCGAGACGCATGCTGACAACGTCGCACAGTTCAAAGGCCGCTGAAGAACAAACCTGTAGGAGCGAGCCTGCTCGCGATGGACGTCAACGATGACACTGGAAACCTGATACCCCACGGCGCTCTCAGGTTTCTCGCGAGCAAGCTCGCTCCTACAGGGGGGATTCGCAATGCACGGCCTGTCGCGCATTGCACCGGTTGTAACCGCGTTAAAGAAGAAAAGTTAATAACAATAAAACGAGGATGTAGGGATGAAGATGAAGAACAAGGCCCGGTTGATCTGCCAGGTTTCAGCAGCGGCAGCACTGGTTCTGGCCGGCAATGCGATGGCCGATGAAGCGTTCAGCTCGGACTCCAAGTGGATGACGGGCGATTGGGGTGGCGAGCGTACCAAGCTGATCGAGCAAGGCATCGACATCAAGATGGACTACGTCGGTGAAGTCGGCGGCAACCTGCATGGCGGCTTCAACGATGACAAGACCGCGCGCTACGCCGACCAGTTCGGCCTGGGCGCGGCGCTGGACCTGGAAAAACTGTTCGGCTGGGACAACACCCAGGCCAAGATCCAGCTCACCAACCGTAACGGCGAGAACATTTCCAACGACCGTATCGGCGACCCGCGTGCCGGCACCTTGAGCTCCTCCCAGGAAGTCTACGGTCGTGGCCACATGGTGCGTCTGACCCAGTTGTGGATTCAGCATCAGTTCTTCGACAACAAACTGGACGTCAAGGCCGGTTACTTCGGTGAAGGTGAAGACTTCAACACCTTCCCGTGCGAATTCCAGAACCTGGCGTTCTGCGGATCCCAGGTCGGTAACTGGGCCACCAACATCTGGTACAACTGGCCGGTCAGCCAGGCGGCGATCCGCGTGAAGTACCACATCAATGACGAGCTCTACGCTCAGATCGGCGCGTACAACCAGAACCCGACGCAACTGGAACACGGTAACGGCTTCAAGCTCAGCGGCAGTGGTACTGAAGGCACCGTGTTGCCGGTCGAGCTGGTCTGGTCGCCGAAGGTCAACAACCTGCCGGGCGAATACCGCGTCGGTTACTACAAAAGCACAGCCAATGCCGACGACGTTCTCAAGGACGACAACGGCCAGGATGCCGCGACCACCGGCAACCCTTATCGCGTCCACGATAGCAAGCACGGCTACTGGTTCGTTGCGCAGCAGCAACTCACCAGCCACAACGGCGATGCTTCCCGTGGCCTGAACATCGCGGCCAACGCCACCTTCCACGACAAGGACACCAACTTCATCGACAACTACCAGTCGCTGATGTTTGTGTACAAGGGCCCGTTCGACGCACGTCCCAAGGATGACGTGGGCATCGGTTTCGCCCGTATCCATGTCAACGATGACGTGAAGAAAAACGCTGAGCTGACCAACGTGGCCAACGGTGTTTCGGAATACGACAATCCGCTGTTCTCGCCCATTCGTGAAACCGAATACAACTACGAGATCAACTACGGCTTCCACGTGACCAACTGGCTGACCGTACGTCCCAACCTGCAATACGTCACTCACCCGGGTGGTGTGGATGAAGTCGACAACGCGCTGGTGGCCGGCCTGAAAATTCAGTCGGTGTTCTAACGCGTCTGCGATAAGCTTCTCTCCATGTGCGCATATTTGCGGACAGCCATGGCTGTCCGCTTTTTTTTGCGGGCCGCGCACCCCGGTGACAGATGATTTTCAGGACCGTGGCACATGCTTGAGCATCCGCTACAACGCTTCTTCAAATCCTTGCGCGAACGTCCGGTGTTCGCGTGGGAGCGCTATCAGATGCGCGACGTGCTGGTGATCGATCATCCGCTGTGTCAGGCGGTGTTCAGTCGGCAGGGTGCGCAGTTGCTGCACTTCCAGCCCAAGGGGCAAAAGCCCTGGCTGTGGTGCGCGGCAAAGTGGCCGCAGGTCGGGGCCATTCGCGGTGGTGTGCCGGTGTGTTGGCCCTGGTATGGCCGGCATCCGAGCGAAAACGCCTGGCCGTCCCATGGCTGGGCGCGGCTGCTCGACTGGAAGCTGCTCGACAGCAGCAGTGACGACGAAGGCGTGCGGTTGCACTGGCAGCTGAAGTTGTGTGACTGGCAAGTGGATCTGCACGCCCATCTGGGTGAACGCATGGACTTGCGCCTGAGCACCGAGCATCAGGACGACATGCCGTGCCAGATGAGCCAGGCTTTGCATGCTTACTGGCGTATTGGCGATGTCAGTGAGATAGCGCTGTCTGGGCTGGACGGTGCGCAGGGTTATGACCAGCTGAGCCGACAGGTTTGTCAGCAGGAAGGCGAGTTGCGCGTGGACGGCGGTTGCCAGCGGGTGTTCCAGCATGATGGCGAATTGCAGCTCAACGACCACGCCTGGCAGCGGGCGTTGTGCATTGATACCGGGGATACGGCCGACACGGTGGTGTGGCATCCCGGTTCACGGCCGTTGCTCGGCGTGACCTGGAATGAGATATCCGAATTCGTTTGTGTAGAAGCAGCGAGCGGTGGCACCGACAGCCTGTGCCTGAAGCCTGGGGAGCGGGCGCATCTGAGTTTGCAGGCGCGGGTGGGGGTTTAGTTCAGCATCTGTGGTGCTCCGTATACCGCCATCGCGAGCAAGCTCGCTCCCACATTTGGAATGCATTCCCCTGTGGGAGCGAGCTTGCTCGCGATGAGGCCATTCAGGGCGATGGAGATGCTGGATTAATTAAACTCATCCCCAACGGGATACCGGCTGGCATTCAAGCTCTCCTTGATCTTGCGCAAATGCGGCTGGAAATCCACGCCCCGGCGCAACGTCATGCCGGTGGCGAGCACGTCCAGCACGGTCAGCTGGATGATCCGCGACGTCATCGGCATGTAGATGTCGGTGTCTTCCGGCAGCGGAATGTTCAGGCTCAGGGTGCTGGCCTTGGCCAGCGGCGAGTTCTCGGCGGTCAGGCCCAGCACCGAGGCGCCGTTTTCCCGGGCGATACGCGCCACTTCCACCAGTTCGCGGGTGCGACCGGTGTAGGAAATGATCACGAACAGTTCGCCGGTATGGGCCACCGAGGCAATCATGCGCTGCATCAACACATCCGCGTGGGCCGTGACGGCGAGGTTGAAGCGGAAGAACTTGTGTTGCGCGTCCAGTGCCACCGGGGCCGAGGCGCCGAGGCCGAAGAAGTGGATCTGCCGGGCCTGGATCAGCAGGTCGACGGCGCGGCTGATCAGGTTCGGGTCCAGTGCCTGGCAGGCGCTGTCCAGCGAGGCGATGGCGCTGCCGAAGATCTTCTGGGTATAGGCCTCCGGATTGTCATCGGCCTCCACCGCGCGGCTGACGTACGCGGCGCCACTGGCCAGGCTCTGGGCCAGTTGCAGCTTGAGCTCGGGGTAGCCGCTGACGCCGAAGGAACGGCAGAAACGGTTGACCGTCGGCTCGCTGACCGAGGCGGCCTGGGCGAGGGCGGCGATGCTGAAGCGGGTGGCCTGCTGCGGGTTGAGCAGGATCACCTCGGCGACTTTGCGTTCGGCCTTGTTCAGCTCTTCAAGGCGATTCTGGATCTGCTCCAGTAAATTTCGCACGCGGTCCATATAAGTATCCTTGATTCACCGGCGCGGATAAGCGCGCGGCTAATGCAAAAAGGGCCTTTGGTGAGGCCCATGACGGTGGCCTATCCTACTGATGGCTCCGACCGACCACCACTCGGAATCTGTATTTTGCGAAAATGTTGTGGTTATTACTACATTTTCCCTTGAGTGATGCCTTGAAAAAAGGTATTTGTAGCTTAACTTGATAAAAGAACAAACATCATGCTCTCGATTACGGTTGAACCGTGCACCTTTGCCTTGTTCGGCGCCCTTGGCGATCTGGCCTTGCGCAAGCTGTTTCCTGCCCTTTATCAACTCGACGGCGCCGGCCTGTTGCACGAGGACACGCGAATCATCGCGCTGGCCCGTGAGCCGGGCAGCGAGCAGGAACACCTGGCGTTCATCGCCTCCGAGCTGCGCCGCTATGTCGGTGCCAAAGAGCTGGACGAAGCCGTGGTCGAGCGTTTTCTGGCGCGCCTGAGCTACCTGCACGTCGACTTCCTCAAGTCCGAAGATTATGTGGCCCTGGCCGAAGTGGCCGGTACCACGCAACGGGTCATCGCCTACTTCGCCACGCCGGCCGCCGTCTACGGCGCGATCTGCGAGAACCTGGCCAAGGTCGGCCTCGCGCAAAACACCCGTGTGGTGCTGGAAAAGCCCATCGGTTCGGACCTGGAATCCTCGCGCAAGGTCAACGACGCCGTGGCGCAGTTCTTCCCGGAGAACCGCACCTACCGCATCGACCACTACCTGGGCAAAGAGACCGTCCAGAACCTGATCGCCCTGCGTTTCGCCAACAGCCTGTTCGAAACCCAGTGGAACCAGAATTACATCTCCCACGTGGAAATCACCGTGGCCGAGAAGGTCGGCATCGAAGGCCGCTGGGGTTACTTCGACAAGGCCGGCCAGCTGCGCGACATGATCCAGAACCACCTGCTGCAACTGCTCTGCCTGATCGCCATGGACCCGCCGGCCGACCTGTCCGCCGACAGCATCCGTGACGAGAAGGTCAAGGTGCTCAAGGCCCTGGCGCCAATCAGCCCGGAAGGCCTGACCACCCAAGTGGTGCGCGGCCAGTACATCGCCGGCTATAGCGAAGGCAAAGCGGTGCCGGGGTACCTGGAAGAACCCAATTCCAACACCCAGAGCGATACCGAAACCTTTGTCGCCCTGCGTGCCGACATTCGCAACTGGCGCTGGGCCGGCGTGCCGTTTTACCTGCGTACCGGCAAGCGCATGCCGCAGAAGCTGTCGCAGATCGTCATCCACTTCAAGGAACCGTCGCACTACATCTTCGCTCCCGAGCAGCGCCTGCAAATCAGCAACAAGCTGATTATCCGCCTGCAGCCGGACGAAGGCATTTCCTTGCGTGTGATGACCAAAGACCAAGGCCTGGACAAAGGCATGCAGCTGCGCAGCGGTCCGTTGCAGCTGAATTTTTCCGACACCTGGAGCAGCGCACGGATTCCCGATGCCTACGAACGGTTGTTGCTGGAAGTGATGCGCGGCAATCAGAACCTGTTTGTCCGTAAAGATGAAATCGAAGCCGCGTGGAAGTGGTGTGACCAGTTGATCGCCGGGTGGAAAAAATCCGGTGATGCGCCCAAGCCGTACGCGGCCGGGTCCTGGGGGCCGATGAGCTCCATTGCTCTGATCACGCGGGACGGGAGGTCGTGGTATGGCGATATCTGATTTGAAACTGCCGCAGGGCGTCAGCGCCCATGGGTTCAAGAGCCCGGTGCTACTGGCTGAAAGCCTGGCACTGAACGTGGCGAAAAAACTGAGCGACGTAATCGACGCCCAGGGCACTGCGACCCTGGTGGTCTCCGGTGGCCGCAGTCCGGTGGCGTTTTTCCAGCACCTGGCCAAGCAGTCGCTGGACTGGTCGAACGTGGTGGTCAGCCTGGCCGACGAGCGCTGGGTGCCGGTGGAGCACGCCGACAGCAACGCGGGCCTGATCAAGCGTTATCTGTTGCAAGGTCCTGCGGCCAAGGCGCAGTTCCTGAGCCTGTACAGCGCCAGCGCCAACCTTGAACAGGCGGCGGAACAGGCCGACCGCTTGCTGTCCGAACTGCCGGTGATCGACGTGCTGATCCTCGGCATGGGCGATGACGGCCACACCGCGTCGCTGTTCCCCAACAGCCCGAACCTTGCCGAGGCATTGCAGGCCGATGGCGTCCGTCGTTGCTGGCCGATGCTGGCGCCGACCGTGCCGCATCAGCGCCTGACCATGAGCCGCGCGCTGCTGGCCTCGGCCAAGCATAAGGTTCTATCGATTTCCGGTCAGTCCAAGCTGACCACCCTGAGTACCGCACTGGCCGGTGACGATGTCGCCGCAATGCCGGTGCGCGCATTTCTGCAACCCACGTTAGAGATTTTCTGGTGCCCATGAGCCAAGGAACAGCCGCTATGACAAACCCATCCCCGACCGTTTCCATGGCGGACAAAGTTGCCCTGATTGACAGCCTCTGCGCGAAAGCGCGGATCCTGCCGGTGATCACCATCGCCCGCGAGCAGGACGTCCTGCCGCTGGCCGACGCGCTCGCGGCCGGTGGCCTGACAGCCCTGGAAGTGACCCTGCGTTCGCAATTCGGCCTCAAGGCCATCCAGATACTGCGCGAGCAGCGTCCGGAGCTGGTGACCGGTGCCGGCACCGTGCTGGATCGCCACATGCTGGCGGCGGCGGAAGCGGCGGGTTCGCAGTTCATCGTCACGCCGGGCATCACCCGCGACTTGCTGGAAGCCAGCGTCGCCAGCCCGATTCCACTGTTGCCAGGCATCAGCAATGCCTCGGGCATCATGGAAGGCTACGGTCTGGGTTACCGCCGCTTCAAGCTGTTCCCGGCCGAAGTCAGCGGTGGCGTTGCGGCCATCAAGGCGTTGGGCGGCCCGTTCGGCGAAGTGAAATTCTGCCCGACCGGCGGCGTGGGCCCGGCCAACATCAAGAGCTACATGGCGCTGAAAAACGTCATGTGCGTGGGCGGTAGCTGGATGCTTGATCCGGAGTGGATCAAGAACGGCGACTGGGCCCGCATTCAGGAATGCACCGCCGAGGCCCTGGCGCTGCTGGACTGATCGCTTCACCCTACACTTCGTTGTGTGTTCTACGGCTTTACGGTGCGCTTGGTCGGTGCACCGTTTTTTTTTGCCCGAAAAAAATGGCCTGGATCGGCTCATACCCCCTGTGGGAGCGAGCTTGCTCGCGATGACGGTGTGACAGTTTGCATGGGTGTTGAATGACACGACGCCATCGCTCCCACAGGTTCGGCGCTAACCCTTGTAGGAGCGAGCCTGCTCGCGAAAAACCCGAGGGCGACACTGGGCATCAGGTTTCACCCGTTATCGTTCACGACCATCGCGAGCAAGCTCGCTCCCACAATGGTGAGTGTTCAGCGCAGTGCTTTCAGCGCGATGATCAACTGCTGCATATGGCCGGCAGTGCTGGTCAATCCCGGTGTCACGCGGATGCACGGCCCGCAAGCCGCGCCACTGCGCACCACGGTGAACAGGTTGTAGTCGTTGAGCAGCCTTTCGACCATCACCTGTTGATCGGCCTGTTGGGTAAAGCGCATCGAGGTGATGCCGCAATACAGCCGTGGATCGTCCGGGGTCAACACCTCGATGCCCGGAAGTTCGCGAACTTCGCGCACCCACAGGTTGCGCAGGTAATTGAGCCGCGCACCCTTGGCCGCGGCTCCTCCCATCGCCCAATGTTCTTCGAGCACCAGCGGCAAGGTCAGCAGCGCCGGGATGTTGGGGGTGCTGTACGAGGTTCGGGCGCGGGTGTCAGTGGGCGGGAAGTGCATCTCGCCCATGTCCGGGTCGATGTCGGCCAGGCGTTCGGGGGCGATGTAGATAAAGCCGAGCGTCAGCGGTGCACCGATCCACTTGTGCAGGTTGTAGCCGGCGAAGGCGATGCCCAGTTCGGTCAGGTCAAATTCGAGTTGGCCGAGGGCATGGGCACCGTCGAGGATGACGTCGATGCCCTGTTCCTTTGCAGCGGCCGCAATCGCCTGCACCGGCATCACCAGGCCCGTGCGATGGGTGACGTGGGTCAGGGCCATCAACTTCAGCCGTGGGTGCCGTGCGAAGGTTTCGCGGTAGGTGTTCAGCAGGCTGTCGAAGGTGGCCGGGTGTGCGTGCTCGATTTCGATCACTTCAACGCCGCGATTACGCGCCAGCCAGTGCATGGCGCCTTTGACCGTGTCGTATTCCAGATCGCAAACCAATACCTGATCGCCGGGCTGCAGCCGGTTGTAGTTGCGGATCAGCGACTGCAAGCCTTCCGACGCGTTGCGGGTCAGGGCGATGCTGTCGGCGGGGGCGCCAATCAACCTGGCCAGTTGCGCGCGGATCTTCAGGCTGTCGCCCTGTTCGAAGCGCTGGCGCACGTACACCGAATTGCTGCGATTGATCAGCTCGATGTTGCGTTGGTACTCCTCGACGACCGTGCGCGACATGCGTCCGAAGTAACCGTTCTCCAGGTTGAGCGGGCCGGGTTCGACATCGTAGCGGTCGGCAAAGGTTTGCCAGAAGGCTTCATCACGGGCGCGGCGAGTGTTGTCAGGCATGAGGGTGCTCGGTAGGTGATTCAGTGACGCGGGGCCGGTTTGCCGTGTTTGGCGCGCAGCGGTTCGAGCAAGTCCGACAAACCGTTGTGATCGATTTCCTGCATCAGGGCCAGCAGGCCGCCCAATTCGCCGTGAGGGAAACCCTCCCGGGCGAACCAGTTCAAGTAAGGACCGGGCAGGTCGGCAATGATTCGCCCCTTGTATTTGCCGAAGGGCATTTCACGGGTGATCAGCAGTTCGAGCTTTTCAGGATTCATCGATCGGTCGTCTTGATTCAGTCAGTCTGGAAAATACAGGCATTCTGCATGCAGGCCAAATGACAGATCATGCAAATAAAACGGATACAGATTTTTTGAGAATGGATAACTATTTGAAAAATAACGAATAGTTAAACGATTCCGAGCTGGCATGCAGGGTGCAGTACTCATTGCATCTTTCATCAACCGAAGGAATTGAAAAATGACTGACATGAATAAAGAAGCGATTTCTGTACTCAATGACCTGATTGAAACCAGCAAGGACGGTCAGGCCGGGTTCAAGACTTGCGCTGAAGACATCAAGCACCCTGAACTCAAAACCCTGTTTATCAATCGTTCGACCGATTGTGCGACGGCCGCTGCGGAGTTGCAGTCTGCGGTGCGTTCGATGGGTGGCGATCCGGAAACCTCCACCAGTGTCAGCGGTGACCTGCACCGTCGCTGGGTCGACGTGAAGTCGATGTTCACCGGCAAGGACGAGGAGGCCGTGCTCAATGAGGCCGAACGCGGTGAAGACCACGCGTTGAAGGCTTATCGGGACGCCATGGAGAAAATCAACAAACACAACCTGGTGGGCATTCGTGACCTGGTTGAGCGCCAGTACCATGGCGTGCAACGCAATCACGATCAGGTCAAGGCCCTGCGTAACCAGGCGCGTGCGCGTTCATAAGCCTGGCTGAAACCACTGTGGGAGCGAGCTTGCTCGCGATGAGGGCCTGACATTCAACATTGATGTTGACTGATCTAGCGCTATCGCGAGCAAGCTCGCTCCCACATTGTTTTTTAACTGGTCAATCAGCCGATGCTGATCGCCGGCAGCTCCGTCAGCGTCACGCTCTGTTGCTTGCGCGGCGCGAGGATTTCCGCTTCGCCATCCACCACCAGTTCATCCCGCTGATTGAACACGCGAGTGGCAATGCGTACGCGAAACTTCGGCAGCTTTTCCAGAATTTCCAGGCGCACGGTCAGGGTGTCGCCGATCTTCACCGGTTTCTGAAAGCTCATGGTCTGGCCGATGTAGATGGTCCCCGGTCCAGGCAATTCGCAGGCGACCGCCGCGCTGATCAACGCACCGCTGAACATGCCGTGGGCGATGCGCTCCTTGAACATGGTGCTGGCGGCGTATTCGGCATCCAGGTGCACCGGGTTGTGATCGCCGGACATCGCGGCGAACAACTGGATGTCACGCTCTTCGACCGTCTTGCTGAAGCTGGCGGTCTGGCCCACTTCGAGGGCTTCGTAAGGGGTATTGGTAACCTGGGTCATCTGTCTCAATTCCTGTGACGAATTAAAAAATTCACAAAAAACTATTCGGACCGGTGCGGTCGAGGGGTGCTCAAGACCTGGGCGATCCAGTTCAGCACATCGGCGACGATTTCATCGCGGTTGCTCTCGTTGAACAGTTCGTGCCGTGCCTGCGGGTAAACGGTCAGTTGCAGGTGCTGGCTGCCGGCCGCCCGCAACGCGTCGGCCAGATCCTTGAGACGTTTGCCTTCGCTCACCGGATCACATTCACCGCCAATCACCAGCAGCGGCAGGCCCGGGTCGATCTGGGCGAGATTGGACGCTTTGCTGATTTGCTGCAAGCCACCGAGCAAATCGATCCACAGTTGATTGGTGCAGCGGAAACCGCAGAGCGGGTCGTTGACGTACAGGTCGACCTGCGCCGGATCACGGCTGAGCCAGTCGAACGGCGTGCGTGCCGGTTTGAATTTGTTGTTGAACGAACCGAACGACAGCCATTCGATCAATGCGCTGCGTCCTTTGCCGCCCAGGCGCAGGCGTTCGAAACGGGCGATTTGCCGTGCCGCGCGATAAAGCGCCACGGGCTGGAAGTTCGAACCGCTGAGGATGGCCCCGTGCAGACTGGCACTGTGGTGCAGCAGATAGGCCTGGGCGATGTAACTGCCCATGCTGTGACCGAGCAGCACGATCGGTATGCCTGGGTGCTGCTGGCCGATGTGCTGGTTGAGGCACGCCAGGTCGCTGACGACCTTGCACCAGCCGTCGTCATCGGCGAAATGTCCCAGGGTCCCGTTTTCGGCAGTTTTGCCATGTCCACGCAGGTCCGGCGCACACACACCGTAGCCCTGATCACAGAGTTTTTCCGCAAGGGCTCCATAACGGCCGCTGTGTTCGGCCATGCCATGGGCCAGCAGAATCATTGCCTTGAGGCTGCCGTCGGGTAGCCACTGGTTGACGAAGAGGCGGCTGTGGTCGCTCGTGGTCAGCCAGAAAGTGTCATGGATCATGGCGGTTCCTTTGCACTGAGTCGTTGCATTGTATAGCGCATCCCGTTGCATGCGTCTGATCAGCCCACAGCAAGGCAGGAAGATTCACACGGTCAATGACGGCGCTGGGCATATTTGCCTGAATCGCCATAGCTGCTAGTGTCCGTGAAGCTCCGCTTTTCGCTTTCTGCCTTTGAGGGATCAGGGAGAAATGACAGAAAGGCGGCCCCGGATAGATTCAGGTAAAGAGGACAAGAACAATGCAACCTGATTTCTGGAATGACAAACGCCCGGCCGGCGTCCCCCTGGATATCGATCTGGGTGCCTACAAGTCGGTGATCGAGGTGTTCGAGCGTTCCTGCAAGAAGTTTGCTGACCGCCCGGCGTTCAGCAACATGGGCGTGACCCTGACCTACGCCGAACTGGAGCGCCAGAGCGCTGCTTTCGCCGGCTACCTGCAAGCCCACACCGACCTGGTGCCGGGTGACCGCATTGCGGTGCAGATGCCCAACGTCCTGCATTACCCCATTGCCGTGTTCGGCGCCTTGCGCGCCGGGTTGATCGTGGTCAACACCAACCCGTTGTACACCGCGCGGGAAATGCGTCACCAGTTCAAGGATTCCGGTGCCCGGGCGCTGGTGTACCTGAACATGTTCGGCCAGAAAGTCCAGGAAGTGCTCCCCGACACCGACATCCAGTACCTGATCGAAGCGAAGATGGGCGACCTGATGCCCACCGCCAAGGGTTGGCTGGTCAACACTGTGGTGAGCAAGGTCAAGAAGATGGTCCCGGACTACTCCTTGCCCCAGGCTGTTTCTTTCAAGAGCGCATTGCGCATGGGCCGTGGCCTGGGCATCAAGCCGCTGAAGGTCGGCCTCGACGACATCGCCGTGCTGCAATACACCGGCGGCACCACAGGCCTGGCCAAGGGCGCGATGCTGACCCACGGCAACCTGGTGGCGAACATGCAGCAGGCACGGGCCTGCCTCAGCCAGTCGGCCAGCGACGGTCAGCCGCTGCTGCGTGAAGGCCAGGAGGTGATGATCGCGCCGCTGCCGCTGTACCACATCTATGCCTTCACAGCGAACTGCATGTGCATGATGGTGACGGGCAACCACAACGTGCTGATCACCAATCCACGGGACATCGCCGGCTTCATCAAGGAACTGAAGAACTGGCGGTTCTCGGCGCTGCTGGGGCTCAACACACTGTTCGTTGCGCTGATGGATCACCCGGACTTCAAGACCCTGGACTTCTCCAGCCTCAAGCTCACCAACTCCGGCGGCACTGCGCTGGTCAAGGCTACGGCCGAACGTTGGGAACAACTGACCGGTTGCCGCATCACCGAAGGTTACGGCCTGACCGAAACCTCGCCAGTGGCCTGTACCAACCCCTATGGCGAGCAGTCCCGGATCGGCACGGTCGGCCTGCCGGTGCCGGGCACCACGCTGAAAGTCATCAACGATGACGGCGTCGAACAACCTTTGGGTGAGCGCGGCGAGTTGTGCATCAAGGGCCCGCAGATCATGAAGGGCTACTGGCAGAAACCTGAAGCCACGGCCGAAGTGCTGGATGCCGAGGGCTGGTTCAAGTCCGGTGACATTGCGGTGATCGACCCGGACGGTTTCGTGCGCATCGTTGACCGCAAGAAGGACATGATCATTGTCTCGGGTTTCAATGTGTACCCGAACGAAATCGAAGACGTGGTGATGGCTCACCCGAACGTCGCCAACTGTGCGGTCATCGGTGTGCCAGACGAACGGTCGGGGGAGGCGGTGAAGCTGTTCGTGGTGGCCCGTGAAGCGGGCGTCAGCCTTGAAGAGCTGAAGGCTTACTGCAAGGAGAACTTCACGGCGTATAAAGTACCGAAGCACATCGTGTTGCGTGAGTCGTTGCCGATGACGCCGGTGGGCAAGATCCTGCGGCGGGAGTTGCGTGATATCGCGTAGCCGGTTGTAGATCGAGGCGGTCCCGAAAGATCGCAGCCTTCGGCAGCGCCTACAGAGGAATGCGATCCTTGTAGGAGCTGCCGAAGGCTGCGATCTTTTGCTTTGAGCCCCCGATTTCCGGGGCTTTCAAGGAGGTTATAGAATTTTTGCTCTAAAATGACTCGCTTCAAGTCTTGAGTCACAAATGTGACCGTAGAGGCCGCTTTTGGCTCTAGTCGACCCTTGGCAAAGCTGCTACTCTCGGCGCGCTTTGTGACTTCTCGGCCTTCTATCAGCCAGATTCACCAATGGCCAAACACCAATAATAATCGCATCAAATGCGGTGCTGAATTCGCGTTGCTGAGGAGTGGGCTTCCATGATCGAAGACTTTTGGAAGGATAAGTACCCAGCTGGAATTGCTGCCGACATCAATCCAGACGAGTATCCGAATATTCAGGCAGTGTTGAAGCAATCCTGCCAACGCTTCGCCAACAAGCCGGCATTCAGCAACCTGGGCAAGACACTCACCTACGGTGAACTGTACGAATTGTCCGGTGCGTTTGCCGCTTATCTGCAACAGCATACCGATTTGCAGCCTGGTGATCGAATCGCCGTGCAACTGCCCAACGTGTTGCAGTACCCGGTTGCCGTCTTCGGCGCCATCCGCGCCGGGCTGATCGTGGTCAACACCAACCCGCTGTACACCGCGCGGGAGATGGAACACCAATTCAACGACTCCGGTGCCAAGGCCCTGGTCTGCCTGGCCAACATGGCGCACCTGGCGGAAACCGTGGTGCCGAAAACCGGCGTCAAGCACGTGATCGTCACCGAAGTCGCCGACCTGCTGCCGCCGCTCAAGCGCCTGCTGGTCAACAGTGTCATCAAGTACGTGAAGAAGATGGTGCCGGCCTATCACTTGCCAAAAGCCGTCAAGTTCAACGACGTGCTGAGCAAAGGCCAGGGCCAGCCAGTGGCGGAAGCCAATCCGGCCAGCAGCGATGTCGCGGTGCTGCAATACACCGGCGGCACCACCGGTGTGGCCAAGGGCGCGATGCTGACCCACCGCAACCTGGTGGCGAACATGCTGCAGTGCAAGGCGCTGATGGGGTCCAACCTCAATGAAGGTTGCGAGATCCTGATCACGCCGCTGCCGCTGTACCACATCTATGCCTTCACTTTTCACTGCATGGCGATGATGCTGATCGGCAACCACAACATCCTGATCAGTAACCCGCGCGACCTGCCGGCGATGGTCAAGGAACTGTCGAAGTGGAAGTTCAGCGGCTTCGTCGGTTTGAACACACTGTTCGTGGCGCTGTGCAACAACGAAGGCTTCCGCAAGCTGGACTTCTCCGCACTGAAAGTCACCTTGTCGGGCGGCATGGCCCTGCAACTGGCCGCGGCCGAACGCTGGAAGGCGGTCACCGGTTGCGCCATCTGCGAAGGCTACGGCATGACCGAAACCAGCCCGGTGGCCACGGTCAACCCGATCCAGAACATCCAGATCGGCACCATCGGCATTCCGGTGCCGTCGACCCTGTGCAAAATCGTCAACGATGCCGGTGTCGAACAACCGATGGGCGAAATCGGCGAACTGTGCGTGAAGGGGCCGCAGGTCATGAAGGGTTACTGGCAGCGCCAGGAAGCCACCGATGAAATCCTCGACAGCGAAGGCTGGTTGAAGACCGGTGACATCGCGCTGATCCAGCCTGATGGCTACATGCGCATTGTCGATCGCAAGAAAGACATGATCCTGGTGTCCGGTTTCAACGTGTACCCGAACGAGCTCGAAGACGTGCTGGCGACCCTGCCGGGCGTGCTGCAATGCGCGGCCATCGGTGTGCCGGACGAGAAGTCGGGCGAAGCGATCAAGATTTTCATCGTCGCCAAGCCAGGCGTGACCCTGACCAAGGAACAGGTGATGGAGCACATGCGCGCCAACGTCACCGGCTACAAGGTTCCGCGCTCCGTGGAGTTCCGCGATGCACTGCCGACCACCAACGTCGGCAAGATCCTGCGTCGTGAATTGCGCGATGAAGAGCTGAAGAAGATCAACGCGAAGAAAGCCACCGCGTAACCAACAAAAAGCCCCGCAGAAGCGGGGCTTTTTGTTGAAGATCAAAAGATCGCAGCCTTCGGCAGCTCCTACAGGTGACCGCGATCCCATGTAGGAGCTGCCGAAGGCTGCGATCTTTTCTTTATTGTTGGCGAAACGGCGCGAAGTTGACGTTGGTGCCCGCCGGGCGCATGTCTTGCAGGAAGGAGTCCTTGTCGGCGCTCAGTTCCAGGCTCAATGCCGCCTTGCGCTTGCCTTCATTGCGCACCACCAGCCCTTCGAGCTTCTCGCGCAGGAACACGGTCGGCACTTTCAGGTGCAGCAGCTCGTCGGTGGCCGGTGTGTGCATCAGCAGGTGGATCCACTCGTATTGACCGATTGCCAGGCGCGTCACCGGGAGGTCGAACCACCAGATGTTGCGATTACGGTTCAATTCGGCGAAGTGGCAGTTGTTGACGCCAAGCACAGCACCGCCGAGTTCCTGGTTTCTGCGGGCAATGGCCTGCTTTTTATCGAGTTTCATAACATTCCTACGGGATTGGATCTTCAGCGCCATGGCCTGAACGTGTTGCGCATTCTCGGGGGTTGGCCCGCAAACATAAAGCGCAACCTGCACTGAACGATGAAATGTCGTGATGAAAATAAATGAAACTCCCTGCAAAAGCCCCCGGTCAACCTTGTGTAACGACTTTTCTTCCCATTGAACTGTTCACAGGAGAATCACCATGGGCAGCACAAGCGATAAAGTCAAAGGCATGGCCAATGAAGCCGCCGGCAACGTCAAGCAGGGTGTCGGCAAGGCCACCGGCAACGACAAGTTGCGTGCCGAGGGCGTGATGCAGGAAAAGAAAGGCGAGGCCCAGCAAGCAGTCGGCAAGGCCAAGGATGCGCTTAAAAAAGGTATCGACGACGCGTGATCCGGCCGTTTAATGAAAACACGACGCGGCCATCTCGGATGGCCGTTTTTGTGTCAGCCTGAACTTGCATCCTGAAATTGTTTCAAAGTCGCCAACTGGGCTACCTTGATGATAGAAAACGGCCCCTGAGTCGCCACGACTCCAACCCAAATCCGTATGCGGCGAATGGAGACGCGAATGATTTTTCCGGACATGAGAGGCCTGCCCCTGCACCGTGTGATGATGCGCACGGTCACCGAGTTCGTCGCCGACGAGATGTCGACCTATGCCTCGGCGCTGGCCTATCAAATGCTGTTTTCGCTGTTTCCGTTCATCCTGTTCCTGATCGCCCTGATCGGCTTCCTGCACCTGCCGGACTTCTTCTCCTGGCTGCGCCTGCAATCGGAGCTGGTGCTGCCGCCCCAGGCGCTGGAGCAGGTCAACCCGGTGATCGACCAGCTTCAGCAGTCCAAAGGTGGTTTGCTCTCGGTGGGTATCGTGATTGCGCTGTATACCGCCTCTGCCGGTGTGCGGCTGATGATGAGCGCGATGAACGCAGCCTACGACGTGGTTGAAGGGCGCCCGCTGTGGAAACGCTTTCCGTTGTCGATCATCTACACCGTCGGCATTGCCGGCATGCTGCTGATCGCCGCTGCGCTGATGGTGCTCGGGCCGCAGGTGATGGGCTGGATCGCTGCGCAAGTCGGCCTCGAGTACTTTATCGTCACGCTCTGGACCCTTTTGCGCTGGCCGGTGATCGTGATTCTGCTGATGGTCGCGGTGGCGTTGATCTACTTCGTCATGCCCGACGTCAAACAGGAATTCCGCTTCATCACACCGGGCTCGGTGCTGGCGGTGGTGGTGTGGATCATTGCCTCCCTGGGCTTCGGTTTGTACGTCAAGGAGTTCGCCAACTACAACGCCATGTATGGCAGTATCGGTGCGATCATCGTGCTGTTGCTGTACTTCTACATTTCCGCCGCGGTGTTGCTGCTGGGCGCGGAGATGAACGCGGTGATCGAACACATGTCGCGAGAGGGCAAGGACCCTGGGGAAAAAGTGGCTGGCGAGCATGGTCCCGTCCATGAGGAAAAACACCACGTCTCGGGCCTGGGCCGCGATCACTCAATCAAACCGACCATTGATGAAACCTGATCATGATTCGTGAAATTCTGAAAATGGGCGACGAGCGCCTGCTGCGCATTGCCCCGCCAGTGCCGGCCGAGATGTTCGACAGCCCCGAGCTGTGGCAACTGATCGATGACATGTTCCAGACCATGGAAAGTGTGGGGGGCGTTGGCCTGGCGGCTCCGCAGATCGGCGTCGACCTGCAACTGGTGATCTTCGGTTTCGAGCACAGCGAGCGTTATCCGGATGCCGAAGCCGTGCCGCAGACGATCCTGATCAACCCCTTGATCACACCGCTGAGCCCGATCCTGGAGGAGGGCTTCGAAGGTTGTTTGTCCGTGCCCGGCCTGCGCGGCGCGGTGCAGCGTTACCAGCAGATTCGCTACGAAGGGCTCGACCCCAAGGGCGAGCCCATCGTGCGCGTTGCTTCGGGGTTCCACGCACGGGTGGTGCAGCATGAATGCGACCACCTGATCGGCCGCCTGTACCCGTCGCGCATCACCGACTTCAGCAAGTTCGGCTTCACCGAAGTGATGTTCCCGGACCTGGACCCCAACGCCGACGACTGAGCACACCACAAACCAATGTGGGAGCGAGCCTGCTCGCGAAGGCGGTCTGACAGTCAGCATTGATGGTGACTGACACACCGCTTTCGCGAGCAGGCTCGCTCCCACAGTTGATCTCCGTCAGGTTTGAGCAGGCTCCAACCCCATCGCAATCATCGGCTTGCTGCGCGCATACCGGCTCAACCGTTCAACCATCGCATAAGGCATCGGCGGGTCGAACGTAAACCCTCGTCGCTCATAAAACCCGCGCAAGTCCGGATGACAGAACAACCACACCGGCAGCTCGCAATCCTTCACCGCTGCCGCAATCAACCCGGCGGCAATCCCTTGTTCCCGGCACTGCGGATCGACAAACAACCCGGTCAGCCAATGCCCACCGGACACCGGACGTAAACACAGCGCGGCAACTATCTGGTCACGCCGGGCCACCCAGAGCTGCGCGTCGCGCACGGCTTTCATCGACGATTGGTGAGCGCGATAGAACTTGTTCATCAATGGCCATAACGGCTCGTCGAGCAGGGTGTAGTGGGTGTCGGGCATGGTCTCGGACTGTCGGTGGGCAAAGCGGCGATTATAAAAGAACACGCGCGCCGGGATAGGTGTATACCTGATCTCACATCCCCCCGAGTGGAGTACGCATCATGTCCAAAGGTATGGATTCAAAGAAAGCAGACAAGAAAAAGCCGGCGAAAACCGCTATCGAAAAGCGCGCCGACAAGAAAGCCAAGAAGGTCAATGTGTTCGGGCATTGAGCCTGCGCTGACCGATCGCTCCCGCGCAATGCGGGAGCGATCACGTTGAAAATAATCTGCAGGAAATCCGGGCGTCGTTGCACAGAAGAGGATTGGTCCCCGATCCGAGCAATGCCATGCCTCATTATTTCGATGCAGCCCACCGAGAAGAAATCGAAACCCTGCGCCAACGCCTCACCGCCCGCACCGAGTGGCCGACCTGGTTGCTGTTGATTGGCGTGTACAGCGCGTGGTTCGCCCTTGTTCTGGCCAGTGATTCATTGGGCCTGTGGTTGAGCACGTTGTTGCTGATTCCCGTGGTGGTGTTGTGGCTGTCGGTGCAGCACGAACTGCTGCACGGTCATCCGACCCGCTGGCCGCTGTTGAACAAAACCCTCGGCTACGCACCGTTTGCCGTCTGGTATCCCTACACCTTGTATCGCGACAGCCATTTGCTGCATCACCGCGATGAAGACCTGACCATCCCCGGTCGCGATCCGGAAAGCCGTTACCTGAATGCCGAGCAGTGGCAGGGCAGTTCGTTGTTCGAACAAGGCCTGCACTGGTTGAACAAAACCGTGCTCGGGCGCTTTCTGCTCGGTGCGCCAATCGCCTTGCTGACGCTGGCCCGGGAAGAACTGCAACGCCTGAAAAGCGGCGAGCGCCAGGCCTGGTTGATGTGGCTCAGCCATGGCGCCTTGACCCTGTTGATGCTGCTGTTCATCGCGCGCTACAGCCTTTTGCCGGTGTGGCATTACCTGTTGCTGGTCAGCGTGCCGGCGCTGTCGATCGCGATGATTCGCTCCTACTATGAACATCGACCTCACGAGGCGCCGGAGCAACGTACCGTGCTCAATGAAGCGGCGTGGCCGTGGCGCTGGCTGTTCCTGAACCTCAATTTTCACTTGGTGCATCACGAGTTGCCGGGGTTGCCCTGGTACGACTTGCCCCGCGCCTATTGGGCCCGCCGCGAGCAATGGCTGGCGCGTAGCGGTGGATTCCTGGTGCAGGGGTATGGGCAGCTATGGCGTGAATACGGCGTAAAGGCTATCGACAGCCCGAGGCATCCGTTTCACTGATTCTTCAATCGCCACTGACCTACTGTGGGAGCGAGCCTGCTCGCGAAAGCGGTGTGACAGATTGCATGGATGTTGACTGACACGACGCCATCGCGAGCAGGCTCGCTCCCACAGGGGATTTTCGTTGCATGGGACTATCTCGATGACCCAACACATCACCGAACTGCTGATGTACACCGCCCCCGACCCCATCCACCAGGCCAACGAACGCTGGCTGGCGCGAATCCTCGAGCACCTGGGTGAAACCCGCGGCGATGCCCAAGGCCTGTCACTGATGGAGATGTGGTTGTCGCCGCATTTGCTGCTCACCCAAACCTGTGGCTATCCGCTGATGACGGCCTTGCGCGGCAAGGTCCGGGTGCTGGGGCGGCCGCGTTACGAGCTGCCGGACAGCAGCGGCGGCAATCACTGCAGTCTGATCCTGGGACGGGTCGATGATCCGCGCCAGACCCTGGCGGATTTTCGCGGCAGTCGAGGCGTGATCAATGGCCATGACTCCAACAGCGGCATGAATTTGCTGCGCCACCGGTTGGCGCCGTTGCAGCGTGACGGACGTTTTTTTGCCGAGGTCGGCATCAGCGGCAGTCATCGTGAAAGCCTGCGCTGGTTACGCGAAGGCCTTGCTGATCTGGCGGCCATCGACAGCGTGACCTTCGCCTGTCTGGCGCGCTACGCCGCAGAGGAAGTGGCCGGCTTGCGTGTGATTGCCCGCAGTGCGCTGAGTCCGGCGTTACCGTTCATTACTGCCGCCACCGTCAGCGATCAGCAGGCTGAAGGGCTATTGCAGGCGATGAATCAGGCGTTGTGCGAGTTGCCTGACGTCGCCGAAATCCTCGGGTTGCCCGAGGTGCTGCCGGCTAGCGAAAGCGACTATCAGGTTGTGCTCGATTATCAGCGTGAGGCCGAGGCGTTGGGGTATGGGGATTTGCGATAGGGCGCGAATGTCGGGTCGACAGGTCCATTTTTCGCGGGCAAGCCACGCTCCCACAGGGTTTCGGTGTGCCTGTGGTTTAATTCCATAAGTGAATATAAAAATAAGTTTTAAGTATTATTAATGAATAAGGCTCCTTGCTAGGATTCGCCTCACCGGACCACCGGACATTCAGCGACCCCTAACCCAGGAGCCCCTATGTCCGGCGCCGATATTCTTCACCGCAAACACGTGGACGGACTGTTCCGCGCTCACTACCACTGGCTCTGCACACGCCTGCGTCAGTCCCTGAACGATGCCGCCGCTGTCGAAGACATTGCCTGCGAAACCTTCCTGCAACTGCTCCAGGCGCCAAGCCTGACGGCCATCCGTGAACCCCGTGCTTTGCTCACCACCATTGCCCGGCGCCTGCTCTTTCAGCGTTGGCGTCGAGGTGACCTGGAGCGCCAGTACCTTCAACAACTGCAACAGGCCGAGCCGATCCACGCCGAATCACCGGAGGAGCTGGCTCAACGGTCCCAGACCCTGACCCGTGTGGAGCGCAGTCTTCAGCGGCTGCCTGGCAAAGTGCGCTCGACCTTCCTGCTGTCGCGGATCGATGGCCTGACCTATCCGCAAATTGCCGCTGCGCTGGGCATCTCCCAGCGTTCGGTCAGCGACTACATGACCCGTTCCCAGGCCCTGTGCGACCGGCACAGCGCCAACCAATCCCTGAACCGCCCACTCAAGAACAAGAGGTCCGCATGAGATCGATCAAAACCCTGCTCGGCAGTTCGCTGCTGGCCCTGAGCCTGTTGTCCCACCCGGCATCGGCCACGGAAAAAGCGGCGCCTATCCATTTCGGCGACATCACGTGGGAAAGCGGCAGCCTCATCACCGAAATCCTGCGCCTGATCGTTGAGAAAGGTTACGGCTACCCGACCGACACGCTGCCGGGCAGCACCGTCAGCCTCGAAGCGGCGCTGGCCAAAAACGATATCCAGGTCATCGGTGAAGAGTGGGCCGGACGCAGCCCGGCCTGGGTCAAGGCCGCCGCCGAGGGCAAGGTCTTCGGCCTCGGCGATACGGTCAAAGGTGCCACCGAGGGTTGGTGGGTGCCGGAGTACGTGATCAAGGGCGATCCCGAGCGCGGCATCAAGCCCTTGGCCCCGGAGCTCAAGTCCGTAGCCGACCTGGCGAAGTACAAGGATGTATTCCGCGACCCTGAAGACCCGAGTCGCGGACGCTTCCTCAACAGCCCCACCGGCTGGACCTCGGAAATCGTCAACAGCCAGAAACTCAAGGCTTATGACCTGACCGCCAGCTACGTCAACTTCCGCACCGGTTCCGGCGCGGCGCTGGACGCAGAAGTGGCATCGTCGATCCGCCGTGGCAAACCGGTGCTGTTCTACTACTGGTCGCCGACACCGTTGTTGGGGCGATTCAAACTGGTGAAGCTCGACGAACCGCCGTTCGACGCCGAAGCCTGGAAAACCCTGGCCGACGCCAACAACCCGAACCCCAAAGGCACGCGCTCGATGCCAGCGAGCCTGGCCATCGGCGTGTCGGCACCGTTCAAGGCGCAATACCCGGACCTGGTGACGTTCTTCGAAAAGGTCGACCTGCCGATTGATTTGTTGAACCAGACCCTGGGCCAGATGAGTGAAAAACGCCAGAAACCCCGCGAAGTCGCCGAAGCGTTTTTGCGTGAGCAACCGCAGGTGTGGAAGGGCTGGGTGCCGGGGGAGGTGGCCAGCAAGGTGAGTGCGAGCTTGTAGTTTTGTAATGTCTGGAAAGTAGCCATCGCGAGCAAGCTCGCTCCCACAGGGGAACTGCAGTGGACGCAGTATTTGGGAACCCCAAAATCCTGTGGGAGCGAGCTTGCTCGCGATTCGATTTGAAGTCTTACGCCAGTTCGGCGGCCAACGCCGCTTTAACCGCCGGCCGCTGATCTACCTTGATCGACGAGCAATCCCCCCCAACAAGCAGCTGAACCGTTTTTGTCCTCAATGCTGGCCGACTAGTGGCCTTGCAAGCCCAAGGTTGCTGTCTATGATCAGCTGTAACTGGTTATGTCGACCGTGATGAGGCGGTCGACTGGCCGCCAGAGTGCGCAATCAAAGGCACCAACACTTGATGACAGGGAGCTGTCCGCTAAATGGAATTTGATTCGAATCTGTTAGGGCTGGCCCGCATGCGGGCTATCAAGAGAAGGATGTCTTGATGAGCGTGTCGCTGTAAGGACCCCTCCGATTGATCATCGTTTATCACCTGACTAGTCCTTCTTTTTGGAGGGATGCGTGTGCCTGTTCCACGGAACGTAGTGGTGGATGTGAAAGACCTGCAACTTTCATCAATCAAAAAATCGCGCGGAAGGTGATACAACAATGTTCAACCTACATCACAAGGCTGACCTGCTGGAAATCGAACGCTTCAGCTGTGCGCTGACCGAGGCCAACGCCAAGCTGGCGGCGGTGAGTCGTTCGATGGCGATGATTGAATTCACCCCGGACGGCATCGTCATCGATGCCAACGAAAATTTTTGCAGTGCCATGGGTTACAGCGCCGAAGAAGTGCGCGGCAAGCATCACCGGATCTTTTGTGAAGAGCAGTATTACCGCAGCGACGACTACACCAAGTTATGGCGTGACCTGGCGCGGGGCGAGCCGCTGAGCGGGACCTTTTTGCGCTTGCACAAAAGCGGCCGTGAAATCTGGCTCGAAGCCAGCTACATGCCGGTGCTGGGCCCCGACCGGCAGGTCAGGAGCGTGATCAAGGTCGCTACCGACATCACCGACCGGGTCAACAAGGAACACGAAAACGAAAGCCGACTCGCCGCGATCGGCCGCTCCATGGCCGTGATCGAATTCACGCCCGAAGGCAAGGTCATCAGCGCCAACGACAACTTCCTGAAAACCATGCAGTACTCGCTCAACGAAGTGGTGGGGCAGCATCACAGCCTGTTCTGCCACCGTGCCGAAGCCGAGTCCCAGGGTTACCGCAATTTCTGGGCTTCGCTCAACCGCGGCGAATATCACTCCCATCGTTTCGAGCGCCGGAACAAGCAAGGTCAGACGGTATTTCTCGAAGCGTCCTACAACCCTTTGTTCGACGCCAAGGGGCGTTTGTACAAAGTGGTCAAGTTTGCCAGCGACATCACTCACCAGATGACCACCCTGCAAACTGCCGCTGAGTCGGCCCACAGCACCTCGGTGCAAAACGACGTCTGTGCGCGCAAGGGCTCCGAAGTGGTGCAGCAGACGGTGCAGATCATCCAGGATATTTCCCGCGACCTGAACGAAGCCGCAGTGAGTATCGATGCCGTGAGCAAACAGTCCGACATCATCGGCACCATCGTGCAGACCATCCGCGGCATTGCCGATCAGACCAACCTGCTGGCGCTCAACGCGGCGATTGAAGCGGCGCGGGCCGGTGAGCACGGGCGCGGGTTTGCGGTAGTGGCCGATGAAGTGCGCAGCCTCGCGGCGCGTACCAGCCAGGCGACGCTGGAGATCGTCGAGGTGGTGCGCAAGAACCACGACTTGTCGCTGAGCGCGGTGTCGAGCATGCAATCGAGTCTGAGCCGAACCGGCCTGGGCGTGGAATTGGCGAACGAGGCAGGGGAGGTGATCCTGGAAATCCAGCAGGGTTCACGGCATGTGGTGGATGCGATCAGTCAGTTCAACTCGACGTTGCAACTGAATTAGTCGCGGTAACTACTGTAGGAGCCAGCCTGCTGGCGATGGACTCAAGCGCGCCGCGTTCATCCAGGTCACACGCGTTATCGTTAACGACCATCGCGAGCAAGCTCGCTCCTACAAAAAAGCAAATGGCTTAGAGCGAGGCGAGGAGCTTGTCGACCACCGGACTGCTACCGTTGTCTTTCTCGGCTTGCGCCAATTGCATTTTGTCCTTCATGCGATCGGCAATTTCTTGCGCCACCGCCTGTTGTTTCTCCGGCGGCATGGCTTTCAGTTCTTCCTCGGTAATGCCCATCTCTTTCAGGATACTGTCGCGCAGACGCTCTTCTGGCGTTTTGCTCATGTAGTCCTTGAATTCGGCGGTGGCCGAGCCTTCGCTGAGCCGGGTGGCGTCTGTCGCTTGCAGGTTCACGCGGGTCTTGGCGAACGCTTCGTCGACGTTGTCGCTGATCTTGCTCGCCTCGCTGACTTGCTGCGTGGCGATCCGGGTGGCGGAGTCCTGCACCTGTCGGGTGGCTGTGGTTTGCGCCTGCACATTGTTTTGCATGGCCTGGGCGATGACCGCCTGCATGCCGCCCTGAAGACCGGCGGCGGCATCGGCGGAGGGCTCGTCACCGGGACGCTTGGGGAGTGGGGTCACCAACGATTGTTTTGCACTGACCAACATGATGAAGAGACCTTGTGGCTAATGGCGGTGCGTGGTCTCAGCAAATAGCGTGCCTCGTGGATTAAAGGCAACAAAATCAAATGGTTGGCGTGATAGTGCTAGCAGGGGTTCGGTCAGCGGTTGCCGCCGGGCGGCAACCTGCGGCCATTCAAGGCAAGCCGTTGCAGCAATGCTTCAGGAAACCGGGGTGTTGCGCCAGGCGTTTGAAATACTCATCGACGGCGGGGTAGTCCGGACGCTCGATCGGGGTCATCAGCCAGCGATTGACGGACAGGCCGATGACGATGTCGGCCAGGGTAAATCGCGGTCCGGCGACATAGGCCTTGGTGGTCGCGAGTTGATGCTCGAGGATGGCCATTTTCTGGTTCCAGCCGCGAATGCCGACCTCGAGGCTATGCGGGTCCTGGAACTCCGGGTCCTTGCGCACCAGCGCCATGAACGGGTATCTCCAGGACGGATTGAGCTCGGTGGCTTGCCAATCCATCCACTGCTCCACCCGAGCGCGGGCGGCCGGTTCGGTAGGCAGCAGCTCGGTATGATGGTGATGATGTTTGCCCACCAGGTAGCGGCAGATGGTATTGGACTCCCATAACACCCCGGCCTCATCAATGATCACCGGCACCTGCGCGTTGGGATTGAACCGGAGGAACTCCGGGCTGTGGGTGGAAGCAAAGCCGCTGCCCCAGTCCTCGCGTTCGTAGGTGATGCCCAGTTCCTCGCAGGTCCATAGGACTTTTCTGACGTTAATGGACGACGCCTTGCCGAGAATCTTCAGTGCATGTTCCATGTTCTGCTCCAGCGAGAATGACGTACAGGCAATTGTAGGTGGTGGCATGTAGGAAGGCGCTGTAGGAGAGCGGCTTCAGATGAATTGTGCAGGTTACGCTTTCTTGCACCCTTGCCTACAACTAAGCCAGAATCCGCCGACTTGTGCGCCTGGTATCCGGACTCTATCGTTCCGTGTCGCTGCAAATTCAGCGATCGGGTTTCGCAGCCCGGGTATCTCTAGACGCATAGCGTCCACCATTCGTGATCACTTCACTTTATGGCGGCTGTGCGTGGGAGACCTTCGGGTCTACCGGGTTCTAGAGTCCCGGTCTGCGACCCGCGTACAGCTGCCACCCTTCGTATCGCAGCGAGACGTGGCAGCTCCACTACTCTAGGAGTATTGCCATGTTCAAGCCCACGCCCAACCCCCCACGCAATCCCAGCCCGATGTTCTCCATCTCACCCGGCATCAATAACGAAACGCTGTTGGCGCATGCCTGCGAGTCACTGGCCTCGGCGAGTGTGATGACCAATGACTTTGCAACGTATCTGGAAGGCAGCCAGCGCAACACGGCGCTGGCGATCGCACAGATCATCATGCTGGCGGAACTGGCGGTGAATCGGGTGCTGGATAACCTTGATCCTCAGGATTGAACACTGAGCGAAGGTGAGGGGGCTTTTCTGTGGCGAGGGGGCTTGCCCCCGTTGGGTTGCGAAGCGACCCCAAGGCTGACACTGCGGTTATACAGTTAAACCCTGTGAACCGGATTACGACTGCTCCGCAGTCGAACGGGGGCAAGCCTCCTCGCCACAAAATTTCACTTCACTGCGGTTGTGTCGCGCCTACGTGCTCTCCCGCACCTTCAACTCAAACCCCATGTCCTGCACCGGCCTGGCCACGGTGTTGCCGGCCATCAGCGTCAGCATCTGCTCCGCCGCGCGGCGGCCGATGGCTTCGCGTGGGGTGTTGATGCTGCTCAGGCGCGGGACCATGTGCTCGGACATGGGCAGGTCGTTGAAGCCGAGGAT
This sequence comes from Pseudomonas sp. PDM27, assembly GCF_019219205.1. NCBI lineage: Bacteria > Pseudomonadati > Pseudomonadota > Gammaproteobacteria > Pseudomonadales > Pseudomonadaceae > Pseudomonas > Pseudomonas sp. PDM27. Next base: position 109,826 of record NZ_JAHUWF010000002.1, on the reverse strand, counting down.
CGCCACTTGCTCGGGGATCTTGATCCCGTGTCGCATCGCTTCGAGCAGCGCGCCCTGGGCCAGGTCGTCGTTGCCGAAGAAGATCGCATCGACATCCGGGCGGCTGGCGATCATCTGCAAGAACAATTCGCCGCCCAGGCCGACCGAAGACGGGCGGGGCGTCAGCACTTCCAGCGCCGGGTCGTACAAACCGGCCTTTTGCAGGGCTTTGCGGAAACCTTCGCCGCGTAGCAAGGTGCGTTGGTCCAGTTGCGCGCCGATGTAGGCCAGGCGCTTGCGACCGCGAGACAGCAAGTGTTCGGCCGCCGTTTCGCCGGCCGCCAGTTGCGAGAAACCCACGCAATTGAGCCCGGCCGCACTGTCCAGCTCCATCATGTACACGCAGGGAATGTTGCTGGCTTCGATCATCCGTCGCGAGCTTTCGGTGCGGTCGAACCCGGTCAGCAGCAAGCCGCGTGGCTGATAGGCCATGTAGTTGCGTAGCAGGTTTTCTTCTTCATCACGTGAGTAGTGGAAGTTGCCGATCAGCACTTCGAAGCCTTTGGGGCGCAAAACCTGATGAATGGCTTCCAGGGTATCGATGAACAGCAAGTTGGATAATGAAGGCACCAACACCACCACCGAATGGCTCTGGGCCGAGGCCAGGGCACGGGCGGCAGGGTTGACGACATAGTTGAGTTCCAGCGCCGCTTTCTGCACTTTTTCCACCAGTTCGGTGGCCACGGTGCTGACGCCACGCAGGGCGCGGGAGGCGGTGATCGGGCTGACGCCGGCCAGTCGGGCAACTTCGTTCAGGGTAGGGCGGCCAGTGGTGCGGGTATTTTTATCGTTCTTGGTTGTGTTCATCGACGGCTTGCCAAACAAAATTCAAGGCACTAAGGTAGCGCTGTCTCGATGCAGCTGCAAATGCGTGAGCGAGGGTTCGCCTGATCCTCGCTTTTTGGTGTTGGGACCTAACCTGCTGCAACCCACAAAATGACAAGAAAGGCGTCGGCAACTTCTGCTTTTGATCTAGTGTCATAACTGGCAAAGGTAGCGCTGTCTGCGCGCTGAGGTGTTACATGAACCATCCCATCACCGCCCTGGTCATCATGGGCGTTGCCGGTTGCGGCAAGACGTGCGTCAGCGAGGCCTTGTGCCAACTGAGCGGCGCTACGGCCATTGAAGGCGACTCTTTCCACCCTGCCGCCAATATCGAAAAGATGAGCGCGGGGATCCCCCTGAACGATGAAGACCGCGCCGGCTGGCTCGACAGCCTGTGCGATGAACTGCGCCGTGTCGACGCCAAGGGCGAGCGCCCGGTGCTGACCTGTTCGGCGCTCAAACACATCTATCGCGAACGTCTGCGCAGCGCCTTGCCGGGCCTGGGCTTCGTGTTCCTTGAGTTGACCCCCGAGGTGGCCGCCGACCGCGTGTCCCATCGGCCGGGCCACTTCATGCCGTCGACCCTGATCGACAGCCAGTTCGCCACCCTCGAATCGCCCGTCGGCGAGCCGTTGACCCTGGCGCTGGATGCTTCGACCCATAGCGTCGAGCAACTGGCTGCGCAGGCTCATGTCTGGTGGCAGGCGAACGGCCTGAAGCGGGCGGTATGACTGTGCTTGCAAAGACAGCGCTGTCCTCGCGGCTTCTGATTAACCCGCTTTAATAACAACAACAACCAGGAGACACCCCTAATGTTTGGCATGTCCCACGAGACGTTCCTGCTGCTCGATGCAGTGGTCACGGTGATCGGGCTTATCGTCCTGATCACCAAGTTCAAATTGCACCCCTTCCTCGCCCTGATCATCGCCGCAGCCTTCCTCGGGCTGACCTCCGGCATGCCGATCGGCACCATCATCAAGGCGTTCCAGGACGGCTTCGGTGGCGTGCTTGGCTTTGTCGGCATCATCCTCGCGCTGGGCACGATGCTCGGCAAGATGATGGCCGAATCGGGCGGTGCGGATCAGATTGCGCAGACGTTGATCCGCGCCTTCGGCAAGGACAAGGTGCAGTGGGCGATGATGTTCGCGGCCTTCCTGGTCGGTATTCCGCTGTTCTTCGAAATCGGCTTCGTGCTGCTGATCCCGCTGGTGTTCATCGTCGCCCGCCGCACGGGCGTGTCGATCATCAAGATCGGTATCCCGTTGCTGGCGGGTCTGTCCGCGGTACACGGCCTGGTGCCGCCGCACCCGGGTCCGCTGCTGGCCATCGGTGTGTTTGGTGCCGACATTGGCAAGACCATTCTTTATGGACTGATCGTTGCGCTGCCAACCGCCATCATCGCCGGCCCGATCTTCGGTACGTTCATTGCCAAGCACATCCCTGGTCATCCGAACCAGGAGCTGGTGGATCAACTGGCCCGCGAATCGGATTCTGCCGATCTGCCAAGCTTCGGCATCACACTGGTGACCGTGCTGCTGCCGGTGTTCCTGATGCTGCTCAAGACCTTTGCCGACGTGGTGCTGCCCGATGGCAATATCTTCCGCGCCTTCATGGACCTGATCGGTCACCCGATCTCGGCGCTGCTGCTGGCATTGCTGCTGTCGCTGTATACCTTCGGCTACAAGCAGGGCATCGGTTCCAGCCAGATGATGAAATGGCTCGATGCCAGCCTCGCGCCGACCGCCGCGATCATCCTGATCATCGGTGCCGGTGGTGGCTTCAAGCAGATGCTGGTGACCAGCGGTGTGGGTGACGTGATCGGCCACATGGCGGTGAACGCACAGATCTCGCCGATCCTGCTGGCCTGGCTGGTGGCGGCGGTGATTCGTATCGCCACCGGTTCGGCGACTGTGGCGACCATCACTGGCGCGGGCATCGTGGTGCCGGTGGTGGGGATGATTCCGGGCGTGAACCGTGAGCTGCTGGTGCTGGCCACCGGTGCCGGTTCCCTGATCCTGTCCCACGTCAACGACGCCGGTTTCTGGCTGGTCAAGCAGTACTTCAACATGACCGTGGCCGAAACCTTCAAGACTTGGACCGCGATGGAAACCATCCTGTCGGTGGTGGGCCTGGGCTTTATCCTGTTGCTGTCGCTGTTCGTCTAAGCGATTCGACAGACACAAAAAAACCGCAGCGATGCGGTTTTTTTGTGGGTGATGATTTCAGGGACCCATACAAGACCCTGTGGGAGCGAGCTTGCTCGCGATAGCGGTGTTTCAGTCGCCATTATTGTTGACTGATACGACGCCATCGCGAGCAAGCTCGCTCCCACAGGAGATATGGGTCAGGTGTTGGATTTGGTGACGAGCCCATCCGCCCGGAACATCCCGCGAATCCCGCGTACGGCCTGGCGAATCCGGTCCTGGTTTTCGATCAGGGCAAAGCGCACGTGATCATCGCCGTACTCGCCAAACCCGACGCCCGGCGAGACGCACACCTTGGCTTCGGCCAGCAGTTTCTTGGCGAACTCCAGCGAACCCAGGTGCGCATAAGCCTCAGGGATTTTGGCCCAGACGTACATCGACGCTTTCGGGTTTTCCACCATCCAGCCCAGTTCATGCAGGCCCTTGACCAGTACGTTGCGGCGCTGCCGATACTGCTCGGCGATGTCGCGCACGCATTGCTGATCCCCTTCCAGGGCAGCAATCGCCGCCACTTGCAGCGGGGTGAAGGTGCCGTAGTCGTGGTAGCTTTTGATCCGCGCCAGGGCGTTGACCAGTTCCGGGTTGCCGACCATGAAGCCGATGCGCCAGCCGGCCATGTTGTAGCTCTTGGACAGGGTGAAGAATTCCACCGCAATGTCCTTGGCCCCCGGCACCTGCATGATCGACGGGGCTTTCCAGCCGTCGTAGACGATGTCGGCGTAGGCCAGGTCGTGCACCACCAGCACGTCGTACTGCTTGGCGAGGGCGATGACGCGCTCGAAGAAGTCCAGCTCCACGCACTGGGCGGTCGGGTTGGACGGGAAGCCGAGGATCATCATCTTCGGCTTCGGGATCGAGCCGCGAATGGCCCGCTCCAGCTCCGCGAAGAAATCCACGCCCGGCACCAGCGGCACCGACCGCACCTGGGCGCCGGCAATCACGGCACCGTAGATGTGAATCGGGTAGCTCGGGTTGGGCACCAGTACGGTGTCGCCCTGATCCAGGGTGGCCAGCATCAGGTGTGCCAGGCCTTCCTTGGAGCCGATGGTGACGATGGCTTCGCTTTCCGGGTCGATGTCGACCTCGTAGCGGTCCTTGTACCAGTTGGAAATCGCCCGGCGCAGGCGCGGGATGCCCTTGGAGGTGGAGTAGCCGTGGGTGTCTTCGCGCTGGGCCACCGTGACGAGTTTTTCGACGATGTGCGGCGGCGTGGCGCCGTCGGGGTTGCCCATGCTCAAGTCGATGATGTCTTCGCCACGACGACGGGCGGCCATCTTCAGCTCGGCGGTGATGTTGAAAACGTAAGGGGGGAGTCGATCGATGCGCGCAAAGCGGCGCGGCGAACCTTGTTCGGCCATTGTTGCCTCGGATAACGTAAGCGCCCGGAACCGTCCGAGCGACGCTGGTCACTGCGGTGACCTGTGGCGGAATGTAAGGGCAGCTGTGGCAGACTGTCCAGCCTCAAAGTAAACAAATTTTTCCGAAGGATAGGGTTCGATGGAATTTACCAGCGGCTTCTTGCTGAGCCTTTCGCTGTGCCTGGATATCGGCGTGGCCAACATCGCGATGATCACCCTGGCCATGCAGCGCGGCTATTTCCAGGGCTTTGCCCTGGGCCTGGGGACCTGCGTCGGCGACCTGATCTACGCGGTACTGGCGCTGGCCGGCATGACCGTGTTGCTGCAGTACGAAACCGTGCGCTGGGTGTTGTGGATCGGCGGTTCGGCGCTGCTGGTGTATTTCGCGGCGAAGATGATTTATTCGGCGATTCACCACGAAGCGGTGCTGGCGCAATCGGCCGAGGTGGGGCACAACTCCCATCGCAAAGAATTTTTCCGTGGGATCTTCCTGGCCATGTCGTCGCCTAGCGCCATTCTCTGGTTCGCCGCCGTGGGTGGCACGCTAATCGCCCGTTCCGGCGGCGGTGGCGCCCTCAGCTCCGCACTGTTTCTCGGCGGTTTTCTCTGCGCGGGGATTCTCTGGTGTGTCGGGCTGTGCTTTGCCGCGAGCCACGGCGGCAAGTTGCTCGGCGACAAGTTGCTGCGTTATTCCTACATGGCATCGGCGGCGATCTTCTGTTATTTCGCGGTCTACGTGATCCTATCGGGTTACAACGAGTTCGTTGGCGCCGGTGCGGTCGAGCCGTTGCACGCCCTGTAACTGGGCGAATCGGGTTTGGCTTCTATACTCCCAGCCGAACCCATTTTTAAGCGCAGGAGTCGAGTCATGGATGAGCAAACACGCGTCGAGGTGACGGAGCCCCGTTTCGAACACGGACACTTTCTGCTGATCGCAGGACTTGGCGAACGATTTACCCAAGAGACAGTAAAAGGCATTCCCGAACTCTGGGATAAATTCATTCCCCACATCGGTAAAGTTCCGGGCCAGAAAGGCGAAGTCACCTACGGCGTCTGCTGCAATTTCGACGGCAAGGGCGGCTTCGATTACATCGCCGGGGTCGAGATCAGCAAACTCGACGACTTGCCGGAAACCTATCGCTGGGTGGAAGTTCAGCCGCAGCTATATGCGGTGTTCGAACACAAGGGACCGCTGGACACCCTGCCGCAAACCTTCCAGTACATCCATGGCACGTGGCTGCCGCAGTCCGGCCACGAACTATTGGCGGCGCCGGAGTTCGAGCGTTACAGCGAAGACTTCAACCCCAAGCTCAACACCGGCAAGCTAGAACTCTGGCTGCCGATCAAGGCATGACACCCGCAGCGGGAGGCGGATCAGCCGATTCGTCTCTCGATGTCCCACGGCGGCTGATTTATCATCCCCAGCCTTTCCCATGCTGATCCCGAGCCGCCATGAACACCGTCATCCGCAACGTCACCCCCGCCGATCTGGACCGCTGCTTTGCCATCGAAACCCTTGCCTATGAAGGTGACGAAGCCGCGACCCGCGAGAAGATCGCCACCCGCATCGCCACCTGGCCCGAGGGGTTTATCGTTGCTGAAGTGGACGGCGTCGTCGCCGGTTTCATCAACTCCGGTGCGGCGTTTCAGGTGGAAATGTCAGACGAGGCGTTCAAGGAACTGATCGGCCACGACCCGGCCGGGCCGCACGTGGTGATCATGTCGGTGGTGGTGCACCCGGATTATCAGGGGCAGGGCCTGGCCAAGCGCCTGATGGGCGAATTCATCGAGCGTATGCGTGCGATGGGCAAGGTCAGCATCAACCTGATGTGCAAGGAGCGACATATTCCGTTGTATGCCGGGTTCGGCTTTGCCTACGTCAAGCCGTCGGCGTCGGACCATGGCGGCATGGCGTGGCATGAGATGGTGCTGGAACTCTGACCCGACATAGATCCTCTGTGGGAGCGAGCTTGCTCGCGATGGCGGCGTAACATTCAACAAAGATGTCGACTGATCATCCGCTATCGCGAGCAAGCTCGCTCCCACAGTGTTTTTGTGGTGTTGGTGGGGGCCGTGTTCAAAACACCAACCCCATCCGCCGCTCATAACCGATCCGGCCCTTGTACGCCTCGCCGCTGTCGACAAAGCCGAACCTGGCGTACAGGGCGATGGCAGCTTCGTTGTCGGCATCCACCGACAGCTCCAGCCCCCGGATTTCCGGCCAAGCCAGGCGCGCCGCCTCGGGCAGCGCTTGCAGGCAGGCCTTGCCGTAGCCTTTGCCCTGGGCGCGTTGATCGACTTGCAGGGCATGCAGGGTGGCGCTGTGTTCATTGGCCCACTCAGGCAATACGGGTGGGCGTTTGAGCAGCAGGAAGGCCACGGGAATGTCGTCGGCCAGCAGGGCAAATCCTTTGACCCCCGGGCCGGGCCTGGACAACAAGGTGTGCAATGCACCGTGGATATCACCGGAGAACTTTATCTGCTCCGGATGAACTTCAATGGCCTCGATCTGCTGGCGCTGCTGCGCATTCAGGCTTTCGTAAGGCACAAGTCGAGCTGTCACGGGAGTGTCCTTTTTCCAACATGAATAGAACCTCGGATTCTAGCGATTCTGGCCGTTTGGATTATTTTTATTTCTTCTGTCGATTCGCCGGATCGCCAGACGACTAAGGGTGTCTTCCAATAAAAACCACGGAGAACCACCATGAACTCGCAAACCCAGATCCAGAACCTCATCGAGAACTATCGTCAGGCAGTCATGGCCAAGGACATTGAAAAAATCATGGCCCTGTATGCCGATGACATCGTCTCCTTCGACGCGGTCAAGGCCCTGCAATTCAAGGGCAAGCCGGCGTATCGCGCGCATTGGCAGGCCTGCATGGAAATGTGCCCCGGTCCGCACATTTTCGAATTCGACGAAATCACCATCGAGCCGTCCCAGGAAATTGCGTTCGCTCACTGGCTGGCCCATTGCGGTGGCACCAACGACAAGGGCGAAACCCAGGCCTGCTGGATGCGTGTCTCGCAGTGCTATCGACAGGAGTCGGGGCTGTGGCAGATCGTCCACGAACATTGGTCGGCGCCGTTCGACATGACCAGCGGCGCGACGCTGTTCGACCTCAAGCCCTGATCGTCGGGAAACCGAGCCAGAATGCCAGTCAGCGACCATAGTTGATTGTTCGATAAGGAGAGCGTGATGAAGTACCTATGCCTGGTCTACAGCGATGAGCAGCTGCTGCATTCGCTGCCGGAAAGCCCGAAGGACGAAGAGTGCATGGCCTATGCCGAGTCGATCCAGGGCAGTGGCCGGATGGTCGCCGCCGAGGCGCTGGAGTCGGTGCAGACCGCCACCACCGTGCGCATGCGCAACGGCAAAATGTCGATCACCGATGGTCCATTCGCTGAAACCAAGGAGCAACTGGCCGGCTTTTACCTGATCGATGCCAAGGACCTCAACGAAGCCCTCCAGGTCGCCGGGAACATTCCGGCGGCCCGGGTCGGCAGTGTCGAAGTGCGCCCCGTTCGGCAGTTGAATCCTTAAGATGCCAGGGCTGCCGGTTCAGGCGCAGGTCGAGCGGGTTTATCGCGAAGAGTCGCGGCGCATTCTTGCGACCCTGATTCGTTTGCTCGGTGATTTCGACCTCGCCGAAGAGGCCTTGCACGAGGCGTTTTTCGTCGCGGTCGAACGCTGGCAGCGTGACGGCGTGCCGGACAATCCGCGGGCCTGGCTGGTGTCCGCCGGGCGCTTCAAGGCCATCGATGCCTTGCGCCGCCGCGCCCGTTTTGCCGCGTCGCAGCCCTTGCTGATTGCGCAACTGGAAGAGCTAGAGCAGGCAGACTGGAGTGATGAAGACGTGGAAGACGATCGCCTGCGGCTGATCTTCACTTGCTGCCACCCGGCCCTGGCGGCGGACGCGCAAGTTCCACTGACACTGCGGGAAGTTTGCGACCTGACCACGGAAGAAATCGCCCGGGCCTTTCTCTCGGCCCCGGCCACCATCGCCCAGCGCATCGTGCGCGCCAAGGCGAAGATCCGCGATGCGAAAATCCCTTATCAAGTGCCGACGCTGGCTGAGTTGCCCGAGCGCCTGGACAGCGTATTACGGGTGATCTACCTGGTGTTCAACGAGGGCTACTCGGCGTCCATCGGCGCCGAACTGGTCCGCGAGGAATTGACCCGCGAGGCGATCCGTCTCGGCCGGTTACTGGTGGAGTTATTGCCGGAACCGGAAGTGATGGGCTTGCTGGCATTGATGCTGCTGCACGAGTCGCGGCGCCCGGCCAGGACTTCGGCGAGCGGCGAGTTGATTGTGCTGGACGAGCAGGACCGTTCGCTGTGGGACGCCGGGTTGATTGCTGAAGGCTGTGCGCTGATCGAGCACGCGCTGGGCATGGGGCGATTCGGACCCTATTGCCTGCAAGCGGCCATCGCGGCGGTGCATGCCGAAGCCTCGACGGCGGGGGAAACCGATTGGCCGCAGATTGTCGGCCTGTATGACGTGCTGCTGCGGGCGGTGCCGTCGCCGGTGATCGAGTTGAATCGTGCGGCGGCGATTTCGCAACGCGATGGACCGCAGGCGGGGCTGACGCTGGTCGACGCCATTCTGGCGCGGGGCGAACTGCTGGATTACCACCTGGCGCATTCGGCGCGGGCGGAGTTTTGTCGGCAACTGGGTCGTAAGCCAGAGGCGCGGGCGGCGTGGGAACGGGCACTGGCGTTGACCCGGCAGGAGCCGGAGCGGCGGTTTATTGAAGACAGGCTCAAGGCGCTGGATTGATGCGGCTGTACTGGCCTCATCGCGAGCAAGCTCGCTCCCACAGGGGCAGTGGTGTACACAAATTTTGTGACCAGACACAATAACCTGTGGGAGCGAGCTTGCTCGCGATAAGGGCCGAAGGACCTTCATTCCAGCATCTTGCCCAGCAACCAGCTCCCCGCCGGCCCCGGCGGATTCAGTCGCGACCACAACGCATCCACCGACACCGTTTTCGGCCAGCCGCGCACCACCAGTTCCTGCAAGGTCCCGGGCCCGAAGCGCTCCACCAGCCAACGGGGCAACGGTGCCCAGCCGAATCCGCCCTGGGCCATTTCCAGCAGCATCAGATAACTCGGCGCCGACCAGACGCGGCCCTTCGCCCGACTTTCATAGGGATTGATGATGGTGGCCAGGCGCAGTTCGCGGTGTTGTTGCAGTACATCCTGATCGACGTAGTCCAGCCTTGTCAGCGGGTGGGTAGGGGACACGAACAGAGCGATTTCCGTGCGCTCGTCCACCGTCGAACTGACCAGGTCCGGCGGGTAACTGTCCTGCATTTCGGCGAAGGCAATCTGCGCCCGGCCGCTTTGCACCAGCGACACCAGGTCATCGCATTCGGCGATCAGGCATTCGAGTTCAAGGTCCGGGTAACGCTGCTCGAAGGCACTGAGTGACGCCTCGAAACGGTCCGATTGATAGGTGTCGGACAGCGCCACCGTCAGCTTCGCTTCCACCCCTTGGGACAGTTGGCGGGCGGTCATTTCCAGACGACTGCTGGCGGCCAGGATGTCTTCGGCCCGTTGCAGCATGACGCGTCCGGCCGGGGTCAGCCCGGGCTTGCGGCTGCTGCGGTCGAACAGCGTCAGGTTGAGGTCGATTTCCAGGCTGGCCACCGCCGCGCTGATGGTCGACTGGCTGCGGCCCAGCTTGCGCGCCGCGGCGGAAAACGAGCCTTGGGTGGCCGCTTCGACAAACGCCAGCAACACTTCGTGAGAAGCCATGAACTATCGCCTTGATCGATGGTTATTGGTTATGAAGTATCGGCGTGATGACAGATCATGGCAACCACAGTCACTCAAGGGAGTACGGCCATGAGCGCCAACAAATCCATTACTGAACGTATTTTCCAAGCCATCGGTTTTGAACTGCTGGCCATTCTGATCTGTACCCCGCTGCTGGCCTGGATCATGAAGAAGCCGATGCTGGAAATGGGCATGGTCACCGTCCTTATCGCCGCCCTGGCCCTGGCCTGGAACGTGGTCTTCAACGGTATGTTCGACCGGGTGCTCAAGCGCCTCGCCATCGCCCACAACGCCTGGGTCCGCGTGGTGCATGCGCTGTTGTTCGAAGGCGGTCTGGTCGCGCTTGGCGTGCCGCTGATTGCCTGGTGGCTGAATGTCAGCCTGTGGCAGGCGTTCCTGCTGGATATCGGCGTGTTGCTGTTCTTCCTGCCGTACACCTACGTGTACCACTGGGGGTATGACGTGGTTCGGGAGCGGGTGGTGCTGCGCCAGTCTTGTGCGCAGTAACGTAAAAAAGATCGCAGCCTGCGGCAGCTCCTACAAAGCTGCGATCTTTTGATCTTACAAAAACATCCCCCCCGACGCCTCGATGCGCTGGCCATTGATCCACTGGCTGCCCGGCGCGAGCAGCAGCGCAATCGCGGCGCCGATGTCATCCGGCAGACCGGCGCGACCCAGGGCGGTGTTGTTCGCCACCAGGGTGTTCAACCCGGGGTTGTCGCGCACGGCGCCACCGCCGAAATCGGTTTCAATCGCGCCGGGTGCGAGGATATTCACCGCGATGTTGCGCACACCGAGTTCCTTGGCCTGGTAGCGGGTCAGCACTTCCATCGCGCCTTTCATCGCCGCATAGGCACTGTGGCCCGGCAGGCTGAAACGGGTCAGGCCACTGGAAATGTTGATGATGCGCCCGCCGTCATTGAGCAATGGCAACAAACTTTGCGTGAGGAAAAACGGCCCCTTGAGTTGGATGTTCACCAGCTGGTCGAACTGCTCGACGGTGGTGTCGACGAAGTTGGCGTGCAGGCCGATCCCGGCGTTGTTGATCAGAAAATCGAAACCCTCGCGCTCGAAGTGGCTGTGCAGGACCTTCGCGACTTCGCTGGCGAAGGCACTGAAGCTTTCACTCCGGGCAACGTCCAGTTGCAGCATGACGGCGCGACCGCCCAGGCTTTCGATCTCGGCCACCAGTGCCTGCGCTTCATCGGCGCGGCTGTTGTAGGTGCCGATGATGTCGATGCCTTGGGCAACCAGATGCAGGGCGGCGTTTTTACCGAGGCCGCGGCTGGCGCCGGTGATCAGTGCGATTTTACGGTTCATGGGACTTCCTCAGGAGCAGTGGGCGGTTGATGTGAGGAAGTTTATTTATCCGCGAAGGGGTGATAAACAGAGTGAAATCGGAATCACTGGTCGGATAAACCGAACAATAAAAGAGCAGGTCGATGAACAAACTGGAACTGCTGCGCACCTTTGTCCGTGTCAGCGAGATGTCGAGTTTTACCCTCGCCGGAGAAAGTCTGGGGCTGCCCAGATCCACGGTGTCCGAGCATGTGCAGGCGCTGGAGGCATTGCTCGGCACCCGGTTGTTGCAACGCACCACGCGCAAGGTCCAGGCGACCCAGGATGGCCTGGTGTTGTATGAGCGCAGCAAGGACCTGTTGTCGCACATGGACGAAATCGAGGGCTTGTTTCGCCAGAACGAGGCATCGCTGGTGGGGCGCATTCGCATCGACCTGCCGAACATTCTCGCCCGTCGCGTGATCATGCCGCGCCTGCCGGCGTTCATGGCGCAGCACCCGCTGCTTGAGCTGGAAATCAGCAGCACCGACCGTCGTGTCGATCTGCTCGCCGAAGGGTTCGATTGCGTGCTGCGCATCGGCGCCCAGCCGGACCAATCGGTGGTGGCGCGACACCTGTGTGACTTCACCATGGTCAATTGCGCCAGCCCTGCGTATCTGCAGCGCTATGGCGTGCCCGAGCGGCTGGAGGATCTGGCGCGGCATCGGCTGGTGCACTACGTCGGCGTTTTGGGTTCGCGTTCGGAAGGCTTTGTGTACGTCGACAAGGGGCAGGTGCAGCGACTGCCGATGGCCGGCAGTGTCACGGTCAACAGCACCGATGCCTATGAGGCCGCCTGTCTGGGTGGTTTCGGCCTGATTCAGGCGCCGAGAATGGGCATGCAGCAATACCTGCAAAGCGGTGAACTGGTCGAGGTGTTGTCGCCGTTCAATGCGCCGTCCATGGAGGCGTCGCTGCTCTATGCCCGGCAGCGGCATTTGCCGTTGCGGGTGAGGGTGTTCATGGATTGGCTGGGGGAGGTGATCCGCTCGGCCATTTGATGTTAACCCTTGTGGGAGCGAGCTTGCTCGCGATGGCTGCGTGACAGTCAACATCGATGCTGAATGTCAGACCGCTTTCGCGAGCAGGCTCGCTCCCACAGGTTTTGCACCGGTTTCCAGGTCTTTGGATCAGACGTGGAAGTAACCCACGCACGAATCGAACGGCAGGCGCTTGAGTTCGATCTTGTTCAGGTCGAGCACTTCACGCAGGGCCTTGGTTTCGCCTGGGAAGTTGCGGTAGGCGACTTCGTCGAGCACCACGATCGCGCCTTTGGGCATGTACGGCAGGAAAGTTTCCAGCGCGACTTTGGTCGATTCGTACAGGTCGGTGTCGAGGATCAGCATGGCCACGACCAGGTCCGGACGGGTCTTGACCCACTCCGGCACGGTCTTGACGATGTCGCCCTTGACCAGCTCGCAACGCGGGATGCGGTTGACCGGGCGCAACAGGTCGTTGGCGTCGATCATGTCCTGGATCAGCGACTGGTCGGTGTCGGAGAACATGGTCTCGTTGACGTCGGCCGGGTCTTCTTTCTTGTCGATGCTCTGGAAACCTTCGAAGGTGTCGAAGCCGATGATCGAACGGTTGATCGCATAGGGCTCGAGAATCATCGACAGGTGCATGTAGAGCATCAACGAGTTGCCCTTGTACACGCCGCATTCAATGATCGCGCCCGGTACTTCCGCGACCTTCTTGAACAGCTCCATACGCGACAGCGCGGCGGTCACGCCAATGCGGTTGGCGAAGACGAACGGAGCGTCGGCCACGTATTCGGCATCGACCCGTTTCAGGACGTTGGCGCGGGTTTCGTTGTATTGGGCCTCGGCGGGCGTGATGCGACGCTTGGTCATTGCTGGATTCCCTGGAAGTTCGAAAAGTCGTGGACGTGGAAAAAGTCTTTGAAACCGGCACCGACATCCGGGCAGGCATTGTCGACGTTGATCGCGCCGCGCTTGTGCCTGACGTCGTCGAGGTGCATCAGGCGAAAGTCCACGCTGAAGCGGGTCTGTTGTGTGTAATTGGGCACGGTGCCGTGCAGGTGCGAACCTGAAAACACCAGCATCTCGCCCGTGTTGCCGGCGACGCGCAGTTCGGAGGCCGTGTTGATGGCTTCGGTGGGCACCGGGTGTTGGCGTGCCTCTTCCTTGATGTTGTCCTGGGCGCGTTGGCGTTGCACGCCGATCCAGTCGGCCAGGCTCCACTGCGCCGAGGTGTTTTGCACCGGGGCGTCGAAGTAGGCCGGGTTGATCATCATGGTCTGGTCAGGCTGGATCGTGTAGACCGGCATCCAGGTATTGATCTGGCAGTCGACTCCGCCGTACCAGGTATCGCGATGGGGCTTGTAGGCATAGCTGACGCCGGCGTGCAGGTAGTCGTAGTTGGGCACGACACGAATGCGCGGTACGTCGAAAATGAACTCCTCGGGAGCGGCACCGATTTCGTCGGTGAAACTGCGGATCAGCTCCTTGGCCCGCAGGCTGTTGGTGAACTGACCCTTGAGACGAGTCACCAGCACCACGAACTCTTCCACCGGCATCAGCGTGTGCAGCGCCTGGTGGTTGGTTTCGCCATCGAAGGCAGCCGTGATGCTTTCCTGGGCAAAGCCACACAGCTCTTTGGCGGCGCGCAACTGAGTGTTCAGGAAGATATCGCCGGCGTAGATGGCTTCTTTGAAGTCAGCTTTGTGTTGAAGCTGATTGATGTACAGATTCACGATTCCACTCCTGAATACATCGAGTCTCTAAAGAGTCGGCCACACGTTAGCAAACTGAAGTGCAATCTGGCGGGGGCCGGATCAATAACCGCGCAAACCCCTGAATTTGCGACGAAATGCGTTTGCATCCCGGCTCAGACACTGGTCGGGATGAGGTTGTGCACCTGTAGGAGCTGCCGCAGGCTGCGATCTTTTGATCTTAATAATCCTGCTGCTTGCGAAACGCCCAGCGCCCGGCAATCACGGTAAAGGTCGCGACCAGTGCCACCAGGATCCAGAAACCTTCCGGGTCATCGGCCAGCGGAATGCCGCCGACGTTCATGCCGAAGAAACCGGCAATGATGTTGATCGGCAGCGCCAGCACCGTCACCACTGTCAGGGTGAACAGCGTGCGGTTGGTCTGTTCGTTGATGTTGGCGGCGATCTCTTCCTGCAACAGCTTGATCCGCTCACCCAGCGCCGTGAGGTCGTTGATGATCAGCGCAAACTCCTCGGTGGATTTGCGCAGCTCCTTCACGTCTTCCTTTTGCAGCCATTGCGGCGGCCGGTTGAGCAGGCGCAGCAACGAGCCTGGCTCCAGCGCCAGCAGCCGCTGCAAGCGCACCAGCACCCGGCGATTGGCGCCCAGTTCGGCGCGGTTGGTCGACAGGCGCGAGGACAGCAACTCGTCTTCGATCTGGTCCACGCTCTGGCTGGTCTTGCGCACGATCTGGGTCAGCACTTCACCCTGGTCGCGCAGCAGATGCACCAGCAGCTCCAGCGGGGAGCGAAAGCATTCCCGGGCCTTCACCGACGAGCGCAACTTGTCCACCGAGTGCAGCGGCTGCAGGCGGGCGCTGATGATCAGCCGACTGCGGGCGCACACCCACAAGGTCGAGACATCCGACGAGATCAGGTTGCTGAGGTTGAACACCACGTCGTTGACCACCGCCAGCAGCGCGGAGTCGACATGCTCGATGCGCGTCGAGCGCGAGCCTTCGTGCAGCGCCTCGAAAAATTCCTCGGGCAATTCCAGGTGGCTTTTCATCCAGCGCTCGCACGCGGCATGGGCGAGGTTCAGGTGCAGCCAGAGAAACTGTTCGTCGCTTTCCGGTTGTTGCAGGTACTGCAAAGCCTCGGCGGAATTGATTTCCCGACCGGCCTCACCGGGGCGAAAACTGAAACCGTAGAGCAGGCCGAACAGATCCGTGTCGCGATGGCTTTGATCGAGGCTGTGGTTCATGAGGACTCGCAAGGGGAGGCGCCTGTCACGTGTTTTACAGGTTCACTTGAGCGGCATCATCGCAAGTGCGGATGACTTTTTTGTGACGCCAGTAGTGGCGGCAACTGCCACGCAATCACTGTTGCAGGCCTTGCAGGATGAGGGCGGCAGCACGTCCGCCTGATCAATCATCCAGACGCAAAAAAGCCGCACGACTTTCAAGTCGTGCGGCTTTTGCTGGGGGGCATCAGTCGTCTTGTTTGTTCTTCAGGACTTCGCCGGTGGCGGCGTTCAAATCCACGTCCCATTCAACATTGCTGGCGTCACGCAGTTCGACTTCGTACTCGTAGATAGTGGAGTGTTTGTCCAGGTCGCTGTCGGTGATGGTGGCGCCCGGGTGCAGCTTCAACACGATCTGGTTCAACTCTTCCAGCGGCTTGATCTTGCCTTCCTTGACCAATTGAGGGATCTGGTCGACAGGCACATCTTTTGCCTGGGCCAAACCCGCGGTGAGCATCAGGGTCGCAGCGGTGAACAAAGCAGTCAGGGTCTTCATGGGCTTCTTTCCTTGGGTGATCTGTTTAAGTGAGATCAGGTTAGCTTGTGTAACTTAAGCCACCCTTAAAACCCTCTACATGTCCTGCATCAATTCCTGTGGGACTGTGCCCGAACATACAAACACAAATACATAACCTGTGGGAGCGGGCTTGCTCGCGAATGCGGAGTGTCAGTCAACGTGGATGTTGAAGCTGATGGCCCTTTCGCGAGCAAGCCCGCTCCCACAGGGTTTTGCGCGACTCTGGATCAGTAGCCGTTGTTCTGTAGCAACTGCGCGACGCTCGCCGCCGCTGGGCGTTTATAGAACTTCAACAACTCACTGGCGCGGTTGGTGAAGATCCCGTCGACGCCGGCGTCCATGACTTTCTGGTAGTCCACTGCATCGTCGATGGTGTAGACGTGCACCAGCAGGCCCTGATCGTGGGTGTTCTGGTTCATCCAGGGGTGCACCAGATCCGAGTAGCTCTGGTCGCCACCCTGGGTCAGTGCGGCGGACGGGCCGGTACCGATGGCGCCCTGGGCCTTGGCGTAGTCGACCCAGCGCTGGAATTCGGCGTTGTCCTTCGGTTGTTGTTTGGCGTAGTAAGCGGCTTTATCTTTTTCGCCGGACTCGGCAAAGGTCACCTTGGACTTGGGCTCGATACTGCCTTCACCGACCCACAGCAGCAGGATCTTCGGCACCTTCGGCATTTCCTTTTGCAGCAGTTCGAGACTGCTCTTCTCGAAGGTCTGCAGGACCACCTTGCCGTTGCCCTGGCCTACCGCCAGCGCGCTGTTGGCCGGTTTCGATTCGCTCGGGTTCAGCCAGCCACGGGCCTGGAGTTTTTCCTTGAGGTCGTGTTCGATGCCGGGAAACTGCTTGGGCTCCTTGGTCTCGATGTACAGCCCGGGCTTGTGCTGGGCGCTGCCCTCGGCGATGTCGATGATTTCATCCAGGGTCAGAATCTTCAGGCCGGCGAAAGCAGGACGCGCGCGATCCGGGTAGGCGGCATTGAACCAGCTGCCCGCATCCAGGGTTTTCAACTCGGCCATGGTGAATGCATTGGCCGGGCTGTCCTTGCGCTCGGGGAATTTGCTGGCGACGTCGGTCGTGCGTTGCAGGTTGTTGTCGTGCAGGGCGAACAGCACGCCGTCCTTGCTGCGCTGCAGATCCAGTTCCAGGTAGTCGGCGCCCAGGTCGCGGGCCGTCTTGTAGGCCGCGGCGGTGGATTCCGGCGCATCGAAAGACGCGCCACGGTGGGCGATCACCGCCGGGTACGGAATGCCCAGGCGAGTCGCCAGTTCCGTGGGGCCGGGTTCGCTGGCGGCCTGTGCCTGGCCGAGGCCTAGCAACAGGCTCAACAACAGGGCGCTTTTAGTAAAGGTGGCGGGCATGGTCGAGGTCCTTTCGCAATGAGTGAGCGGTCCCTTTTAACAACTCATCTTTGCAGACGCTATCGCGAGACCGACATAAATCTGCCTGAAGCTGATTTTCGTCAGCGTTTTTGTGCGCCCGTTTGCAGTACGCTGGCGCCCTGCAATTTCCCCGGCAGAGGGAAACGCAGGCCCTGCGTGTAAACCAACGATCACCATTGCGGGGTTTACCATGCGCATCACTTCCCAGCTCATCTGCCAGGCGGCCGACCAACTCAAAGGCTTCGTCGGCCTCAACCGCAAGACCGGCCACTACCTCGTGCGCTTCAGCGAAGACTCGTTCGGCATGGACGTGGCGGACGACGGCATTATCCCGACCAGCGAATTCGTCTGGGGCGCGGGGCCCGGGCAGGCCATGACACTCAAGCGCGAATTGATCCAGTTGTTGCTGGACCAGAACATCGATGAGCGGATCAACATCACCGAGCCGTTGCGGGTGTACATGAACCGGGGGGAAGTGCCGGAGATATCGGCGGTTCGCAGTCTCGTTCAGGGTTGAGTTTTTTGTGGTGACTGTTCTGGCCTCTTCGCGGGCAAGCCCGCTCCCACAGGTTGCCATTAATCCCTGTGGGAGCGGGCTTGCCCGCGAAGACGGCCTAAAGAACACCACATCATTTACAGACTGAACCCGTAGGCCCGCTCAACCCGACACACCCGCGTATGACACCGCGCATACCAGGTCGAACGCCCACGCTCGCGAATCGCCGTATGCTCAGGATGATGCTTCCACGCCAGAATCGCCGCCTCACTGACCCAATACGACACGGTGATTCCCAGCCCATCCTCACCCCGAGCCGATTCCACGCCGAGAAACCCCGGCTGTTCACGGGCGAGCTCCAGCATCCTTGCAGCCGCTTCGGCGTAACCCTGATCACCCTCGGTGCGCAGCGAGGTGAAGATCACCGCGTAATAAGGTGCCGCTGGCGTATCGGCGATCATGACGAGCGCCCCGCACAGGCTTCGACAAAGGCGCCAACCAGCGGCGGCAAGACGCCCCCGAGCGCCGCCCGCTCGGGTTGAAACAAGGTCGCGACAAAGAACGGATGGCCGCTGAGTTCGACCGCGCGCAGTCCCTGTTGCGAATCGTGGCCGACGGCATGCAACTCGCGCTTGAGCAGCTCCCCTTCGAACTGCGGATTCACCCCATAGCGACAGCGATAGCCTTCATGAATCTCAGCGCTTTCGTACGCCTGCGCGATCAACGAGCCTTCAGCCAGATGAATGGAATCGACGGCCTCGACCAGCGCACACGACAGTGGCGTCAGCAGCGCCCGTGCTGCATCGGGCGCCGTCTCGCCGTGTTCGGCATCCGACCAGCCCAGCACATTGCGTGCATATTCCAGCGCCGCGTGCTGAAAGCCGCCGCAGGTGCCGAGGAAAGGTCGCCGTTGTTCGCGGGCAAAACGGATCGCCAGCAATGCACCGTCCATGTTGCGATACGGACTGGCCGGCACACACCAGAAGCCATCGAACGGGTGCAGCGGTGCCTCGGCGTGGATTTCATCGGTGGCCAGCCATTGCCATTGCACGTTCAGGTCGCTGTGTTCAGCGGCCATTTCAAGGGCTACGGGAATGGCCTGGTGGGCGGTGACTTGCGGGTCGTAGTCGCCGATCAGGGCGATGCGAATCGGAGGATTTTCCATGAGGGGCCTCTGCACTTGTTGATTCCTGAGGCCCACTATAGATTGGCGTTCACGCACTCAATATTGGCGTTTTCCCAAGTGATCAATGCAGCGACGCACTATCGACTGGACTACCCGGACCTGGCCCTGATCCTCGCATTGGTGCGCTGCGGCTCTCTGGCCCGCGCCGCGCAACTGTTGAAGGTGGACGTCTCGACGGTGTTTCGAGCAGTGCGCCGGCTGGAGGCTGCGCTGGGTCAGCAATTGTTCGAAAAAAGCCGCGCCGGTTACCTGCCCACCACCCTGGCGCAGTCACTGGCCGAGCAGGCCGAGCGCGCTGAACAGGCGCTGGAGGCGGCGCGCATCGGTGTGGAGCAGGGGGGTGAAGTGATCAGCGGCATCGTGCGCCTGACCTGTACCGATTCGGTCCTGCAAGGTTTGCTGTTGCCGGCGCTGGCGCAGTTCATGCCGAACTATCCGGCGCTGACGCTCGAACTCAGCACGTCCAATGATTTTGCCAACCTCAGCCGCCGGGATGCCGATATCGCCCTGCGCCTGACCCGCACGCCACCGGAGCATCTAGTGGGACGGCGACTGGGGGATATTGCCTACCGCGTGTGCGCCAGCGAGCGATACCTGCAATCGGTCAACACCACAGACCTGGCCTCATTGACCTGGATCGCCCCGGATGACTTCCTGCCGGATCACCCGACCGTTACCTGGCGTCGCCAGGCCTTGCCGGGCGTAACGCCGGGCTACCGTTGCAACAGCATGTTGTCGGTGACCGAGCTGGTCAGGGCGGGGCTGGGTGTCGCGGCGTTGCCGGACTTCTTGATCGGCGAGGGATTACGCCCGTTGGGCGAGCCCTTGCACGGATATGACACCGCGCTGTGGCTGCTGACCCGTCCCGACTGCCGAGCCTTGCGCTCGGTGGTCACCTTGTTCGATGAGCTGGGGCGGGCGCTGAAACTGCCGTGAAACCGTTCAGGCCTGTGGCTCATCCTTGCGCATGAAGTGTTGATGCATTTCCGAAGTCAGGTTTTCGATGCGCTCGGTAAGGGCCTTGGTCATCTCCGTGAGGCGGGTGTTCTGCTCAAGCAGCTCCAGCAGTTGCGCGGTGTTTTTCGCGGCTTCTGCCTGCCGCTCACTGTTGGCGGTCGCCAGCGCTTCGCGGTGCTGCGCATCAGCATCGGATTGGGCTTTGTCCCGCGCGGCCTGACGCGTCTGAGCCAACAGAATCAAAGGCGCGGCATAGGCCGATTGAAGGCTGAACGCCAGGTTGAGCAGGATGAACGGGTATGCATCGAAG
Source organism: Pseudomonas sp. PDM27 (assembly GCF_019219205.1). Taxonomy (NCBI): domain Bacteria; kingdom Pseudomonadati; phylum Pseudomonadota; class Gammaproteobacteria; order Pseudomonadales; family Pseudomonadaceae; genus Pseudomonas; species Pseudomonas sp. PDM27. Next base: position 89,464 of record NZ_JAHUWF010000002.1, on the reverse strand, counting down.
TGGGCGATACCGAACAGGTTGAGGCACACCCAGACCACCACGATCAGCGTTTGGGCGCCGAGAAAAGTCGGGGTGCCGAAGAACCGCGCAAAGGCTTCCGCGCGCAGGGCAAACTTGTCATTGCCAAAGGTCGGCGCCAGATGGGCGTGATGGCGATGGAAACGCAGGTGATCGACGGGGGCGGCGGTTTCGTGGCTGGTGGTCATGATGCTCTCTGTCTGGCGCTGGGACTGAAGCTCACTATAGCCTCAGCGCCAGTTTCATTCTGAAACACATGTGCCATTCCAATCAGAGCCATCCATCCTTCGACATCGCCGTTGACCTTGTCATTTATTGCAACTGATAGCAGGCCAGAAACATGTCCAGCGCGGACTCGGCCACCTGGTGCTGTTCTTCGGGCGACAAGCCAGGCTTGCCCATGGAAATTTGCGGCCAGAAGGCAAACGACTTGAGCAGCCCCTGCACCTGCTGTGCGGCAAAATCAGGGGCAATGGCTTTCAATCGACCGTCGGCCTGTGCGGCCCGAATCCAGACCGTCAGCCCTTCTTCGCGTTCGCCCATGCGCGCCACCATATCCTGCGCCCGCTCCGGGGAATGAATCGTCGCCGCTATCGCCACCCGGGCCAGATCGAGAAAGTTGTCATCGCCCAACATTTGCAGCTTGGCCATCAGCAATACGCGCAATTGGTCGCGCAACGGCAGGTCGGGACGGTAGGCCGTTTCCTGTTCTGCCATCACCCGGATCCATAACTGATTGAGGATCTCGGCGAACAACTCTTCCTTGCTGGGAAAGTGGTTGTACACCGTGCGCTTCGACACACCGGCAGTGGCCGCAATCCTGTCCATGCTGGTGATCTCGAAACCGTTGTCACGGAACTCGTTGATCGCGGCTTGAATGATCGCTTGGCGTTTTCGATCGGTGAGGCGCTGTGGAGCTGTCATAAGTACGCTTCGGCAGGAAGAAATGGGAAATTACACTCAGCAGTTTACTTGTCGCCGACTTTGATGCAACCTAGAAACTACACTGTGCAGTGTAATGTTTTGTTAATCCTGCCCGGTAAAAATAGAAAGTCCGGCTGATGCGTGCGTGCCTTGGCCATTTATCGTCCCAAAACGGAGAATCGCGTCAAACGCGGTTTTTCTGGAGTCATTCAGTCATGGCCAATTCAACCTCCCCGGTGGACAACGCCTCCACACCTGAAGCGTCCCGACAGGCTCAAGGCCAGTATCAGAACTTCACACCGGTTCAACGTTTAAGCTTTGGCAAAACCATGGGCATCCTGTGGAACGCGCTGTTTCACAAACCGCAAAACACCCGCCCGAGCGCCCCCGTCCCGGTGCAAGCCCTGACGCAAGCTGCGCTGATCGCCGCGCCCAATCACAGCGTCTATCGCCTGGGCCATTCCACAGTGCTGCTCAAGTTGCGCGACAAATTCTGGATCACCGACCCGGTCTTCGCCGAGCGCGCCTCGCCCGTGCAATGGGCCGGCCCCAAGCGGTTCCACCAACCACCGATCAGCCTGGAGGCATTGCCGCCGATCGAGGCGGTGATCCTGTCCCATGACCACTACGACCACCTGGATCATCAGGCCGTGCTGAAGCTCGCGGACAAGACCAAACACTTCCTGGCCCCGCTGGGCGTAGGCGACACCCTGATCAAGTGGGGCATCGACCCCAGCAAAGTCCGCCAACTGGACTGGTGGCAAGGCACGGAAGTCGAGGGCATCCAGTTCATCGCCACACCATCGCAACACTTCTCCGGCCGTGGCCTGTTCGACAGCAACAGCACCCTCTGGGCCTCGTGGGTGATGATCGACGGTGACACGCGCATTTTCTTCAGCGGCGACAGCGGCTACTTCGACGGCTTCAAACGCATCGGCGAACAGTACGGCCCATTCGACCTGACCCTGATGGAAACCGGTGCCTACAACGTCGACTGGCCGCACGTGCACATGCAACCCGAACAAACCCTGCAAGCCCACCTCGACCTCAAGGGCCGCTGGCTACTGCCGATCCACAACGGCACCTTCGACCTGTCGATGCACGCCTGGTACGAACCCTTCGATCGCATCCTGGCCCTGGCCTGGGAACGCAACGTATCGATCACCACACCGCAGATGGGAGAGGCGTTCAATTTGATGCATCCGCAGCGTGGTGGTGCGTGGTGGCTGGCGGTGGAAGGGGAGAGTGAGCGGGTGGTGGTGCAGAACGCGTAGAGTGATTGGTTGAGTTGTAGGCCTCAGCTAAAAAACACTTCAATTCGGCCCTCTTTGCGTGAGCGCGGGGCCGACTTGACCACGATTTGCACATCCCGTCCGAGAAGTAACAGGCATTCCATCATCTTGGCCTCACTGATCCCACGAAATTTTCCGCGCAACATTTCAGATAGCTTGGGCTGTGACAGGCCTAAAATTTCGGACGCCTGAACCTGGGTCAAATGGCGGGCTTTGATGATTTCGCCAATTTTTGCGGCCAACTGGGATTTGACTCGCATTTCATTGGCGTTGGGTGTCCCGAGGTCTTCGTAGACATTGCCGCTGCTTTCTTCGATTTCAATCATTTCAATTCTTTTCGCATAAACGGGCCCTCCTGTAGGAGCGAGCTTGCTCGCGATGGACTCAAGGACACCGCGTTTATCCAGGATTTGCGCGTTATCGTTAACGTCCATCGCGAGCAAGCTCGCTCCTACAAAAAACGATGCGTGCACCGCCTTTTGATTTATGCGAAATATACCAATATAGGAATAATCGTCAATCGATGAATTGGCTCACTCCACCATCGCAAAATCCGCCCGCCCAACCGGATTCGGCGTCGACCCTTTCACATTCATTCCTCGACCCGGCGCAAACCCGGGGAAGAACACCAACCCTTCCGATTCGAACCGATAGGCCAGCGCCAGGCGCGTGACATCCAGCACCTCCTGGCGTGCCTCGAAGCGTTGAATGGCCTCCACCGAGACTCGGGACTCGCGCGACAGCTCTTCCACACTCCAGCCCAGCATCGCTCGGGCCTGGGCGCAGTGGGTCGGGGTGAATTGGAAGAGGGCGATACGTTCCAGGGTGATTTTCATCGCTTGAGAGGCCATGGTGTTCTCCGGGCTCGAGAGTGTTGGTCAAAATATACTGTGTTTTTGTACAGTTGTTTTGAGCCGAGATCAAATGCAATTTTTGATGTGTCTTTTTGGCCGGACGAACGGTGGCTGTCCCGGTGCGAGGGGAAACACCGTCGAAGTCGCCAGGGAATCACATCTCGATTTGAGGGTTGGTAAAGGTGGTTTTTTTCGCAAGAATAGGGGGGAGTCCCGCAGCGCTGACCAACCTTTACCAGAGAACCAGGGATGCTGATTTTCAACTGCACCGAAGCGGCCAGCAAATTTTTCAGTCGTGTACATAAGGGCAAAACAATCACACCGGTGGAGAAACCTCCATCGCCCATCATTGAAGACGATGAGTCGAATGAGTCAGCCGAACAGTGGCTGGTTCATGCCATCACGGTTCAACGCAAACACGTGCTGTTCGCCATTCATATTCCAACCCGTTACTGCATGATTTTCGCCGATGCCAAAAAGGCCGACGCCGAGGGGTTTGTTCAACGTTTTGCTGATCGCTGGATTAGCGGGCTGATACGCCATGCAGGGCAGTTCGACATCCTTCAGTGGGTCGATGCCGAGCCGATGATGGAGCGCTTTCAAGAAAGCTGTGGTCAGTTCGTCCTGTACCGGCGCAGCCATCGCAGTGCGCAAAAACACATCGATGAAATCGCCTGGATTTTTCAGGATGTCGCGGCTGAACGGGGCTCTTTACCGCCGGATGAGTTTTCGGCAGAGCGATTCGACGGCGATATGAATGACTGCCCAAGAAACAGCAAAGGCCATAAAGACTATTACTACCCGGATGAGGAAATGTTGGCTCACTGGCTACGCCAGTACTGCAGCCTCGGAGAATCCACTATCCAGACCGCGCTCGATCGACGTATGGAAGTGAAACGGGAAATATGGGCGATACAACGGCAGTTGGACGCAGACTAAAACAACCCACTGGTTCGAATCATTTGTCCGCCAACCCCGGCGCCTCCCGCACAATAAAGTGATCCAGATTCTCGATGTTGGCGCTGAACACCCCGAACGTCTGCTCGGGGTTCTTCTTGCTCGGGACCTGCTTCAGCTCAGGCGTCACGCCATAAAAGAAGCAATACAATTCCCGCCCGCTCTCGATGGCGTGCTTGATCTCCTCGAGGAACGCCTTGCGCTTGCGGTAGCTGTCGATGAGCTTTTTGCTCAGGTAGACATTGACCGAGTAAGGCCTCTTTTCGAACCAGACCTTCTTCTCGAAATCGATGCGAAAACTCTGGGTGTAGTCCTTGATCTCCTTGACCTTGCCCCAGTAAATCAGCCCCTTGTTGTCCTGCAGGTATTCGATCTTCTTGAAAAACGAGCCATAAGGCGCGGTGTGCTCGCCAATCTTCAGCGGCACGCGCTTGAGCAAGTCCTTGTCGTCGAAGTTCGATACGAAACACTCCACCGGATGGGCGAAGACGCTGGTCTTGTCCGGGGCCGATTCCCGGCCCGGTTGCTCGGCGTTACGGGGCACCGAAGGCGTTGGCGGCTTATCCCGCACCCCGTCCGCCGCGACCTTCGGACTGGACGGCTTACGCACATACTCACGCCGAGTCAGTAACAATTCCGACGGGAAATTTTCCTCGCGGCTGTCATCCGTTTCCGCCTCCTCCACACCCGACGCCAGCGTCTTCAGGCTGACATAAGGGCAGCCCTCGACATGCCGCGTACTCGGCAGGTTCTTGAAGTGCGGCGTGCGCACGTAATTCACATTCTTGGCGTTGAACGTGCCCAACTCGTTGGCCGCATCGAACGCCAGACGACAGGCATCGTTGGGGCACTGGAAGTGTTCCCGGGCGGAGTCGAAATCCATCGTCTCGTCGAAATTCAGATCCCGAACGTCGTAGATCGACAACTTGTCGTTGAGGCTGAGGCAGTAGGCGAGGTCGAATTTCATGTCGGCTTCCAAATCCTTTAGGTGAACAGCTTCCAGTGATGGCGCATTCGAAGCAATAGCTACACTGAGATCACCTCGATATCGCCGAGTCTGCACGGCCCATCAACGAGTGAATGTTCCATTGTGGGAGCGAGCTTGCTCGCGATGGTCGTTAACGATGCCGCGTGTTTACTGACTAAACGCGGCGCTCTTGAGTCCATCGCGAGCAAGCTCGCTCCTACAAAATTTTTAATGAATAGCATTACATCAACGAGGGCGATTCATGAGCCATTCAGATGCTTCGCCGCCCGTTTCGGAACCGGGCCGCATAGCCCACCGGGATGAACAGACCGGTTGGCGCCGCTGGCTACCAGGATTGGGCGTGCTGCGCGAATACCAATGGGCGTGGTTGCGTTACGACATCGTGGCCGGTCTGGTGCTGACCACGATGCTGGTGCCCGTCGGTATCGCCTACGCGGTGGCATCGGGCGTGCCCGGCATTTATGGCCTCTACGCGACCATCGTTCCTCTGCTGTTCTATGCCCTGTTCGGCCCCAGCCGGATTCTGGTGATGGGGCCGGACTCCTCCCTGGTGGCCGTCATCCTGGCCGTCATCATTCCACTCTCCGGCGGCGACCCGCAGCGTGCCGTCGCCCTGGCGGGGATGATGGCGATCGTCTCGGGAGCGGTGTGCATCCTGGCCGGCATGGCGCGCCTGGGTTTCATCACCGAGCTGCTGTCCAAACCGATCCGCTACGGCTACATGAACGGCATCGCACTGACCGTATTGATCAGCCAGTTGCCCAAGCTGTTCGGTTTTTCCATAGAGTCCGACGGCCCATTGAGAAACATAGGGGCCATCGCCTCGGCGCTGATGGAAGGAAAGGTCAACTGGACCACCTTCACCGTAGGCGGGCTCACCCTGGCGGTGATCCTGCTACTCAAAAGATGGCCGCGATTGCCGGGCATCCTGATCGCCGTGGTCGGCGCGACGGTCGCCGTGGGAGTCCTCGACCTGGCGACACGCGCCGGTGTGTCGGTCCTCGGTTCGCTCCCCCAAGGCCTGCCCGGATTCGCCATCCCCTGGATCACCACCGCCGACATCGTCCCGGTGGTGATCGGCGGGTGCGCCGTCGCACTGGTCTCATTCGCCGACACCAGCGTGCTCTCCCGTGTCTATGCGGCGCGGACCCGAACCTACGTCAACCCGAACCAGGAAATGATGGGCCTCGGCATCGCCAACCTGGCGGCCGGATTTTTCCAGGGCTTCCCGATCAGCAGCAGCTCGTCACGCACACCCGTGGCCGAAGCCGCTGGCGCCAAAACCCAAATCACCGGCGTCGTCGGCGCACTCGCGGTTGCCTTGCTGCTGGTGGTGGCACCGGACCTGCTGCAACATCTACCCTCCAGCGCCCTGGCGGCGGTCGTGATCGCCTCGGCCATCGGCCTGATCGAAATCACCGACCTGCGCCGGATCTATCGCATCCAGCGCTGGGAATGCTGGCTATCGATCGTCTGCACCGTCGGCGTGGCCGTGTTCGGCGCGATCGAAGGCATCGGCCTGGCCATCGTGATCGCGATCATCGAGTTCCTCTGGGACGCCTGGCGCCCGTACTCCGCCGTATTGGGCCGCGCCGACGGGGTCAAGGGCTACCACGACATCAAACGCTACCCCGACGCACACCTGATCCCCGGCCTGGTCCTGTTTCGCTGGGATGCGCCCTTGTTCTTCGCCAACGCCGAACTGTTCAGCGACCGCGTGCTGGACGCCGTGGCGGCATCACCCACACCCGTGCGCTGGCTGGTGGTCGCCGCAGAGCCAGTCACCAGCGTCGACGTGACTTCCGCGGACATGCTGGCTGAGCTGGACGATACCCTGCACGCGGCGGGTATCGAGTTGTGCATTGCCGAGATGAAGGACCCGGTGAAGGACAAGCTGAAGCGGTTTGGGTTGTTTGCGAGGTTGGGGGAGACGGCGTTTTTTCCTACGATTGGGACGGCGGTGGATAGTTATGTGGCGAATTATCGAGTGGATTATGTGGAAGGGGATGAAGGAGGGGAGGTGGGGCGTTGAGTGGGGGCTGGCAGTTCTCACACCGATTTGGCAGACAGACACCTTACTGTGGCGAGGGAGCTTGCTCCCGCTGGGCTGCGACGCGGCCCCAAACTCAGCAAACGCGGTCAATCAGACAGAACACGTAATTCGCTGAGCGACTGCTCCGCAGCCGAGCGGGAGCAAGCTACCTCGCCACAGAATCCAGCTTGCCTGACTATTCGGGAATCACCGTCCAACCCTTTCATAAAGCAACGCTGTGAACTTCTCCCGATTACTTGAATGTTGGCAACGTCGATGACAGTTCGGGCGCAGCGCTACAGCATTGCTCGGACGGTCTGAGCTTTCCTGTGTCAGATGCTTAACGTGGTGAACCTTAAGAAACGGCTTGCTCGACTTTTCAAACGGATTAGACACATTCCGTCGACCGTTAAAAGCTCCTTCTTCACCTGATCTGCTTGCTTGAACCAGGCCTTCTATTCGGAGTCGATACGAAAGCTCGGCGCGTGCCGCTTGATCTTGCCCCTATAGATACTCGAACCTGTTGAAGAAGGAAACGTAATGCGCCGTGCATAGATCTTCAGCGACATGCGAGTGTTAAACAAAACTATCCAGAGGCCATTACTATTTCCTTTTTTCTCCTGCTGGTAATAAACAACACAATGGCAGAGATTATTGCCAATACCCCCCAGCCATAAGCAAAGGTTCCGAGGCTATCTCTCGACAGACCAATAATTGGTGGCACCAATACGACGGAAATCTGATTGGCTGTCATAGCCATTCCGAGTGCAAAACCCTTGCGATCAGCGGGAGCGGTCTCGGCTACATAAGCTACCCAGGGGCCGTACCACCCATATGCGAAAAATCCTATCAGAGCCATAAATACACTGATGATTGCTAAATTTTTGGTTTCCAAAAATGGCAGCAGTGTCAGAAATACAGTAACGGCACCCAAACAAGTTAACACAGGGAAGTACCTACCAGCCTTGCAACGGTCGCTCCAAGCTGCAAGTACAATTCTTCCAGTTATACCTGCCCCAAGCACTACAAAGAACATCGTTGTCGCAGCGAAGCTATCAAGTCCAAGCGAAGTATGAAGATACAAGACAAGAAAGACTGAAATGGCGTACTGCGAAGCAGTAAGGCTAGCGCCCGACAGCATAATATTTCTCATGGATGGGTCCTTTGCCATCATAAAACGTGATGCGATCGCTGATCTTAAGTCGACTTGTTTTTTGGGGAGGCGGTGTTGTCGCTCAGGAGACTTGTATAGTAGCATAAATAGAGTAGCGCCAAACAAGGCGACCAAGCCTCCCGTTAGGAAGGCTACTTGAATCGAGTAGCGGGTAGCAATAAATGGGAGCAGTAGTGCTGCAATTGCGCCGCCAAGTGGTAATCCAGCTTGTCGGATTCCCATTGCGAATCCTAACTGATTACCTGCAAACCAATTGGATACTGATTTGCTTCCTCCAGGCTGAGCAGTGCTGTATCCAAGGCCCAATATTGTAAGAAGTATAAGTAACTCTGTATAAGAATTAACCAGTGCTGCTCCACACAATGCGACACCGACTATCACCGTTCCCATTCCTACAACAAACCGTTCGCTGTATTTGTCCAGCAGTTCGCCAGCGACCAAAAGTCCAATAAGAGGAATGAACTGCGCTGCTGATACTAGTATTCCTATCTGCCAGTTGCTGAGGCTCATTTCATTTTTTACATGTATTGCAATGGCTCCGAATCCTTGTACAAAGAAGCAAGCGCACGCTTGAGCTAATGTGGCTATAGCTAAAATTACCCACCGATACTCCTTGGTAAGCGTTTTCATATGCTTGATCTCCATTCTTGATAAGACAGGGTGGGGATATGCTTCGTAAAGATATGATGAGCTGAGACTGGTTGTGTAGAGAATGGCGAAGTGTAATTCAAAGTAACTAAGTGAACAGATAGCTAATTTGTTTGTAAGGTTCTATCTCTAATGATTGGGGCTTATGCTGAATCCATTGTTCGAAAATGCCTTTTGGTATTTTGTCAATTCGTGCTTGCTTGTGAATGTGGTGATCTTAAAGGGGGGATTAATGGATGCTGCTTTTTTTTTCGTTAGAGATGCGACCTGCGAAGCAAGCTTGTTGGCGGGATCAATCCAGTTTTCAGCAGTTGGAAAAATCTTGCGCAAGTCATCGATCAAATGAGGGAAGTGCGTGCAGCCTAGAATAACTGTGTCAACTGATAAACGCTGCTCTTTTGTAAGGTGATGGTCGATCAGTTCGGCGAAATTAGCGAAACTTGGGTTCTCTCCTGCTAATTTAGTCTCGGATAGTGTTACTAACGCTTGGGTTGCGATTGGCCATATTTTTGCGTGCATTTTAGCTTTGGTTATCTTTTGAATAATGTGTCTGCTTTCAATGGTGCTGGGAGTGGCAAGCAAAACAATATTTTTGTTCTCGGAAATTTCAAGCGCTTCATCTATAGGTGGCGTGACAAAAAAGCAATTGTACCTAAACTGGTCGAGACCGTTCTCGATAATGGCGATAGAAGCTGTGTTGCACGCTACGACTATCGCTGAAGGTCTTAACTGCGTACAAAGTTCATCGAGCAACTGTTCCACCCGTTGAGCTACCGCAGATCCAAGCTTATTGCCGTAAGGGAACCAATCGTTATCCACCACATATAGAATGTTTGCGTTGGGAAGTAATTTTTCCAGTTGCCGTGCTACTGTTAAGCCACCCACGCCTGAATCGAACACGACAATCGGGCGAGAGTTTATAAGTTGCGCACTATCAAACACCGTCTCGTCACCTAGCCAGAATTTCGGGATGGTTGCTAATGTTGAAATGTGAGCGTCCATCGACATTCCCCTTACGCATTGATGGCGCGAGTTTCTACCGAGTTTCGCATTTCGCGTGATTTTCTCAGGCTCGAAGCAAATACTACCCTTGCGAGCCATCGAGCACCGTCGCCGTAGTTTGCCTTGAATGAGTCTCGTGCGTGGACGCAACGGTAATTATCTATGAAAAAGTAATCTGTAGCTTCGAGCATGACCGCTTTGCGGTTCTCTGCAAAGTGACGTAGAAGTTTTTCTAAAGCTTGACGTTCGATGCCGTCATACTCATCAATATTTAATGCGGCAGCATTAATTTTGACATATGGCGCGTTGCTGTGACCGAATAGGATGGGCTGGGAGATTTCCTCTACTATGTCAGTAGTGCTGTGGATTGGGTTGTGACAGATTTTATACCTCGGCTCAAATAGTACTTGCTTCTCCTCTGCACTAAGTTTGATGCCGTCGATGCACGAAATAGTGGTCGCAGCACGTTCATTGTTGCGCATACAGACGAGTCCCAAGTATTCGGCACGTGCGGGGTGAAAGGCATCTTCCACGTGGAATCCAAAGTCGAGGGCAGATCCGCTACTCGAGTTTGAAACTTTGCTAAGTTCTTTAAGTGGAATAATGTTGTTGTAAAGGCTGCCACAACGTTGCGAAGTAAATCCGACTCCCTCGCCAAGCAGTGAACCATATAGGCCATGCAAAATTTTTGCGTCATTTAAACAGTAGTCATCATCTAACTCAATGTACCTTGACGGACTTGGACCTGCGCCGTCAAGAAGCACAGGACTGCCGGAAATCAAGATTGCCGAAAATTCCTCATTGCGCTTGAAGTCATAAAATTCCTGGCGGATTCTTCGCGGAAGCTCCTGAGCGTACAGAACTGCTTTTTCAATGAAGTTGTACTGATTCGCCATTGTAGGGATTCGGATGATCTCATCGAGCAAGCCGCGGATCTGTTGTTTTTCTTGGTTGGTAAGTATTATTGTTTTGACTAATGTTGCCATGGTGTTGCTCCATGAGATTTATGGTTGTTGTCAGTGTTTAAGTTTTTCTTAATTTGCAAATTCTCAGAGGTTTTTATAAGGTGGTATGTTCCGCTGCTCAAGTTCATGCTGCTGGGCATACTGTTGGGTTGTTACTTTTGCTTGTGTTGTTATTTTTTAACGAAAGAAGTCGGTCCATTAAGTTTGTAGGTGGGCATAAAAATCAATGGCTGAGGTTGCTTGGATTTAAAATGGGTTAGTATGTGTGTCTGGTGAATGAATTGGAATAGGTGGCTTAATCTGTTGCATGTCACTAGATTTGCACTTTTTTATTTTGTTATGAGTTGGTTTTTATGCGAAGTATTAGCGGTGGTGCTACCCCAGGGGACTGCGAAACAAGGTATTAATTTTGGTGGGGGGAGTCAACTTTTTTGCTTGTAGGAAGTTTCTGGTTTTACTGTTGACGCAAAAGAGATCAGCGTTTCATAGTGTGCGAAAGCGCTCTGATGATGAAAAAATCGCTCGGATTTGATCGGAACGTTTATTTTTGTGTAGGCAACAGACCATGGCAGTTTGAGTAAAGTGCGGCGGCGTTGCTCGTCCGGTCCGGAATTTTTTGAACAGCTGCAAGGGGATTCAAAATGATTTTTGCGTCGGTCGAATTAGCGCCTTATCTTTTGAAATTTTAGGTTTCAACTACCTTGGCTTTCTCTATGGAAGTGCCATATAACTGAGTCAGAACAAGTAAATATGCGACTATTCGGGAATCAACCGTCCAACCCTTTCATAAAGCAACGCTGTGAACTCATCCCGATCACTCGAATGATGACAACGCCGATGACAGTTCGGGCACAGCGCTACAGCATTGCTCGGACGGTCTGAACCTAATTGGGCCAAATGCTTAACGTGATGAACCTCAAGGAACGGCCTGCCCGACATTTCAAACGGAGCAGGGTCGCCACAGCCTTCGCACTTACCTTCAGCCTGTTGGCGCACCCACGCTCTCACTCCAGGATCTCGAAAAAAAGACTTTCCGCTGGACTGAGTTTGCTCTGGTCTCTCAATCCCCTTTGGCTCGACTTTGATCGGTTGTCGCTCAAGCTTTGCAGCTCGCTGTTCCAGCGTCGCTTCGTCGGCTGTCGGGGCAAAGTCTTCGGGAGTCAAAGGGCCTGGAGCATTGAGTGCTTCACGAATGCTCTTCGCAACATTGGCGCCGACATTTTTGGCGGGTTTGTAGCCCTCAATGCGATCACGCCCGAGTTCAACCAACACGGTAGAAATGTTCTGCATCCGAAACTCAACAGAACCTTTGGTCCGACCAGCCAAAGCACCCTCGCGCAGGACGCGATTTTCATGAGCCTTGTTGATCGCCTGACCGTTCTGCTCGCGTGACAGCATGCTGAGATAGGCATCGACCGCAGCCTGAATCTCTGCCTCACTCCAATCGCCGTTGCTCTTTTCCGTATCCATACAATCGCCGAGGGTTAAATACCCTCGGACGATACTGAGTGGCCACTACGACTGTCTACGAAAATTCCTACACAAAGAAGAGAAGGTTCTTGCGGGCGGTCCTACAGGCGAGGCACCTAACCCATCGAATGTTTCGACGACTGAAACACCCGCGCAACCTTCCGCCACCAAGGTTTAGCTGCCGGCATCCGCCATTGCGTGTGATCGAGCAGCAGATACGGCATGTCCCGCAGCCGAATCCAGCCTTCATCCTGCCAGTGCAGCAGGCTCAGTGACATCTCCGGCCAGTCCAACAGACTCAGCATCGGCCGATCCGAATTGTCCGACTGCTCCGCATCACGTAAGGCCGGCACCACTTGATGGGTGATCCACTCACGCAGCAAGCGATTTCCTGGTGCGTAGTGATAGACCAGCAGCGCATAGACACCGGACTCACTGAGCATCAGCTGTTTTTCCGGTTGCCGGTAATACTCAATCCACAACGGGCGGTGTTGGTCTTTGTCCAGTTTGTTGACCATGCGCTCACTCAGATGGAAACCCATCAAGCGGCCGATATCGCGGGCGCAGAACCACGGTTGGTTTTCCAGGAGGAGAGCATGGAGAGGGAGATTGTGGCGGGTGAAGACTGTTACAGAAAAGAGATCAGACATGGCCAATCTCCATGGTTCGGAGAGTGACGAGAAGGTTGTGTTCAGGCATATCCATTACCTCTACGTTTGGACTTTTGCGGGCCTGACCCCAACGTAGAGTGGACATAAGAAGCTCCAACGAGCAAAAGCCTCACACAGCCGTAGGATCAATCACCAGGGGGTGACTGCTCGTCTGTGCAATTGGCTAGCTTTCTACGTTGGGCGTTTCTTAGGCACCTGCAGTAGAGCTTAGGGCCGTATGGAATGGCCCTCAATACAGAAGGTGCTGGAATACATGTAGGAGGTTTAACTACTACTGAGATTGCAAGTAAGAGTTTTCCTACCCCACAAAAAAGCCCCGATCAGATCGGGGCTTTCAGATGTTCGATTTGTCGATTCAAGTCGTCAAATCGCGGCTAGCTTGGGAATTAATCCCAGCTAAGCGCACCACCAGTCTGATACTCAATAACCCGAGTCTCAAAGAAATTCTTCTCCTTCTTCAAGTCCATAATCTCGCTCATCCAAGGGAACGGGTTGGTCGTCCCTGGATACTCTTCCTTCAAACCAATCTGCGACAGGCGACGGTTAGCGATGAATTTCAGGTAGTCCTCCATCATCGCCGCATTCATGCCCAACACGCCGCGAGGCATGGTGTCACGCGCGTATTCGATCTCCAGCTGAGTGCCCTGCAGAATCATCTGCGAAGCTTCTTCCTTCATCTCGGCATCCCACAAATGCGGGTTTTCGATTTTGATCTGGTTGATCACGTCGATGCCGAAGTTCAGGTGCATGGATTCGTCGCGCAGGATGTATTGGAACTGCTCGGCGACGCCGGTCATTTTGTTGCGGCGGCCCATGGAGAGGATCTGGGTGAAGCCGCAGTAGAAGAAGATGCCTTCCAGGACGCAGTAGTAGGCGATCAGGTTGCGCAGCAGTTCTTTGTCGGTTTCGACGGTGCCGGTTTCGAACTTCGGATCGGAGATCGAGCGGGTGTATTTCAGGCCCCAGGTGGCTTTTTTCGCGACCGATGGGATCTCGTGGTACATGTTGAAGATTTCGCCTTCATCCATGGCCAGGGATTCGATGCAGTACTGGTAGGCGTGGGTGTGGATCGCTTCTTCGAAAGCCTGGCGCAGGATGTACTGGCGGCATTCCGGGTTGGTGATCAGGCGGTACACGGCCAGGACCAGGTTGTTGGCAACCAGGGAGTCGGCGGTGGAGAAGAAGCCGAGGTTGCGCATCACGATGCGGCGTTCGTCGTCGGTCAGGCCTTCCGGGTTTTTCCAGAGGGCGATGTCGGCGGTCATGTTGACTTCTTGCGGCATCCAGTGGTTTGCACAGCCGTCCAGGTACTTCTGCCAGGCCCAGTCGTACTTGAAGGGTACGAGTTGGTTGAGGTCGGCGCGGCAGTTGATCATGCGCTTTTCGTCAACGGCGACACGGGCGGAGGCGCCTTCGAGTTCGGCGAGGCCTTCGGCGACGTCGAGCGAATCCAGGGCGGCTTTGGCGCGGGCAACGGCGGCGGAGTCAGCGGCGGTCACGGCACGGGCTTCCAGGGCGGCGGCACCGCCGGCGCTGTCGAGACGGTCCATGTTGGCTTCGGTGGCGTGGCCAGCGTTGGCGCTCTTGACTGCTACTTCCGTGTCTTCTTTGTCGAATTCGTCCCAGCTCAGCATGACGTGTCGTCTCCTGCGTGAGGGCCAGAGTGCCCGTGTGAAAATGGATAGGTTGGTTTTTCACACGGCCTTACTGGCCGCGTTGGATCTAAAGGAATCGTTTTTTGCAGCAGCTATACGCAGGCATCAAACAGAATTTTGTACGGGGTTCCGAGAGCCACTGATGGGCGCAGCAAGCGGCAAGCGCCTGTGCGGGGCTTCAGACTGGCTTTTCATCCCTGTAAGGGGATATTGCAGGCCCGTTTAAGGCCGCATTATAGGGAAGTTTTGCGTGCTGTGGTGCGGCGAAATGGCTCACGGATCGGTCGACAGGGGCCGTATTTCGGTCGGAGCGAGGGTTTACAGGGCTTTGAAGGGCATTGGCGGGGGAAGATTTTTTTTCCTGATTTTTTGCCCCGGATTATTTTTGTACAAGAAATAACCAAAATGGGCATTTTTTACTACATCTTGTGTTTCGGTGGGGTTTTCTCAGGCTCCAGACACAACTAAGCCCGACCGAAGTCGGGCTGTGAAGTCACGCGGGTGGATCAGCTCAGGCGACCTGCACCGACGTGGTCGGCACCATCAGCGGCGAGGCGGGCGGCACCGGTGTGGTCAGCGCCGTCGGAAGCCAGTTTGCCGGCACCTACATGGTCGGCACCATCGGCGGCGAGGCGGGCGGCACCGGTGTGGTCCGAGCCGTCGGAAGCCAGTTTGCCGGCGCCTACATGGTCGGCGCCATCGGCGGCAAAAGAGGCTGAACCGGTGTGGTCGTAGCCGTCGGAAGCGACAGCCGCTTCAGTGGTGTAAGCGGCCGAGCCGGTGCGGTCGTAACCATCGGCGGCGAAGGTGTTGGCAGCCAGGACGGAGAGGGTCAGGGCGAGGATCAGTTGGGTTTTCATGGTCAGTGCTCCGGATTCGTGGGCGTTGTTTGTCTTGGGTTGAATTGGATACTACGCCGATTAATTCGATTAAAAAGCGCAAATAAATGCTTAAAATAATCGATTTAATCGATCATTAAGGTTCGGCGCTTCATCTGCCTGATCGTGGCGGGTGGGTCGAACCTTATTGGGGGAGGGGTGAAGCGGGGATCAGCCGTTAGAGCAACCGTTGCCCATCGCGCTGTAACGCAGGATATGCCGTTGACCGTTGGAGTCTTCGTATTCCATTTTCATGGGGACAACTTCACAAACATTCGGCGCATCGCTCATCGAGATTACTTTGGCGATGTCCAGATTCATCGAGTAAGTGTATTCCTCAATAGGCGGTTGTTGCTGCGCGACATCAGTCGGGGCCTCGCTTGCCATGGCGGTTGCGCACACGCTGCCGAGAGCCAGAACCCATAAAGCTTTCATTTAAGTTTTACCTTTCTAAGGTCGAGAGGGGGCACGCAATCCTTTTGAGATTGCGTGTGGAGCTTCAGTACCTGGGGGGTTGATTAACTGCCTTCGTGGGGGCTGTAACTTGGTTAATCAGGTTGCCTTGTTGGCGTGGCAGATTTTAGAGGTGACGGATACGTTCATATAGACGTGGTTTTGATAAACACCTTTGACAGATCCTGTAACAATCCCTGAATAGCCTCTTCTTTTGTAGGAGCGAGCCTGCTCGCGATGAGCCAGAGAGCTCCGCGGGGTGTCAGATTGGGCGCGTTATCGTTGACGACCATCGCGAGCAGGCTCGCTCCCACAGGTACCGCTTTTGTAGGAGCGAGCCTGCTCGCGATGAGCCAGAGAGCTCCGCGGGGTGTCAGATTGGGCGCGTTATCGTTGACGAGCATCGCGAGCAGGCTCGCTCCCACAGGTACCGCTTTTGTAGGAGCAAGCTTGCTCGCGATGAGCCAGAGAGCACCGCGGGGTGTCAGATTGGGCGCGTTATCGTTGACGACCATCGCGATCGAGCTCGCTCCTACAGGTGTTGTCTGATGCCCGGGCAGCGCGGGCGCGAGGGTATTCACGACATTTTGTGTGGGCTTGTTACTACCATCGTCGAATGGTTCTATAGGCCCGGCCCGGCTACAACGGGGTCATACAAAAACAACTATTCCACCGAGGTAAGAAAGATGAGTGCGGCTTCCCTGTATCCCGTTCGTCCCGAGGTTCTGGCCAACACCCTGACCGACGAGGCGACCTACAAGGCCATGTACCAGCAGTCGGTCGTCAACCCGGACGGCTTCTGGCGCGAGCAAGCCAAGCGCCTCGACTGGATCAAGCCGTTCACCACGGTGAAGCAGACCTCCTTCGACGATCACCATGTCGACATCAAGTGGTTCGCCGACGGCACCCTGAACGTGTCCTACAACTGCCTGGACCGTCATCTGGCCGAGCGCGGCGACCAGGTCGCGATCATCTGGGAGGGCGATGACCCGGCCGAAAGCCGCAACATCACTTACCGCGAGCTGCACGAGCAAGTGTGCAAGTTCGCCAACGCCCTGCGTGGCCAGGACGTGCATCGCGGCGACGTGGTGACGATCTACATGCCGATGATCCCCGAAGCCGTGGTCGCCATGCTGGCCTGTACCCGGATCGGCGCGATCCACTCGGTGGTGTTCGGCGGCTTCTCGCCGGAAGCCCTGGCCGGTCGCATCATCGACTGCCGCTCGAAAGTGGTGATCACCGCCGACGAAGGCATTCGTGCCGGCAAGAAGATCCCGCTCAAGGCCAACGTCGACGACGCGCTGACCAACCCGGAAACCAGCAGCATCCAGAAAGTCATCGTGTGCAAGCGCACCGGTGGCCAGATCAAATGGAATCAGCACCGCGACATCTGGTTCGAGGACCTGATGAAAGTGGCCGGCACCGTGTGCGCGCCGAAAGAGATGGGCGCCGAAGAAGCGCTGTTCATCCTCTACACCTCGGGCTCCACCGGCAAACCGAAGGGCGTGCAGCACACCACCGGTGGCTACCTGCTGTACGCCGCCATGACCCACGAGCGTGTGTTCGACTACCGCCCGGGCGAGATCTACTGGTGCACCGCCGACGTCGGCTGGGTCACCGGCCACAGTTACATCGTCTACGGCCCGCTGGCCAACGGCGCGACCACCCTGCTGTTCGAAGGCGTGCCGAACTACCCGGACATCACCCGGGTGGCGAAGATCGTCGACAAACACCAGGTCAACATCCTTTACACGGCGCCGACCGCGATCCGCGCGATGATGGCCTCGGGCGCCGCCGCCGTTGAAGGTGCCGATGGCAGCAGCCTGCGCTTGTTGGGTTCGGTGGGCGAGCCGATCAACCCGGAAGCCTGGGACTGGTACTACAAGAACGTCGGCAAGTCCCGCTGCCCGATCGTCGACACCTGGTGGCAGACCGAAACCGGCGGCAACATGATGAGCCCGCTGCCGGGCGCTCACGCCCTCAAGCCGGGCTCGGCGGCGCGTCCGTTCTTCGGCGTGGTGCCGGCCCTGGTGGACAACCTGGGCAACATCATCGAAGGCGAGGCCGAGGGCAACCTGGTGATTCTCGATTCGTGGCCAGGCCAGGCGCGTACGCTGTTTGGCGATCACGACCGCTTCGTCGACACCTACTTCAAGACCTTCCGCGGCATGTACTTCACCGGTGACGGCGCCCGTCGCGATGCCGATGGCTACTACTGGATCACCGGTCGCGTGGACGACGTGCTCAACGTCTCCGGCCACCGCATGGGCACCGCCGAGATCGAAAGCGCGATGGTCGCGCACCCGAAAGTCGCCGAAGCGGCGGTGGTCGGTGTGCCGCACGACATCAAGGGACAGGGCATTTATGTGTATGTCACCCTGAAAAACGGCGAGGAGCCGAACGAGCAACTGCGCCTGGAACTGAAGAACTGGGTGCGCAAGGAGATCGGGCCGATTGCCTCGCCGGATGTGATCCAGTGGGCGCCGGGGCTGCCGAAGACCCGTTCGGGCAAGATCATGCGGCGGATTCTGCGCAAGATTGCGACGGCTGAGTACGATGGGTTGGGGGATATCTCCACCCTGGCGGATCCGAGTGTGGTGCAGCATTTGATTGATACGCACAAGACGATGAATGTCGCGTAAGCGGCGGTTCTGAGTTATCGAAGCCCCGTCAGGTGTTGAGTCTGGTGGGGCTTTTTTGTGCCTGGGTTTTTGTGTTGGCTGGGCTGGCCTCTTCGCGAGCAGGCTCGCTCCCACAGGGATCTTTGGTGGGTGAAAATTTTGTGCTCGGCACAAATCCATTGTGGGAGCGAGCCTGCTCGCGAAGGCAGTTTGGCAGGCGCTACAGCAACATCTACCAATAAATATCGGTTTCCTCTGTCGGCGTTTTCCTACTGTTACCTGAGATCTTTCCGGTTACTGAATGTGTAACCGCGTCGGATCAATGCGGGGCATTGGGAAACGCAAGGCCCCACATCGGGGTTTGAAAACCACCGCTGAAAAATAAGACACCACGCTGCGCTTGCCGGATTAGAAGGGTTTGCCAATAATAGGCCCGCAATTTGCAACATAGATCGGTTCAATGTCTTTTGCTCTTGCATGATTTTGCAGGGCTGTCAACGTGCTAAAACGACTTTCTCGGTGCTTCTGTAATTAGTTGTCGCATTGAAGAAATATCGGCCTCGGGCCTGTCGTTAGAATGCCGATCACTCGCTCGTCGTTGCTCGTGTTGAATTTAAACACCGGCTTCCCAGGACGCAGCACTGCTTTCTGGTTCCACTCATTCGCATATTGGGCTGTTGCTCACTCTGCCGTTTTTGCCCTTTACCGATGGAGTCCCAAGATGAAGAAACTCGTGCTGCTTGGCGCCCTGGCACTGTCCGTGCTGTCGCTGCCATCCTTCGCCGATGAAAAGCCTCTGAAAATTGGTATCGAAGCGGCTTACCCTCCGTTCGCTTCCAAAGCACCGGACGGCAGCATCGTTGGTTTCGACTACGACATCGGCAACGCCTTGTGCGAAGAGATGAAGGTCAAGTGCGTGTGGGTCGAGCAAGAGTTCGACGGCCTGATCCCGGCACTGAAAGTGCGCAAGATCGACGCGATCCTGTCGTCCATGTCGATCACTGAAGATCGCAAGAAGTCCGTGGACTTCACCAACAAGTACTACAACACCCCGGCTCGCCTGGTCATGAAGGCCGGCACCCAGGTCAGCGACGGCCTGACCGAGCTCAAGGGCAAGAACATCGGCGTGCAGCGTGGTTCGATCCACGAGCGTTTCGCCCGCGAAGTCCTGGCCCCGCTGGGTGCCGAGATCAAGCCTTACGGCTCGCAGAACGAAATTTACCTCGACGTGGCCGCCGGCCGCCTCGACGGCACCGTGGCAGACGCTACGCTTCTGGATGACGGCTTCCTGAAAACCGACGCCGGTAAAGGTTTCGCCTTCGTCGGCCCTGCGTTCACCGACGTCAAATACTTCGGCGACGGCGTAGGCATCGCGGTGCGCAAGGGCGACAAGGCCGAGCTGGACAAGCTCAACGCCGCCATCGCCGCCATTCGCGAGAACGGCAAGTACAAGCAAATCCAGGACAAATACTTCGCCTTCGATATCTACGGCAAGTAACACGCCCCGGCGACAAGTCCGAAATGGCGCAAGCAGCAGGATCTCTGAGGTTTGCGCCATTTTTTCATCCCAACTTTCGAGGACCTGAATCATGTTGAAAGGCTACGGGGCTGTCATCCTCGATGGCGCTTGGCTGACGCTTCAGCTCGCCTTGTCGTCCATGGCCCTGGCCATCGTTCTGGGCCTGATCGGCGTGGCACTGCGTCTGTCGCCGGTGCGCTGGCTGGCCTGGCTGGGCGACCTGTATTCCACGGTGATCCGCGGTATTCCCGACCTGGTGCTGATCCTGCTGATTTTCTACGGCGGCCAGGACCTGCTCAACCGCGTCGCACCGCTGCTCGGTTTTGACGAGTACATCGACCTGAATCCGTTGGCCGCCGGTATCGGCACCCTGGGCTTCATCTTCGGTGCGTACCTGTCGGAGACCTTCCGGGGCGCGTTCATGGCGATCCCCAAAGGTCAGGCCGAAGCCGGCATGGCGTACGGCATGAGCAGTTTCCAGGTGTTCTTCCGGGTGTTGGTGCCACAGATGATTCGCCTGGCGATTCCGGGTTTCACCAACAACTGGCTGGTTCTGACCAAGGCGACCGCGCTGATTTCGGTGGTGGGCCTGCAGGACATGATGTTCAAGGCCAAGCAGGCGGCCGATGCCACCCGCGAGCCTTTCACCTTCTTCCTCGCAGTGGCGGCGATGTACCTGGTGATCACCAGTGTGTCGTTGCTGGCATTGCGTCACCTTGAGAAGCGCTACTCGGTAGGCGTAAGGGCGGCTGATCTATGATCTTCGACTACAACGTCATTTGGGAGGCCTTGCCGCTGTACTTCGGCGGCCTGGTGACCACCCTCAAACTGCTCGCGCTGTCGCTGTTCTTCGGCCTGCTGTGCGCATTGCCGCTGGGCCTGATGCGCGTCTCGAAGAACTCGGTGGTCAACATGTCCGCCTGGCTCTACACCTACGTGATCCGCGGCACACCGATGCTGGTGCAGCTGTTTTTGATCTACTACGGTCTGGCGCAGTTCGAAGCGGTGCGTGAAAGCTTCCTCTGGCCGTGGCTGTCCAGCGCAACCTTCTGTGCGTGCCTGGCGTTCGCGATCAACACCAGCGCCTACACCGCCGAGATCATCGCCGGCAGCCTGCGGGCCACGCCGAACGGCGAGATCGAAGCGGCCAAGGCCATGGGCATGTCGCGCTTCAAGATGTACAAGCGCATCCTGCTGCCGTCGGCCCTGCGCCGGGCGCTGCCGCAGTACAGCAACGAAGTGATCATGATGCTGCAGACCACCAGTCTGGCGTCCATCGTGACCCTGATCGACATCACCGGTGCCGCGCGCACGGTCAACGCCCAGTTCTACTTGCCGTTCGAGGCCTACATCACCGCCGGCGTGTTCTACCTGTGCCTGACCTTCATCCTGGTGAAGCTGTTCAAGATGGCCGAGCGCCGCTGGCTGGGCTACCTGGCCCCGCGGAAGCACTGATATGGAACGCATCGATCATGCTTTGCCGTGGAGCCACCTGGGCAGCGAACGCCGGATTTCGGTGTTCCGTTTCGGCAATAAGGAGCGCAGTGGCGAGCGCAAGGCCTATATCCAGGCCAGCCTGCATGCCGATGAGCTGCCGGGTATGCGCACGGCGTTCGAGCTGAAAAAGCGTCTGGCCGAACTCGAAGCCCAGGGCTTGCTCAACGGTGTGGTCGAACTGGTGCCGGTGGCTAATCCACTGGGTCTGGGTCAACTGCTTCAGGGCAATCATCAAGGGCGTTTCGAGGCCGGCAGCGGCAAGAACTTCAACCGCGATTTCGTCGAGTTGAGCGCACCTGTGGCAGCTGCCTTGGCAGAAAGCCTCGGTGACGATCCGCACGCCAACATTCGCCTGATCCGTCAGGCGATGGTCGATCATCTGGCCGCTTTGCCAGAGGCGAGCAGCCAGTTGCAGGGCATGCAGCGGGTTCTGCTCAGCCACGCCTGCACCGCCGATGTGGTGCTGGATCTGCATTGCGATGCCGAAGCGGCGCTGCACATGTACGCCTTGCCGCAGCACTGGCCGCAGTGGCGTTCGCTGGCTGCGCACCTGAATGTTCGGGTCGGTTTGCTGGCGGAAGATTCCGGCGGCAGTTCGTTCGACGAAGCCTGTTCGTTGCCGTGGTTGCGCCTGTCGCGTCTGTTCCCGGAGGCACAGATTCCACTGGCCTGCCTGGCGACTACCATTGAATTAGGGGGGCAGGCCGATACCGGTCGCGCGGAGGCTTGCGCCCATGCCGAAGGCATTCTGGCGTTCCTTGTCGAGCAAGGATTGATCAGTGGCGAATGGCCGACGCCTGCGCAAGACCCTTGCGAAGGCATGCCATTCGAAGGCACAGAATTGTTGTTCGCGCCACACCCCGGTGTGGTGAGTTTCCTGCGTAAGCCCGGTGAGTGGGTTGAAGCAGGCGACGAGATTTTTGAAGTGATCGATCCGTTGGCGGATCGGGTCAGCACGGTGTGTGCTGGTACGTCCGGGGTGCTGTTTGCCATTGAACGGCTGCGTTATGCCCAACCCGGTTTCTGGCTGGCCAAGGTGGCGGGGCGCGAAGCGCTGCGTCACGGGCGCTTGCTCAACGACTGACTGACTGTTTTTGTGAGAACCGACCGCATGTACAAACTTGAAGTCCAAGACCTGCATAAACGCTATGGCAGTCACGAAGTGCTCAAGGGCGTGTCCCTGAAAGCGGCAGCCGGCGATGTGATCAGCATCATCGGCTCCAGTGGCTCCGGCAAAAGTACCTTCCTGCGCTGCATCAACCTGCTGGAGCAGCCGCACGCGGGCAAGATCCTGCTCAACAACGAAGAGTTGAAGCTGGTGGCGAACAAGGACGGCGCGTTGAAAGCCGCCGACCCGAAACAGCTGCAACGCATGCGTTCGCGCCTGTCGATGGTGTTCCAGCATTTCAACCTGTGGTCGCACATGACCGCGCTGGAAAACATCATGGAAGCGCCGGTGCATGTACTCGGCGTGTCCAAGGCCCAAGCGCGGGAAAAAGCCGAGCACTACCTGAACAAGGTCGGCGTGGCCCATCGCAAAGACGCTTACCCGGGCCACATGTCCGGCGGCGAGCAGCAGCGCGTGGCGATTGCCCGTGCACTGGCGATGGAACCTGAGGTGATGCTGTTCGACGAACCGACCTCGGCCCTCGACCCGGAGCTGGTGGGCGACGTGTTGAAAGTCATGCAGGCCCTGGCCCAGGAAGGCCGGACCATGGTGGTGGTGACCCACGAAATGGGCTTCGCCCGTGAGGTGTCGAACCAGCTGGTGTTCCTGCACAAAGGTGTGGTCGAAGAAAGTGGCAACCCGCGCGAAGTGCTGGTTAATCCGCAATCGGAGCGTCTGCAGCAGTTCCTCTCGGGCAGCCTGAAGTAAATCGAACTCCCGTTGTGCACAGGGATAGTGCATGCTTCGCCGTTTAGAGGCCGGCCCCGATCCCCTGTGTAGGAGCTGTCGAGTGAAACGAGGCTGCGATCTTTTGATCTTAAAAAAACAAGATCAAAAGATCGCAGCCTTCGGCAGCTCCTACAAGGAGTCGACTCCTGTGTTTGATCTCTGTTGGTTTCGAGATTTGCGTTCATTTACGGGCTAGCATTGGCCCATGCCTTCATCTCTGTTCTTCGCTTCGGATTGCCCACCATGACTGCCCATCGAATTGGTTTCCTGATTTGGCCCAGCACTAAAGCACTGACGCTTGCGCTGGCTGAGGAGGCCTTGCGTGTTGCCCAGCGTGTGCATCCGGACGTGGTTTACGAGCTGTCGTTCCTGCAGGCCGAAGCCATTACAGACGCCGCGGCCGACAGCGCCTGGCAATTGCCGGGTGAGGCATGGACCGGCAAGCTGGAAAACTTCCAGAAACTGTTCCTGCTTGCTGACGAGCCACCGACCGCACTGGCGCCGGCGCTCAGCAGTGCGCTCAAACAGCTGGTGCGCTCCGGTTGCGTGATCGGCGGTCTGTCGGCCGGTGTGTACCCGTTGGCGCAACTCGGTTTGCTCGACGGTTATCGCGCGGCTGTGCATTGGCGCTGGCAGGATGACTTCGCTGAGCGTTTCCCGAAAGTCATCGCCACCAGCCACCTGTTCGACTGGGATCGCGATCGCCTGACCGCGTGCGGCGGCATGTCGGTGCTCGACTTGTTGCTGGCCGTGTTGGCCCGCGACCATGGTGCGGAGTTGGCGGGTGCAGTCTCCGAGGAACTGGTGGTCGAGCGCATCCGCGAGGGCGGCGAGCGCCAGCGTATCCCGTTGCAGAACCGTCTCGGCTCCAGCCATCCGAAGCTCACGCAAGCCGTGCTGCTGATGGAAGCCAACATCGAAGAGCCGCTGACCACCGACGAAATCGCCCAGCACGTGTGCGTGTCCCGTCGGCAGCTGGAGCGGATCTTCAAGCAATACCTCAACCGTGTGCCGAGCCAGTACTACCTGGAACTGCGCCTGAACAAGGCCCGGCAGATGTTGATGCAAACCAGCAAGTCGATCATCCAGATCGGCCTGTCCTGTGGCTTCTCCTCGGGGCCGCATTTCTCCAGCGCCTATCGCAACTTCTTCGGTGCCACGCCGCGGGAAGATCGCAACCAGCGGCGCAGCAGCAGCCCGTTCGAATTGTCATCGGTGCCGCCGGAACGCGGGTAGCCAGTACTCAGTCTTCAATGTCGGTGTCGGGCGCTTCATCCACAGGCACCGGCAAGTCGGCTATCTCGTGGATACCCAGATCATTCTCGGTTGCGCGAAAGTATGCAGCGATGCGTTGCAAGCTTTGCGCATTGAACGGGTTGCCGCTGAAGTCAAAGCTTTCTCCGACACCTGGGTCCACCTCCATGAGTTCGGGTGGCATCTCGGTAATGGCGTTGAAGCTCAGGTCGACGTCGGTCCAGGTCGTGATGCTCAGCACTCCCTTGGGGATTTCAGTGATGCCCGTATGGCTCAAGTCCAGTGAGGATATTTCTGTCATGTGACTAAGGTCAGGGCTTGGACCGAGTGGATTGTCCCGCAGGTTCAAGTGGTCAAGGTGTTCCATGCCCGCCAGGGCCTCTACGGTTTCCGGAGTCAGCGTAATGCCGCACTCCGACAGGCTCAGCACCGATAACCTGCCCATTCTGAAGATGGCTTCGGGAAGGTTGCCCAGTTGGTATCCCCGTATGGTCAGGGTGTCCAGGTTGGTAAAACTGTCCAGGAACCGGCCAAGTCTTGGTGCAATGCCATGGGCGGTCGTCAGGTACATTTCGGGCACATGACTGAAGTCGGCTGACAGCGTCGGCAGGTCACCCATGATTGCCAGGTGTGAGACGAATCCGTACTCCCCCACGGCAATGTTTTCGATGGGGATCTGGCGCCAGCAGCGTTCCAGGTTTTGCTTGAATTCGTCTCTTTTGACGTGCTCGGCAAACATCTCCTCGGCCGTCAGCGGGGCGCCAGTAACGGAATGGGTGTCGGGCACATCGGCCGTCCACCGGCTCAGTTCGGTACCGAGTCGGGCGAGTTCGAGCTCGCGACGGGTCAGGTCAGCTCGACCCTCTGCGAGTGTGCCGGGCAAGCGGTAGATAAAGTCGCTGGCCTCTTCGTTGTCCAGACTTGGGTAAAGGGCTTTGACGCGATCGATATCGACCTGTTCGGCATGGACTCCAAAATCCATTTCGGTTCGCTGGTAGTGACGCTTGATGTGTTCCCGGATGGTCGAGGACAGAGGGTTGTTGCCATAATCAAACCCCTCGGTGATGTCGCCGGGCAGATCGAAGAGGGCGGTGGGCAATTCGGTGATCTGGTTGTCATTGAGAATGGCGGTTCGAATGCTCGGGTGATTCACCAGGCCGTCGGGAATGCGGGTAATTCCGGTACCGGAAAGATCGACGTAGGTCAGCTTCGGCATGTTTTCCAGGGAAGGGCACACACCGAGCGGGTTTTTATACAGGTCGAGTGCAGTCAATTGGTTCAGGGCAGAAAGGGTGGCGCGAGTCTGCTCTGTGAGGGTCACGGCGCAGTCGCTGAGGATCAGTGCTTCGAGTTGGGGCCATTGGGCAATGGCGTCCGGCAACTGCCCCAGTTCGAAGTTGCGTAGCGCCAGGCGGTTGAGGCTGGAAAACCCCTTCAAAAAATCATTCACGCCCTGGGTGGCACGATGACCTTCAAGCGTCACGCTGCGCACCTGAGGGAAATCGACGTTCAACTTTGGCAGCTCGCCAACAACCGGCTGGGAAAAATCAAAGGAAACCGGTACGCCATGGGTGCTGTCGTAGGTGGCCTGACGCCGCCAGCAGTCGAGCAATCTGGCTGTCATTTGTCGGCGTGCATACCGTTGACTGGCGAGCTGCTCGACGCTCAAGCGGATTTGCGTGCCCGGAACATACAGCGGGATCTCGTCGCACCAGGTGCTCAATTGCTCAATCAATTGCGCGTGTTGATAAAACAGGCGCTGGAGTTCTGCGCGCGGTCCGCCGGGCGTGCCTTGCAATCGTGCGGCAAAGGCTTGCAGTTCCTCTGGGCTCAGATGGGGAAACAGCCGATAGATGTGGCTTTGTAATGAAGGGGTATTGGCCGGCATCCGGTGATAACCATCGCCCCCGCCCAGCAAACGCATCACCGCCGGATCGTAGGTAGGCTTGAGATTCGGCCGTTGCGCCAGCAGCGCACGCAGTGCTTCACGAGTGAGCGCGTGGGTGCGAATCAGCCGCTTGAGCCTTTCGCCCTCACCGATGTTGAGGTTGAGGGCGATTCGCTCGCTGTCGGGCAGTGCCTGTAAAAGGCTGGAATAGAGGGAGTCAGTGCTACTGAGCTGTTCACCGGTTTCATCGTAGGCCTGATACGCCCCTTCATCGGTCAACACCAGCACCTTGCGCAAGGGCGCGTCCGGCTGGCCAATACTGTCGATCAGCGGCCCATTGTGGGTGTATTGGCGGATTTCCAGGCGCATTTGTCCCGACCAGCCAGGCAAGCGTTCCAGGGTGTGTAACGCCAGGCGATCGGTGTCGAGATGGTTGCGCGTCGAGTACAGGTAGAGCCCTTCATAAGCGCGAGTGACGCGCACCTGCAGGCCGGCCTCTTGTGCCAGTTCCGTGAGGCGTTTGGACAATGTTCCACGCTCCAGTTGCTCGCGTTCCGCGGCACTGGCGCTGTCGAGCAGTGCTTCGGCGAGGCTGGTTGGCAAACCGGGTTCGCTGTCGATAATGCGCTGGACCAAGGGGCGCGCACCTTGTTCGATTTTGCGGTAGCGCTGGCTGAAGAGGGTTTCCCGTTTGTCGGCGGCAAGCGTTGTCAGATAGCGGCGCACTGAGCGTGCGTCGGTGTTGCCGAGGTGTTGCAACAGGGTGTTGATCAGGTCGCCATCGTCCAGTTGCGCCAGGTTGATCTGCACCACGACCTGGTTGCCCATGCCGCGCTCCCAGAGGGTTTCTCCTGTTGCATCAACCAGTCGCAGCCCCTTGTCCGCTGGCCAGTTACCGTAGTCGCAGAGCAGTTCCAGTTGCATCAGCGGATCAGCCTTCAGGTAATCGTCTGCACGATCGCTGCCGATTTGCTCAATGAAGATCTGCAGGTCCTGATCAATCATGAAGCGTTTGAGGGTGTCGGCCAGCAGCGGCGGTAGCTGTTCGGCGTCGACATGCATCTTGCGCAAGGCGTTTTCGTGGCAGCCGCTGATGCTGAGGATGCGCTCGCGTTCGCTCGCGGAAAAACGCTGCATGTCCGGACCGATACGTCGCAGCAGGGTGGCCTGGTCCCAGGTCAGTGGCTGCTCGAGTTCGGTGTGCCAGGCCCCTTTTCCGTTGTGTCTCAGGGTGGGTTGGTACGCTTCGGGACGCGTGGGGTGCTGGATGCGATGGCGCCCGGTCAGCGGATCTTCGGTCACGGAGTAACGGCGGTTGTCCAGTGTCAGCAGGGTTTTGCCTTGGTGGATGTGCAGTCCCATCGAGTCGGGTTTCACGTCGTTGGGGATCGCGACGGTTTGTTCGTAAGGCGTCAGGTCGGGCTGCCAATAGCGGGTTTCGCCATTGGGGCGTTTCACGGCGTTGAAGCGGTCGATGAATTGCACGACTTCCCGGGGCAGGACCGCGCGAAATTCGCTGACGGCGATCATGCCACCTGCCGCGAAAGTGCCCAGTTGCACTGCGGATTCAACCATCCCCATGAAATGCTCGAAGGCTTCGTTGGTCAGGCCTTCTGCCCAGTCGACAACACCTTCGAAGGTATCATCCAGCAGCTGATAGGCCGTGTAAGCCAGCATCAGCTCGCCTAGGAACGGGACGAACGGCAACGCGATGAAGGCTGCGATGTTCAGCAGCGCCGAGGCGATTTCCGTGAAGGAGTCCCATAACGCCCATCGGGCCTTGCGGTCGACCGTGGCCGTCGACACTGCGATCACGCGCGCGTCATTGAGGATCTTGTCGAGTTTGCGTTGATAGAGATGAACCCACAGGTCACCTCTGATCGGCGTTACTGCCATTTGCAGGTCGGGACGCTGGTTGGGGTTTTCTCTCCAGGTCGGCCGTGGATCGCCGGGTGGGACCGGTTGCCAGGTGATGGGGTCGAGGCGGTTGTTCAGCTCGGCGAAGAAGTAGCCACGGTCTTCATGATTGATAAAACGACTGAAAAACTGTTGATAGTCGGGCCCCCGCAGGCGTTGGCTCAGTTCCTCGGCGAATGCCGCCGATGAGGGGTATTGCTTGATGGGATGTTCAGGGTCGTCAGGAATGTAGGCCACTACCCGGACCTCTTCGCGGGCGCGCTCCAGTCCCGGGGCGAACAGCACGATGCCGGTCAGGCGGGCATTCATGATCGTCAGGTCATGGCATCGCCAGGAATGGCTGTGTGCATCGGAGAGCAGGCGAAGGAGCGGCTGATGAACGTCGCTGGCCAGCAGGTTTTGCATCCGCGCCATCTGCAGGGCAGCGGTCAGTGCGGTTTTTTGGCTTTCGCGAATTTTCGGTTGCAGGATCGCCGCGGCTACCGGGTTGCTGATGCCAAGGTTGTCTTCCAGGTATCTTTTATAGCGCTCGCCAATATCGAGCTCGCGGCACAGTTGGGTGAACGCCGTGATGGGTATCGTCGCCAGAATCTGTGGCAGGGTGCTGAAGTGCCCGGTGGAAGAGGGCGCAGTGATGTAAGTCGAGGCGGGCTCAAAGGCGTCGGCCTCGGTTTCTGCGCTTTCGAAGTTGTGCAGCGCGGCGTCCAGCAACGACACGGTCCAGGTGCGGGCGGCTCCGGACTTCAGGCGCAACCAGGGTATGTGCGCGGGAATGTACAGACGCAGAAAGATTTTACTGACGTCCGCTTCCAGGCCGAATCGTGTCTTGAGTGCGCCCTTGAGCATGGGTTCGGCGAAGGCTGCAGGGTCCAGCAGATTCGCCAGGGCCTGATCGACCCGGTTCTGGCTCACCGTCTGCAGGGTAATGAGTCGGTCAAGTTCGACGCGCTGAGCGTCAGATACATCCCTGAGGGGGGTGGGCAACACTGGCTTGATGTTGCGCAGCGCTTCACGCCTTCGTGGCGTGGTTTGGCGAAGCCAGGGCGCAATGACGTTCATCAAATGCTGGTAATGCGCGTCGGGCCTGAAGGTCTCAGGGATGTCGGGATTTTCGGTGTTCATGGGGATAGGTCCACCCTCGCGGTTGATAGACCGTCAGGAAACCCCGTAATCGAAGACGACACGCGGTACATATCTACCGCATTCATGGAATCGGCATGGGTTACGACACAGCGGCCTGCCGCAAACGTCCGCCGCCAGTTAAACTGCGCCTTTGCGACCCTATATGTCGCATTGCCGTAAACCCGGGAAAATCCGGGGTTTGCGCTATAAGAAGTTGTCGCTTGGCGGCAAGGCCGGGCTGAAAACTGTCCTTACAATCCCCCCATCGCTCGCCAGTTTCAGGCGAGTGTTTTCTCTTCAGGAGACTCCGATGTCCGTTGAGCACGCTGCGGTACAACGCGCCGATTTCGATCAGGTAATGGTTCCCAACTATGCGCCTGCCGCATTCATTCCTGTGCGTGGCGCCGGTTCCCGCGTCTGGGACCAGTCCGGTCGCGAGCTGATCGACTTCGCCGGCGGGATTGCCGTTAACGTATTGGGCCATGCGCATCCGGCGCTGGTCGGTGCCTTGACCGAGCAGGCGAACAAGCTGTGGCACGTGTCCAACGTGTTCACCAATGAGCCGGCCCTGCGCCTGGCCCATAAGCTGGTCGACGCCACCTTTGCCGACCGCGCTTTCTTCTGCAACTCTGGCGCCGAAGCCAACGAGGCCGCCTTCAAGCTGGCCCGTCGTGTCGGTTTCGACCGTTTCGGCAGCGAGAAATACGAGATCATCGCCGCGCTCAACAGCTTCCACGGCCGTACCCTGTTCACCGTGAACGTCGGTGGCCAGTCGAAGTACTCCGATGGTTTCGGTCCGAAGATCACCGGCATCACCCACGTGCCGTACAACGATCTGGCCGCGCTGAAAGCCGCCATTTCCGACAAGACATGCGCTGTGGTGCTGGAGCCGATCCAGGGCGAAAGCGGTGTCATCCCGGCTGAACTCGAATACCTGCAAGGTGCCCGCGAACTCTGCACCGCGCACAACGCATTGCTGATTTTCGACGAAGTGCAAACCGGCATGGGCCGTACCGGCCACCTGTTCGCCTACCAGCATTACGGCGTGA
This sequence comes from Pseudomonas sp. PDM27, assembly GCF_019219205.1. Classification (NCBI taxonomy): domain Bacteria; kingdom Pseudomonadati; phylum Pseudomonadota; class Gammaproteobacteria; order Pseudomonadales; family Pseudomonadaceae; genus Pseudomonas; species Pseudomonas sp. PDM27. Next base: position 58,719 of record NZ_JAHUWF010000002.1, on the reverse strand, counting down.
CTCCGGACATCCTGACCAGCGCCAAGAGCCTGGGCGGTGGTTTCCCGATCGCGGCGATGCTGACCACTGAAGACCTGGCCAAGCACCTGGTCGTCGGCACCCACGGCACCACCTACGGCGGTAACCCGCTGGCGTGCGCGGTCGCGGAAGCTGTTATCGACGTGATCAACACCCCTGAAGTGCTGGCCGGCGTCAACGCCAAGCACGACAAGTTCAAGGCGCGCCTTGAGCAGATCGGCGAAAAATACGGCCTGTTCACCAAGGTGCGTGGCATGGGCCTGTTGATCGGTTGCGTGTTGAGCGATGCGTGGAAAGGCAAGGCCAAGGACATCTTCAACGCCGCTGAAAAAGAAGGCCTGATGGTCCTGCAAGCCGGCCCGGACGTGGTGCGTTTCGCGCCAAGCCTGGTAGTGGAAGACGCCGATATCGATGCCGGTCTGGACCGCTTCGAACGTGCCGCGGCAAAACTGACGCAAGCCTGATAGACCCTTCGACGCCTGACCGTTCAGGCGTCGAACCCAATTTTGATGCCGGGCTTGTTCCATTGTGGGAGCGAGCCTGCTCGCGAAGAGGGCGTATCAGTCAACATCTCTGCTGACTGATACAGCGCTTTCGCGAGCAGGCTCGCTCCCACAGTGTCCGGCGTTTTTTCTGTGAATTTATAAGAGAAAGGAGTGACACCATGCTGGTGATGCGCCCCGCGCAAATGGCTGATCTGGGCGAGGTACAGCGTCTGGCTGCGGACAGTCCGATTGGTGTCACTTCCTTGCCGGATGACGTTGAGCGCCTGAGCGACAAGATCGCGGCAAGCGAAGCCTCGTTCGCCGCCGAAGTGAGCTTCAACGGTGAGGAAAGCTATTTCTTCGTCCTCGAAGACTCTGCCACCGGCAAGCTGGTCGGTTGCTCGGCCATTGTGGCGTCGGCCGGTTACTCCGAGCCGTTCTACAGCTTTCGCAACGAAACCTTCGTGCATGCTTCGCGCGAGCTGAAGATTCACAACAAGATCCACGTGCTCTCCCAGTGCCACGACCTGACCGGCAACAGCTTGCTGACCAGTTTCTACGTGCAGCGCGATCTGGTGGGTTCGCCGTGGTCGGAACTCAACTCCCGTGGCCGCTTGCTGTTCGTGGCCAGCCATCCGGAGCGTTTTGCCGATTCAGTGGTGACCGAGATCGTCGGTTACAGCGATGAAAACGGCGACTCGCCATTCTGGGATGCCATCGGGCGCAACTTTTTCGACCTCAACTACGCTGAAGCCGAGCGTCTGTGCGGCCTGAAGAGCCGTACGTTCCTCGCCGAACTGATGCCGCATTACCCGATCTACGTGCCCCTGCTGCCGGACTCCGCGCAAGAAGCGATGGGCCAGGTGCACCCGCGGGCGCAGATCACCTTCGACATCCTGATGCGCGAAGGCTTCGAGACCGATCACTACATCGACATTTTCGACGGCGGCCCGACCCTGCATGCCCGCGTCTCGGGGATCCGTTCGATCGCCCAGAGCCGCGTAGTGCCGGTGAAGATCGGCGAGCCGGTCAAAGGTGTCGGTCGCCAGTACCTGGTGGCCAACGCTCAGTTGCAGGACTACCGCGCAGTCATGCTCGAGCTTGACTACGCGCCGGGTAAACCGGTGACCCTGGATCTGGAAGCGGCCGAAGCCCTGGGTGTCGGTGAAGGTGCCAGCGTGCGCCTGGTGGCGGTTTAACACCTGCTGCTATGCCTATAAAGAGTGAATGCTTAGTAAAGCAGCGAGTTTCACGGGTGGCGCAAGCGGCCCGTTTGAGGAGATAGCATGATCGTTCGTCCCGTACGCAGCAGCGATTTACCCGCTCTGATCGACCTGGCCCGCAGCACCGGCACCGGCCTGACCACCTTGCCGGCCAATGAAGAACGTCTGGCCCATCGGGTCGGCTGGGCCGAGAAGACCTTTCGCGGCGAAGCCGGGCGGGGCGACGCGGACTACCTGTTCGTGCTCGAAGACGATGACGGTCGCGTGGTGGGCATTTCCGCCATTGCCGGCGCCGTCGGCCTGCGTGAGCCCTGGTACAACTTCCGGGTCGGCCTGACGGTCAGCGCTTCCCAGGAGCTGAACATCTATCGCGAAATCCCGACGCTGTTCCTGGCCAACGACCTGACCGGCAACTCCGAGCTGTGCTCGCTGTTCCTGCACGCCGATTACCGCAGCGGCCTCAATGGCCGCATGCTGTCCAAGGCGCGGATGCTGTTCATCGCCGAATTCCCGCAACTGTTCGGCAACAAGATCATCGCCGAAATGCGCGGTGTTTCCGACGAAGCCGGGCGTTCGCCGTTCTGGGAAAGCCTGGGGCGTCACTTCTTCAAGATGGAATTCAGCCAGGCCGATTACCTGACCGGCGTGGGCAACAAGGCGTTCATCGCCGAACTGATGCCGAAATTCCCGCTGTACACCTGCTTCCTGTCGCCGGATGCGCGCAACGTGATCGGTCAGGTGCACCCGGACACCGAGCCGGCGCTGGCCATGCTCAAGAGCGAAGGTTTCAGCTACCAGGGCTACGTCGACATTTTCGACGCAGGCCCGGCCATCGAATGCGAAACCGGCAAGATCCGTGCGGTACGCGACAGCCAGGCGCTGGTGCTGGCCGTCGGCACGCCGGGTGACGACGCCACGCCATTCATCATTCACAACCGCAAGCGCGAAGACTGCCGCATCACTGCTGCGCCGGCACGTCTGGCCGCCGGCACCCTGGTGGTCGATCCGCAGACCGCCAAACGTCTTCAACTCAACGCTGGCGATCAAGTGCGCGCCGTGGCGTTGTCCGCAGCTCGGGAGTCGAAATAATGAAGTCGCTTTACATTGCAGGTGAATGGCTGACCGGTCAGGGTGAAGCCTTCGAGTCGTTGAACCCGGTGACCCAGCAGGTGCTGTGGTCCGGCGTCGGTGCCACCGCCGCTCAGGTCGAGTCGGCTGTGCAGGCGGCGCGTCAGGCGTTCCCGGGCTGGGCGCGGCGTACCCTGGAAGAGCGTATCTCGGTGCTGGAAGCCTTTGCTGCCGCGCTGAAGAATCATGCGGACGAACTGGCCCGCACCATCGGCGAAGAAACCGGCAAACCCCTGTGGGAAGCGGCGACCGAAGTCACCAGCATGGTCAACAAGATCGCCATCTCGGTGCAGAGCTACCGCGAGCGTACCGGCGAGAAGAGCGGCCCGCTGGGCGACGCCACTGCTGTGCTGCGCCACAAGCCTCACGGTGTAGTCGCGGTATTCGGTCCTTACAACTTCCCGGGCCACTTGCCGAACGGCCACATCGTGCCGGCATTGCTGGCGGGTAACAGCGTGCTGTTCAAGCCCAGCGAGCTGACACCGAAAGTGGCCGAACTGACGGTCAAGTGCTGGATCGAGGCCGGTCTGCCAGCGGGCGTGTTGAACCTGCTGCAAGGCGCTCGCGAAACCGGTATCGCCCTGGCGGCGAACCCGGGCATCGACGGCCTGTTCTTCACCGGCTCCAGCCGTACCGGCAACCACCTGCACCAGCAATTCGCCGGTCGTCCGGACAAGATCCTCGCGCTGGAAATGGGCGGTAACAACCCGCTGGTGGTCGATCAGGTCGCCGACCTCGATGCCGCGGTGTACACCATCATTCAGTCGGCGTTCATCTCCGCCGGCCAGCGTTGCACCTGTGCCCGCCGCTTGCTGGTGCCGCAGGGCGCCTGGGGCGACTCGCTGCTGGCGCGCCTTGTTGCCGTCAGCGCGACTATTGAAGTCGGTGCCTTCGATCAACAACCGGCACCGTTCATGGGCTCGGTGGTTTCCCTCGGTGCGGCAAAAGCGCTGATGGATGCCCAGCAACACCTGCTGGCCAATGGCGCCGTGGCGCTGCTTGAAATGACCCAGCCTCAGGCTCAGTCGGCCTTGCTGACCCCCGGCATTCTGGATGTGACCGCCGTCGCCGATCGTCCTGACGAAGAGCTGTTCGGCCCGTTGCTGCAAGTGATCCGCTACGCTGATTTTGAAGCGGCGATCGCTGAAGCCAACGACACCGCCTACGGTCTGGCCGCCGGTCTGCTGTCGGACTCCGAAGCGCGTTACCAGCAGTTCTGGCTGGAAAGCCGTGCCGGTATCGTCAACTGGAACAAGCAACTGACCGGTGCCGCGAGCAGCGCGCCATTCGGTGGCGTCGGCGCCTCGGGCAACCATCGCGCCAGCGCCTACTACGCAGCGGATTACTGCGCGTACCCGGTGGCCTCGCTGGAAACGCCGAGCCTGGTGATGCCTGCGGCCCTGACGCCAGGCGTGAAGATGGCGTGATGCCCATTCGCGAGCAGGCTCGCTCCCACATTGGAATGCATTTCCCTGTGGGAGCGAGCCTGCTCGCGAAGGCCGCGCCTCGGTCTCAAATCTAGTTACTGAAGCCTATAACAACAGATTCTCGTGGAGCCTCGCTGATGAAATCCTATGAAGTCAATTTTGACGGTCTAGTGGGGCCGACCCATAACTACGGCGGCCTGTCCTACGGCAACGTCGCGTCCCAGAGCAACAGCCAGCAGTCTTCCAACCCCAAGGAAGCGGCGCTGCAGGGCCTGGCGAAGATGAAAGCGCTGATGGAAATGGGTTTCCAGCAAGGCGTGCTGGCACCGCAAGAGCGCCCGGATGTGGCCGCACTGCGTCGCCTGGGCTTTGGCGGCACCGACGCTCAAGTGATCGAGCGCGCTGCCAAGGACGCGATGCCGCTGCTGGTGGCCAGTTGCTCGGCCTCGAGCATGTGGGTGGCCAACGCCGCCACCGTCAGCCCGAGCGCTGACACCGCTGACGGCCGCGTGCATTTCACCGCTGCCAACCTCAACTGCAAATATCACCGCAGCATCGAACACCCGACCACCAGCCGCGTGCTGGGTGCGATGTTCGCTGACCAGAAACACTTCGCCCACCATGCCGCCTTGCCGGCCGTGGCGCAGTTCGGTGACGAAGGGGCGGCCAACCACACGCGTTTCTGCCGTGAATACGGCGAAGCCGGTGTCGAGTTTTTCGTGTTCGGCCGCAGCGCGTTCGACACCCGCTATCCGGCTCCGCAGAAGTACCCGGCGCGCCAGACCCTCGAAGCGTCCCAGGCCGTTGCCCGTCTGCACGGCTTGAGTGATGACGGCGTGGTCTACGCCCAGCAGAATCCTTCGGTGATCGACCAGGGCGTGTTCCACAACGACGTGATCGCCGTAGGCAACGGCGAAGTGCTGTTCTATCACGAGGACGCGTTCCTCGAGACCGAGAAGATGCTCGCTGAATTGCAGAGCAAACTCGCCAAGGCCGGTGGGAAATTTCAGTCAGTCTGCGTACCGCGTTCCGCAGTCAGTGTGGAAGATGCCGTTCGTTCCTACCTGTTCAATAGCCAGCTGCTGTCGCGTCCTGACGGCTCCATGCTGTTGATCGTGCCGGAAGAATGCCGTGGCAACGAGCGTGTCTGGCAATACTTGCAGGGTTTGACCAGCTCCGGCGGGCTGATCCGCGAAGTGAAAGTCTTCGATCTCAAGCAGAGCATGCAGAACGGCGGTGGCCCGGCTTGCCTGCGGTTGCGCGTCGCACTCAACGAAACTGAACTGGCGGCCGTCAACCCAGGGGTTATCATGACGGCACCGTTGTACGGCACACTGACCGAATGGGTCGAGAAGCACTACCGCGACCGCATGACCGAAAACGATCTGGCGGACCCGCAATTGTTGCTTGAGTGCCGGACGGCACTGGATGAACTGACGCAAATCCTTAAACTGGGCGCGGTTTATCCATTCCAGATCAATTGATCGACGACGCGCTGCCCCGGATGGCAGCGCGTCGCTTCATCTCAAACGAGAGCGTAAACACATGAGCGATACCCTGCAGCTGATCCTTGAAGACACCGACGGCACGCAACTGGAGACGTCCTGCACCCGCGTCGCGGTCCTGTGGCAAGGCAAAGAGCTGTGGATCCAGCAGGACGGCCGTGGCCAGTTGCTGATCGGCGTGGACGTCGAAGAAGGCGATGCCGAATACGCCAACCTGCTGCTGCGCCCATTGGCGACTAATCTGGTAAGTCTGCAACTGGAGATGGAACCGGCTGACCTCACCGACGATGAGGACCACGTTCACGGCCCGGATTGCAACCACGATCACTAAGGAAACCGCTCTATGCTCGCCCTCGGCAAACTGCTTGAACTGACCCTCGCCGGCCGCGAACCGGCGGAGAAGACTCAACTGACTGTCGAAGGCGTGCGCATGCGCTGGTTGAGCGAAGGTGCGCTGGAAGTCCGGCCACCTGAAGCGCGTGACAATGGCCTGGACCTGCTGCTGTCGGCTGGGATCCACGGCAACGAAACAGCGCCGATCGAGTTGCTCGATCGCCTGTTGCACGACATTGCCCGCGGCGACCTGAAGCCGCGCGCACGTATTCTGTTCCTGTTTGGCAACCCCGAAGCGATTCGCAAAGGCGAGCGCTTCGTCGAGCAGGACGTCAATCGGCTGTTCAACGGCCGTCACGAACAAAGCAGCGGCTCCGAAGCCCTGCGCGCCTGTGAGCTGGAGCGTTTGGCGGCCAGCTTCTTCAGCCTGCCGGACCGTCAGCGGTTGCATTACGACCTGCACACGGCGATTCGAGGCTCGAAAATCGAGCAGTTCGCCTTGTACCCGTGGAAAGAAGATCGCCAGCATTCCCGCCAGGAACTGGCGCGCCTGCGTGCCGCCGGCATGGAAGCGGTGTTGCTGCAGAACAAGCCGTCCATCGTGTTCAGCGCCTACACCTACGACAAGCTCGGTGCCGAGGCCTTTACCCTGGAATTGGGCAAGGCGCGGCCGTTCGGGCAGAACGCCGGGGTCAACGTCTCGCTGCTGGAGGCGCGCCTCAAGCAGATCATCGAAGGCACCGAGCCGGAACTGACTGAAGCGGCACTGGACGGTTTGCAGCTGTACAGCGTGGCGCGGGAAATCATCAAGCACAGCGATAGCTTTCGCCTGAACCTGCCGGCGGACGTCGAGAACTTCTCGGAGCTGGAAGTGGGTTACCTGCTGGCGGAAGACATCGCCAACACCCGCTGGATCATCGAGGAAGAGGGCGCCCGGATCATCTTCCCGAACCCCAGGGTGAAGAATGGCTTGCGTGCCGGCATCCTGGTCGTGCCGACCACCGACGAAAACCTGGCCTGACCCGACCTGGATCCCTGTAGGAGCGAGCTTGCTCGCGATGGACTTGAGAACGCCGCGGGGTATCAGATACCCAGCGTTATCGTTGACGACCATCGCGAGCAAGCTCGCTCCTACAGGGGATAGCGGTGTTAGACCGCTACCGCACGCGGTTCAGTGCGGCGCAGCGCGCGGATTTTCATCAGCGTATCCGCACAGGTCTTCGCCGCTTCCTGGCCTTTATGCACGAAATGCTCGAAGAAGAACTTCTGGTGCTCTTCGCCGGCATGGAAGTGGTGCGGGGTCAGGGACACCGAGAGCACTGGCACTTCGGTTTCCAGTTGAACCTGCATCAGGCCGCTGACCACCGACTGGGCGACGAACTCGTGACGGTAGATCCCGCCGTCCACCACCAGGGCGGCCGCGACGATGCCGGCATAACGACCGGTCTTGGCCAGCAACTTGGCGTGCAGGGGCATTTCGAAGGCGCCGCCGACTTCGAAGAAGTCGATGTCGGATTCCTGATAACCCTGGGCAATCATTTCGGCGAGGAAACCTTTACGGCTCTGATCGACGATTTCCTTGTGCCAGCAGGCCTGGATGAACGCAACGCGCTCGCCGTGATGGTGTTTGCTTTTGCTGTCAATTGCGGTGGGTTGCATGTTCTGACTCCTGTTTGTGTGAAAAACAGGGCGTTATGAATCGAAGGGGATCTGAGGGTACGCACGCTCGCACGAATGCCGGCGGTCGGCCCTCTAGTGTCAATCCCGTTCTCTCTTCATCCGGACTATGACCGTCGGCCCCGGGATCACACCGGGTCTGCTGACCTTGCTTTCAGGCACCGCCGAAGCCGTGCTGTCATCAAGCGCTCGCGGGCTATGCGCATTGCGCGCAATTACCGCCGGTGGGGAGTTGCACCCCGCCCTGAGAACGTTTTTTGCCGCCGGAATGTTTGGCGGCGCAGCGTTTTTATCACATATTTCCGATATGCGCATGGCCAATACCGGTCAGTTAAGGTGTGGAACCTGTGGGAGCGGGCTTGCTCGCGAAGACGGTTTAACATCCAGCGCAAATGTCGACTGTCAGTCCGCCTTCGCGAGCAAGCCCGCTCCCACATGGGCGCATTTCGTCTTTTACTCGTTCAAGGGTTGATTAATCGTCGCCATGCCCGCAGTAATTCTTTCCTGAAAGGGATTTCCCCTGCTTACCGAGGCCAGATTCATGAGCGTTATCGATCTTCGCAGCGACACCGTCACCCAACCCTGCGCCGGCATGCTGGACGCGATGGCCAAAGCCGCCACCGGCGACGACGTGTATGGCGAAGATCCGACGGTCAATCAGCTGGAGGCCGAACTGGCCAAGCGCCTGGGGTTTGCCGCGGCGCTGTTCGTGCCGACCGGGACCATGAGCAATCTGCTGGGGTTGATGGCCCACTGCGAGCGCGGTGACGAGTACATCGTCGGCCAGCAGGCCCACACCTATAAGTACGAAGGTGGCGGCGCAGCGGTGCTCGGTTCGATCCAGCCACAGCCGCTGGAAGTGCAGGCCGATGGTTCGCTGGACCTGGCACAGGTCGCGGCGGCGATCAAACCGGACGACTTCCACTTCGCCCGCACCCGCTTGCTGGCGCTGGAAAACACCATGCAGGGCAAGGTCCTGCCGCTGGAGTACCTGGCTCGGGCGCGCAGTTTTACCCGCGAACAGGGTTTGCAGCTGCATCTGGACGGCGCACGCTTGTACAACGCGGCAGTGAAGCTGGGTGTGGATGCCCGGGAAATCACCCGGTATTTCGATTCGGTCTCGGTGTGCCTGTCCAAAGGCCTGGGTGCCCCGGTCGGTTCGGTGCTGTGCGGCTCGGTCGAGCTGATCGGCAAGGCCCGGCGGCTGCGCAAGATGGTCGGTGGCGGCATGCGTCAGGCCGGTATTCTCGCGGCGGCCGGCCTGTATGCGCTGGATCACAACGTTCAGCGCCTGGCCGATGACCATGCCAACGCGTTAGTGCTGGCCGAAGGCCTGCGTGCGGCGGGCTTCGAGGTCGAGCCGGTGCAGACCAATATGGTATATGTGCAGATGGGCGACCAGGCCGAAGCGCTCAAGGCCTTTGCCGCCGAGCGCGGGATCAAGCTCAGTGCGGCCGCGCGTCTGCGCATGGTCACGCACATGGATGTCAGCCGTGCGCAAATCGAGCAAGTCGTCGCGACATTCGTCGACTTTTCGCGCAAGTGATAGCGTTAGCGCTCCAATTGACTGTTTCTATCGTATAAACACGCTGCACCCCGCGCGCAGGGCCGATATAATGCGGCCCTTTGCCGTCGCTTCGTCTGTTGACGTTTCGAACAGGCCTTTGGCCGCAGCCTCCGTGGAAGAACCTAATGAAAAGCGCAGAAATCCGTGAAGCCTTCCTTCGCTTCTTCGAAGAGCAAGGCCACACCCGTGTAGCCTCCAGCTCTTTGATTCCGGGCAACGACCCAACCCTGCTGTTCACCAACGCGGGGATGAACCAGTTCAAGGACTGCTTCCTGGGCCAGGAAAAACGTGCGTACACCCGCGCGGTCAGCAGCCAGAAATGCGTGCGCGCCGGCGGCAAGCACAACGACCTGGAAAACGTCGGTTATACCGCTCGTCACCACACCTTCTTCGAAATGCTGGGTAACTTCAGCTTTGGCGATTATTTCAAGCGTGATGCCATCAGCTACGCCTGGAACTTCCTGACTTCCGACAAGTGGCTGAACCTGCCGAAGGAAAAGCTCTGGGTCACCGTCTACGCCAGCGATGACGAGGCGTACGACATCTGGACCAAGGAAATCGGCGTTCCGGCCGAGCGCATGGTGCGCATCGGCGACAACAAGGGCGCGCCGTACGCTTCCGACAACTTCTGGACCATGGGCGATACCGGTCCGTGCGGTCCTTGCACCGAGATTTTCTACGATCACGGCGCCGACATCTGGGGCGGCCCACCGGGCTCGCCGGAAGAAGACGGTGACCGTTACATCGAGATCTGGAACAACGTGTTCATGCAGTTCAACCGCACCGCCGACGGCGTGTTGCACCCGCTGCCAGCGCCGTCGGTGGACACCGGCATGGGCCTGGAGCGGATCAGTGCCGTGCTGCAGCACGTTCACTCGAACTATGAAATCGACCTGTTCCAGAGCCTGCTGAGCGCTTCGGCCAAGGCCATCGGCTGCACCAACGACGCCCAGGCTTCGCTGAAAGTCGTGGCTGACCACATCCGTTCCTGCGGTTTCCTGATCGCCGACGGCGTGCTGCCGTCCAACGAAGGCCGTGGCTACGTGCTGCGCCGGATCATCCGTCGCGCCTGCCGTCACGGCAACAAGCTGGGCGCCAAGGGCAGCTTCTTCTACCAGATCGTCGCGGCCCTGGTTGCCGAGATGGGCGAGGCCTTCCCTGAACTGAAAGCCCAGCAGGCGCACATCGAGCGCGTGCTGAAGGCCGAAGAAGAGCAATTCGCCAAGACCCTGGAGCAGGGCCTGAAGATCCTCGAGCAGGACCTGGCTGAACTCAAAGGCGACGTGGTGCCGGGCGACGTGGTGTTCAAACTCTACGACACCTACGGTTTCCCGATGGACCTGACCGGCGACATCGCTCGCGAGCGCAGCCTGACCATCGACGAAGCAGGTTTCGAGCGTGAAATGGAAGCCCAGCGCGTCCGTGCCCGTTCCGCCAGTTCCTTCGGCATGGACTACAACAGCCTGGTCAAGGTCGATGTGGACACCGAGTTCACCGGTTACACCGCTCACAGCGGTTCCGCCAAAATCGTTGCTCTCTATAAGGACGGGCAATCGGTTGACGTGCTGAGCGAAGGCGAAGAGGGCGTGATCGTCCTCGATCAGACGCCGTTCTATGCGGAGTCCGGTGGTCAGATCGGTGATTGCGGTTTCCTGCAGGCCGGTGCTGCGCGCTTCGACGTGCGCGACACCACCAAGACCGGTGGCGCGTTCCTGCACCACGGCGTGCTGGATTCGGGCAGTCTGATCGTAGGTACGCCGGTGGAGACTCATGTCGACGCCGAAGTGCGTCACGCGACTTCGCTGAATCACTCGGCGACTCACTTGCTGCACGCCGCGTTGCGCCAGGTACTGGGCGACCACGTCCAGCAGAAAGGTTCGTTGGTCGACAGTCAGCGCCTGCGCTTTGACTTCAGCCACTTCGAAGCGATCAAGCCTGAGCAACTGAAAGCGCTGGAAGACATCGTCAACGCCGAGATTCGCAAGAATTCCGAGGTTGAAACCGAAGAAACCGATATCGAAACCGCCAAGCAGAAAGGCGCCATGGCGCTGTTCGGCGAGAAATACGGCGACAACGTGCGCGTACTGAGCATGGGGGACTTCTCCGTCGAGCTGTGCGGCGGTATCCACGCCAACCGTACCGGCGACATCGGCCTGCTGAAAATCATCAGCGAAGGCGGTGTGGCATCGGGTGTGCGTCGTATTGAAGCCCTCACCGGTGCAGCAGCACTGGCCTACTTGAATGCGGCGGAAGAACAACTCAAGGAAGCGGCGAGCCTGGTCAAGGGCAGCCGCGACAACCTGATCGACAAGCTGTCGGCTGTGCTGGAGCGCAACCGTCTGCTGGAGAAGCAACTCGAGCAGTTGCAAGCCAAGGCTGCCAGTGCCGCGGGCGACGATCTGTCGGCCCAGGCGCAGGACGTCAAGGGTGTGAAAGTGCTGGCCGTGCGTCTGGACGGTCAGGATGGCAAGGCGCTGCTGGCGCTGGTCGATCAACTGAAAAACAAACTCGGCCGCGCAGTGATCCTGCTCGGCAGTGTCCATGAGGAAAAGGTCGTTCTGGTTGCAGGCGTAACCAAAGACCTGACTGGCCAACTCAAAGCCGGTGATTTGATGAAGCAAGCCGCTGCGGCAGTGGGCGGGAAGGGCGGTGGTCGTCCAGACATGGCGCAAGGCGGCGGTACCGACGCTGGCGCACTGGATGCGGCACTGGCACTGACCGTTCCGTTTGTAGAGCAGGGTCTATAAGGCAGTGCTTGCGGCTCGTAGTCTAGTGGCGGGCCGCAACGCTGTTTGAGTGATTATTTGGGCGCCCTTCATGGGCAGAGGCGGCTTTGAAATGGCTTTGATCGTACAGAAATTTGGAGGCACCTCGGTCGGCACTGTCGAGAGAATCGAGCAGGTCGCCGACAAGGTTAAGAAATTCCGCGATGCCGGCGATGACCTGGTGGTTGTGCTGTCTGCAATGAGCGGCGAAACCAACCGTCTGATCGATCTGGCCAAGCAAATCAGTGGCGACGGCCAACCGGTTCCGCGCGAGCTGGACGTGATCGTCTCCACCGGTGAGCAGGTGACGATTGCCCTGTTGGCCATGGCGCTGATCAAGCGCGGCGTACCGGCGGTGTCGTACACCGGTAACCAGGTGCGGATTCTGACGGATAGCGCGCACAATAAAGCGCGTATCTTGCAGATTGATGACCAGAAGATTCGCGGTGACCTGAAGGCAGGTCGTGTGGTGGTTGTCGCCGGTTTCCAGGGCGTCGACGAGCACGGCAACATCACCACCCTCGGTCGTGGCGGTTCCGACACCACGGGCGTGGCGCTGGCGGCGGCCCTGAAGGCTGACGAATGCCAGATCTACACCGACGTCGACGGCGTCTACACCACCGACCCGCGCGTGGTGTCCGTGGCCCAGCGCCTGGACAAGATCACCTTCGAAGAGATGCTGGAAATGGCCAGCCTCGGTTCCAAGGTGTTGCAGATCCGCGCGGTCGAGTTCGCCGGCAAGTACAACGTTCCGCTGCGCGTACTGCACAGCTTCAAGGAGGGTCCGGGCACCCTCATTACTATTGATGAAGAGGAAACCATGGAACAGCCGATCATTTCCGGTATCGCTTTCAACCGCGATGAAGCCAAGCTGACCATCCGTGGCGTGCCAGACATCCCGGGCGTTGCCTTCAAGATTCTCGGCCCGATCAGTGCCGCGAACATCGAAGTCGACATGATCGTGCAGAACGTCGCGCACGATAACACCACCGACTTCACCTTCACCGTGCACCGTAACGACTACCAGGCGGCGCAAGCCGTGCTGGAAAAAACCGCTGGCGAGCTGGGTGCCCGTGAAGTCGTGGGCGACACCAAGATCGCCAAGGTCTCGATCGTCGGCGTCGGCATGCGCTCTCACGCAGGCGTGGCCAGCCGCATGTTCGAATCCCTGGCCAAGGAAAGCATCAACATCCAGATGATCTCGACCTCGGAAATCAAAGTCTCCGTAGTGATCGAAGAGAAGTACCTGGAACTGGCTGTGCGCGCTCTGCACACGGCTTTCGAACTGGACGCACCGGCCCGCCAGGGCGAGTGATGCGTTTGCCAGAAGGCGCGGTCTGACCGCGCCTTTTGTTTTTTTGAATGGCGTGACCCCCGAGACTGTTCTTTTGCTCGCGCTAGTCAATACTCAGGCATGTAGGGCTGCGACCGCTCCGGTTGTGGGTCGAGTGCCTTTTTTTTGCAGACTGTTGTCCCTGAAATGAAATGCGTGAGGAGAAAGGTATGCTGATTCTGACTCGTCGGTGTGCAGAAAGCCTGATTATCGGTGATGGCGAAATCACCGTGACCGTACTCGGCGTCAAAGGAAATCAAGTGCGCATCGGTGTTAATGCCCCTAAAGAGGTAGCGGTTCACCGGGAAGAAATTTACCTGCGTATCAAGAAAGAGAAGGACGAAGAACCAAGCCATTAATTTTTATCGTTTTTTATGTTTGCAAACGGGGAAGAAGCTGGTTAATATACGCCCCGTGTTGCGGAGAGCTGGCCGAGTGGCCGAAGGCGCTCCCCTGCTAAGGGAGTACACCTCAAAAGGGTGTCGGGGGTTCGAATCCCCCGTTCTCCGCCATTATTTGCTTAGTACGTTGTAATCTGGCTTTTTCGGTAAGTTGTTGAAATTACTAGAAAAAGTGTTTGACATAGAGATTAGACGGCCTATAATGCGCGGCAACAAATGCACTCGTAGCTCAGCTGGATAGAGTACTCGGCTACGAACCGAGCGGTCACAGGTTCGAATCCTGTCGAGTGCACCATTTAAGAGTCATCTGCAGTAATGTGAATGACTTGGCTTCAACCAGTTGTGATCTGGTCTAAAAACACAAATTGCACTCGTAGCTCAGCTGGATAGAGTACTCGGCTACGAACCGAGCGGTCACAGGTTCGAATCCTGTCGAGTGCACCATACAACAGAAAGCCCGCATTTAATGCGGGCTTTTTGCCGTCCGGGATTTGGCTTTTCCTTTCGTGCATCCCTTCTCATCGAACTCTACGTTTGCGCTACGACCTCGCAGGGTGTCGTAGCGGTAGCTCGTGGCTGAATTGCGAATACTGATCCTGTCCGGCTTGCCGAGGGCGCTTTCGACGTCTTGCTGGGTCATGCCGGCGATCACTCGCTGATGCATGATCGCCTCCCGGCGCTGCTTGGCAGTGATCAGGTTTCCGCACTTGTCCTGCGCCTGACCGACCACGGTCGGCTCTTTCCTTTGGATTTTCATTCCTGATGTTTCACGAGGTTCGGCTGGCGGCATAAGCGCCATCGTGCTGCCGGGTGTAAACGCGCGGACATCCTGAAGTGAAACGCTTTCTCCTGCGGCACAACTCAGTGTGGTGAAGGTGATGCGCCCATTGGCCGCCTCACAGCGGTGAACGCTGGTGGCGAGTGCCAGGGGCAGGGGGCTGAGCAGGCTGAGCAGTAAGAAGAATTGTGAAGATGATGGCATCAGGCGTCCTCCATGACGTTCCTTTTCAAGGGTAGCGGCTACAATTTTCGAAGCGGCGTGTGTTTTCTTTTCAGAATACGTCGTCGCACTTTCACGGATCAGGACGATGCTCAGGTTTGTTATGCAAGCGCTTGTTTCAGCCAAGATTTTTTAACGTTTAAAACCGTCAGGCGGTGTATCATTGCGCCCGTCAGCCCCGCCGGGGCTTGTGGAATACCTCCATGGACTTACCCAGTAGTTACTCAGTACCCCGTTTTACCAATCATGAATTGACTGATTGATCCTTCCGGCGTGCCCCGCTGCTGGGAGTGGAGTTCGCCTATGTCCGAAGTTGAAGTAAAGAAAACGCAGGAAAGCTTGCAGGATCGCCTGGCTCAGGTGGTTGAGTTGCTGCAGCGCCAGCGAGTGGTAGAAGACCTGACTCACCGCCAGGAAGGCCCGCATCATGACCGGGTCGAGAACCTGGTCCACCGGCAGAACCTCGTCGAGTTGCAACGCAAGCTCGATGACCTGCACTCCGCCGACGTCGCCTACATCCTTGAAGCCTTGCCGCTGGACGATCGTCTGACGCTCTGGCAATTGGTCAAGGCCGATCGCGACGGCGACATCCTCCTTGAAGTATCCGATTCGGTCCGTGAATCGCTGATCGCCGACATGGATGATCACGAGCTCCTGGCAGCCGCCAAGGACATGGATGCCGACGAACTCGCTGACCTGGCCTCCGAGCTGCCGCGAGACGTCGTCCATGAGCTCATGGAGACCCTCGACCAGCAACAACGCGAACGTGTGCGTTCGGCACTGTCCTACGACGAGGAGCAGGTCGGTGCGCTGATGGACTTCGAGATGGTGACCATCCGCGAGGATGTCAGTCTTGAAGTGGTCCTGCGTTATCTGCGTCGTCTGAAAGAGCTGCCGGGCCACACCGACAAGCTGTTCGTGGTTGATTACGACGGCGTCCTCAAGGGTGTGTTGCCGATCAAGCGTTTGCTGGTCAACGATCCGGACAAACAGGTTTCCGAGGTGATGGCCAGCGATCCGGTGAGCTTTCACCCGGACGAAGACGCCTATGATGCCGCCCAGGCGTTCGAGCGTTACGACTTGATCTCCGCGCCCGTGGTCGACAAGAACGGCAAGCTGATCGGCCGTCTGACCATCGATGAAATGGTTGACCTGATCCGTGAAGAGAGCGAAAGCGAAGTTCTCAACATGGCGGGTCTGCGTGAAGAAGAAGACATTTTTGCGTCGGTCTGGAAATCCCTGCGTAACCGCTGGGCCTGGCTGGCGATCAACCTGATTACCGCGTTCGTGGCTTCCCGGGTCATCGGTTTGTTCGAGGGTTCGATCGAGAAGCTCGTGGCGCTGGCGGCGTTGATGCCGATCGTGGCGGGGATCGGTGGTAACTCGGGCAACCAGACCATCACCATGATTGTTCGGGCCATGGCGCTGGACCAGGTGAGCACCGGCAATACCTCGCGCCTGATGCGCAAGGAGTTGGCAGTCGCCTTGATCAACGGTGTGATATGGGGCGGGGTGATCGGTGTGGTCGCCTATCTGCTGTATGGCAGCTGGTCGCTCGGCGTGGTGATGACCGCCGCGATGACGCTCAACCTGTTGCTGGCGGCATTGATGGGGGTCTTGATTCCGATGACCCTGGCGAAGATGGGCCGTGATCCTGCGATGGGAGCCAGTGTGATGATTACGGCCATGACCGACAGCGGAGGCTTTTTCATCTTCCTCGGGTTGGCGACAATTTTCCTGCTTTGACGTCCTGTTCACTGAAAACCCGCCTTCTGGCGGGTTTTTTGTGCCCGGGTTTCAGGCAAAAAAATTCTTCACACAGCCTGGGAAACTGTAGGAGCCAGCTTGCTGGCGATGGACTCAAGGGCGCTGCGTTTATCCAGTTTGCCCGCGTCATCGTTAACGATCATCGCAGGCAAGCCAGCTCCCACAGGGGGCCATGCCCACGCTGAAACTGTAGGAGCCAGCCTGCTGGCGATGGACTCAAGGGCGCTGCGTTTATCCAGTTTGCCCGCGTCATCGTTAGCGACCATCGCTGGCAAGCCAGCTCCCACAGGGGCTCCTGCACGGGGTGGTGCCCACGCTCAAGCCTGTGAAAAAACCAAAAAAAAGCCAGCGATCAGGCTGGCTTGAGCTTTCTGGCTGAATCAGGACGCGTCGGCGGCCATTTCAGCGTCATGAGCGATCAGTGACACCAGGGCGTTCTGCTGTCGATGGGACAGTTGGCGGAAGCGTTGCAGCAGCTCCCGTTCGTGCAAGGAAAGCTCCGGGCTGTCCAGGCGCATGCTCAACTCTTCTCCCAGTGCGCCTTCCTGAATAAGACTCTGCTCAAGGCGCGCAATGATTTCGGAGTTCATGCTGCGATGATGATTGCGAGCCACCTCGGCAATGCGTTCACGCATTCCGTCTGGCAGACGTACGACGAACTTGTCAGCCGTACGGCTGGAATAAATTGCCTGTTTCAATGGGCGCATATATTTAACCGGTTAGTTCAGGGGAGCGGTTTTCGGGATTGGCCGCAGGATGTCTGGTAGGACAAGCTCTCTGACCAAATGTTCAACCTGAATTGATAGAGGCGCGCATCATGCCTCAAACCAGCCAGATCCTTGGCGTCAATTCTGTGACAAATATTGAACTGGATAAAGGCGTTCTGCCAGCACCAATTATCAGAAATGCGCACTGGTTTGAAAAGTTTGACCGGGTCGTTTCGCTTGGTGCTTTCTCCGACCGACGAAAGGTCTCTGGCGGGAGGAAAAAAGCGGACTCGATCCCTGTTCCTTACCCTTACAGAATAGTGGCAAATGGCCGATTTACTAGGGGAGGTCGTATTGAGGGGCTGAATTCAGGATGGATGGCAGGCACTGAATCTGCCAAGCCAGGGTCAACGCAGTACCGGATCAAACTTGATCTTGCGTCCGACAATCAATGCGAGCACGAACAGAGCGGTGAATACACCACAGGCGATCAGGGGGAGGGTGACGACCATGTCCTGGGTCAATGACAGATGAAAAATGCCGCTCAACAAGGCGAGGATGAAGAAACTCGCGGCTGATCTGGACATGCGGTGCTCCTGATGGGGGATTCAAAATACCAAACGTTCGGCAGGCGGGTTCGGCACCGGGATGTTTTCCTGGCTGACAAAACCGTGCTGGTCGCTTATCGCTGCCAGCTGCGGAGCCTTCTGCAACTGAAGGTAATGCGGGATGCGTTGGGCAACCTGCGTCGCGCTGCTCTCGGGAAAAAAATGAAATCCCAGTAAAACTGCCAGTGCGATTGCATTCGAGAGTAAAAGGGCGCATTTCATGGCGCGGACCTCGGTTGTTCTGTGAGAACAGCAGAAGCAGCTCGCATGCCAGAGTTTATCGACAATTAAATTCTTTAAAAACAATGAATTAAGTTATTTTTGGTAAAGCTCCATATTGCATTTTGCAATGATGGCTTTTTGCATTGATGCAATTTGCACGGTCAACAAGTCCGCGCTCGGCCGAGGCGTCTGCCTACACTTAAAAAGCCTACGGACGACATGACAAAAGCCAGCCCGGCCGTTAACATGCACGCCGTCCATCGCACCGCGTTTCTTCGCGGCCGACTTGTGTCTCAGTAGCTCAATTGGATAGAGCATCCCCCTCCTAAGGGGAAGGTTGGCAGTTCGAACCTGCCCTGGGACACCATATTCTGCAGCTCCCCGCCTGTTCCAACGCCTCCTTATCACGACGTGTAGATCACGTTCGACAAACTCAGATGCCCGGGGTTTATCGAAGCCATCAACCCTGCCTTCGCGACTATCCGTCTCCTCTCCCACGTAGTCTGAATCTCCCATTCCGTCTGGGAGTATCCGCCGATGTGCGGCCTGTAGTGCTTGTTCATAGTTGAGACCTGTAGATCAGAAAATGGTCCAAGGTCGATCTCCGATGACTGGACCCCCGCTCAGGAGAAAGTCATGGCTATGCGCAAGAGAACCTCATCGCTAACGAATGACCTGGCCAGTAACGCCGGTGAGCATCCTTCACCCGTCAGCCACGACTGGACTTTTACCTACATTCCGACCGTTACCACTAACCTTAAAGACTACGCACCGGGCAGCACTGCCATCATCACGGCCAGCGGTTTCGCCGCTGGCAGCACAGTGACGCTCGAAGTGGACCACGCCGTCGGTGCTGGCGCGGATGGCGTGTGGGGCACGTCCGACGATGTGCTCAATACCAACACCGGCGCGGGTCACGAGCCCTGGTCCGTGACCGACGGCGGTGCCGGCGATCTCGACGGCCAGGTCAACGGCAGCGTTACCACGTCCTGGTACGTGAATCCCGACGACTCGGCGGGCGCAACGTTTCTGCTCACCGCGGCCTCTGCGGGCGTCGATGGCGTCGTCGGCAGCGGTGACGACGCCGTGGCGACAACTTCGTTTACGGACAGCGTTTTGGGCGTCGTGGCGACTGGCGAGGACGTGACTCTGGACGAAACGGCCGGGTTACAGAACGCCACTGCCACGCCAACCCCGGCGGGGGACGTTGACGACAACGACATTCTGGTGGCGTCCCTGCCTTCGACCTTCACTACCCGTTTAGCCGCACTGGGGGCAGGTACTGCCACGGGCGCGGCCTTGAGTGGCTATACCGGTGCCGCGGGCAACACGGGCAGCAATGCATTCACCATCACCGCTGACCCCGGCGCAAGCATTACCGATATCAGCTTCGTCGGCAGCTCCGGCGCACCGCTCAATGGCGTGGACAGCGGACTGGATACCCTCGATGGCACCAGCATCCTTCTCTATACGGATACGAACAACAACATCGTCGTGGGCCGAGCCGGTAGCGCAACCGGCGCGATCGTGTTCGCCGCCTATATAGAAGAAACCGGATCGCCGGTCACGGGCGGCAAGATCTGGACCGTGGAGTACCAACCGCTCAAACATCCTGACATGACGAATGCCGATGATTCGCTCAATCTGGCGGATAAGGTTTTCATCGGGGCCAGCCAGGACCTGGAATTCAGCCTGGCCAACGCGCCCTCCGGTCAGAACCTCTTCCTGATGTTCACGAAGGCGAACCCGAACGTTGTCGATGTCGCAGGTGTGTTGCGGATCACGGATCCCACCATCATCGCCACCGGCAAGGACCCCGCAGACCAGTCAAGCGGCTTCAATATAACGACTGGCGACACGATCAATACCAGCCAGGCGGGGGGGCCGACCACATTCGGTACCAACAATCAGATGATTGTGGAGCAAGAGGGCATCCGCTTTTCGTTCGTCACGGGTGCCAGGCAGAATGTGACCATTCCCAACCTGGACCAGAACGAAGCCGATGTTGAATCCAACGTCGACTTTACCGGCGTCTTCAATGCGAAGTCGGCCAGTTTCGACGTTGTGCAGTTGCAAAGCGGCAAGAGTGCCGTGGTAAGGGTCAGCGCATTCAGCACCGCGGCTGAACCCGGCACGAATTTCATCAATGGGTACGGGAATGATGCGTCGGTGGCCATCACCAATGTTCGCGTCTTCAACAGTACCGGGCAGGTGATCGAGAACTCAAACGGCTTGGTGAATGATCCGGCCATCACCATCAGCTTTGCAACAGGGGTTGCAACCATCACCGGCGTTAAAGCCGGCTACCAGATTGAATACACCACGACGTCGGACCACAACCGCGTGCTCGTCGAGAACGGTGCGGCCGTCAATGCCAAGGGCAATGAGCACGCCGATTTTGATATCGGTGGTTTCACGCTGGTCCAGGCCTCTATTTCGAAAGCCGAAATCGGCTCCAAGATCATCTTCGACGACGATGGGCCGAGCCTCAGCACCACTGGCACGGAACCGACGCTGACGGTGGACGAGACGGTGCTGGCGACCAACGATACCCAGAGCTTCGCCGCCAACTTCAACTCGGCGTTTGGTGCTGATGGTGCCGGGACGCTGACCTATGCGCTGGGCATGGTGGCCGGGGCTTCCGGGCTGACGGACACGGCCTCGGGCGAGGCGGTCAACCTGTCACTCAACGGCACCGTAGTGGAAGGCCGCACCGCCACGGGCAACCTGCTGGTGTTCACCGTCAGTGTGGCCGCCGATGGCAGCGTCACGCTCGACCAGCTCCGCGCCGTGGTGCATTCCAACACAACCAATCCCGATGATTCGACGAGCCTGGCCTCGGACAACCTGGTGACGCTGACCGCGACCAAGACCGACAGGGACGGCGACAGCGCCCAAGCGACCCTGAACATCGGGCAGAACCTGGTGTTCAAGGACGACGGGCCGAGCATCAGCACCACCGGCACGGAACCGACGCTGACGGTGGACGAAACGCTACTGGCGACCGACGCCACCCAGAGCTTTGCCGCCAACTTCAACTCGGCGTTTGGCGCCGATGGGGCAGGCACCATGACCTATGCGCTGGGCATGGTGGCCGGAGCCTCCGGGTTGACGGACACGGCCTCGGGCCAGGCGGTCAACCTGTCGCTCAATGGTGCAGTGGTCGAAGGGCGTACAGCCCTCAGCAACCTGCTGGTGTTCACCGTCAGTGTGGCCGCCGATGGCAGCGTCACGCTCGACCAGCTCCGCGCCGTGGTGCATTCCAACACAACCAATCCCGATGATTCGACGAGCCTAGCCTCGGACAACCTGGTGACGCTGACCGCGACCAAGACCGACAGGGACGGCGACAGCGCCCAGGCGACCCTGAACATCGGGCAGAGCCTGTTGTTCAAGGACGACGGTCCGACCATCAGCACCACCGGCGCGGAGCCAACGCTGACAGTGGACGAGACGCTACTGGCGACCAACGCCACCCAGAGCTTTGCCGCCAACTTCAACTCGGCGTTTGGCGCTGATGGTGCCGGGACGCTGACTTATGCGCTGGGCATGGTGGCTGGAGCCTCCGGGTTGACAGACACAGCCTCGGGCCAGGCGGTGAACCTGTCGCTCAATGGCGCCGTGGTCGAAGGGCGTACAGCCCTCAGCAACCTGCTGGTATTCACGGTCAGTGTGGCCGCCGATGGCAGCGTCACGCTCGACCAGCTCCGCGCCGTGGTGCATACCGACCCAACCAATCCCGATGATTCGACGAGCCTGGCCTCGGACAACCTGGTGACGCTGACGGCGACCAAGACCGACGGAGATGGCGATAGCGCCCAGGCGACCCTCAACATCGGGCAGAACCTGGTGTTCAAGGACGATGGGCCGAGCATCAGCACCACCGGCACGGAGCCGACGCTGACGGTGGACGAAACGCTGCTGGCGACCAACGATACCCAGAGTTTTGCCGCCAACTTCGACTCGGCGTTTGGCGCGGATGGGGCAGGCACCCTGACCTATGCGCTGGGCGTTGTGGCCGGGGCTTCCGGACTGACGGATACGGCCTCGGGCCAAACGGTGAACCTGTCGCTCAATGGCGCCGTGGTCGAAGGGCGTACGGCCCTCGGCAATCTGCTGGTATTCACGGTCAGCGTCGCCGCCGACGGCAGCGTCACGCTCGACCAACTCCGGGCCGTGGTCCATCCCGACCCAACCAATCCGGATGATTCGACGAGCCTGACCTCGGATAACCTGGTGACGCTGACGGCGACCAAGACCGACGGGGATGGCGATAGCGCCCAGGCGACCCTCAACATCGGGCAGAACCTGGTGTTCAAGGACGACGGGCCGAGCATCAGCACCGCTGGCACGGAGCCGACGCTGACGGTGGACGAAACGCTGCTGGCGAACAACGATACCCAGAGCTTCGCCGCCAATTTCAACTCGGCGTTTGGCGCGGATGGGGCAGGCACCATGACCTATGCG
Source organism: Pseudomonas sp. PDM27 (assembly GCF_019219205.1). NCBI lineage: Bacteria > Pseudomonadati > Pseudomonadota > Gammaproteobacteria > Pseudomonadales > Pseudomonadaceae > Pseudomonas > Pseudomonas sp. PDM27. Next base: position 36,086 of record NZ_JAHUWF010000002.1, on the reverse strand, counting down.
CTGGGCATGGTGGCCGGAGCTTCCGGACTGACGGATACGGCCTCGGGCGAGGCGGTGAACCTGTCGCTCAATGGCGCCGTGGTCGAAGGGCGTACAGCCCTCAGCAACCTGCTGGTATTCACGGTCAGTGTCGCCGCCGATGGCAGCGTCACGCTCGACCAGCTTCGCGCCGTGGTCCATCCCGACCCAACCAATCCGGATGATTCGACGAGCCTGACCGCGGACAACCTGGTGACGCTGACCGCGACCAAGACCGACGGGGACGGCGACAGCGCCCAGGCGACCCTGAACATCGGGCAGAACCTGGTGTTCAAGGACGACGGGCCGAGCATCAGCACCACTGGCACGGAGCCGACGCTGACGGTGGACGAAACGCTGCTGGCGAACAACGATACCCAGAGCTTCGCCGCCAATTTCAACTCGGCGTTTGGCGCCGATGGGGCCGGGACGCTGACCTATGCGCTGGGCATGGTGGCGGGAGCCTCCGGGCTGACGGACACAGCCTCGGGCCAGGCGGTGAACCTGTCGCTCAATGGCACCGTGGTGGAAGGGCGTACAGCCCTCAGCAACCAACTGGTGTTCACCGTCAGTGTCGCCGCCGATGGCAGCGTCACCCTTGACCAGCTCCGCGCCGTGGTCCATCCCAACACAACCAATCCTGATGATTCGAAGACGCTGACCTCGGACAACCTGGTGACGCTGACGGCGACCATTACCGACAAGGAGGGCGACAGCGCCCAGGCGACCCTGAACATCGGGCAGAACCTGGTGTTCAAGGATGACGGGCCGAGCATCAGCACCACCGGCACGGAGCCAACGCTGACGGTGGACGAGACACTGCTGGCGACCAACGACACCCAGAGCTTCGCCGCCAACTTCAACTCGGCATTTGGCGCCGATGGGGCGGGCACGCTGAGCTATGCGCTGGGCGTGGTGGCCGGGGCCTCCGGGCTGACGGACACGGCCTCGGGCCAGGCGGTGAACCTGTCGCTCAATGGCGCCGTGGTCGAAGGGCGTACGGCCACGAGCAACCTGCTGGTGTTCACGGTCGGTGTCGCCGCCAATGGCAGCGTCACGCTTGACCAACTCCGCGCCGTGGTGCATTCCGATCCAAACAATCCGGATGATTCGAGGACGTTGACCGCGGACAACCTGGTGACGCTGACGGCGATCAAGACCGACGGGGACGGCGACAGCGCCCAGGCGACCCTCAACATCGGGCAGAACCTGGTGTTCAAGGACGACGGGCCGGCACTCAGTTTCGGCAACCTGATCGGGACCGGTAGCGTTCTGGCGCAATCCGGGTTCTGGAATATGGCGACCGGAGCCGACGGGCTGGGTGCGGCCGGTCTGGATATCTCGCTGGTCAACAACCTGTTCACCCTCGTCAGGCCAGACAACACGACCACGACCGGGACCGGCACGCTCACCGAGCTGGCGCAGTCACCGGATGTCAATGGCGCGTACCAGTTCGCGGGAACCTTGACCGGTGATTTCGACAACAACAGTGCAACGACGAATACCACCGTCGACTACACGTTGACCGCCTATGCCGATGGTCGCTATGCACTGGATCTGGTGCAGGGCTTCAGTTCGACGATCGTGCTCAGCAGTGCCGACGGCTCGCTCGCTGCCGGTGGCCCGGATTCGGTACGCACGTTGTTGATTCCGCAGACCAGTAACCCGGCTATTCCTTCGACATCCGAGGAGATCGTGTTCTTTTCCGCGAAGGCGCTTGCTTCGACGGCGGACATCCTGACCGGCATCGGGCTCGGAGCATCCGACCCCACCGAAGCCACGCTGCAGACCAACCCCCTGCCGTCGTACATCGACCCGGCGGCGATGAACGTCAGCACGTCCGGCATCGGCGTCGCCAACAACGTTTTCCAGGGCGATAACCTGGCGGCAATCAGCGCTGCCGATGAAAGTTTCGTCATCAATCCAGAGAGCCTGCTGACGGGCATGAAGGTCTTCATCGACAACTCCGTGGCGGGCTACAACACGGCGACCGAGGACCTGTACTACAGGATCTACTACGCCGATGGCTCGAATTCCAGCCTCGTCGAGGTGAACACCCTGACGCCGGAGGCTGGCGGGCAGGTGTCCTTCCTCGTCCAGAAGGAGGGCGCGACACTGATCGACGCTGTCCAGCTGACGATGGGCCGGGGCGATGTCAAGATCCCGGTGATCCAGTTCATTCAGCAGAGCGAGAGTCTGGCCAGCGATGTCCAGCTGGCGTTCAGTGCGACGCTGACGGACAAGGATGGGGACTCGGCGACGAGTACGTTTGCCGCCAACCTGTTCGCCAACGACCCGGTCAACGCAGCCTTCGACTTCTCGCTGGTTGGCACCATCGGTCTGCAGGATGCGTTCAACATCGATCTGTCAGTCAATGAGAACCTGTACCAGGTCAGCGGCTTCGATGTGGGCTCAGGCACGCAAGACAAGCTGGTGCTCAACGGAGACCCGAGCGCTGTTGTTCAATCGATCAACAACGTCGGCGCAGACAGCGTCGTGACGGTTGCCGAGACGGGCGGACAAACAACGACCATCACCTTGGTCGGGGCCCATGTTCAGAGTACCGACATCTTTTTTGGCAGCGCCTGAGGCTTTGCGCGCGTGACGGATGCGAGGGTGGCGCAGGAAACCACCCTCGCATTCTTTTTGCAGCTCTGATGCGAGATCCCCATGTGCCCATGCGCTGTGGACTGGCGAGCAGCACAAGGCTTGAAGAGCGCAGAGGGTAGGTGCAAGTGGGCGAGGCAGGATTTACCGAGAACGACATCAATCTTGCGGGGGCACTCTGTCCCGGGCCAGCGACAAGGAGGGGGGAACAGTGACGGCCTGGCTCCTGAAAGTGAGGGGCAGACCGCCTTCTATCGACTTGAAACTCAATCCAGTTCCACCCAGACGGACTCGGTCGGAGCTTCGTTGGTGAGCCCGTGTTTCAGCGCATACATCAGCAAGTCGATGCGGTTGATCAGATTAAGCTTTTGATAGATGTTGCTGAGGTGGTTGTGCACAGTGTGCTCGCTGATCCCCAGGCGCCCGGCGATGCTTACATATTTGGCGGACGGCTCACCCACGATGGCGCGAATCAGCTCTCTCTCGCGCAGCGTCAACCGCGCCTGTTTTGCCTGCTCCAGATTGCACTTCATGGGGATATGCCCGTTCGCGGCATAGCCGGAAAGGCCGCCGGCCCAGGCTCTATCCATTGCGCAGTCGCTATGGTGGACCTTGAGGATGGCCTGGATAATCGATTCCGTCGGGTCTTCCGCCAACACGATGCCGCGAGCGCCGGCCTCTATCGCTTGGGCAGCGGGGACAACTTCGTACAGGCCCTTGAGCAGCAGCACTTTCATTGCGGCGCTACGGGTGAGTCCGGCGACGACATCCAGGGGATTCAGCGCATCCGGAAAGAAACTGAAAAAAATGACATCGGGCTGCAACTGATCGGCAAGATCCAGCGCCTGGGTATAGGTGGTGGCCTGTCCTGTCACTTCCATCCGGGGCTTTCTGGCATTGATCAAGTCGTGAAGGCCCATGAGTACGAGGGGGCGACAATCGATCAGCATCACGCCAATGGGCTCTTTTGGGTCAGTCATGATCTTCCTGACCTCCTTGAAAAACCAATGATGGCCTCCACCGGCAGGCGGCGCGAACGTTTCCAGAAGGCAGCCAAAGCCCGGGAGAACAGATAAATACGAATAATTATCAGTGGTTTGCGCATGATGATCTGCTCCCTCCCGCCTCTCAACTGATTCTAGGTCAACCCGGAGCGCTACCTGCCTGCCCGCCCATCAGTCCTCGATCCAGATCCGGCGCGGACAGGCCAGTCCGATGCTCTCGAGAAGGGAGAGTAACCCTAGAAAATCAAGGTATTAGGTCTGCCATAGATGGCCAATGGCCAAGGTCGGATCCACATCATGGTCGTCAATTAATCGACGAGTGGCGTTAACTTAGGAGCGCTAATATCAGTCCAGTCAATTTATCGGCGAAATCTGCCTGGCCAGCCTCTGGCAATTGCGGGTGCTCATGTATTGCCGGTGTTCATGAATCAGCACTTTTTTGTGCGCGATGTCTCGTTTCCAGAAACGCCGTCACCTATTCCGAGTGAGCGTTGGGGCAGGTTCTCAAGGGAATGCCATGGCTGGCCGATAACCCGGACAGTTACGAGCGTCTTCACCTCTGGCGGTCAGCGCATGTGCTGATTGGCGATGGGAAGCTGTTTGATGGCTAAGGGCTACCAGCTATCATCTGCGCGCCAAAACAGGGGCTGCGAAGCTGAGTCCGTCCGTGTATTTGCCTTTGGGTTCTTCTTCTTAAATTGCCTGGAAATCTTCGATGCTGTCGTATCACCAAAAGCGTTTTCTGATCGTCGATGATTTCTCGGACTTCCGCAGTTCGGTTCGCTCGATGCTGCGCGAACTGGGCGTCAAGGACGTGGACACTGCCGATACCGGCGAACAGGCGCTGAAAATGTGTTCGCAGAAGGCCTACGATTTCATCCTGCAGGACTTTCACCTGGGCGACGGCAAGAAGAACGGCCAGCAGGTGCTCGAAGACCTGATGGAAGAAAAGTTGATCAGCCATGAAGCGGTGTTCGTGATGGTCACCGCCGAAACCAGCCAGGCCATGGTGCTCAGTGCGTTGGAGCATGAGCCCGATGCCTACCTGACCAAACCGTTCAACCGTTCCAGCCTGGCCCAGCGCCTGGAGCGCCTGGAGCAGCGCAAGACGTTGCTCAAGCCGATCCTGCAGGCCCTCGACCGAGGCAAGCCGATGGAGGTGCTCAACGCCTGCATCGCCCTGTGCAAGCAAGACATCCGTTACTCGCCGTTGTGCCTGCGCTATCGCGCCGATGCCTTGCGCGACCTCAATCAGAACGAAGCGCTGGAGCGGCTGTACGACGGCATCATCGCCGACCGTCCGTTGCCCTGGGCATTTGCCGGGCTGGGCAAGTTGCTATTCAAGCGCGGTCAGGTCGGACAGGCCAAAGGTATCTACGAAAAAGCCCTGAAAGTGTTCCCGATGATGCCGTCGCTGTACGACGGCATGGCTGACGTGCTGGTCGCCGAAGGGGACACCAAGGGGGCACAGCGCGTTCTCGAAGAAGCGATTCGCCTGTCGCCGCTGGCGGTGCGCCGACAAGCGTTGCTGGGCAAGCTGGCGATGACCAACGAGGACTTCGATACCGCTTCCAAAGCCTATCGTCAGGCTGTGGCCCAAGGCGCGCAGTCACGTTTCAAGGACCCTGAAAGTAACCTCGGCCTGGCTCACGCCTTGATCAGCAAGGGCAGCGACAGGGGGCTGGATACCCGCACCCGGCTGGAAATCAACACCACGTTGAGCGCCGTGGCCAAGGACAACCCTGGCGACCCTGGCCTGCAAATTCGTGCACGCTTGATGAAGGCCACCAGTCTGCTGATCAACGATGCGGAAACGGCCGACAAGCTCACCGAGCAGGCCCTGTTGCGCCTCGATGGCATGGAGCAGTTCATGAGCGCGGAAGCTGCGTTGCTGGTGGCCAAGCAACTGAAAATGCTCGGGCAGTCCGAGGCCGGCACCGCGATGCTGAAAAACTGCGTGGAAATCTACGGCGACGATCCGGCGGTGATGAAGGACATCGCCAAGCAGACCGACGACCCGAGCATCCTCAATGCCGGCAACGCCGCCGCTGAACTCAACCGTCAGGGCGTGCGCGTCTACAAGACCGGCAATCTGGTGGAGGCCCGGCAGGTCTTTCGCAAAGCCCTGGCCATGCAACCGAAGAACATCAGTATCGCCCTGAACATGGCGCAGTCGTTGTTGCACGGCACCGATACCAGCATTGCTTCGGCGGAGCTGGAGGAATGCCGGACCTGTCTGAAAATGGTCGGCTTGATGCCCGATACCGACGCGCGTTTTCCACGTTACCAAAAGCTCAAAAGCAAGGCGTTTGGCCAATGAACGACAACGAACAGGCACTGGACTTCTCCACGGTGATCGCCTCCACCGTGCACGACATGAAGAACTCGCTGGCCATGCTGATGCAGGCCCACAGCCAGTGGCTGGCGCGATTGCCGGAATCGGCGCAGCAGACACCGGAGCAGGGCGTGATCGACTTCGAGTTCGCCCACCTCAACGGCATGCTGGTGCAGTTGCTGGGGCTGTATAAGCTCGGCGTCAACCAGATGCCGTTGCAACCGGCCTACCATGAGCTGGACGACTTCATCGAAGCGCAACTGGCGTGTCATCAAGAGGTGTTCGCCAGCCGCGGCATCATGGCCACCTATGAAGTGGACCCGCTGAGCCCGCTGGGTTTCTTCGACCGCGAGTTGATCGCGTCGGTATTGGCCAACTGCATCAACAACGCCATTCGTTTTGCACGGCATGCCGTTCTGATCAGTGTCAGTGACGAAGCCGGGCAACTGGTGTTGACCATCAATGACGATGGCGAGGGGTATCCGGCGCAGATGATCGAGCGTCAGGCCGATTACGCGCAGGGCATCAATCAAAGCACCGGCAGCACCGGCCTGGGCCTGTACTTTGCCGGACGAATTGCCGCACTGCATCAACGCAATGGCGTGGGCGGGCACACCGAAATCAGCAATGGCGGTCCGTTGGGCGGTGGGGTGTTCCGTCTTTACCTGCCCTGACAGACAGCATATTTATCGACGCTGCTTGAAATTCCGAACACGCGGAGCCTATTTTGTACGGTCGCCGTTCGCGGCCCGCACAATAACAAGGATAGCGTCATGACGACCGTTGGCCTGAGTTCACTCGCGCAGCGATTGACGGGCATTGATGAAGTTGAATGTGTCACGCCGGATTTGAATGGCGTACCACGGGGCAAAGTGATGACCTCCGAGGGTTTTCTCGACGGTCGACGTTTGCAGCTGGCGCGGGGTGTGCTGCTGCAATGCATCATGGGCGGGTATCCGCCGGCGCGGTTTTACGGCAGCGATGATGGCGACCTGGCGCTGATTCCGGACCCTGCACAAATCCACCGCTTGCCCTGGAGCAACCCGCCGCGTGCTTTCGCCATTTGCGACGCGGATGAACTGGGCACTACCACCAGCTCCAACCTGTCGACCCGTGGCCAGCTCAAGGCGGTGATTGCCCGTTACGCGGCCCTCGGCCTGGCGCCCGTGGTGGCGACCGAGCTGGAGTTCTTCGTTTTTGCGCCTAACACCGACCCGACTCAGCCGTTCCAGCCACCGGTGGGGCAGGACGGTCGTCGCGAGGACGGTCAGTCGGCGTTCAGCGTCAGTTCCAACAACGGCTTGCGGCCGTTCTTCAATGAAGTCTACGCGTGCATGGCGGCGCTGGGATTGCCCCGCGATACCTTCATGCACGAGATGGGCGTCAGCCAGTTCGAGATCAACCTGCTGCATGGCGATCCATTGCTGCTGGCCGACCAGACGTTCCTGTTCAAGCACTTGCTCAAGGAAGTGGCTCTCAAGCACGGCCTGAGCGTGGTCTGCATGGCCAAGCCGTTGGCGCATACGCCGGGCAGTTCGATGCATATTCACCAGAGCGTGGTCGAGATCGACTCGGGGCGTAACGTGTTCAGTGACGAGGCGGGGCAGGAGACGGCCACCTTCCGCCATTTCATTGCCGGTCAGCAAGTGTGCATGGCCGACTTCACCGCGTTGTTTGCGCCGAACGTGAACTCCTATCAGCGCTTGTGCCACCCTTACGCCTCACCGAACAATGCCTGCTGGTCCCACGACAACCGGGCGGCCGGCCTGCGTATCCCGGCCAGTTTGCCGGTGGCCCGTCGGGTCGAGAACCGTTTGCCCGGGGCCGATGCCAACCCGTATCTGGCGATTGCCGCAAGCCTGGCGGCAGGGTTGCATGGCATCGAGAACGCATTGGAGCCGAGCGCACCGATCCAGGGTGAATTCGAAGTGCCGGACAATCTTTCATTGCCGTGTACCTTGCATGCAGCACTTGAGCGTCTGAAACGTAGCCGGTTGGCCAAGGAACTGTTCGGCACGGAATTCATCGAAGGCTACATCGCTTCGAAGACCCTGGAGCTGAGCAGTTTCCATGATGAAATTACGCCCTGGGAACGACGTGTTTTAGCCGCCCAGGCCTGACGATCTGTCGACATCCGGCTATCGTTTAGCGATAGCCGATTCTCACTGCAAGGAGCCGCTCGGAACGCCGATGCGCCAAATCTGGAAATCCTTTCGAGCACTGTATTTCGCCTCGCTGATGATGTTGATCGGCTCGGGCCTGTTGAGTACTTACCTGGGCTTGCGCCTGGCGGCCGACCATGTCGACAGCCTGTGGGTCGGTGCGTTGATGGCCGCCAACTATTTCGGCCTGGTGCTGGGGGGCAAGATCGGTCACCGCTTGATTGCCCGGGTCGGGCATATCCGGGCCTACTCGGCTTGTGCGGGGATCGTCGGTGCGGCGGTGCTCGGCCATGGCCTGGTCGATTGGCTGCCGGCCTGGCTGTTCCTGCGGGTCATCGTGGGTCTGGGCATGATGTGTCAGTACATGGTGATCGAGAGCTGGCTCAATGAGCAGGCCGATGCCAATCAGCGCGGCATGGTATTCAGCGGTTACATGATCGCTTCGTACCTGGGCCTGGTGCTGGGGCAGCTGATTCTGGTCATGCACCCGGCGCTGGGGCTGGAGCTGCTGATGCTGGTCGCCCTGTGTTTTGCCCTGTGCCTGGTGCCTGTGGCCCTGACCCGGCGGATTCACCCTGCACCCTTGCATCCTGCACCGATGGAGCCACGGTTCTTTATCAAGCGTGTCCCGCAATCATTGAGTACGGTGCTCGGGGCGGGCCTGATTGTCGGTTCGTTCTACGGTCTGGCGCCGCTGTATGCCTCGCAGCAAGGGTTGTCCACGGAGCAGGTCGGTCTGTTCATGGGTAGCTGCATTTTTGCCGGGCTGCTGGTGCAGTGGCCGTTGGGCTGGCTGTCCGACCGCTACGACCGGGCCGTGCTGATCCGCAGTTTCGCGTTCAGCCTGGCACTGGCCGCACTGCCGCTGGCGATCATGCCGCAGGTGCCGCTGGAGGTATTGTTCATCGCCGGCTTCCTCTGCTCGCTGGTGCAGTTCTGCCTGTATCCGTTGGCGGTGGCGTTCTCCAATGACCACGTCGAAGGTGATCGCCGGGTGTCCCTGACGGCGATGTTGCTGGTGACCTACGGTGTGGGTGCGAGTATCGGGCCGCTGGTGGCAGGTGTGCTGATGAAGCTGTTCGGCAGCCAGATGCTTTATGCCTTCTTCAGTTTCTTCGCCTTGGTGCTGGTGTGGCGGATTCGCCCGAAAGCGGTAACCAACCTGCATCAGGTCGACGACGCACCGCTGCATCACGTGGCCATGCCGGACAATATGACGAGTTCGCCACTGGTGGCCTGCCTCGACCCTCGTGTTGATGAACAGGTGGTGCAGGATCAGATGCACACTCCGGTGAGTACCGGGCCAGAGCCTGAGCCAGAACCAGAAGCCGTCACCGGAACTGAAACCGATCAGCCGCCGCAAGACCCTGATACAGGGCGGGACCCTAACTTCAGCGAGGCCAGGCCTTAAAGACGGGGCACAAAAAACGGGCAGTCACCGCAAGGGACTGCCCGTTTTTTGTGGAGGCTCTATCAGATGTCGTCTTTGTCGAAGCGGCGCGCTTCACGTTGCAACTGGTAGACGAAGCGTTCGACCTGGCGCTGCACCAGTCCGCTCATGTTGTGGAAGCGAACGCCGGCGAAGGTGGTGGAGATCTTTTCTTCGAAGTGCAGATAACGCAACTCGACTGGAGCGGTCATCTTGCCAAAGGGCAGGTCGGCGTTGAAGCGGTCGTACACCTGGCCCAGTTGCAGGCTGCCCGTGATGTCGCCGTCGAAACGCAGTTTGCAGCCGGTAGCGGAAATATCCAGCAGCTTGCCGCTGATGGGGGCCTTGAGCTTTTCGCCGTCGAGATTGACGTTGACCAGTTGTGCCAGCTTCAGTGCCGCGCGGAACGCATTGCGGCGCTGGTGGTACACCACTTCATCGGGCAGGGCGCCGCGATAGCAGCGGCTGCCACCGGATTCGTCGATCTTCAATTGGCCGTTGCTTTCCCAGGCAATGCGCACACCTTCGTGGAAGCCTTCGACCCTGAAAGGTTCGCCCGCCATCAGGTAGCGCTCGCCATCACGAGGGATCATTTCGTCCAGGGCAATCATGTTGCTGTCACGGTCCAGATCCACCAGATAGCTCTGGAAGCGCTGGCTGCGCTCGTGGAACGTGATGATCAGCGGGTCATGGCTTTCGAGCAGCTGGCGCAGGTTGCTGGAGATTTCCAAGGGCGTGGAGAGCACCTTGGGTGGCTGCGGAGCATCATCCACGGATAAGGCATTGGACACGGTTAATCAATCTCCAGGCAAAATTTGACTACGGCTGGCCAGCATTCTGCCAGCATCTTTCGCGTCTTGGATAGAGCGGGCTCATTGAGCGGCCTAAGCCTGACTGAGGGGGCGCGGCTTAGCAAGCTTGGAGAATGTTCCGCTGGCGTCGTAAAGCGCCGGAGTTTCACCACCGGTGAGGATTTTCAGCTGGGTGGCCGTAGCGGCCTGCTGAGTGAGGATCGACTGGCCGTTGTTGGCATTGATGGCCTGGCACTGGGCCAGGAGATCGGTCAGCACGTCACTTTGCGCCAGCAACTGGTCGCCAATGCTCGACTGGCTGGCCAGTTGCTCCAGCCCGCCGCGGTTGGTCGGCAGGTTGAGGCTGGCGAGGATTTCACTGCGCTTGCGGCCATGCTGTTCGAGCAGGACGACCAATGCCTGTTTCTGCGCCAGGATGCCCTCGAGCAATGGCATGTCACGGCCATGCAAGGCGAGGGATTCGGTCTGCAGTAATTCCAGCAGGTGTTGCGCTGGAGCAAAGTCGTCGGTGATCAGTTGCAGTAAATGAGTGTCGTGCATGGCTGGCCTTGGGTTTTAAGCGTCCAAAAGCCTGGCGCCGGCGGTGGCCTAGCGCTGGGCTTCGAAGTTGAGCAGTTTGCTGGCTACACGGTTGCTGTCGACTTTATAGCTGCCATCGGCAATCGCTGCTTTCAACTCGGCCACGCGGGCTTTGTCGACGGCAGGCTGATCGCGCAGCTTGTCAGTGACCTTCTGCAACTGTTGAGCCTCATTGCTGAGATGTACCGATTCCCCGCTGTTGACGGTACCGGCCTGTTCGGCCGCGGATTCCAGCGGCGCGGTTTTGCCGGCTTCGGCGCTTTCCTTGCTGGCGCTGGTACGTGTACTGCCCGTAAGGGGCGAGGAGCTGTTCAAACGGCTGAAATCGATGACCATGATAAAAAACCTCTGGGAATTTGGACGCTTGCCATGGTTTCGGCCATTCCCTGGAAAACTTTAGGCTCATTTTCAATGAACCTCGCGCGCGTCAGCGCTTGCCCTGCATGGAGCACAGTCTAGGGAACAGCCGCGGCAAGCGCCACATTCCGATGAGCAGAGCGCCTTACATGGACACTTCCACCTGCCCCGGCGCCATGACCTGCGCCTTGATGACTCGCTGGGAGTTGAGGTTTTTCACCCGGATCTGTTCGCTCAGGCTGCCGTTCGACAGGGCTTCGCCGGGCATGCGCACGCTGAGCGTACCGCTGCGGGCGGTAATCACCACCTGATCACCCTTGCGGATCACCTCGGCCTGTTCGATATGCACCAGGGTAATCACCTGGTCGGTGACCATTGGTCGGGTCAATCGCTGCCCGATCGCCTGGTCGAGGGACGTCAGGTAGCCCTGGCTGATCAGGCTGATATCGCGCTCGCGCAGCACCACATCTCCGGGCTCGACAATGGCGGCGCGACGCAGTGGCCGGGCGGTGGTCACGACATCGCGAAACAGGCGGACTTGAGCGGGTACGAACACAGTCCAGGGGGAGGCGCCCTCGCAGCGGACCTTGACCGTGACCCGTCCCAGCGGCTTGGGACTCTCGAGGGTTGCTGTCAATTCCTTGTCGCACATGGGCATGTGCATGCGCGGGTCGAGCGGGTTGACCTGGATCTCGTAGCGACCTTCCGTTTGACTGGTTGCCAGATAGTCTTCTACGGTGAATTCAAGAAAGCCCTGAGTGACGCCGATAAGCATGTCAGGCAAGGTAACCGCGTCAGCAAGGGCAGGGCTGCCAGCGTTGAACAGGCAAACAGCCGCCAGCACGCCCAGCAATTTGCGATAGGGTGTGGTCAGGCGTCGAAAAAATGTCGGTTCTGTGTTCATAACGATTAAAAAAGCAAGCGCCGTGCCGTTTAGTGATGAAGGCGCGTCGCAACAACACTTGGCGTTGGTGTAGGAGTCTGGGCATGGCTGGTGTAATGGATTCGGTAAACCAGCGCACGCAACTGGTGGGGCAGAATCGCCTTGAGCTGTTGTTGTTCCGTCTCGACGGCCAGCAGCTGTACGGGATCAACGTATTCAAGGTTCGGGAGGTGCTGCAATGCCCTCAGCTGACGTTGATGCCCAAGTCCAGTCCTGTCGTGTGCGGCGTGGCGAACATCCGGGGGGCGACCATTCCGATCCTTGATCTGGCGATGGCGACCGGCTCCGGTGCGTTGAAGGACAAGAACAATCCGTTCGTGATCATCACGGAGTACAACACCAAGACCCAGGGTTTCCTGGTGCGCTCGGTGGAGCGCATCGTCAACATGAACTGGGAGGAGATCCATCCGCCACCCAAGGGCACCGGACGCGATCACTACCTCACGGCGGTGACTCGGGTCGACAATCAGTTGGTGGAAATCATCGATGTCGAGAAGGTGCTCGCGGAAGTGGCACCTACGCCGGAAGCGATTTCCGTCGGCGTGGTGGATGTCGAAACCCAGCACAAGGCGCTTTCGTTGCGCGTGCTGACGGTCGACGACTCATCGGTGGCGCGCAAGCAGGTCACGCGTTGCCTGCAAACGGTCGGCGTCGAAGTGGTGGCGTTGAACGATGGTCGGCAAGCGCTGGACTACCTGCGCAAACTGGTCGACGAGGGCAAGAAGCCGGAAGAAGAGTTCCTGATGATGATCTCCGACATCGAGATGCCGGAGATGGACGGGTACACCCTGACGGCGGAAATCCGCAACGACCCGCGCATGCAAAAGCTTCATATCATCCTGCATACTTCGTTGTCGGGGGTATTCAATCAGGCGATGGTCAAGAAGGTCGGTGCCGATGACTTCCTGGCCAAGTTCCGTCCTGATGACCTGGCATCCCGGGTAGTCGACCGGATCAAAGCAGCAGATATCAGCTAGGGGCCTGCGCCCCTGGCAGTCAACACGATTTAAGAGGCGGCATCATTGTCTACGGGTAATTTGGATTTCGAACAGTTCCGGGTATTCCTGGAAAAAGCCTGTGGCATTTTGCTCGGTGAAAACAAGCAGTACCTGGTCTCCAGCCGTCTCAACAAACTGATGGAACAGCAAGGCATCAAGTCTTTGGGTGAGCTGGTTCAGCGCATGCAGACCCAGCCGCGCAGCGGTTTGCGCGAACAGGTGGTGGATGCCATGACCACCAACGAAACCCTGTGGTTTCGTGACACCTACCCGTTTGAAGTCTTGAAGAACAAGGTCCTGCCCGAAGCGATCAAGGCCAGCCCCGGCCAGCGCCTGCGTATCTGGTCGGCGGCGTGCTCGTCGGGCCAGGAACCCTATTCGCTGTCGATGTCCATCGACGAGTTCGAACGGGTCAACATGGGCCAGTTGAGGATGGGCGTACAGATCGTTGCCACCGACCTGTCCGGCACCATGCTGAACAACTGCAAGACCGGCGAGTACGACAGCCTGGCCATCGGCCGCGGTCTGTCGCCCGAGCGCCTGCAGCGTTATTTCGACCCGAAAGGGCCGGGACGCTGGGCGATCAAGGCGCCGATCAAGAGCCGGGTGGAGTTCCGTTCGTTCAACCTGCTGGACAGTTACGCGGGCCTCGGCAAGTTCGACATCGTGTTCTGCCGCAACGTGCTGATCTACTTCTCCGCCGAGGTGAAGAAGGACATCCTGTTGCGCATCCACAGCACGTTGAAGCCGGGTGGATACCTGTTCCTCGGTGCTTCCGAAGCGTTGAACGGATTGCCGGATCATTACCAGATGGTCCAGTGCAGCCCGGGGATCATTTACCAGGCGAAATGATTTCGCTGCTGTTGTCAAAAAACGGGAGTCCTCAGGGACTCCCGTTTTTTATGCCTGCTGATTTCTCACGGGCACCACCTACTCCCTGTGGGAGCGGGCTTGCCCGCGAAGGCGTCGTGTCAGTCGATATCAACTTTGCCTGACACACCGCTTTCGCGGGCAAGCCCGCACACAGGGTCAGTTGGTGTCTTCGTAAGCGGTGCCAAGCGGCAGAAAAGCGGCAGGCGGCGGAAAACCGTTGCCGCTTTTCTGGCATTGCCGCGTTGCCATGTCCGGCAAAGCCCCGGTTTCCGGGCTTTTTTGAATTGGCATGGGGCTTGCTAAGTTGATCCTACGAAAAATCAGGTCACCCGAAGGTTTCCCGACATGAGCATCAGCTTCGATAAAGCGCTCGGTATCCACGAACAAGCCCTGGGCTTCCGCGCCCAGCGTGCCGAAGTCCTGGCCAACAACATCGCCAACGCCGATACCCCGAACTACAAGGCTCGGGACCTGGACTTCTCGAAAGTGCTCGCCGAGCAGAACGAGAAAACCAAAAACGGCACCTTCGCCTTGAACATGACCAACAACCGTCATATCGAAGCTGAAGGCCTGGGCAATGCCGACGAGTCGTTGCTCTATCGCACGCCGATGCAACCGTCGATCGACCAGAACACCGTGGACGCTCAGCTGGAACAGTCGAACTACGCGGAAAACGCGGTCAACTTCCAGGCCAGCTTCACCCTGCTCAACAGCAAATTCAAAGGGCTGGTGTCAGCCCTGCGCGGAGAGTAAGCCATGTCTCTATCCAGTGTTTTCAACATTGCCGGTAGCGGCATGAGTGCGCAGACCACGCGTTTGAACACCGTCGCTTCGAACATCGCCAACGCCGAGACCGTCTCGTCGAGCATCGACCAGACCTACCGCGCGCGTCACCCGGTGTTCGCCACCATGTTCCAGGGCGGCCAGAGCGGCGGCAGCGACTCGCTGTTCCAGAACCAGGACGCCGCCGGCCAAGGCGTGCAGGTGCTGGGTGTGGTTGAAGACCAGAGCAATCTCGAGGCGCGCTACGAGCCGAACCATCCGGCCGCCGATGCCAAGGGCTACGTCTACTACCCGAACGTCAACGTGGTTGAAGAAATGGCCGACATGATTTCCGCGAGCCGTTCGTTCCAGACCAACGCCGAAATGATGAACACCGCCAAAACCATGATGCAGAAAGTCCTGACCCTCGGTCAGTGATAAGGGGCGACTCAGATGAGTGTTACCGATTCCACCAGTGGTTTGAGCCTCAACGACATCCTGGCCAACTCTTCGATCAAGACCAACACCACGACTGACGGCCTCGCCTCGGCAGCCGGCAGTGCATCGGGCAACCAGGCCCTGGGCAAGGATGCGTTCCTGCAGTTGCTGGTGACCCAGTTGAAAAACCAGAACCCGCTGGAGCCTCAGGACAACGGTGCGTTCGTGGCCCAGCTGGCGCAGTTCAGCAGCCTGGAAGGCATCACCACGCTCAACGACACCGTGAGCGGCCTGGCCAGCAACTACAACTCGTCCCAGGCCTTGCAGGCGTCGTCGCTGGTCGGCCGTTCGGTCATCGCGCCGGGCGACAAGGCTGTGGTCGACACCACCAAGAGCCTCAGCGGCACGGTGGTGGTGCCGTCTTCGGTGGCGTCCGCCACCCTGAAGATCACCGATTCAACCGGCAAGACCGTGCGCACCATCGACCTCGGTTCGCAGAAGGCCGGCAACGCCAGCTTCATCTGGGACGGCAAGAACGATGCGGGTGAGACGGTACCTGCGGGCACCTACACCTTCGGCGCCACGACCACGATCGATGGCAAGTCCGTCGCGTTGATCACCAACCTGCCCGCGACCGTCAACAGCGTGACCATCAGCCAGACCGGCGGTGAGTTGATGCTCAATCTGGCCGGGCTGGGCAGCGTTGCCCTGTCCAAAGTACAAACCATTGGTATGTAAAGCCGACTAACCCGGCATAAAGGAGTGGATGATGTCTTTCAATATCGGCCTTAGCGGTCTCTTTGCAGCCAACAAACAACTGGACGTGACCGGCAACAACATCGCCAACGTCGCGACCACCGGTTTCAAGTCGTCCCGTGCAGAGTTCGAAGACGTGTACTCGGCGACCCGCCTGGGCACCGGCAGCAAGACCGTCGGCAACGGCGTGCGCCTGGCCAACGTTTCCCAGCAGTTCACCCAGGGTGACGTGAGCAACACCGGCAACGTGCTCGACATGGGTATCCAGGGCAACGGTTTCTTTGTCCTGAGCAACAACGGTTCGCTGACCTACACCCGTGCCGGTACGTTCAAGACCGACAAGGATGGCTACGTCACCAACAGCGACGGTACCGCCCGCCTGCAAGGCTACGGCGTGGATTCCAACGGCAAGATCGTCAACGGCGTGCTGACCGACCTGCGGATCGACACCTCCAACCTGGCGCCGAAGTCCACCAGCAACGTGTCGTCGACGATCAACCTGAACTCCACGTCGCCGGTGATCGACCAGACGGTTGCGGCCAACAAGTTCGACCCGTCCAAGACCGAGACCTTTACCAAGTCGTTCAGTACCCCGATTTTCGATACTCAGGGTAACCAGCACACCATGGATCAATACATGGTCAAGACGGGCGCAAACACCTGGGATACCTACACCCTGATCGATGGTCGCAACCCCGATGGCAGTGATCCAAAGGTTACCGCTCCGATTGCTTCGACCATGTCGTTCGATGCCACCGGCAAACTGACTTCGGTCAGCACACCCGTGACGCCGCCAACCACGCCACCGACTTCGGTGATCAGCAGTGACCTGAAGATCACCAACTGGACTCCGGGCAGTGTCACCAATGGTGTCTGGACTGCAAACGGCGCAGCAGCCGATCCGGCTGGCTTGACCATCGCGATGGCCAACACCACCCAGTTCAACGCTGACACCGCGCGTTCGATTCCATCGCAGAACGGTTATGCCACTGGCCAGATCACCAACCTGACCATCGACGGCAGCGGTGTGCTGCTGGCCAACTTCAGCAACAACCAGACCAAGCCGATCGGCCAGATTTCCCTGGCCAGCTTCACCAACGAGCAAGGCCTGCAACCGGTAGGCGGCTCCAGCTGGAAAGAAACCTACACCTCGGGCATCCCGGGCTACGATGCGCCGCAGACTGGCACCCTGGGTTCGATCGTTTCCAATTCCCTGGAAGAGTCCAACGTCAACCTGACCAATGAACTGGTCGACCTGATCAAGGGACAGAGCAACTACCAGGCGAACGCCAAGACCATTTCTACCGAGAGCACCATCATGCAGACCATCATTCAGATGGCTTGATGCTGGGCGGCGCTGCATAAAAAGCCCCTCGAGAGAGGGGCTTTTTTGTGCTCGAAAGAAGGACCTGTGGGAGCGAGCTTGCTCCGGGCGGCGTTCCGACGATGGTCGTTAACGATAACGCGTGTTGTCTGGATACACGCGGCGCCCTCAAGACCATCGCGAGCAAGCTCGCTCCTACAGACAGGCAAAAGAAAACCCCCGACCCGCCAGAGGCAGATCGGGGGTTTCGAGCAAGCGTCTTGCGGCGCTTGTCGGCTCAGCTTATTGGCAAGCTTCGCAATCCGGCTCGTCGATGGCGCAAGCCTTTGGCACTGGAGCAGGGCCGGCAGGCGCGGCCAGGACCGAATCTTCACCGTGGTTGCCGCCGCTGGAAACAGCGTTCAGCTTGCCGGTGTTGATGGTCGACTTCTCGGTGCTGGTCGCGGCCAGGGCACGGAGGTAGTAAGTGGTTTTCAGGCCACGGTACCAGGCCATGCGGTAGGTCACGTCCAGCTTCTTGCCCGAGGCGCCGGCGATGTACAGGTTCAGCGACTGAGCCTGGTCGATCCACTTCTGACGACGGCTGGCAGCGTCGACGATCCACTTGGTGTCCACTTCGAAGGCAGTCGCATAGAGCTCTTTGAGTTCTTGCGGAATGCGCTCGATCTGCTGCACCGAACCGTCGTAGTACTTCAGGTCGTTGATCATGACCGAGTCCCACAGGCCGCGAGCCTTGAGGTCGCGAACCAGGTACGGGTTGATCACGGTGAATTCGCCCGACAGGTTCGATTTCACATACAGGTTCTGGTAGGTCGGTTCGATCGACTGCGATACGCCGGTGATGTTGGCGATGGTCGCGGTCGGTGCGATGGCCATGATGTTGGAGTTACGAATGCCTTTCTGTACACGGGCGCGAACCGGTGCCCAGTCCAGGGTTTCGTTCAGGTCGACATCGATGTACTTCTGGCCACGGGCTTCGATCAGGATCTGTTGCGAATCCAGCGGCAGGATGCCTTTGGACCACAGCGAACCCTGGAACGTCTCGTACGAGCCGCGCTCGTCGGCCAGGTCGCAGGAAGCCTGGATCGCGTAGTAGCTGACCGCTTCCATCGACTTGTCGGCGAACTCGACGGCAGCGTCGGAACCGTAAGGGATGTGCTGCAGGTACAAGGCGTCCTGGAAGCCCATGATGCCCAGGCCCACTGGACGGTGCTTGAAGTTGGAGTTCTTCGCTTGCGGCACCGAGTAGTAGTTGATGTCGATCACGTTGTCGAGCATGCGCACGGCAGTGTTCACGGTGCGTTGCAGCTTGGCGGTGTCCAGCTTGCCGTCGACGATGTGGTTCGGCAGGTTGATCGAGCCCAGGTTGCAAACGGCGATCTCGTCCTTGTTGGTGTTCAAGGTGATCTCGGTGCACAGGTTCGAGCTGTGGACCACGCCGACGTGCTGCTGCGGGCTGCGCAGGTTGCACGGGTCCTTGAAGGTCAGCCACGGGTGGCCGGTTTCGAACAGCATGGACAGCATTTTGCGCCACAGGTCTTTGGCCTGGATGGTCTTGAACAGCTTGACCTTGCCCGGGTACTCGGTCAGGGCTTCGTAGTACTCGTAGCGCTCTTCGAAGGCCTTGCCGGTCAGGTCGTGCAGGTCCGGCACTTCGGATGGCGAGAACAGGGTCCACTTGCCGTCATCGAAGACACGCTTCATGAACAGGTCAGGGATCCAGTTGGCGGTGTTCATGTCGTGGGTACGACGACGGTCGTCACCG
Organism: Pseudomonas sp. PDM27; assembly: GCF_019219205.1. Lineage (NCBI taxonomy): Bacteria > Pseudomonadati > Pseudomonadota > Gammaproteobacteria > Pseudomonadales > Pseudomonadaceae > Pseudomonas > Pseudomonas sp. PDM27. The sequence continues at coordinate 16,924 of NZ_JAHUWF010000002.1, read as the reverse complement.
GTGTTCTTACGGAGTTCGATGAACTCTTCGATGTCCATGTGCCAGGTTTCCAGGTAGGCACAGACAGCGCCTTTGCGCTTGCCACCCTGGTTAACGGCAACGGCGGTGTCGTTGACGACTTTGAGGAACGGAACCACGCCCTGGGATTTGCCGTTGGTGCCCTTGATGTACGAACCCAGCGCACGAACCGGCGTCCAGTCGTTGCCCAGGCCGCCCGCGAATTTCGACAGCATGGCGTTGTCGTGGATCGCGTGATAGATGCCCGACAGGTCATCCGGCACGGTGGTCAGGTAGCAGCTCGACAGCTGTGGACGCAGGGTACCGGCGTTGAACAGGGTCGGGGTCGAAGCCATGTAGTCGAAGGACGACAACAGGTTGTAGAACTCGATGGCACGGGCTTCGCGGTCTTTCTCTTCGATCGCCAGGCCCATGGCCACGCGCATGAAGAAGATCTGCGGCAGTTCGAAACGCACGCCATCCTTGTGGATGAAGTAACGGTCGTACAGGGTTTGCAGGCCCAGGTAGGTGAATTGCTGGTCGCGCTCGTGGTTGATCGCCTTGCCCAGTTTTTCCAGGTCGAAGGAGGCCAGCTCAGGGTTCAGCAGCTCGTATTCGATACCCTTGGCGATGTAGGCCGGCAGCGCCTTGGCGTACAGGTCGACCATCTCGTGGTGGGTGGCGCTTTCGGCGACGCCGAGGAAGCCCAGGCCTTCGGCACGCAGGGTGTCCATCAGCAGGCGCGCGGTCACGAACGAGTAGTTCGGCTCGCGTTCAACCAGGGTACGGGCAGTCATCACCAGGGCGGTGTTGACGTCGGTCAGGGCCACGCCGTCGTACAGGTTCTTCAGGGTTTCGCGCTGGATCAGGTCGCCGTCGACTTCTTCCAGGCCTTCGCACGCTTCGGTGACGATGGTGTTCAGGCGGCCCATGTCCAGCGGCGCCAGGCTGCCGTCGGCACGGCTGATGCGGATCGACGGGTGCGCTTGTACCGGCTCTTCGGTGGTACGAACGGCACGTTCCTTGGAACGGGCATCACGGTAGATCACGTAGTCGCGAGCGACTTTCTGCTCGCCGGCACGCATCAGGGCCAGTTCGACCTGGTCCTGGATTTCTTCGATGTGGATGGTGCCGCCCGATGGCATGCGACGCTTGAAGGTCGCGGTGACCTGTTCGGTCAGGCGGGCAACGGTGTCGTGGATTCGCGACGAGGCAGCAGCGGTGCCGCCTTCAACTGCGAGAAACGCTTTGGTGATGGCGACGGTGATTTTGTCATCGGTGTAGGGAACGACAGTGCCGTTACGCTTGATCACGCGCAGTTGGCCAGGCGCGGTGGCGGACAGATCCGAATTCGAATCAGCGGCCTGCGGCAAGGTGCCCTGCGGGTTCTCGCGAGTTGTGTCGGTTTGCATGGGGGAGTGTCTCCACATTCTCTATGTTTGTTTGGGCACCATCACGGTGCCCACCGTTCCGTCCTGAAGCACTACAACCGGCGAGCGCCGGGCATAACAACTTCGGGACAGTAGGAAGGGGGCTTTATGGGGCGCCGCTTCCATGCCGAAGTCTTTGGTCTCACGCCTTGGGCCTGAAACCTTGGTCCTTTGCAGGTGACAGTTGGGACTGCAACACCCGTACCGTTTTCACCACTCGGGGCCGAAACACAGTAGCCATCCGCATGCGCGGTTTGGTCTTTCGAAAATACGTCTGGTTCAACCGGACAGAGGCAATAAAAGCGCTTGAAATTGGTGTCTGGTTTGTGTTTGGTTTTTTGCGCAAAACCCTATATCTAGGGTTTTTTTAGCGCCGGGGTACAAGATAATGCGTTTTAGGGGGGGATTGCAACGTACTACCTGTGGATAAACCTGTGCGTAAATTGTGTGTGAAAGAGGGAACCGGCGTGTAGGCCGCGACGCTGCTGGACCGGACCTTTTTTCAGCGATTTTCCACGATCGAAAACGCTCGGTCGGATTTTTAAGGGCGCGAACCCTATCACAAAAAAACGCATTGTCCGAACGCATTTACCCGCTTGTGTTCTCGACGGACGGCGTTTATACATTCGGCCCAGCGTGTATACATATTTATCCCCCCGAATCATTACAAAAAGACGGGCGGATCCTTCCTTATTAGTGTTTTTGGCAAGCAGAGGTCACCCGTGGAGCAAGAAGCCTGGCAGGTATTGATTGTGGAGGACGACCAGCGACTGGCCGAACTGACCCGCGATTACCTGGAAGCCAATGGCCTGCGTGTGTCGATCGAAGGGAATGGTGCCCTCGCTGCGAACCGCATTATCAAGGAACAACCGGACCTGGTGATTCTCGACCTGATGCTCCCCGGTGAAGATGGCCTGAGCATTTGCCGCAAGGTCCGCGCCCGTTACGACGGCCCGATCCTGATGCTCACCGCCCGCACCGATGATACCGACCAGATTCTCGGCCTGGATCTGGGGGCTGACGACTATGTCTGCAAACCGGTACGCCCGCGCTTGCTGCTGGCGCGCATCCAGGCCCTGCTGCGCCGTAGCGAAACACCCGAAGTCGCCCCGGAAAAACAGCGGCGTCTGCAGTTCGGCCCGCTGATCGTCGACAACGCCTTGCGCGAAGCCTGGTTGCAGGGCAACGGCATCGAACTGACCAGCGCCGAATTCGACTTGCTCTGGCTGTTGGTGGCCAATGCCGGGCGCATTCTGTCCCGGGAAGAGATCTTCACTGCGCTGCGAGGTATCGGTTATGACGGTCAGGACCGCTCCATCGACGTGCGCATCTCGCGCATCCGTCCCAAGATCGGCGATGACCCGGAGCATCCACGGTTGATCAAGACCGTGCGCAGCAAAGGCTATCTGTTCGTTCCCGAGGCTTGCGTAGACCAGACCCTGTGAACTCGATCTTCCTGCGTATCTATGGCGGCATGTGTGCCGCGCTGATTCTGGTGGCGGTGCTCGGTGTGCTGGCCTTGCACCTGCTCAATCAGGTGCGCAGCGAGCAATACCGCGAGCGCCTGGCCCATGGCACGTTTTCGCTGATGGCCGACAACCTGCAACCGATGAACCAGACCGAGCGCCATCGGGCCTTGCTGGTGTGGGAGCGCTTGCTGGGCATTCCGCTGGCACTGAAAACCTTTACCGAGACTGACCTGGACCTTACCCAGCGCACTCGTGTGTTGCGCGGCCAGGCATTGGTGGAACAGACCGGCCCGCACGCGGCGAAGGTCTACAAGCTGGTCAGCGACAAGGAACAGTTGATGCTGACCGGGGAAGTGCAGCAGATCAGCGAGCAACTGGCCCGGGCGACCATCTACCTGTTGACCGATGAGCTGGTGCGCACCCCCGTAGCCGATCAGCCCATGCGCCTGGCGCACTTGAAGCAAGACAAGGGCTTTGGCTTCGATCTGCGCCTGGTCACGGTTGATGAGGCGGACATGGACGAAGACCAGAGCCGCCGGGTGTCCGAGGGCGACACCGTGATGGCGCTGGGCAAGGAAGGCGACTCGATCCGGGTGTTTGCCGGCATGGTCGGCACGCCGTGGGTCCTGGAAATCGGCCCGTTGTATCAGATGAATCCTTATCCCCCGCAATGGCTGGTGCTGATCGCCGCACTGGGCCTGACGCTGATCGGTTTGATCGTTTATCTGTTGGTGCGCCAGCTCGAGCGCCGTTTGCGTGGCCTGGAGGCAGCCGCCACGCGCATTGCCCAGGGCAGCCTGGAAACCCGTGTGCCGGCGCGCGGCGCGGACTCGGTGGGACGGCTGGCTTCGGCGTTCAACGGCATGGCCGAGCACTTGCAGCAGTTGTTGGCGATCCAGCGCGAACTGGTGCGCGCGGTGTCCCACGAATTGCGCACGCCGGTGGCGCGCCTGCGCTTTGGCCTGGAGATGATCGGCACGGCCACCACGCCGCAAGCCCTGGAAAAATACTGCCAGGGCATGGACAACGACATCGAGGATCTCGACCGGCTGGTGGACGAGATGCTGACCTACGCGCGCCTTGAGCAGGGTTCTCCGGCACTGAACTTCCAGCGAATCGATCTGGATGCCTTGGTCAACCAGGTGATTGAGGAGCTGGCGCCGTTGCGTGCCGACGTCACGGTACAGCGGGGGTTGTGCCTGTCGGCCGCCGATAACGACGATGCCTGGGTCGAGGCCGAACCGCGTTATCTGCACCGGGCGATCCAGAACCTGGTGAGCAACGCCATGCGCCATGCGCAATCACGGGTGACCATCAGCTATCAGGTGGGGCAGCAACGCTGCCGGGTGGATATCGAGGATGACGGGCCGGGGGTGCCGGAGTCGGCGTGGGAGAAGATCTTCACGCCGTTCTTGCGTCTGGACGACAGCCGAACCCGTGCGTCTGGCGGGCATGGGTTGGGGTTGTCGATCGTGCGGCGCATCATCCATTGGCATGACGGGCGTGCGTTGATCGGCAAGAGCAAGAGTCTGGGGGGGGCGTGTTTCAGCCTGAGCTGGCCGCGTAATCAGGAGAAGCGTTGAGCCTTGTGTTGTCTGTTCGGTCCTCATCGCGAGCAGGCTCGCTCCCACAGGGATTTGTGGTGTGACCTAGATCCAATGTGGGAGCGAGCCTGCTCGCGATGAGGGCCTGACAGGCGCCGAAAAACCTCAGGCCTTGATACTGACCAGACTCAACAACTGCCCATCCTTGACCCCGAACTGCGCATCCAGCTCGGTGCCGTTGCGCCATTCGCGGGACAAATCCGTGAGCAGTCGCAACCGCACCTCACCCGACTCACGCCATTCCAGCACTTCGGCGTGTTCGAAATAAAACCGTTGCTGAACGATCGGATAGAGTGCCTTGAACAGGCTTTCCTTGACCGAGAACGTCAGGGTCACCAGCAACGCCCGTTGCTCGCGAGGGCCAAGCGCCATGCGCTGTAGCTCCGGCGGGTTGAGGATTTCCCTGGCCAGGCGTTCGGCGCGTTCGACATTGAGCAGGTTTTCCAGGTCCATGCCCAAGCCGCGCCAATGGCTTTTGTTCGCGACAATCGCCGCGGCCCGGCCCGTGCTATGGGTGATCGAACCCGTGATATGAGCAGGCCAGACCGGTGCCCGGTCTTCACCAATGGCCGGAATGACGCTCAAGCCTTCCAGACGCTGTAACGCGGCCCGGGCACACACCCGCCCGGCGAGAAACTCCGCCTGCCGTTTGGCAACAGAGCGCTGAATGCTCGCCGGCACTTCCACAGCACTGCGCTGAAAGTCATCGCTGGCCAGTCGGGCGCTATCGAAGTGAGTGCTCAACAGGACCGTATCGGGCAGCACGAACGGCAGCGGCCAGTGGTCATCGAGGGGGGTGCAGCAGGCGGGCAGTGCTGGATTCATGTCGGCATTTTGCCGGGTTGCATTGGGTCTGGGTAGTGCAAAGCTTCAGATTGGTGCTGCCGCCTTCGCGAGCAGGCTCGCTCCCACAGTGGATTTGTGTCGCTTGCAAAATTCCTGTGGGAGCGAGCCTGCTCGCGAAGCGGTCTACCGGTTCAGCCAAAAATCTTTTTGAAGAACGCTTGCATGTCCGCCCACGATTTTTCATCGGCGGCCTTGTTGTAGCCAATGTCCGGTCCGCCATGATCGCCATGGCTCAACCGATCGGCATCCGGATTGGTGAACCCATGCTTGGCGCCGTCGAGGCTGACAAATGTGTAGTCGGCGCCGGCCTTGTCCATCTCGCTCTTGAAGGCCGTGATGTTTTCCGGGGTGACGATGCTGTCCAGCGCTCCGTGTTCCACCAGAATCTTCGCCTTGACGCTGCCTGGCGTTGCCGGCGTCTGGGTCGCCAACGCGCCATGGAAACTCACCACGCCTGCCAATGGCACGCCCTGTCTGGCGGCATTGAGCACCACGGCACCGCCGAAGCAGTAGCCGATGGCGGCTATTTTATGCGGATCGGTCTGCGGTTGTTTTTTCAACAGGTCGAGCCCGGCCTGAAACCTCGCGCTCGACACGGCACTGTCTTTTGCCACGGCTTGCATGAAGGCCATGGCGTCTTTGGGGTGCTCGGTATTTTTGCCGTCACCGTACATGTCGATGGCCAGGGCGCTGTAGCCCAGGCCGGCGAGATCCCGGGCGCGGCGCTTGGCGTAGTCGTTCAGGCCCCAGAACTCATGCACCACCACGACCCCGGGGCGCGGGCCCTTGAGGGTGTCGTCGTAGGCGTAGTAGCCCATCATTTTCGTGCCGTCGGCACTTTGGTAGGGGATTTCCCGGGTCTGGATGGCAGCCTGGCTGAGCCCGCTCAAGGCCAGCAGGAAGACAGCGAAGAACATGCGCATGGTCGGATCTCCTGTTGAAACGTGTCAAAACATTCGGGAAAGGGCGGTTCAGCCCAGGTTCAGAGTGCGTTCAGGGGGAGTTCAGGGCGCGGTGCGTAACCTTGCCTCGTACCCCAAAAACAAACGGCACATAAGGAAATTCCCCAATGACTGCATTCAAAAAACTGCTTCTGGCATTCACGGTTCTGGGCGCAAGCACCGCAGCCTTCGCCTCCAACGACAACTTCGCCAGCCTTACTCTTGGACAGACCAGCGACAAGATCAAAAAATCCCACGCCCTGAACGACAACCTCAATCACCCGAACGCCGATGGTGTGATCGGCAAGGACACCACCTGGGGTGTTCGTCTGGGCCAGCAGAATAACCAGGGCCGTTACTACGCCACTTACGACAACGTGTCGGGCTCGCACAACGGCATTAAACTGCGTCAGGAAAACCTCCTGGGCAGCTACGATCTGTTCTACCCGGTGGGTGGTAGCACCAAATTGTTCGGCGGCGCCACGGCGGGCCTGACCAAAATGACCCAGGAGTCACCAGGCTTCAGCCGCGACAGCAATATCGGCTACGCCATCGGTGGCCAGGTGGGTGTGCTGCAACAGGTTTCGCAGAACACCTCGGTTGAACTGGGTTACCGTTACCTGCGCAGCAACGCCAGCACCGAGATGAGCGAGCGCGGTGGCAGCAAGCTGGGTTCGCTGGACCTGACCAGCAGCGCCCAGACCTACCTGTCCGCCAACTACGCTTTCTGACAAGCTTTTCGTGAGCGGCCTGCGCCGGATCAGTCCGAGTGACTGATCCGGCGTAGCCATGTTAGCCATTGAGGTGCGACGTTGCGCCTCTGGAGATGTTGATTTGCCCGGGAGAGCGTTATGAAACTGCTGGTCGTCGAAGATGAAGCGTTGCTGCGTCATCACCTGAAAACCCGCCTGACGGAGAGCGGCCATGTGGTCGAGTCCGTGGCCAACGCCGAGGAGGCGCTGTACCAGACCGCGCAATTCAACTTTGACCTGGCGGTGATCGACCTCGGTCTGCCGGGCATGAGCGGGCTCGACCTGATTCGCCAGTTGCGTTCAGGTGGCAAGACCTTCCCCATCCTGATCCTCACCGCGCGCGGCAACTGGCAGGACAAGGTCGAAGGCCTGGCCGCCGGTGCCGACGATTACGTGGTCAAGCCGTTCCAGTTCGAAGAGCTGGAAGCTCGCCTGAACGCCTTGCTGCGCCGCTCCAGCGGTTTCACCCAGTCGACCATCGTCGCCGGTCCCTTGCTGCTGGATCTCAATCGCAAGCAGGCGTCCCTCGACGAACAGCCGCTGGCACTGACCGCGTATGAGTACCGCATTCTCGAATACCTGATGCGCCACCATCAGCAAGTGGTGCCCAAGGACCGCTTGATGGAACAGCTCTACCCGGATGACGACGAGCGTGATCCGAATGTGATCGAGGTGCTGGTCGGCCGTCTGCGCCGCAAACTGGAGGGGCCGGGTGGCTTCAAGCCAATCGACACCGTGCGCGGCCTTGGCTACCTGTTCAATGAGCGTTGCACTTGATCCGTTCGCTGCGCATTCGCTTGATGCTCGCCGCCACGCTGTTGGCGGTGTTGTTCATGCTGGCGTTGCTGCCGGCGATGCAGGGTGCCTTCAGCCTGGCGTTGCAGGACTCCATCGAGCAGCGTCTGGCATCGGACGTGACCACGTTGATCTCCGCCGCTCGAGTCGAGAACAACAGCTTGCAGATGCCGGCGCAATTGCCCGACGAGCGCTTCAATCTCACCGATAGCCGACTGCTCGGCTATATCTATGACCGTGAAGGGCGCCTGGTCTGGCGCTCAAAGGCGACCCGGGAAGAACGCATCAATTACAAGCCACGCTATGACGGACGTGGTAGCGAGTTTGCGCGGATCCGCGAAGCCAACGGCCAGGAATTCTTCGTCTACGACGTCGAGGTCAAGTTGCTCGGCGGCAAAAGTGCAGCCTTCAGCATCGTGGCGTTGCAGCCGGTTCGCGAGTACGAACTGACCCTCGAAGGCTTGCGGGAAAATCTCTATCTGGGTTTTGGTGCGGCACTGCTGGTGCTGTTGGCGTTACTGTGGATCGGCCTGACCTGGGGCTTGCAGGCATTGCGACGCTTGAGTCAGGAGCTGGACCAGATCGAAGGTGGCACCCGCGAAAGCCTCAGCGAGGAACATCCCCGGGAATTGCTGCGCCTGACCGGTTCCCTCAACCGTTTGCTGCACAGTGAACGTGAGCAGCGCAGTCGCTACCGTGATTCCCTCGACGACCTGGCCCATAGCCTGAAAACGCCGCTGGCGGTGTTGCAGGGCGTCAGTGAAGACATGGCCCAGCGTCCCGAGGATCGCGATCAGGCCTGGGTGCTGCAAACCCAGATCGAGCGAATGAGCCAGCAGATCAGCTACCAGTTGCAGCGCGCCAGCTTGCGCAAGAGCGGTCTGGTACGTCATCAGGTGCACTTGCACCCGGTGCTGAAAAGTCTGTGCGACACGCTGGACAAGGTCTATCGCGACAAGCGCGTGCACGTCGCGTTCGACCTGCCCGACCCGTGCCATGTACCGATCGAGCAGGGCGCTTTACTGGAAATGATGGGTAACCTGCTGGAAAACGCCTATCGGCTGTGCCTCGGCGAAATACGCATCAGCGTGCGTGAAACCCTCAGCGGCACCGAGTTGTGTGTCGAGGACGACGGCCCCGGCGTACCGCTGGATCAGCGCGCACGGATTCTCGAGCGCGGCGAGCGGCTGGACCGTCAGCATCCGGGACAGGGCATCGGCCTGGCGGTGGTCAAGGACATCATCGAGAGCTACAGCGCCCAGCTGACCCTGGGTGATTCACCGATGGGCGGGGCGGCGTTCCGGATTCATTTTCCGGTGGTTTAGCGGTGTTTTATCGGACGCCATCGCGAGCAGGCTCGCTCCCACAGGGATTAGCGGTGAACACTTTTTTGTGAACGACACTGATTAATTGTGGGAGCGAGCCTGCTCGCGAAGAGGCCAGTGAAGACAGCAAAAAATCGGCCTTGAAACTCAGTGTTCCTGCGCCCGATAAGCCCCCGGTGTCAGCCCGGTCCACTTCTTGAACGCCCGGTGAAACGCCGACGGTTCGGAAAACCCCAATTGCTCGGCGATCTGTTGCAACGACAGGTCAGCGCGGCTCAGGTGGTAAATCGCGATGTCCCGGCGCAACTGGTCCTTCAATTCCTGAAAGCTCGTGCCCTCGTCACGCAAATGCCGGCGCAAGGTTTGCGGGCTGATGTGCAGGTGCGCGGCCACGGCTTCCAGGTCTGGCCAGCGTGAACTGTCGCGGCTGAGTAAGCGCCGCAAGCGGCTGCTCAGGCTGTCGCCGTCATCCGGACGCGAAAGCAGGTTGGCCGGGGAGTGCTCAAGAAAATGCTTGAGGGTGCGCTCATCCTGCAACAGCGGCATGGCCAGGTAGCGGTTGTGAAACAACAGGCTGCTCTGGGGGCGTGAAAACTCAAGCGGGCAGGAAAACAGCAGGTCGTACTCGGCGCCGTGTTCCGGTCGCGGGTAGCTGAACGTGGCCTGTTCCAGGCGAATGCGCTGGCCGATCAGCCAGCTGCCGAAACGGTGCCAGATCACCAGCAGAGCCTCGGTCAGAAAGTGGTCCGGGTCCCAAAGCTGCGAGTCGTCCAGGCTCAGGCGGACCCATTCGTCCTCGTGAGTCAGGGTCAAACGCGGAGCCCCGGGGAATAGGCTATAAAACAATAAGCCGCGATTGAGTGCCTTATCCAGATTGCGGCAGTGGATGACGGCATGACACATCATCGCGAAGCTACCCGGTTTGCTCGGGGCTTGCCCAAAACCCAGGTACTCGTCGTCCAGTGCCAGCCATAAGGCCTTGATCAACTGGGTGAACTGCTCCGGAGCGATGCGCGCCCGCGGTTCGTCCAGCAGCTCGGGGCTGATTCCCAGTTGTTGCAGCAGTCTCGAGTAGTCGTAGCCGTGTCGACGCGCCCCCCCGAGAACGGCGCGGGCGAAATGACTGGCGATGGTGCGTTCGCGCATGGCAGCAGATCTGACCGTTGAACGACGGATGGTAGCTGCGCGCTGCGGGCATGAACAGGGCGGATATCCGCCAAATTGCAGGACGACTTTTAGTGGAAGGGCGGAAATCCGCCACATGCATGTAACCGTCCGGTGACAGGGAATTTGCTGCGACCCCTGATATCAAAAGGCTTGCAGGTATTTTACGGAAGGTGGCACGGGCCTTGCGATACAACGTGCAGAGGCCTGCCGTTGCGCAGCTCGAAAAAACAAATCCCTCCAGTGCAGGAGGGTTCGCAATTGCGGTGTTGCGGGCAACAGATGGATGTTGTCACCGGGCACCCTTGAGGAACTTTGCAATGACGACTCGTCAGCCACTGTACAAATCCCTGTATTTCCAGGTGATCGTTGCAATTGTCATCGGTATCGCTCTCGGCCACTACTATCCACAGCTCGGTGTGGCCGTTAAGCCACTGGGCGACGGGTTCATCAAGTTGATCAAAATGATCATCGCCCCGATCATCTTCTGTACCGTTGTCAGCGGCATCGCCGGCATGCAGAACATGAAGTCGGTCGGCAAGACAGGTGGCTACGCGCTGCTGTACTTCGAGATCGTGTCGACCATTGCCTTGCTGGTCGGTCTGGTCGTGGTCAACATCGTGCAGCCGGGCAATGGCATGCACATCGACGTCGCCACCCTCGATGCCTCCAAGATTGCCACTTATGTTGCAGCCGGTGCTGACCAAAGCGTCGTCGGCTTCCTGCTGAACGTGATCCCGACCACCATCGTCGGCGCCTTCGCCACCGGCGACATCCTGCAAGTGCTGATGTTCTCGGTGATCTTCGGTTTCGCCCTGCATCGCCTGGGTGCCTACGGCAAGCCGCTGCTGGACTTCATCGATCGCTTCGCCCACGTGATGTTCAACATCATCAACATGATCATGAAGCTCGCGCCGATCGGTGCCTTCGGTGCCATGGCGTTCACCATCGGTGCCTACGGTGTCGGCTCGCTGGTGCAACTGGGTCAACTGATGGCGTGCTTCTACATCACATGCCTGCTGTTCATCCTGATCGTGTTGGGCTCCATCGCCCGCCTGCACGGTTTCAGCGTTCTGAAAATGATCCGCTACATCCGTGAGGAACTGCTGATCGTGCTCGGTACTTCCTCTTCGGAATCGGTGCTGCCACGCATGCTGATCAAGATGGAGCGTCTGGGTGCACAGAAATCCGTAGTAGGCCTGGTGATCCCGACCGGCTATTCGTTCAACCTCGACGGTACCGCCATCTACCTGACCATGGCCGCGGTGTTCATTGCCCAGGCCACCGATACGCCCATGGACATCACGCATCAGATCACCCTGCTGGTGGTGTTGCTGCTGTCCTCCAAAGGCGCTGCGGGTGTGACCGGTAGTGGTTTCATCGTACTGGCTGCAACGCTGTCCGCCGTCGGCCACCTGCCAGTTGCCGGCTTGGCGCTGATCCTCGGTATCGACCGTTTCATGTCCGAAGCCCGTGCCCTGACCAACCTGATCGGTAACGCCGTGGCGACCATCGTTGTGGCCAAATGGGTCAAGGAACTGGACACCGACGTGCTGCAAGCCGAACTGGCTTCGGGCGGTCGCGGCATTGCCGACGAGCCTAAAGACGATGTTTTGGGCCACGTCGAAGAGGTAGCCCCGGCTAACGCCAAGTAAGCCTTGTCCTGATGAAAAACCCGCTTCGGCGGGTTTTTTGTTGCCTGCGGATTGAGCGTAACGGTCACTGCACGTGGCGCATAAGGTGATTGCCGCAAAGCGATCGGCTGCCTAGGCTGTGGGCATTGTTAAGGGAGAACGTTCATGCTCGGTCCATTGGCATCACTCAAGGTTCTGGATTTCTCGACACTGCTGCCGGGGCCGTTCGCTTCGTTGCTGCTGGCGGACATGGGCGCCGAAGTGTTGCGCATCGAATCACCGACCCGCATGGATCTGCTGCGGGTATTGCCGCCCCACGATCAAGGGGTGTCGGCCAGTCATGCCTACCTCAACCGCAACAAGCGCAGCCTCGCCCTGGATCTCAAACAGCCTGAGGCGCTGGATGTCATCAAGCATCTGTTGCAGGACTACGACATCGTGCTGGAGCAATTCCGCCCCGGTGTCATGGATCGACTGGGGCTGGGGTATGAGGCTCTGAAGGCGATCAACCCAAAGCTGATTTATGTGTCGATCACCGGCTACGGCCAGACCGGTCCCTACAAGGACCGCGCCGGCCACGACATCAACTATCTGGCCTTGTCCGGGCTGGCGAGTTACACCGGCCGAACCGACAGTGGGCCACTGCCGTTGGGCATGCAGGTGGCGGATGTCGCCGGTGGCTCGCTGCACGGGGTGATTGGCCTGCTGGCGGCGGTCATCGCCCGGCAGCAAACCGGTCAGGGCCAGCACCTGGATGTCAGCATGACCGACTGCGCGTTCAGCCTGAATGCGCTGGCGGGTGCCGGATATCTGGCCTGTGGCGTCGAGCCGGGGCCGGAAAACCAGGTGCTCAACGGCGGCAGCTTTTACGATTACTACCGCTCTCGGGATGGGCGCTGGCTGTCGGTGGGCAGCCTGGAGCCGGTGTTCATGAAGCAGTTGTGCACGGCATTGGGGCTGGAAGAACTGGCTGGCCTGGGCCTGTCACCGCAACCGGCGCATCAGAAAAAGCTGAAAGACGCGTTGAAGGTCGAATTCGAAAAGCATGATTTTGCCGAGTTGCGTGCGCTGTTCGCGGAACTGGATGCGTGCGTCGAACCGATGTTGAGCCTGGGAGAAGCGCTGTGTCATCCGCAGTTGCAAGCGCGGGAGTTGGTGACCGACGTGCCGCGGGACGATGGTTCAACCCAGGCGCAGATGGCTTGTCCGCTGAAGTTTTCAGAGGGGTTGCCTGAGCCGAAGCATATCGGCGCGGCGCTGGGGCAGCATACCGATCAGGTGTTGGGGGAGTTGGGGTTTGGTGCTGAGCGGATTGCTGAATTACGGCGAGCCAAAGTGATTCTCTAGGGCCTGTCAGGCCGCCATCGCGAGCAGGCTCGCTCCCACAGGGGATCGGCGGCGTGACACAAACCCAGTGTGGGAGCGAGCCTGCTCGCGAAGGCGGCCGCACAAACACCGAAAATCCAACTACTCGACCCGCATCTCCCCACTGAACACCAAGGTGTTGCGACACCGCCGGCACAGGTACCGGCGCCCTTGCCGCACCAGGCTGTGGCGTTGGGCCGAGAACGGGAAGTCGCTGTCGGCGCACGGGCATTTGTAGATGTAGCGGGTCACGCTGCGGCGTTTGACGTCATAGGTGTGGCAGCGGTTGGGCGGCAGTTCGTATACGCCGCGCATGATCAATTGCCACTCTTCGCCATGGGGCTGGATGCGGTCGCCGAACAGCTGGTGGGCGATCAGGTGCGCGACTTCATGGGCCACGGTCTGCTTGAGGAAATCCTCGGTATTCTCCCGGTACAGCTGCGGATTGAAGCGCAGCAGGTTCTCGTGCAAATGCGCGACACCGGCTTTTTGCCCGCGCAGCTTGAGGCTCACCACAGGGCGCTTGAAAGGTCGTTTGAAAAAGGATTCGGCTAGTTGGAAACAGTCTTCGACGCGGGAATTGAGTTGCTCGGGCATGCTTGATGGATCTCCAGAGCGGTCGAGTATGCCGCAACCCTCGGGCCTTGCGAATCACCAGGTTGCCGAATGGTCGTGGGCTTTCTCGTTGCTGAAGAATGAAAAGGCCGCCTCGCGGCGGCCTTTATCGGCATTTCTGATTTTCGGTGATGAGCGGCTAGTTGGTGTAGACCGGCCCCACGCCGAGTCCCCAGACAATCACAGTGAACGCCATGATGGCGACCAGCACCACCAGGCCTACGGCAAGCACCGAACTTGAAAACAGGAAGCCCTCGTCAGATGGAATGTTCATGAAGGTCGGTAAGCCCACATACAGCAAGTACACCGTGTAGCAGATGGCTGCGGTGCCGACGATCATCCCCAGCCACAAGTGCGGGTACAGGGCCGCGAGGCCGCCGATGAACAAGGGGGTCGCGGTGTAGGTTGCAAACGCAATGCAGCGGGCGAGGCTTGGGTTGGCGTCATAGGTGCGGGCCATCCAGTGAATGAATGCGCCCATTACCGCTACACCCCCGAGCATCGCCAGGTACGACATGACCGTCATCCATATCGCGCTTTCTACGGTCAACATCACGGGAGGCCGATTGCCGATGACCCAGCCGACCTGTGTGGTGCCAATGAAGGCAGACACGGCGGGGATGGCCGCCAGGATCAGCGTATGGGTCAGGTACATGTGGCTGATGCTTTCCTCCTGGTCGCCACGGATTTCTTTCCATTCTTGGTCAGGGTGGGTGAAGAGCCCCACTACGTGATGGATCATGCCAGTCACTCCTCTTGTCTTTACCGTCGCCCCCCAGTGGAGCGCCTACGGGCCAATGCGGCCAAGCAAGTCACAGGTCTGAAATATGTAAGCGACCTTATGTCGCAGTATAGGGAGGAGTTTCCCCGGGTGGAGCAGGGGCTTTAGAGCAAATCGCGCTGTAAACACTAGGCCTAATCGCGGTTGCGTCTGTAGAAGCTATCGAAGGCTGCGATCTTTTGATCTTTGATGATTTCAGCGCCATCGAAGATCAAAATCAAAAGATCGCAGCCTTCGGCAGCTCCTACGGGTCGTTTTTTTGCGTAAAATGCCCGCCTTTCGTCACACCTCACGGATTTCGCGTCATGGGCACTCTCACGGTCAACCAGAACAAACTGCAAAAGCGCCTTCGCCGACAGGCCGGTGAGGCGGTTGCCGATTTCAACATGATTGAAGACGGCGACAAGGTCATGGTCTGCCTGTCCGGTGGCAAGGACAGCTACACCATGCTCGATGTGCTGATGCACTTGCAGAAGGTCGCGCCGATCAAGTTCGAGATCGTGGCCGTGAACATGGATCAGAAGCAGCCGGGCTTCCCGGAGCACGTGCTGCCGGCCTACCTGAAAGAACTGGGTATCGAGTACCACATCGTCGAGAAAGACACGTATTCGGTGGTCAAGGAGCTGATTCCGGAAGGCAAGACCACGTGCTCGCTGTGCTCGCGCCTGCGTCGCGGCACGCTCTACACCTTCGCCGATGAAATTGGCGCGACCAAGATGGCCCTGGGTCACCACCGCGACGACATCGTCGAAACGTTCTTCCTGAACATGTTCTTCAACGGTTCGCTCAAGGCCATGCCGCCGAAGCTGCGCGCCGACGATGGTCGAAACGTGGTGATTCGCCCGCTGGCCTACTGCAACGAAAAAGACATCCAGGCCTACTCGGACTTCAAGCAATTCCCGATCATTCCGTGCAACCTCTGTGGTTCCCAGGAAAACCTGCAGCGTCAGGTGGTCAAGGAAATGCTGCAGGACTGGGAACGCAAGACCCCGGGCCGTACCGAGAGCATTTTCCGCAGCCTGCAGAACGTGATCCCATCGCAACTGGCGGACCGCAACCTGTTTGACTTCACCAGCCTCAAGATCGACGAAAGCGCCGCATCGCGCTTCGTCAACGTGGTCAACCTCTAACCACAACTACTGTGGGAGCGAGCTTGCTCGCGATTGCGCCATGTCAGTCGACTTCAATGTTGAATGACACACTGCTATCGCGAGCAAGCTCGCTCCCACAGGTTTTTTCGTTTTATTTCAGATTACTGGAGAGGGCATGCGCGATTACAAGTGGCTCAATGAATACTGCCTGAACCGTTTCGGTTCGGCGGCTGAACTGGAAGCCCATCTGCCCGTTCCCAAAACCCCGGCGCAATTGCGCAAGATCAGCGACGATCGCTACCTTTCGATGATGGCGCTACGGGTATTCCGCGCCGGGCTCAAGCACAGCCTGGTGGACGCCAAGTGGCCAGCCTTCGAAGAAGTGTTCTTCAGGTTCGATCCGGAAAAAGTCGTGCTGATGAGTGCCGAGCACCTTGAGCGGCTGATGCAGGACACGCGGATCATCCGGCACCTGGGCAAGCTCAAGAGTGTGCCGCGCAACGCGCAGTTCATACTGGACGTGGCCCATGAAAAGGGCAGCTTCGGCGAACTGATCGCCGACTGGCCGGTGACCGATATCGTCGGGCTCTGGACCTTCCTGAAAAAACGCGGACATCAGTTGGGTGGCCTGTCAGCCCCGCGCTTCCTGCGGATGATCGGCAAGGACACCTTTGTGCCGAGCTACGACGTGGTCGCGGCGCTGAATGCGCAAGACATCATCGACAAGGTGCCGAGCAGTCTGCGCGACCTGGCGTTGGTGCAGGACGTGTTCAACCAGTGGCATGAGGAAAGTGGCGGGCGGCCGATGAGCCAGATTTCGATGATGCTGGCGTATACCGTCAATCATTGAGGGGGTGGGTGGCCAAAAAGATCGCAGCCTTCGGCAGCTCCTACAGGGGAATGTGTAAACCTGTAGGAGCTGCCGTGTAGTGGTCGAACATTTTTGGACCATGATGTAGGAGCATCGACTTAAGGACGCATCATGGGGTATCGGGTTGTTACATCTGAGGAAAAAGCGGAAGCCATCCGCTTGGTAGTGGAGATGAATTACTCCATACCTAAAGCCTGTGAGGCCACCGGGGTGGGCCCTACGGCTCTGCGCCGCTGGGTTCTGC